>NZ_FNRE01000016.1 GCF_900107705.1 Prevotella sp. tc2-28
GACGTTGATAGGAGGCAGGTGTAAAGACGGTGACGTCAAAGCCGAGCCTTACTAATTGCCCGAGAGCTTTTGCCGCAGTCATCTTTTCAGGTGTTGGTAACGAATCGACATCTCTGGCTTGCTTGTGAAGATTGTCACCTTATACGTTTGGCATTCCAATAGTAAGATTGTAAATTGTCAAATAGTAAATTACATCAGGTGGTTATTGCGGCGGGGTCCCACCTCTTCCCATTCCGAACAGAGAAGTTAAGCCCGCTTGCGCCGATGGTACTGCAATGCAATGCGGGAGAGTAGGAGGCCGCCACTTTTTTCTTGAAGCACCCTGTTTCAGCAATGAGACAGGGTGCTTTCTTTGTTCCATGCCTTAACTGTCGCGGATATCGTATTATTTTCGTAACTTTGCATCCATGAAAATCATCCTATCAACCGTCGCAGTTGTTTATCGGAAGCCATTGGCAGAAACGTTCGGAAATGGGAAATAATGAGTTGATAAGACTCCTCAGGGGTCCGTGGACAATGGAATCCATCACGTCCCATGAGCGTCTCGGGAGTGGTGAGCAGCGACCAGCCCCAACCATATTCACATCCATGCTTGTCAGTGGGATATACGAAGTTCTCGGTGACTATCAGGCAGGCCATTTGCAGGCGGGTCACGTAACCGTCAAACTTACTACGCATCTTGGGGCCGTCGAAGCCACAGGCCGCACGCAGTTCACGAGTAATGAGACTGCCGTGTTCGCGAAGCGTAGTCAGGATGATGTCGTCAATGGTTCCTTCGGCAGGCACAGGATACTTGCTGCGACGGTAGTTGTAGAAGTCGGGCCACCACTCGCGGCTGACGAACCCGGCTTTCTTATTGAAGAACTTGCCATAAACGCAACTGCCGTCCGACACGATGGGACCTTTCCACTTCCACAGCGGCCAGTCCCACCCGCCATCGTCGAATACCACATAGCGGCAGTCGTCAGCTACCATCTCTTCTGCAGAATAGCCTTGTATGCCACTGTCTAACAGGGGTAGGAATCCCACCTCTTGAATGAATGCCGTCAGTTGGGCTGCTGAATATATCTCGTCGTGCTTCATCATATAGAATCTTAGTCTTGCTTTACCCTGATGAATTTACAGTGCAAAACTACAATATTTTTCTGATAAGAACAAATAATCTGCAAAGATAAATTGAACGTGGCCGTTTAAGAATTTCTCTTTGAAGGCTCAAGAATAGCAAAAAATAGGGCAAAACACTTTAACTAGTTTAAAGCTTTCACCCTCGGCATCCGATTTTCGGTCTTGTCGGTTTTTTTTCGTTGAATTGTTAAATCATTGCAAATAATTGGCCAAAATAATCATGGTATTAAAAATAATTCCTATCTTTGTGGCGGATAAACAATAAAACGAAAGGATTATGCCAGAAGTATTCAGATTTTTTGGATTCTCGTTCTTTTTCTACAGCAAAGAACATGAGCCACTACACATCCACGTGGAGGGCAATGGTGGCATGGCCAAGTTCGAGTGGAACGGCACGGAGTTTGTCCTCACTGATAAGCAGGGCATTAAATCGAACGATTTCCGCAAGATTAAGACTATAATTGACGAGAACGCAGACATCATTATCAAACGTTGGAACGAACATTTTAATAAATAAAGGAGGACAAGCTTATGAAGATTAAGGAAATTTGGTTCGATGCCGAACACATATATGGTTGTGACGAGGAAGGGCATGAGTACAGCCAGTCCCTCCTCTGGTATCCAAAATTGCGGACGGCTACCGACGAAGAAAGGGCTGCATACACTTTCGGTTTCGATGGCATCCACTGGCGCGGACTTGACGAGGACATCAGTTTCGAGAGTTTTACCTATGACGATTCTGAGCCAACGCCCCTACAGCGATTCTTCCTTACCCACAAGGAAATCAATGTGGCAGAATTTGCCCGCTCCCTTGGCATGAATGCCACTCTGCTACGCAACTACATCAATGGTTTTAAGAAGCCTTCTGCCGAGCGTGAAAATGAGATCCTCGCACACATCCACAAGTTGGGTGAGGAAATGATGGCAGCATGCTTTTGATAAAACAGACCATAACCTCTTCCAATCTTTGGGCATGAACAATGGAACAGAAATACGGGAAAAACAGTATAGACATTGAGGCGCTGCGCGAGTTTTGCGAGCGCGAGGGCAAGATGGGTAGATCAGGGGTTCCCTGATCTGTTATAAAACATTAAAGGTTTACGAAGTATGATGACATATTACAATAATTATGGTTGATCAGGCTCTCTCTGGTCTATCGGAAGAATGCAGGAGGGAATCCATATCAATTACTCATCAAAGAAATGTAAAACATGAAACAAATATCAATAATCATAGCACTGGCATTGCTTACTACCATTGCCAATGCCCAGAACATCACCGGCTCGCACGAGGTGAGAGCCAACGATGAAGTGAAGAAGCAACAGGTGGAGAACAGATCGGAGAACCGTCCCCTGACCTATCCAACTATAAATAGCCAGACACTGGAGGGTCAACTTCCATTCAAATATATGGAGGTGACAAAAGATGTTACAAATGTAGATTCGGTTTTCAAGACAAACTTTAAAAGGCTATATACTATTGTCGAAACTAATAAAGATACTGAAATACATAATAATCACGCTTTAGAGTTTATTGCAGTAATCTCTATGATGTCCGGAATTGACTTTGTGAAAACACATTGTTATATGCCTACAAAGATAAATTTTGACGATATTACCAATATGCATCTTTGGTATGTCCGTAACCAAAAAAGTATATCTTTGGATGTCCTAAAGCGTTTCTATATAGCGACACGTGTATATTGTTTCGAATCTTATGATGAACTTGAAACCTATTTCAATCAATTGGACTATTATGTTATTCGTGATGATGAATTCAAGAAATGGTTGAGCGAAAAACAAAAAGAGTAGATCAGGGGACGGTTCTTGCTTTGGCAAGCGACTACGTCGATTACTCTGATCTGTTCAGGGGACTCTGATCTACGGGAAGAATGTAGGAGGGAATCCATATCAATTACTCATCAAAGAAATGTAAAACATGAAACAAATATCAATAACAATAGCCTTAGCATTGCTTACAACCATTGCCAATGCCCAGAACATCAAAGGGTCGCACCAGGTGAGGGTCAACGATGAAGTGAAGAAGCAACAGGTGGAGAACAGATCAGAGAACCGTCCCCTGATCTATGTAGGTGTATATGGCAATGACTCTATCCTTATTGATAAAATCTGGACAGAAAGGCGTACCATATTTTACAATGAAGAAGAAATGGATTCCATAGGAGAAGGTCCTATGATAGAGGATACAGGTATCGCATGTGGCTATGCAGGATGTAGAAAAATAGAATTTTTAAGTAATCATCGGTTTAAAAAGACATATCCTTGGGGAGAAGTTTGCCTAGGTAGTTGGAATCTTAAGGATGATGTGTTGACAATTATATTTGATAAAAGAGAAAGAAAGGGAAAGAAAAAGTATCGGTTTAAGATCAAGTATAGAGAGAAGGAAGAATGCCCCACTCTCTATTTGTTTGAGATAAAGCGTATCGCTTGTTATATTTTCTGTGATTACAGACTAGAAAAGAGTTAGGGTTAGGTAGATCAGGGGACGGTTCTTGCTTTGGCAAGCGACTTCGTCGATTACTCTGATCTACGGGAAGAATGCAGGAGGGAATCCATATCAATTACTCATCAAAGAAATGTAAAATATGAAACAAATATTAATAATCATAGCACTGGCATTGCTTACTACCATTGCCAATGCCCAGAACATCAAAGGGTCGCACGAGGTGAGGGCCAACGATGAAGTGAAGAAGCAACAGGTGGAGAACAGATCAGAGTCCCCTGATTTATAATTAATAACATCTAACGTTAATAATGATGCTAATATTAAAGAACTTAGTATGTTTGGTTTTAATAATGGTATTAATCTTCTTGGTTGTCATCTTGATTAAATGCCTACAAAGCGATGTGTCGTTAATCATATTACCACTGATAGGCATATCTTCTACATTAGCAACCATTAGATGGATTCTCAATAATCCCAGTAAATAATTCGGTTGTATTTACTTTTGACAAAACACCGATGAGTCCATAACATATTTTGCAAAAAATATTTTTTTAAAAACAGGAAATAGCCTACATGCCTACACGGATTTTGTGTAATTATTTGGTTTTTAGTTGATTGCAGAAAAGCAAGCCTACACTAAGCCTACACAAAGCCTACACAAAGCCTACACAAAGCCTACACTGAACCTACACAAAGCCTACATGATTTTGAGTTTTTTCGGCAAAAAACACTCGAAATAGGAAGGACTACTATACGAGGGAGCAGAAATGGAAACAAAGGATCGGAAGGATTAGCATGAAGGGTAATGATGAAATTCTCTAGAGAATTTTCGGCTTGCTATACGATGTGGCTTTTGCTGGTAGGCGAGGGAATGCTCAAATTCTCTAGAGAATTTAGGAGGAAGGACTAAAGGGAGATTTTCCTGGTTTAGGATTTACATTTTGCGGGAAGCCTATCTAGACTTTATGTAGGTTCAGTGTAGGCTTTGTGTAGACTTTATGTAGGTTCAGTGTAGGCTTAGTGTAGGTTCAGTGTAGGCTCGGCGAACGCTACTTTCCTTTGTTTATCGGCATTTGAGTGCGATTCTGTGTAGGCATGTAGGCTATTTTGCAATTTTCGAAAATATTTTTTTGCAAACTGTGTAATCCCCCACCTGATGCAATAATCCTCCCGCGTATGCGTTATAATAAGGTATGCAGTGGACTGACCAGATACGACGAATCAAGATTGTCTTGGTGGTTGCAGCGGTGTTAATCGCTGTGGCATCTTTGTTGATATCCCACTTCTTGGTGCGCGACTTATCAAAAGAGGAGCATAACCGCATGGAGGTGTGGGCACAGGCATTGCATGCCTTAAATGCTGCTGACGAGACAACGGACCTGTCGCTGGTGCTGAGCGTGATGGAGGGCAACAACACCATTCCCGTTATTGTGATGAATGACGAGGGCGAGATTACCGACTATCGTAATATTGAAGACACTACAAGCATTGACAGCTATGTACAAAGTATGATTCGTGCGGGCGATACGATTCGTGTGGACGGTCAGCTAGTGTGCTACGACGAGTCTATCATGTTGAAACGGTTGTCGGCATGGCCTTATATCCAGTTGGGTATTGTGCTCGTGTTTGTGGTTGTGGCCATTTTTGCCTTGCTGTCCTCGAAACGTGCTGAACAGAACAAGGTATGGGTGGGGCTTTCCAAAGAGACAGCTCACCAGTTGGGAACACCCGTGTCGAGCCTGATGGCATGGGTGGAAATGCTGAAGGAACAGTATCCCGACGATGCCTTGTTGCCGGAGATGGACAAGGACGTCAAACGCCTGCAGTTGATAGCAGAGCGCTTCTCTAAGATAGGCTCGTTGCCAGAGCCGGTAGAAGCCTCGATGAATGAGGTCTTGAAGCATGTCGTTGACTATATGGATCGTCGTACGTCCAGTCAGGTGAAGATGATAAACCTGTTACCAGACCATGATGTAAAGGTCCGCATGAATGCCTCCTTGTTTGAATGGGTTATCGAGAACCTATGTAAGAATGCTGTGGACGCGATGGAAGGAAAGGGTTCTATCACATTGAGCCTGGTAGAAACCCCTTCCGACATTATTGTAGAGGTACAAGATACGGGAAAGGGTATCAAGAAGAAAGACCTGGCAAATGTCTTTACTCCAGGTTTTACCACCAAGAAAAGAGGCTGGGGACTCGGACTGTCGCTGGCACGACGCATCGTGGAAGAATACCATCACGGTCGTATTTTTGTAAAACAATCAGAAGTAGGGAAGGGTACTACGTTCCGTATAGAATTGAAAAAATAAGCATTTTTTTTGGATATTTCCTCAAATCTTTGTACCTTTGCACCCCAAATGAAGTGTTGTCATGTGTACGTTAGAGTCTTATAAGATTGATTTGAAAGCGTTGACTGCTGCAGAAACCACTGTAGAATACGACTTGGACGACCAGTTTTTCGAGGCTTTAGATGGTGCACAGTTGGAACATGGAGCCTTGCACGTGTCGGTGTCTATACGCAAGATGGCCGGCTTTTTTGAGTTTCAGTTCCATACCACCGGCACTGTCGTCATCAGCTGTGATCGCTGTTTAGACGATATGGATCAGCCCATAGAGACTGACAACCAGTTGCTGGTTAAACTAGGCGACACATACAGTGAAGATGATGATGCCGTGACCGTAGACGAGAACGAAGGAATACTCGACGTGTCGTGGTTCATCTACGAGTTTGTCATGTTGGCCATACCCATCAAGCACGTTCATGCACCTGGAAAATGCAATAGTGTGATGACGCAGAAACTGGAAGAGTTGAGCGGCGCTGTCCGAAGCGGCGAAGAGGAGGCAGAGACAACAGACCCGCGCTGGGAGATTTTGAAAAATTTAAAAGTTTAAAAATTAAAAAGTTATAGAATTATGGCACATCCTAAAAGAAGACAATCAAACACTCGTACCGCAAAGCGTCGTACCCATGACAAGGCAGTAGCTCCCACATTGGCAGTATGTCCCAACTGTGGCGCATACCATGTTTATCACACAGTATGCCCGACATGTGGCTACTATCGTGGCAAGATTGCCATTATAATGGACGAAGCTGCTGAATAATGAGCAAAATCAATGCGATAATCACCGGCATTGGTGGCTACGTGCCTGACTATGTTCTGAACAACGAAGAACTGGCCCGCATGGTAGACACCAATGATGAGTGGATTATGACGCGTGTCGGTATCAAGGAACGCCGTATCCTGACCGAAGAAGGTCTCGGTACCAGTTATATGGCGCGTAAGGCTGCCAAGCAACTGATACATAAGACGGGAGTAGACCCTGATACTATTGACGCCGTCATCGTCACCACCTCAACGGCTGATTATAAGTTCCCTTCTACAGCCAGCATCGTGCTGGGCAAGCTCGGACTGAAGAATGCCTTTGCATTTGATTTCTGGGCTGCATGCTGTGGATTCCTCTACACGCTCGATGTAGCTGCATCGATGATACAGTGTGGCCGTTATAAGAAAATCATCGTTATTGGAGCAGACAAGATGTCATCGGTCATTGATTATAAAGACCGTGCTACCTGTCCGTTGTTCGGTGATGGTGCCGCTGCTGTTCTCGTAGAAGGTACGGAAGAAGAGAATGTCGGTGTGATAGACTCTTATTTCCGAGCTGACGGAAAGGGACTTCCTTTTCTTCATCTGAAGGCAGGCGGTTCTGTATGTCCGCCAAGCCACTTCACCGTTGATCATCGTCTGCACTACCTTTATCAAGAAGGACGCACCGTGTTCCGTTATGCCGTAACGAACATGAGTGACGACTGTGCGCTGATAGCTGAGCGCAATGGTCTGAACAAGGAAAACATCCAATGGGTTGTCCCCCATCAGGCTAATATGCGTATCATTGAAGCTGTTGCCAAGCGCCTTGAGCTCCCGATGGAGCAAGTCATGGTTAACATCGAGCATTTTGGTAATACGTCAGCAGCAACGATTCCATTGGCATTATGGGAAAACGAGCATTTGCTGAAGAAGGGTGACAATGTCATCATGACCGCTTTCGGAGCTGGTTTCGTTCATGGAGCAAGCTATTACAAGTGGGCGTATGATGGTGCAAGCACCAAATGAGAAATGTGTAATGAGTAATGAGAAATGACTCATAAGGCAGGGTTCGTAAATATCGTTGGTAACCCCAATGTAGGTAAAAGTACGCTCATGAACCAGTTGGTTGGTGAGCGTATTTCGATTGCGACGTTCAAGGCGCAGACAACGCGTCATCGCATCATGGGCATCGTTAATACTGATGACATGCAGATTGTGTTCTCTGACACCCCCGGTGTACTGAAACCCAACTACAAGTTACAGGAGTCCATGTTGGCTTTCTCTGTGTCCGCACTGCAAGATGCTGATGTGTTGCTTTATGTGACGGATGTGGTAGAGAATCCGGAGAAGAATATGGATTTTCTGGAAAAGGTGCAGAAAATGACAATCCCTGTGCTTCTGCTCATTAACAAGATTGATGAGCTTGGGGCTAATGGGGCCAATGGGGCCAATGGGGCTCAACAATTGCTGGCAGCAATTGTTGAGAAGTGGCATACGCTGTTGCCTAATGCCGAGATTCTGCCTATCTCTGCCAAGAATAAGTTCGGCATAGACATGTTGCTGAAACGTATTAAGGAACTGCTTCCTGAGAGTCCTGCGTATTTCGATAAAGACCAGTTGACGGATAAGCCTGCCCGATTCTTCGTGTCAGAGATTATCCGTGAGAAGATTCTGCTCTACTACGACAAGGAGATACCTTACTCTGTGGAAGTACGCGTGGAGCGTTTCAAGGAAACCGAGAAGAATATACATATCAATGCCATTATCTACGTAGAACGTGACTCTCAAAAGGGAATCATCATAGGACATCAAGGTGTGGCACTGAAGAAGGTAAGCACTGAGGCTCGCAAAGCATTGGAGAAGTTCTTTGACAAGCCTATTTTCCTGGAAACCTTTGTGAAGGTTGACAAAGACTGGCGCTCCAGCCAGCGAGAATTAGATAGCTTTGGCTATAATCCAGAATAAATACATATATGGGAAACTTAGTAGCAATAGTAGGACGTCCGAATGTAGGAAAGTCCACCTTGTTTAACAGATTGACAAACAGCCGTCGCGCTATCGTAAGTGACGAAGCTGGCACTACTCGCGATCGCCAATACGGCAAGTGCGAATGGAACGGCCGTGAGTTCTCCGTTGTTGACACGGGTGGATGGGTAGTTAACAGTGATGATGTCTTTGAGGAGGAGATTCGGAAGCAAGTCATTGTTGCTACGGAAGAGGCAGATCTTGTGTTGTTCCTAGTGGATATCAAGAATGGACTGACTGATCTCGATCAGGACGTAGCACTAATCCTTCGACGTTCGAAGTTGCCCGTTGTGTTGGTTGCTAACAAAGCCGACGACGGGAAGGACCTTTACGGGCAATATGAGTTCTACAAGTTGGGACTGGGTGACCCTTATTGTATTAGCGCTGCCACAGGCTCCGGTACTGGCGACTTGCTCGATTTGGTGGTATCCAAGTTGAATACCGATGAAGCCGATGACGCAATGGACGGAACGCCTCGCTTCGCTGTGGTAGGTCGACCGAATGCCGGTAAGTCGAGTATCATCAACGCCTTCATTGGTGAGGACCGTAATATTGTAACCGATATTGCCGGCACTACACGTGACAGCATCTATACGAAATATGACAAGTTCGGTTTCGACTTCTACTTGGTAGACACAGCAGGTATCCGCCGCAAGAACAAGGTTACTGAAGACCTGGAGTTTTATAGCGTGATGCGTAGTATCCGTGCCATCGAGAATTCCGACGTATGTATCTTGATGATTGACGCTACGCGTGGCATCGAGGCCCAGGACATGAATATCTTCCAGCTGATACAGAAGAACAATAAGTCGTTGGTGGTTGTCGTGAACAAGTGGGATTTGGTAGAAGACAAGTCGCAGGAGGCTATCAAGACATTCGAGACAGCTATTCGCAACCGCATGGCTCCATTTGTCGACTTCCCTATCATCTTTGCTTCAGCAGTGACTAAGCAGCGCATCTTTAAGGTGCTTGAGACAGCCAAGCAAGTTTATCTGAATCGTAAGATAAAGATAGGCACGTCTAAGTTGAATGAGGTGCTGTTGCCCATTATCGAGGCTACACCACCCCCTAGCATCAAAGGAAAATATATTAAGATCAAGTATGTATCGCAGGTGCCGGATACGCAGATTCCCACTTTTGTGTTCTATGCAAACCTGCCACAGTATGTCAAGGAGCCCTATCGCCGTTTCTTGGAGAACAAGATGCGTGAGAACTGGACATTGACAGGTACACCGATTAATGTTTTTATCCGTCAGAAGTGAAGAACCTGTTATATCTAGCAATAGCCTTCCTGGTATTGTCTGCCTGTTCTCAGGCGTCACCCGAGGAAGAGGCAGCCAAAGCAGCTCAGGGCTATTATGCACGTCTGTTAGACAACAGCCCTGAGGATTTCCTGAAGGGTAGGGTTGGCGCAGATAGTCTGCCAGAAGCCTATAAAGCCCAGTTGCTGAAAAATTACCAGCAGTATATGGAAGAAATGGTGGAAACCCACGGAGGCATCCGTGAAGTACGCGTCTCGGAAAACACAGGATATCGTGATACCACGCAAAATCTGACCTATGTATTCTTGATGCTTTGTTTCAACGACTCCACTCAGGAGGAAGTTACCGTGCCGATGCTGAATGTAAGTGGCGAGTGGAAAATGAAATAGGAGAAACGAGCGGTGAAGAAAAAGAAAAACGGATTGAATTCTGAAGAATCAATCCGTTTATTTAGTTTGCAGCTCTGAAGTTATACATTCTTGCCATATTCAAGCAATACTCGCTATAAGCTTCACTTCTCAGCCATTTGTTAATTAATCTTTTCATCATCTTTTACCTTTCTTTACTTTAAATTGTTATCCTTTTTTTGTCCTTTTGACGATGCAAAGGTACGGTCTTTTTGGGGTCCGTGCAAGAGAAAAACCAAATTGTTTGCGCACACAGTCGATTATTTGACCTTAATCAATCGTGTGGTTTCTGGTGAGTAACGGCTTCACGCATCTCCTTCAATAGGTCACTGGCAAAGATGAAGTCTGTCAGTTTCTTGTTGGTGGAGTTCATGATCTGGCTGCTTACCCCTTGCCACTCCTTATTGCCTTCGTAGATGAAGATGATGTTCTCGCCAATACCCATCACAGAATTCATGTCGTGGGTGTTGATGATGGTTGTCATATTGAATTCCTGTGTGATGGAGTGTAACAGGTCGTCAATAATCAGCGACGTTTTGGGGTCCAGTCCGGAGTTAGGCTCGTCACAGAAGAGATATTTGGGGTTGAGGGCGATGGCACGGGCAATAGCTACACGTTTTTGCATACCACCAGAAATCTCACCAGGGTATTTATCCTCAGCTCCTACCAGATTCACACGGTCCAGACAGTCCATAGCCCGTTTCTGGCGTTCGCGCAGATTCATGGAAGAAAACATGTCAAGCGGGAACATCACATTTTCCAATACGGTAAGCGAGTCGAAAAGGGCAGCCGACTGGAAAATCATACCCATTTCACGCCGCATATGTACCTTCTCGTTCTTCGACATGCATACAAAATCGCGTCCGTCATAAAGAATCTGCCCACTGGTAGGCTCGAAGAGCCCCACCAGGTTTTTCATTAGCACGGTCTTTCCACTACCACTTTGTCCGATGATAAGATTGGTCTTACCGTCTTCAAACACCGTATTGATGTTTTTGAGCACTTCTCTGCCGTCAAAACTCTTATATAGATTCTTTACTTCAATCATGATAATAACTGCGTTAGGAATACGTCGCTACAAAGAATCAGCACACTGGATGATACAACAGCATCCGTAGAAGCCTTGCCCACATTGACCGATCCCCCTTCTACCGTATAGCCGAAATAAGAAGGTACGGCGGAAATGATAAAAGCAAAGAAGAGACTTTTAATGATACTCATCCACACAAACCAAGGCTGGAAAGAATGTTGCAATCCCAGCGTTAAGTCGTCAGGTACGATGATATGAGCGATGTACGCGGTGCCGTAAGCTCCAATGATACCCATGGCCGACGAGAAGATAACCAGTAATGGCATGATGGTTATCATACCGAGGATTTTCGGTAATATCAGATAACAGGCTGAGTTGACTCCCATGATGTCAAGGGCGTCAATCTGCTGGGTGACACGCATGGTTCCTATCTCTGATGCAATGTTTGAGCCTACCTTACCTGCGAGGATCAAACACATGATAGAACTGGAAAACTCGAGCAGCATGATTTCACGGGTGGTGTATCCGCTTACCCATCGTGGCATCCATGGACTCTGGATGTTCAGTTTCATTTGAATGCAGATAACCGCACCGATAAAAAATGAGATGAGCAAAACAATGCCGATAGAGTTGATGCCCAGTTGGGCCATCTCCTTGACATACTGTTTCCAGAACATGCGAAAGCGTTCCGGCACAGAAAAGGTCCGTCCCATCAAAATGATGAACTTGCCGAATGTCGTCAGCCAATTATATAGTAACTTCGTCATATCGGCTGCGAAGGTACGAAGAAAAAATGAGTCAGCCAAGAGGTCAGCTCTTTTTTTTATGATACATAAAAATCGTAAAAGTTAAATGGGTTATGAAAAAAAATTGTATCTTTGCAGCCACTATGGACGATATAACGAATGTACAGGTAGCAGAGCAGGGACAACTGGTGCTGCGGACAGAAGGACTCATCAAGCGCTATGGAAAGCGTACGGTAGTCAACAATGTGAGCTTTGATGTTAAGCAGGGCGAGATTGTTGGATTGTTAGGACCTAATGGCGCTGGCAAGACAACTTCATTTTACATGACTACAGGTCTGATAGTCCCTAATGGCGGACATATTTATCTTGGTGACGAAGAAGTAACGAGCTATCCTGTCTTTAAGCGTGCTCGTGCAGGAATCGGATATCTAGCCCAGGAAGCATCGGTGTTCCGTAAGATGTCGGTAGAGGACAATATCCTTTCTGTATTGGAAATGACCGGTAAGCCCCGCGAGTATCAGTTGGAGAAGCTGGAAAGCTTGATTGCCGAGTTCCGATTGCAGAAAGTGCGCAAGAACAAAGGTGACCAACTCTCTGGTGGTGAGCGCCGTCGAACAGAGATAGCCCGTTGTTTGGCTATAGAACCGAAGTTCATCATGCTTGACGAGCCTTTTGCCGGAGTAGACCCTATTGCGGTAGAAGATATTCAGCAGATTGTGTGGCAGTTGAAATATCGTAATATAGGTATTCTGATAACCGACCATAATGTGCATGAAACACTGAATATCACCGATCGTGCATACCTGTTGTTTGAAGGACGTATCCTGTTCAAGGGAACTCCCGATGAGCTTGCTGTTAATCCTATCGTAAAGGAAAAATATCTAGGCTCGAATTTTGTTCTTCAAAAGAAAGACTTTGCCAAGATGGCAGAGTTACGTGCCCACAAGTGGGGTCTGGAAGAGTAGTTTTATACAGTAGCAAAACACAAACGATGAATAGACTGATTGTATCCTTGACAGTCCTGTTATGTCCATGGACATTACTTGCACAGTCCTTAAAGGCATTCCCAACGGCAGAAGGTTTTGGTAAGTATGCCTCGGGTGGCCGAGGAGGAAAGGTGGTGGAGGTGACGAACCTCAACGATACGGGGGAAGGTTCGTTGCGCTGGGCGCTGACAGAGGCAGGTAAGGAAAATGCAACCATTGTATTCCGCGTTAGTGGTATCATCACCATAGGTCCGAATCCGCAACGTAAGGGAGAGCATTCTATACGCGCAAAGTTGAAGAACGTGACCATAGCCGGTCAGACAGCTCCGGGCAAAGGAATCCTGTTGCGTGGAGGCAAACTGAACTTAGGCGGTTCTGAAAACGTGATTATTCGTAACATCCGTTCGCGTCTGGGAACAAAAGGTGATCCGACAAAGACAAAGAAGGAGAACTTCATTGAGGGTGGAGCTATTGGCATTGAGAATGGGCGGAACATCATCATTGACCACTGTTGTTTCGGATGGAGCGGTGAGGAGAACATGACGATGTATGATAACCAGTTTACGACAGTTCAGTGGTGTATTATCCATGAAGGACTCTACGATGCAGGTCATCATAAGGGTGCCCGTGGCTATGGAGCCCAATGGGATGGCTCGCCGGCGACATTCCATCATAATCTGTTGGCCAGCAACGATAGTCGTAGCGCGCGTATTAATGGTGCTACAAATCCCAAAGGCGACAAGAATGTTTTTCTTGAATACCAAAACAATGTAAACTTCAATTGGGGACGACGTAATTCCTGCTACGGTGGTGAGAATGAGGCAGGAGAAGGAAGTAGTCATGAGTGTAATTTCATAGGAAACTATTACAAACCAGGTCCAGCCCATCCGCAGGATAATGTCCTGATAGAACTCTCTGCTGCACGAAAAGGGAAAACACTTACCGGACCATCGTTGTGGTATTTTGCCGACAATGTCATGGAAGGTCAGAAAACAAGTGACGACTGGCTTCTTGTTAGCAATAAAACAGGGTATGCGATTAACCAGTTGAAAGCCCTTCAGCCCCTTAGCCGACAGGAGTATACTGACTATCTAACCCCTGCAGAGTCAGCCAAGAAGGCCTATCGGCATGTACTTCAACGGGCAGGTACCATTCGGCGTGACGCTGTAGAACGTCGCATTATTGAGGATGTCAAAAGCGGTCAGCCCCGCTATAGTGGTTTCCAGGCTCATCGTCAAGGAATCATCGACTCTCCTGCTGATGCGGAAGGGTGGCCGCAGTATGCTGATGCTCAGCCCGTTGTAGATAGAGACCATGACGGTATGGACGATGCCTGGGAACTGAAGAACGGACTTGATCCAATGAACGCAGAAGACCGTAATGTGCAGTTCTCCAAAGAAGGCTATACCGCTTTAGAAGTATACATGAATAGCCTTATGGGTGAGTGATTCCCCGTTAAAAAAGCTAATTTTCATCATTATTATTAGGTGATTACGGAGATTTTTCGTACCTTTGCACGCTCAAAACTGATTATATAATATAAATAAGGTATAAAGAGATGAATATTTCATTTGAAGCTCCAGACAAAATCAATGGTCTGATGACCATTACATTGGAGACGGCTGATTATCAGCCAGAGGTCGATAAGACATTGAAAGACTATCGTAAACGTGCAAACATTCCTGGATTCCGTCCTGGACAGGCTCCCATGGGAATGATTAAGCGCCAGTTCGGACCTTCTGTCAAAGTTGATGCCGTCAACAAACTGCTTGGAGAGAAGTTGTACGAGTATGTTCGTGAGAATAAGATTCAGATGCTGGGTGAGCCATTGCCCAGCGAGCAGCAGGAGCAGCTCGATTTTGAGAGTGACAAACCCCTGACTTTCAAGTTTGACATTGCTGTTGCCCCAGAGTTCGAAGCAAAGCTGAGTGGTAAGGATAAGATTCCTTATTATAACATCACTGTTGAAGACAAGCTCATTGATCAACAGGTTGAGATGTATCAGAGTCGTAGTGGTCACTATGAGAAGGTTGAGAATTTCGATATGGAGCAGCGTGACATGCTGAAGGGTGACCTCCGTGAACTTGATGCAGCAGGAAATGTTAAAGAAGGCGGTATTACGGTAGCTGATGCTGTGCTGATGCCTCAATACATCAAGGTTGACGACCAGAAGAAACTCTTCGAAGGTTCTAAGCTGGGTGATATTATCACATGGAATCCCCGCAAGGCATACCCGGAGAGTGATGTAGAGGTTAGCTCATTGATGAAGATTCAGAAGGAGGAAGTGAAAGACCACGAAGGCGACTTCACGTTCCAGATTACAGAAATCAGCCGCTTCGTAAAGGCAGAGGTTAATCAGGAGCTGTTCGATCAGACTTTTGGTGAAGGTACTGTGAAGGATGAGAAGGAGTTCCGCCAGAAGATTGCCGACACTATCAGCCAGCAATTCAAGTCTGACTCTGACTATAAGTTCCTGTTGGATGTTCGTGCACATATGGAGAAGAAGGTTGGGAAATTGGAGTTCCCCGAGGCTCTGTTGAAGCGCGTCATGCTAAACAATAACAAGGATAAAGGCGCAGATTTCGTTGAGAAGAACTTTGACGCCAGCATCAAGGAACTTGGCTGGCACTTGATTAAGGAACAGCTGGTTGCTGCTCAGGAGATTAAGGTTGGAGATGACGATCTGAAGAACGTTGCCAAAGAGGCCGCCCGTGCGCAGTTTGCTCAGTATGGTATGTCGAATGTTCCTGATGAGTATTTGGAAAACTATGCTCAGGAGATGCTGAAGAAGCGCGAGAATGTAGACGGATTGGTTGACCGTGCCGTTGACGTGAAACTCACTGCAGCCCTAAAGAGTGTAGTTAAGCTTGAAGAGAAAGACATCACATTGGATAAATTCCAGGAGATGCTTCAGGAAAAATAAGTAAAAAAGGACACTTTAAAGTTCTTTAACCAAAAAATAAAGTCGGAATGTATGGCATTCCGACTTTTTTGTGTAATTTTGTATTTACTAATCACAATGAATATGAACAACGATTTTAGAAAATACGCTACTAAGCATCTTGGCATTAATGGCCTTGTACTTGATGAAGTGATGAGTGCACAGGCACAGTATCTGAACCCTTACATCCTTGAAGAACGTCAATTGAACGTGACACAGATGGATGTTTTCTCACGTTTGATGATGGACCGCATTATCTTCCTCGGTACTCAGATTGATGATTATACCGCCAATACACTGCAGGCTCAACTGTTGTATTTGGACTCTGTTGACTCCGGCAAGGACATCAGCATCTATCTGAACTCTCCTGGTGGTAGTGTTACGGCGGGACTGGGTATCTATGATACTATGCAGTTCATCTCTAGCGATGTGGCAACTATTTGTACTGGAATGGCCGCTTCTATGGCTGCTGTTCTGCTTGTGGCTGGTACAGAAGGCAAACGCTCTGCCTTGCCTCACAGTCGCGTAATGATTCACCAGCCTCTGGGCGGCGTACAAGGACAGGCTTCGGATATAGAAATCGAAGCAAAGGAGATCATGAAGTTTAAGAAAGAACTCTATACGATTATCTCCGAGCATTCGCATACACCATATGATAAGGTGTGGAATGACTCTGACCGTAACTATTGGATGACGGCAGAAGAGGCAAAAGAGTATGGTATGATTGACCAGGTATTGATAAAGAAGTAATGAGGAAACAGTGTAACTTTTGCGGACGGTCAGAAAAAGAGGTTAAGCTCTTGATAACTGGAGTGAATGGTTGTATCTGTGAAGACTGTGCAGTGCAGGCTTATCAGGTGGCAACTGCTAATGGCTATGGCCCTGATGCAAAGAAGGCTGCTGCCCCCTTTAAAATGAAACGTTTGCCAAAACCTAAAGAAATCAAAGAACACCTTGATCAGTATGTGATAGGTCAGGATGAGGCAAAACGTTTCCTTTCCGTAGCAGTTTATAACCATTACAAACGATTGCAGCAACCTGCAGACGAAAATGGTGTTGAGATAGAGAAATCGAACATTATCATGGTCGGTTCTACGGGAACGGGTAAGACCTTGCTTGCTCGTACTATTGCGAAGATGCTGGATGTGCCGTTTACGATAGTAGATGCTACCGTATTCACAGAGGCAGGCTACGTTGGTGAGGACGTCGAGAGTATCCTTTCCCGTTTGTTGCAAGTGGCAGATTATAATGTGGAAGCTACGCAACGAGGCATCGTCTTTATTGACGAGATTGACAAGATAGCTCGTAAGTCTGACAACCCTAGCATTACCCGTGACGTGAGTGGTGAAGGCGTACAGCAGGGATTGTTGAAATTGTTGGAGGGCACGATAGTTAATGTACCGCCGCAGGGAGGTCGTAAGCATCCTGATCAGGAGTATATTCATGTGGATACGCGTAATATACTGTTTATCTGTGGTGGCGCCTTTGACGGAATAGAACGCAAGATAGCCCAGCGTATGAATACACATGTGGTAGGTTATAATTCCGTGCAGAATGTGCGCAAGATAGACAAGAACGACTTGATGCAATATATCTTGCCGCAGGACTTGAAGTCGTTTGGACTTATCCCTGAAATTATCGGCCGTCTGCCTGTGCTGACCTATTTGAATCCGTTGGATCGTGACGCACTGACCAAAATTTTGACGGAACCGAAGAATTCTATAGTCAAACAATATGAGAAACTGTTTGAAATGGATGGCATCAAGTTGACGTTTACTCCCGAAGCATTAAAGCTGATTGTTGATAAGGCTATGGAGTATAAACTTGGTGCTCGTGGACTACGCTCCATAGTTGAAAGTATCATGATGGATGCGATGTTTGAGATACCATCAAAAAGAACGAAATCCTTTGACGTGACGGCGGAGTATGCTCAGAAGCAGCTTGATAAGTCACATTTAAACTAAGGTGTGGAAGCACCTCAATAAGAGTCTATGGCAAATAATAAACAAAATCTGACGGAGGCCCTGAAGAAATATTTCGGCTTTGATAAGTTCAAGGGCGATCAAGAGGCCATTGTCCAAAATGTCCTGGATGGTAAAGATACCTTTGTGCTGATGCCTACTGGTGGCGGTAAGTCGCTATGCTATCAGTTACCCTCTTTGTTGATGGAAGGCACGGCCATTGTTATTTCCCCGTTGATAGCCTTGATGAAGAATCAGGTGGATATCATTAGTTCGATGAGTGACGAGGGAACGGCCCATTATCTCAATTCCTCGCTTAACAAGGCAGCTATTGATCAAGTGAAGGCAGACATACTGGCAGGGAGAACTAAACTGTTGTATGTTGCTCCGGAGTCGTTGACGAAAGAGGAAAATGTGGAATTCCTGAAGCAGGCAAAGATTTCATTCTATGCTGTGGATGAAGCGCATTGTATTTCTGAGTGGGGGCATGATTTCCGCCCCGAATATCGTCGCATCCGCCCGATAATCAATGAGATAGGCGTTGCTCCAGTGATCGCTCTGACAGCAACGGCTACTGATAAAGTACGTACGGATATCAAGAAGAACCTCGGCATTTTGGACGCTGTCGAATTCAAGAGTTCCTTTAACCGTCCGAATCTGTATTACGAGGTGCGCCCGAAGACACGTGAGGTCGATAAGGATATTATTAAGTTCATTAAGCAACATTCCGGCAAGAGTGGCATTATCTACTGTCTTTCACGTAAGAAAGTAGAAGAATTGGCTGAGATTCTTAAGGCTAATGACATTCGGGCGGCTGCATACCATGCAGGTCTGGAATCGGCGCTTCGTTCGCAGACACAAGATGATTTTCTAATGGAACGCATTGATGTGATCGTTGCGACGATAGCTTTTGGAATGGGTATAGATAAACCAGATGTGCGTTTTGTGATTCACTATGACATCCCTAAGTCTCTGGAAGGATACTATCAGGAAACAGGACGTGCAGGACGTGATGGTGGTGAGGGACTGTGCATTACTTTCTATGCTCAAAAGGATTTGCAGAAGCTGGATAAATTTATGGAAGGCAAACCCGTCGCTGAACAGGATATCGGTCGGCAACTATTGGCTGAGACGGCTGCTTATGCGGAGACCTCTGTGTGCAGACGTAAGATGCTTCTCCATTATTTTGGCGAGGAATATACACAGGAGAACTGTCATAACTGTGATAATTGCCTGCATCCCAAGACTAAAATTGATGCGGAGAAACAGCTTGTTATCGTATTGGGCGCCATACAAGCCCTAAAGGAGAACTTCCGCTCTGACTATATTGTTGACTTTGTGATTGGTCGCGAAACTGAGGAAATTCTCGCTCATAAACACCAGAATCACGAACTCTTCGGAGCGGGTGAGGACTATGAAGAGAAACACTGGAATCCAGTCATCCGTCAAGCCTTGATTGCCGGTTATTTGAAGAAAGACGTGGAAAATTATGGACTGCTGAAACTGACATCTGCCGGGAAGAAATTCCTGAAAAATCCGACGACATTCCAAATTGTTGAGGACAATGAGTTTGCAGAGGATTATGAGTCCAGTACTGAGCATGAAGGAGGAACGAGTGCCCTTGACCCCACCTTAAGTGCGATGCTTAAAGATTTGCGAAAGAAGGTCAGTCGGCAGTTGGACCGTCCCCCCTATGTTATTTTCCAAGATGTGTCTATTGAGCAAATGGCTACTGACTACCCCATGACCCTGGAGGAGTTGAAAAATATTCAGGGAGTAGGAGAAGGAAAGGTGAAACAGCCTTATGCCAAGGCATTCGTTGATTTAATCAAACAATATTGTGAGGAGAATGAAATAGTCCGTCATGCAGACCTCCGTGTCCGAACGGTTGCCAAGAAGTCGATATTGAAAGTGAAGATCATTCAGGCCATAGATCGTCAGATAGCCCTTGATGATATTGCTACAGCGCAAGGACTTGAGTTTGAAGAACTGCTGGACGAGGTAGAGGCTATTGTTTATAGTGGCACCAAACTGAATATTGACTACTTTTTGGATGAAGTGATGGACGAGGATCATATTGACGACATCTATGATTATTTTGCCGACAGTGAAACCGATTCGCTGGAAGCTGCAATAGATGAGTTAGGTCAGGAATGCTCGGAAGATGAGATTCGTTTGGTCCGTATAAAGTTTATCTCAGAAATGGCTAATTAGCTGCTGACTTTTTAGGGGGTGGCTTTTTGCATTAAAACGTGTTAATATTGCGTGCAAAGATGGCGTTTTCTCACGGGAAATCACTATCTTTGCACGCAATAAAATTAAAAGAGTATTTTTATGTCATCATTTATTGCAGACAAAATCGTTATGGATGGACTGACTTTTGACGATGTCCTCTTGATTCCCGCTTATTCTGAAGTACTGCCCAAGACGGTAGAGTTGCGAACCCGCTTTTCTCGTAATATCGAGTTGAACGTACCTTTTGTGACAGCTGCGATGGACACAGTTACGGAAAGCCAGATGGCTATTGCTATTGCCCGTGAAGGTGGTATCGGCGTGATTCATAAGAATATGTCAATAGAGGATCAGGCTCGCCAGGTTGCTATTGTGAAACGTGCGGAAAATGGTATGATTTACGATCCCGTGACCATTCGCAGAGGCTCTACCGTGAGGGATGCCTTGGATATCATGGCGGAATATCATATCGGTGGAATCCCTGTTGTCGACGAGGAGAATCGTCTGGTTGGTATCGTGACCAATCGTGACCTTCGTTTTGAACGCCGCTTGGACCGTAAAATAGATGATGTAATGTCTAAAGACCATCTGGTGACTACTCATCAGCAGACAGACCTGACAGCTGCAGCCCAGATTCTTCAGGAGAATAAAATTGAAAAACTACCTGTTGTCGATAAGGACAATCGCTTGGTTGGTTTGATTACCTATAAGGATATTACCAAGGCCAAAGATAAGCCAATGGCTTGTAAGGATGAGAAAGGTCGTTTGCGTGTGGCTGCCGGCGTTGGCGTGACATTTGATACGCTCGATCGTATGCAGGCCTTGGTGAATGCTGGCGTTGATGCCATCGTTATTGATACGGCTCATGGTCATTCAAAGAGTGTGATTGAGAAACTGCGTGAGGCGAAGGCTTCTTTCCCCAATATAGATATTGTAGTTGGTAACATCGCTACAGGTGAAGCCGCCAAGATGCTTGTTGAAAATGGCGCTGATGCTGTAAAGGTGGGTATTGGCCCTGGCTCTATCTGCACCACTCGTGTTGTAGCCGGTGTAGGCGTTCCTCAGTTGAGCGCTGTCTATGATGTATATAGCGCACTAAAGGGAACTGGAGTCCCCTTGATAGCTGACGGTGGACTTCGTTATTCTGGAGATATTGTGAAAGCCTTGGCTGCTGGCGGTTCATGCGTGATGATAGGTTCATTGGTAGCTGGAACAGAGGAGAGCCCTGGCGATACCATCATCTATAATGGTCGTAAGTTTAAGAGCTATCGTGGAATGGGTTCATTAGAAGCTATGGAACACGGCTCAAAGGATCGCTATTTCCAGGCAGATACAAAGGATGTAAAGAAACTGGTTCCTGAGGGAATTGCCGGACGTGTTCCGTATAAGGGTACAGTCCAGGAGGTCATCTACCAGATGGTTGGCGGTCTGCGTTCAGGTATGGGCTATTGTGGTGCTGCCACTATTGAGAAATTGCATGATGCTAAATTCACCCGCATTACGAATGCAGGTGTTAATGAGAGTCATCCGCATGATATTACCATTACCAGTGAAGCTCCAAACTATTCCCGTCCCAATGATTAAGACTATTGTAGCACTCCTTCTTTCCGTTATTCCGTGTTCTGCACTTCTTGCGCAGCCTCAGGATGATCCCATCGTGATGACGGTGGCTGGTGTTCCTGTTCCTCGGTCAGAGTTCGAATACTCGTATAATAAAAACAATACCGATGGAGTGATTGATAAGAAAACGGTTGAGGAGTATGTTGACCTTTTCGTTAATTACAAGTTGAAGGTTCGGGCAGCATTAGATGCTCATATTGATACTACCCAAGCGTTTTTGAAGGAGTATGCCGAGTATCGTAATCAGCAGGTGAGTCCAACTTATGTGACAGATGCTGATATGTTGGCTGAGGCCCATCAGGTGTATGATCAGACTAAGGCAAATATAGGTCCTCGTGGACTGATCCGGCCAGCTCATATCTTGATAATGATACCTCAAAAGGCAACACAACAACAGCAGGATGAGGCAAAACGCCGTATTGACTCAGCCTATCAGGCTTTGCAGGACGGAGCCGATTTTGCCGAACTAGCCAAGAAGGTGTCTCAGGATCCTGGCACTGCAAACCAAGGTGGTATTGTTGGCTGGTGCAGTCAGAACCAATTGGTGAAGGAGTTTGAGGATGCAGCCTTCGCATTGCAAACTGGTGAGATGAGTCGGCCTGTGCTCTCTCCTTTCGGATGGCATGTCATTCAGATGAAGGAACGTAAGCAATTGGAGCCGTTTGAGGTA
Organism: Prevotella sp. tc2-28; assembly: GCF_900107705.1. GTDB lineage: Bacteria > Bacteroidota > Bacteroidia > Bacteroidales > Bacteroidaceae > Prevotella. The sequence goes on from NZ_FNRE01000016.1 coordinate 22,558, forward strand.
CATCGTGAGAGTATCTTGAAGTTCTTGGAGAAGCGTGACATCCGCAATAGTATCATGGAGAAGAAGCTTGACGCTATGGTCAAGGCTGCTGGCGGTACGGTAACGAAAGATCAGTTGCTGGCCGAACGGGCGGATTCTTTATCAGAAGCAGATGCTGATATGCGTTACTTGCTGAAGGAATATCATGACGGATTGTTGCTTTATGAGATAAGCAACCGCCTGATTTGGGATAAAGCTGCCAAGGATGAGGATGCGCTGGCCTCTTATTTTAAGAAGAATAAGAAAAAATACAAGTGGGACGAGCCTCGTTTCAAGGGTATAGCCTATCATGTAAAGGATCAGTCGGATGTGAAGGCCGTAGCCAAGTGCGTAAAGAAGTTGAAGTTCGACGAGTGGAACGAAGCGCTGCGTACTACGTTTAACAATGATTCAGTACTTCGCATACGTGCAGAGAAGGGACTTTTTAAGAAAGGTGACAACCCTTTGGTAGATCGTGAAGTCTTTAAAGTACACAATGCAGAGGTAAAACCTGTCAAAGGTTATCCCATAGATGCTACCTACGGAAAACTGCTGAAGAAACCGGAGGATTACACCGATGTACGTCCTTTGGTTGTCGCAGACCTGCAGGATGCCATGGAGCGCATTTGGATTGAGGACCTGCGTTCTATGTATCCGGTAGTCATTAATAATGAAATTCTAAAGACAGTCAATAAGCATGAATAAGAGAATACTAGTTTTACTAGTCCAGCTGATTTCACTGGTTTCACTGGTTAAGGCACAACAGCCTGCAGACAGTACGGTAGCAGCCAATCCGACAGGAACCGTTGTTGATGAGGTCATTTGGGTGGTTGGTGATGAAGCTATCTTGATGTCTGATGTTGAGGCTATGCGTATTCAGGGGCAGCAAGAGGGTTTACACTGGTCTGGTAACCCAGACTGTTCTATACCCGAGCAGATTGCCGTACAGAAATTGTATCTGAACCAAGCCATCATTGACAGTATTCAGGTGACGGATGCGGAAATAGCACAAGCTGTGGAGCAGTATCTGGATAACATGATTAATGCTATCGGCTCACGTGAGAAGCTGGAGGAATACCACAAGAAGAATATCAGTCAGATACGTGCCGACCTGCGTGAGTCCTATCGTGAGCGTCAGTTGGTACAGGGCATGCAACAGAAACTGGTTCAGAATATCACGGTGTCACCTGCCGAGGTGCGTCGTTATTTCAAAGACCTTCCTCAAGACAGTCTTCCTTTTGTCCCTACAGAAGTTGAGGTGCAGATTCTTACTCAGCAGCCTAAGGTAGAACAGGAGGAAATCAATCGTGTGAAGGATGAGCTGCGTAACTATACCGATCGTATTAATAAAGGAGAGGCTTCGTTCCAGACATTGGCACGCCTGTATTCCGAGGATCCTGGTACGGCTCGTCGTGGTGGAGAACTGGACTATACCGGTCGTGGCATGCTTGATCCTGCTTTTGCTAATGTCGCTTTTGGCTTGACAGACCCTAAGCGTGTCTCTAAGATTGTCGAGTCAGAGTTTGGTTTCCATATTATCCAGCTTATTGATAAACGTGGTGACAAGATCAAGGTGCGCCATATCCTGCGTAAGCCAGTAGTCAGTGATGATGCTGTCACGAAGGCATTGGCTCGTCTGGACTCTATCCGTACAGATATTGTGGATGGAAAATTCACCTTTGATGCCGGAGCTTCTATTATCTCCGATGATAAAGATACCCGTAACAACCATGGTTTGATGGCGAATGTCACGCAAGAAGGACGTACCTCAAGGTTTAAAATGGCTGATTTGCCTGCGGAAGTTGCCAAGGCTGTTGATACATTGAGCGTTGGGGCTATCTCAAAACCGTTTATGATGATTAACGAACGTGGTAAAACAGTTTGTGCTATTGCGAAGTTGAAGAACCGTATTGATGGTCACAAAGCCACCATTACCGAGGATTTTCAGGTGATGAAGAACTTGGTGCTGAACAAGCGTCGCAATCAAGTGCTGCACGATTGGGTGGTCAAGCGAATCAAGTCTACTTATGTCCGTATCAACGACCGCTATCGTGACTGCCAATTTGAATATGAAGGTTGGGTGAGATAGTGGTTTGAAGTAAGAGGTAAGCATTGAAAAGATTACTGTTTGCCATATTAGGTCTAATGATGCTGGTCATGGTGTTTGCTGTGACGCCAGCCCGTAAGCGTACTCCTCGTAAGAAGGTCGAGGATAAAAGAGTCTATCTTGTTCATTCTGATAATCTCCACTACGACCAGTATCGAAATGGAGACGCTCAAGTGCTACATGGTAATGTGCATTTCCGTCATAATGGAGCCAATCTCTATTGTGACAGCGCTCATTTCTATGAAACATCCAACTCCTTTGAGGCTTTCGGGCATGTGAAGATGCAACAGGGTGACACCCTTCGCCTAACTAGCGACTATGCCTATTATGATGGTAATGACCAGTTGGCACAAGCTCGTTATAATGTGGTTCTAAAGCATCGCAAGACGACTCTTTATACTGATTCGCTTGACTACGACCGCATGTATAACTTCGGTAACTTCTTTGAAGGTGGAAAAATGGTTGATGGCTCTTCTGTGCTTTCTTCCGACTGGGGTGAATATCACACCGACACGAAGATGGCGATGTTCTACTATGATGTACGCTTGAAAGACAAGAAGCTCTATCTAACTACTGACTCACTCTACTACGACACGCGTACCTCTATGGCGCATATTGTGGGACCATCGAATATCACCTCTGGCACTAGCCATATCTATAGTGAGAACGGCTATTACAATACCAAGACGGAACATTCGGAGCTATATGGACGTTCCATCATCAAGGATGGGGGAAAGACACTGGTAGGTGACAGCGTGTATCATAATGCGAGTGACGGCACGAACTATGCTTATCGTAATGTTATTTTTAAAGACTCTGTCAACAAGAATATGATGACGGGTGACTATTGTGAATATAATGATTCTACAGGTTACGCGATGGCTACGAAGCGAGCAGTTACCATAGACTATTCCCAGAAGGACTCGTTGTTTATGCATGCTGACACCTTTAAGATATTCACTTTCAATATCCGTACCGATTCTGTCTATCGTAAGATACATGCTTATAACAAAGTGAGGGCCTACCGTCGTGACGTACAGGCTGTGTGCGATTCCTTGGTCTACAATTCTTTGGACTCCTGTATGACGATGTATCGTGATCCAATAGTCTGGAATATGAACCAGCAGCTGTTCGGTGAGGAGATTCGAGTCTATATGAAAGACTCCACCATCGACTATGCTCATGTTGTTAATCAGGCTTTCTCTGCTGAGCAGATGGCTGACTCTGTGCACTTTAACCAGGTATCATCTAAGGAGATGAAGGCCTTTTTCCAGAAAGGCGAGATTCGTGAGACACAGGCGATTGACAACGTGCTGATTGTCTATTATCCCATTGATGAGTCCGACAGTACACTTATTGGTCTGAACTACACTGAGACTCCGTTGATGAAGATGTTCTTGGAGAATCGTAAGATGAAGAAGATATGGATGGAGAAACCGAGTGGGGTGCTCTATCCCATGTCGCAGATCCCAACTGATAAATATTTCTTGCCTCAGTATGCGTGGTTCGATTATGTGCGTCCACTTGACAAGAATGACATATTCAACTGGCGTCCAAAGAAGGCAGGGTCAGAGATGAAGGAGCAGAAACGTCGTGAAATCCCTAAACGCACGAAGAAATGACAGACGTAATACAGCTTCTTCCCGATAGTGTTGCCAACCAGATTGCTGCTGGTGAGGTTATACAGCGGCCGGCTTCTGTGATCAAGGAGTTGGTTGAGAATGCCGTGGATGCTGGTGCTACGACCATTAACGTGTTAGTGGTTGATGCAGGACGTACCTCAATACAGGTTATTGACGACGGCTGTGGTATGTCGGAAACCGATGCCCGCTTGGCTTTTGAACGACATGCAACATCTAAGATTCGCAAGGCTGATGACCTTTTCTCACTTCATACGATGGGTTTCCGTGGAGAGGCTTTGCCTTCTATTGCTGCTGTTTCCCAGGTAGAACTGCGCACTCGTCGTGCCGTGGATGAAATTGGCACATGTCTTCAGCTCTCTGGTTCCCGCGTAGATAGTCAGGAACCTTGTGCTTGTTCCGCAGGATGTAGCTTTACGGTAAGCAACCTGTTCTTCAATGTACCGGCTCGTCGTAAGTTTCTGAAGACCAATGCAACCGAACTGAACAATATCCTGACGGCATTCGAACGCATTGTGTTGGTATATCCTGCTATTAATTTTACACTTCATAGCAATGGACAGGAATTGATGAACCTGCGTGGAGGCTCACTTCGTCAACGCATCACTGATGTCTATGGTCGTCGCTACGGTCAAGACTTATTACCCGTCAGTGTTGAAACGGCGATGTGTAAGATAACAGGTTTCACGGGTAAGCCGGAGTCGGCTCGTAAGAAAGGCGCCCACGAGTACTTCTTCGTCAATGGGCGCTTTATGAAACATGCTTATTTTCATAAAGCAGTACTTCAAGCCTACGACAGACTTATACAAATAGGTACGCACGTACCTTATTTTATATATTTCGATGTCAATCCTGCTGATATCGATGTTAATATCCATCCTACTAAGACGGAAATTAAGTTCGAGAACGAGCAGGCTATCTGGCAAATCCTTGCAGCAGCCATCAAGGACGCTATCGGGCAGTTCTGTGAAATACCCCAGATAGATTTCGATACTGAGGGTAAGCCTGACATCCCGGTGTATGATCCTACTTTGATAGGTTCCAATCCTTCGAGTCCGACAAGTTTAACTAGTTCAACTAGTCCTCAGTACAATCCTTTCCGACAGAAGCCGTCACAAGACTGGCAGCGGCTTTATGAAGGGCTTCCCAAGGAGGAGCCCATTGAACAGCCGGCACTTTTTGACGAAGTGATGACAGATAACTCTCGTTCTGATATCACAGACATTGCTCCTTCTCACTACCAGTATAAGGGGCGGTATGTGATGACAGCGGTCAAGTCAGGCTTAATGATTGTTGACCAACACCGTGCTGATATCCGTATACGATATGAACGCTATCTCCATCAGTTGGCTGAGGCACCCGCCCAGAGTCAGCGGCTGCTGTTTCCAGAGGTGTTGGAACTGTCACCTGCTGAGGCTGCGCTGATGGCAGACTTGATGCCATCACTTACCAACTTGGGCTTCGAACTTACGTCGTTGGGTCCTGCCAGTTATGCCGTCAATGGGGTTCCGGCAGGCATCGAGGGATTACAGCCAACCACGCTCTTGCAAGAGCTGTTGGCGGCTCCTTCCTCTGTGGGACGTGATACGATGACTGCAAATACCACCTTGGCACTTACAATGGCGCGCCATGCTGCCATCCCCTATGGACAATTATTGTCCAATGCCGAGATGGATATCCTCGTCAATGATCTTTTTGCGTGCGAAAATGTGAACTACACGCCAGATGGTCGCGCTATTTTGTGTATACTACCACAACAAGATATTGAGCATCTTTTAGGGTAGAAGAGTGCATGAAATCAAGAATTTTACATTTTTTATTAAGAAAAAACAATAATTTCTTGTTTAATTAAAAAAAAATACCTAATTTTGTCGCGATTTGTAGGGTGTGACCCCGCATTTTGTGTGCTAATGTTAGAGAGAGAGTAAAGAAAAAACGGAATAAAACAATAAGAAATACATAAAGTTTTAATATTAATTTAATTTTTAAGTTCAATGAAAAAGAAAATCATTAATGGTTTGCTCTTCGCAGTTGCATTGGTAGCTGCTACGAGCTCTTTCGTATCTTGTAAGGATTACGAAGGTGACAACTATGCTGAATTTCAGGAAAAGTATGCTACACTTCAAGAAGCTTACAATGCTCAGGTGCAGGCTATGAAAGACTATGTCCTGACTTCACGTTACAACAAAGAAGTTCTGGGCGGTACTTCTTATGATCACGCAAAGGCTATCCAGCAGCGTCTGATTGATTTGGAGACTGATACAGCTTCTTTGGCTAAGCGCATTGCCGACAACAACAAGTGGATTGCTAAGCTTTCAAATGACACGCTGAAGCCATTCATTTATTGCTGGGGTCCTGACCTTCAGACTGCAATGGAAAATGCTGCCAATGTATTCAATACTGTTTCTCATGATAGCGCCGAGTGGAATAGAGCTGTGGTTCTTGCTGACTCTGCTTATAAGTTCGTTACTTCTCAGACAGAGTTCAAGAACTTGCAGGAGATGATTGATGCTTATAAGGCTGCAGACCAGGCTCTTCAGGAGGAGATTGATGAGCTGAATCAGCATATTGACAATCTGCTTGCAACCATCAAGAAGGATATTACTGGTATCGAGATCCAGGCTACCAAGAATCCTATCTATGGTACCTTCGCTTATCCTTTCGGCGCTCAGAGCAACGTGCTCGCAGCTTACTATGGTAAGGCTGATGTTGGTTACACTTTCCCAACAACTGAGGATAACAAGTGGCTCAATGGCCAGTCTGTATTGACTGAAGCTGAGTTGGCAGGTATGGCTGCTTCTAAGGCTATCAAGCCTTATGATTTGAAGAGAGGTATTATCTGTGACGACACAGAAGGTAATGCTGGTACTTTGTATCTGACCATTAATCCTTCAAATGTAGTATTGGTTGGCAAAGACTTCACACTTCGCACAAGTGACAACAAGCTTTCTAAGGTTACTCTGTCTGATCTTCAGCCTTGCAATGAGCAACTCGTTTGGGGTTACAAGCGTGCTGCAGCCAACGAGAACTCTGCTAACGGTTTCTATTCAGCTAAGGCTTCTATTGCTAAGGCCGATTTCGACGATGTTAAGCTGGGTACTAGCTTCGACTATAAGTCTCTGAACAATGCTATCAGTGATGTTTTCACCGATTGGGCTAATCCTGGTGTACTGAACATCGGTAATATCAATAACGTTCTGGCTAAGGCTCTGATGATTCAGGCTCCTCGTCTTAACGTCCAGGCTCAGTGGAAGGATACCACTGGTTGGAAGTTCTGGGCTTCTAAGTATGAGCTTGCTGCTGTTAGTGTTAAGCCTTTTGGTGTTGGTACGACTACTGGTACAGACTTCTCTAAGTGGTCTAAGATGGCTCAGGATACATGGAATCAGAAGGTTCAGAATGTCCGCACTGAGCTTTGGCCTCTGATTGCATTCCAGCTCGCTGACGGTGATTATAAAAAGATGCAGGAGATCCTGAATAATTATACTTTCCAGGAAAACGGTAAAAGCGATTTAGATATTCTCGACAAAAAAACTGGTAAAGTCCTTCACACTATTACTTTGAATGATGATGAGAATAAGTCAGTTGTTGAAGGTTACAATCGTCTGCTGAATATTGTAAATGGTCTTCAGGGGAAAATTGACAATAAGACTACTGAGATTCGCAATGCTTTGGATGACATCCTGGAGCGTTACAGCTCTCGCATGAACAAGATCTTCAACAAGATTAACCTTTGGTTGGCTGAGCCTTACCGTTTCTTCATGCCTGCTCTCTATGCAACATCTGATGCAGAGAATCTTGTACACTTGAGCCGTGTTATCGATGGTCCTACTTATGTGAAGGCTGGTACCGAGCTTGCTTTCTATCCCACCTCTGTAACCAACGAGTTGTTGGCTCCTGCCTACAAGAAGTTCATTGGTGTATCTAACGTATTCAAGGGTGATGCAAGTGCCGTTAAGGGTGATGATGCTTGTAAGAAAGTTCAGGCTACCCTGAACAATGCTGTTGCTGACTTCAACCATGTTGTTGATGGTACTGCTTACAACATGTATAATCCGATGATGGGCTTCAAGATTTCCGACGACATGAAGGGTATGATCATTGAGATTACTTATGTAATGTTGGACTATGAAGGAGTTTCTTCAGCTAAGAAGTTCTATATCGAGGTACTCAATTAATTTCACGGAAAGTAAAACGAAAAAATAAGATACAATTATGAAAATCAAGAATGTATTGTTGTCTTGCCTGATGCTGGCTGGTGCCCTCAACGCATCTGCACAGGAGGCTAAGACAGAGTATGTACCCAATCCGTATTGGTACATCCAGCTTCAGGGCGGTGCCCAGTACACACTTGGTGAGATCAACTTCAAGGATCTGATCTCTCCTAACGTACAGGTTACTGTAGGTCGTCAGTTCAATCCCGTATTCGGTATGCGTCTGGCTGTAAACGCTTGGCAGAGCCGTGCCGGTGTTGACTACAACGCTACTCAGACTTGGGTCGCTGGTCCTACTGGTACAGGTACGGTCGTTGCCGGTCCGGTTATCCCTGCTGGAACTACTAAGGTTAAGTGGATGTACGTTGCTCCTGGCATCGATTTGACATTCAACCTGTCAAACCTGTTCTGTGGCTTCAATCCTAACCGTGTCTTCAACTTCAGCGTATTCGCTGGTGGTGGTGTGAACATCGGTTGGAACTTCGACAAGGACAGCAACTGGGACAATAAGGATCTGATGAATCAGCACACTGCAGCTGGCAACCAGAACTGGCAGTATGCTTGGACTGGTACAAAGGTTCGCGGTTTCGGTCGTGCCGGTATCGCTGCTGACTTCCGTCTGAGCGACGCTGTAAGCCTGGGTCTTGAGGCAAACGCCAACACCCTGAGCGACCACTACAATGGTAAGAAGGCTTCTAACTGGGACTGGTACTTCAACGCACTGGCAGGTATCAAGATCAACCTCGGTAAGACCTACACCACTCGCACCATCGAGGCTCCGAAGCCCGTTGAGCGTGTCGTTGAGAAGGTTATCGAGCGCGTTGTTGAGAAGCCCGCTCCTGCTCCTGCTGCTCCTATCGTAGAGGCAAAGGCTGAGCCTTTCCGTCGCGACGTATTCTTCAAGATCGGTACTGTTAACATCCGTCCTGAAGAGGCTCAGAAGGTAAAGGAAGTTGCTGACTACCTGAAGGCTAACCCCAATGCAAAGGTTGAGGTAACTGGTTATGCAGACCGTGGTACTGGTAACCCCACTATCAACAACCGTCTGTCTAAGCAGCGTGCTGAAGCTGTCTTCACCTCTTTGACTAAGACTCACAAGATTGATGCTTCTCGCATCAAGGTTGACTTCAAGGGTGACACCATCCAGCCGTTCGCTAAGGATGTTGAGAACCGTGTTGCAATCTGCATTGCTGAGTAATCAAAAATAACAATTAATATAGAGCCTGGCTTTACGGTTTGTAGGCCAGGCTCTTTTTATCAATAAACTTATGAAGAAAGTTTTACTTAGTGTTTTAGCCTTATTGCCCTTAGCCATCTGTGCTCAGATTCAGACGGGATTTTATCGTGTACAGAACGCAGGAACATCCCGTTTTCTCTCTGTTATTGACAATAAGAGTGCAGGCGTAGTTGATCTCGATGTGGATATTGAAATGCTTCGGATGTTAACAGGTTTTGAGGATACGATCTCTTTCAATCCCGCTACAGTTTGTTATATTACTCATATTGGCGGGTCTAATTGCAATCTGAGTGGTCAGGATATGGACCTCTATCAGAGAACATCTATTTATTTACAGATTTTTCCTTATGGTGTTGGTACTTATCGCATGGGCGCATCATCAAGTCAAGCAACTAGATACTTGGCTGATGATATTGATAGCCCAAATCCAGATTCAAAGATGAAAGGTGATCAACATTGGAATTTTATACCTGTGGATCAAAGTGAAACTGGTTATTTTGGTGTCAAGCCTGACATTCATACCACGAATGATAATGCTTACTGGGCTACCCTATATGCAGGTTTCGGTTTTACGCCATCTGCAGAAACAACCAAAGTGTATTATGTCTCGAGTGTTAAGAATGGGTGTGCTATTATTAAGCCAATAACGGGTATAGTACCCAAAAACTCACCTGTTTTGGTAAAATGTACTGGCCCTCAGCCTTCGGATAATAAATTGACATTAAAGAATTACGATGCTGCTGTGGCAGGAAATCAGCTGATAGGCTGTTTCTATAACAGCAATCATTATTTTGATGATGATGATGGTTGCTATTATGAACACAGGAATAGAATGGACTATAAAGCATCGACCATGCGTGTGCTCGGCACAACAGCAGATGGTAAGCCGGCTTTTGTCAAGACTAATATTGATTATTTGCCTGCCAATAAGGCTTATCTTGATCTGACGGATAGCAGTTCATTGCCTGATGTACTTCCGATATTAACAGAAGAGGAGTACGAGGAATACATCACTGGAATTGATGAACTTCCTGCTGTAACGACAGCTGGTAAGAAAGTTGTTTATGACTTGCAAGGTCGTCGTATTGCTGCTCCCTCAAAGGGTCTTTATATTGTCAATGGCAAGAAGATAGTAATTAAGTAATCGTCACACATCATAACAAATTAAAGCGCTCCTTTACGGGAGCGCTTTTTTTTCTATTAATAGTTACAATTGCTACCATTAATGCTCGCAATTGCTACATTTAATAGTAGCAATCCTAAGCATTAGAAGATGCGGCGCGTGATGCGAAGGTTCAGGACGGGGAATGCCTTGACACCTTTCACGAATTTGACGTAGTCGCCAACTTTGCCACCAATGTTCTCAACGTCTTTCGACAGATTAACGCCCTCGTGAGTGATGATGCTTGGCGTACCACCCCAAAACATCACTCCAGCGTCGAAACCAATGTGGTAGTCATCGTTACCCTTAATCAATCGGCCTTCGTAACCAAAACCAACGTAAGGTTTAAAGCTGTTGGTTGTAGCGTCAGCATACACCATACTGTTTTCGTTGGGTTCCATGTAGTAGGTATCGCCCTGCTTGTGCGCAATACCGTTGGCATCCGTCATGTCGTGAGTAAATGTTCCCAAAGGAATACCCATCTGCCCAAAGCTAAGTAATTGATTTTCAATATCTGGATTCAAGTAGACAGGGCCAGTACTCTCTAAGTCAATGATTGGGGTGGGAATTCCAAGAACCATATCTTGATAGGATACATCATACAGATGGTTATACATGCCTACAGCAAACAAGGAGGGGGAATCTTCTTGCGCATTGACTGCCTCGGCAATTTTCGATGGGCCCCAATGGAAGCCGGCAGTTACGTGCCAGTGCTTGTTCTTGAAAGGATAGACATCCACAAGAAATTTGAAATTCCACATGGTGGGCTTTCCTTTCATAGTGACATTCTGGTCGACCTTGAATCCCGTCAGTCCATACAGCGCCTCCGACATATGGTCGAGTGTGCTCTCAGTAGGTGTTTCTTGTCCACCAAACGATTCTACATTAAAGTGCATGTCGTAGTTAAAGCGAGGCATCGCCTCAAAGCCTGCCCGCAGTTTCACCAGCTCGTGGACGGGCATTGCAACATCGAAACCAATACCCGTTGTTCCCAGTGTAACGCCGAGGTCGAGGTTGCCAAACGGTTTGGTGTCTTGAGCCGTAGCCGAGAAGGTTGTTGCACACAAAAGGGCTATGGAATAAATGATTCTTTTCATTGTCTTCATAATATAATAGGTAATATGACGGTGCAAAATTAGGAGAAAAAAAGGAAATAACCAATAAAATACTTTGAATTTCTGATTTATTTGTTTATTTTTGCAGTCATAATTAACGGGAACGTTAACACTAACGATAACTTGATGATGAAACGATTGTTCTTAATAGGGGCTTTTGCCTGTCTGACAATGAATATGGTGGCTCAGGACAGCCAGTGGTTTGTTCAGGGCAACTTCGTGTGGAATGCCTGGTATGGAGTGGGGGAGAAGTCACTGGTGGCACCTCTTCATAAGTTTCCTGGCGGTGGTGGCAAGGGCTACACGGGCTGGGGTATCTCATTGGCAGGTGGCCGATGGATGACTTCAGTGATGGCACTACGCACCAAACTGAACCTATGGCAGATGGGAACGAAGTCGGATGATGGACTGGCAGCGGATAAATACTGGACGTTGAACGAGCAGGTGATGTTTAATGTGAGCAGTCTGTTTATGGGACACAATCCATATCGCCTGTGGAACTGCATACCCTATATCGGAGCCGGTCTCTCCCGTAACATGTCGGAAGCCCATTATACCAGCGACCTCAGTTTTGGTATCCTGAATACTTTCCGACTGACTCCCAAGCTGGCTGCAAACTTTGAGATAGGCTGGAACAGTTATGAGGGGAATGGCGGAATAGCCTTGAAGGATCGTAAGCAGCAGATAACCTTTGAGTTCGGTTTGACTTGGTGCTTTGGCACTTCCAAAGCCAGCAAGAAGGCTGACGCTGATGCCATCGAATCGTTGTCGCAGGGTGAAATTGATGCCTTAAATGCCCAGTTGGCCGATATGGAAGCTGAGAATGAACAACTGCGCAAAGAGTTGGAAGAGGCGAAAAAACAGAAATAATGAAAAAAGTGGTGCAAAAGTTTGGTGGTTTCAAAAAAATGCCGTACCTTTGCACTCGCTTTTGAAAAGCAAGGGCGCTTAGCTCAGCTGGTTTAGAGCATCTGCCTTACAAGCAGAGGGTCGGGGGTTCGAATCCCTCAGCGCCCACAAAGAAATGAAGTTCCGAAATTTCCGGAACTTTTTTTTGTTTCAAAAATGCCTCCCCAAACGTTGAGTTAACTCGATGGATTGATCGAGTTAACTCAAACGATGAATCGAGTTAACTCAGCTCAAAAAGCCCGTTAATTTTTTATGGGAATAAATTTTTATATTTCAGAAAAAATCCCTACCTTTGCATCAACACAACAACTAGCATAAAACGAAAACAAAAACAGAAAAGAAAAATGATTTGGAATGAGACTATGGAATGCATGGATCGCGAGCAACTGCGCGACATCCAAAGCATCCGACTGAAGAAGATGGCGGAGTATGTATATCATAACACGCCGTTTTATCGTAAGAAGTTCCAGGAAATGGGGCTGGAACCAGGTGATATCAAGACAATAGACGATATCACTAAGTTGCCGTTTACCAATAAACTCGACTTGCGTGACAACTATCCTTTTGGGTTGGCTGCTGTGCCGATGTCACAAATTGTTCGCATCCATGCCTCGAGTGGTACAACCGGCAAACCCGTTGTTGTGTTATACACCCGAAAAGACCTGGCGATGTGGGCAGAGGCTATTTCGCGCGCCTTTACTGCCTATGGTGCTACGAAGGATGATATCTTCCAGGTAGCCTATGGCTATGGTCTGTTTACTGGTGGTCTGGGCGCACATGACGGTGCCACGAATATCGGTGCCTCTGTTATCCCCATCTCCAGCGGTAATACGCAGAAGCAGATGACGCTCATGCACGACTTTGGTACCACCGTGCTCTGCTGTACACCCAGCTATGGTCTCTTCCTGGGAGAAGCCATGCAGGAGAGCGAGTGGAGCAGAGACGAGTTTAAGTTGAAGATAGGTGCTTTCGGTGCTGAGCCTTGGACAGAAGAGATGCGCAAGAAGTTGGAGCATACCCTGGGTATTAAGGCATACGACATCTATGGCCTGTCAGAGATTGCCGGACCTGGTGTGGGCTTCGAATGTGAACATCAGTGTGGTACGCACCTGAACGAAGATTATTTCTATCCCGAGATATTGAATCCTGAAACGGGAGAGCCGATGCCTGAAGGACAACTCGGTGAGTTAACCTTTACCCATCTCACCAAGGAAGGCATGCCCCTGTTGCGCTATCGTACGCACGACCTGACGGCATTGCACTATGACAAGTGTAAGTGTGGACGCACCTTGGTACGTATGGACCGCATTCTGGGTCGCTGCGACGATATGTTGATTATTCGTGGTGTCAATGTATTCCCATCGCAGATAGAGGATGTCATCCTGAAACAAGAGGAGTTCGAACCACACTTCTTCCTGACTGTCGATCGAGTGAACAATACGGATACCTCCGAGTTGAAGGTGGAGGTGAAGGAAGAGTACTTCACCGACGATATGGCTACGATGGTAGGCTTGCAGAAGAAACTGGAAGGCGAGCTGCGCAGCGTCATCGGATTGGGATTCAAGGTTAAACTGGTTGAACCAAAGGCCATTGAGCGCTCAGAGGGTAAAGCCAAGCGCGTGAACGATAAGCGTAAATTGTAAATAGTTAAATAGTAAATATCATTATGCTAGCAAAACAATTATCTATTTTCTTGGAGAATAAGTCGGGCCGACTGACTGAGGTCACCGACGTGTTGGGTGAGGCAGGTGTCAACCTCTCAGCCATGAGTATTGCCGACAACTCAGACTTTGGTATCCTGCGTTGCATTGTAAGCGATCCGGACAAAGCCTATCAAGTGCTGAAGGCAGCCCATTTCGCCGTAAAGATTACGGATGTCATCGGATTTACCTGTCCGAACATCAGCGGTTCGCTCGCCAAGGTATTGAAACACCTGTCGGAGAATGGCGTGTTTATTGAGTATATGTACTCTTTCGCCAATGGTGATGTGGCTACTGTCGTCATTCGTCCGACTGATCTGGAGGCCTGTGAGCGCATCCTCTCGGAGAAGAAGGTGGAACTGATGGCAGCTAATGACCTGTATAGATTATAGAGGTGAGAGGTAAGAGGTGAGAGGTGAGAAGGTCGACTGTTAAATAGTGCTAACAGGATAAACATTTCTCACCTCTCATTTCACTTTTCTCGTTTATTCTTATTACCTTTGCACTCGCTTTTGAAAAGAAAGGGGCGCTTAGCTCAGCTGGTTTAGAGCATCTGCCTTACAAGCAGAGGGTCGGGGGTTCGAATCCCTCAGCGCCCACTCCATGAGAAGTCCCGAGAGGGACTTTTTTTGTTAAATGAGAGAAAGTATAGCTATATAATAAATAAGGTATAAAAGAAAATGGAACTGGACGCACTAACCGCCATCTCGCCTATTGATGGCCGCTACAGAAACAAAACCGAACAACTGGCAGGATATTTCTCAGAATATGCTTTAATTCGCTATCGCGTTCGTGTGGAGATTGAATACTTCATCACCCTCTGTGAATTGCCTTTGCCTCAACTGGAGAACTTTAACCACGACCTGTTTGAACCGTTGCGCGATATCTATCGCCAGTTCACCGAGCAGGATGCTGCCCGTGTGAAGGAGATAGAGAAGACCACCAACCACGACGTGAAGGCTGTGGAGTATTTCATCAAGGAGAAAATTGATGTGCTAAGCGGTTTCCCCGCAGGCGCAAAGGAATTCATCCATTTTGGACTGACTTCGCAGGATATCAACAATACCAGCGTGCCCTTGAGCATCAAGGAGGCGTTGGAAGAGGTGTATTATCCTATCGTGGAAGAGTTGATTGAACAGCTGAACGACTATGCCGAGCAGTGGAAAAACGTGCCGATGCTGGCCAAGACCCACGGACAGCCAGCTTCTCCTACCCGTCTGGGTAAGGAAGTGATGGTCTATGTCTATCGTTTGGAAGAACAGCTCCGCGGACTGAAGGATACACCTATCACCGCTAAGTTTGGTGGTGCTACAGGTAATTACAATGCACACCATGTGGCTTATCCGCAGTATGACTGGCGTGAGTTCGGAAACAGCTTTGTCAGCGAGAAACTTGGACTGGAGCGTGAACAATGGACTACCCAGATTTCGAACTACGACTGGCTGGGTGCCATCTTCGACGCCATGCGACGTATCAATACCATTATCATCGACCTTGACCGCGACTTCTGGATGTATATCTCTATGGAGTATTTCAAGCAGAAGATCAAGGCCGGCGAGGTAGGAAGCAGTGCGATGCCCCATAAGGTAAACCCCATTGATTTTGAAAATTCTGAGGGGAATATGGGTATGGCTAATGCCATTCTTGGATTTTTGGCACAGAAATTGCCTGTAAGCCGACTGCAGCGCGACTTGACCGACTCTACGGTGTTGCGTAATGTGGGCGTTCCCATGGGTCATGCCCTAATTGCCATCCAGAGCACCTTGAAAGGTCTGCGCAAACTGATACTCAACGAGAATAAGTTGCAAGAAGACCTTGACAATACATGGGCTGTAGTGGCTGAGGCTATCCAAACCATCCTGCGCCGTGAGGCCTATCCACATCCCTATGAGGCTCTGAAGGCTTTGACACGTACCAACCAGAAGATGACGGAGCAGACCATCCACGAGTTCATTCAAGGCTTGGAGGTCAGCGACGAGGTAAAAGAAGAACTGATGGCTATCACGCCAATGAGTTATACAGGAATTTAACTAACTACAAAACAAGATGAGAGCCGTGAGGCGCGGAGAGAATTGAAGAATTAAAAAATTGAAGAATTAAAGAATTGAAAAGTATGGAATTTGAAAACGAACAGAAACACGAGGAGCTGTCATCAGAACAGCAGAACATGAACCACGCTGACGATAACGGTCAGGCACGAAGTGGTTATCAGGGCTATCGCCCCGGACGTTCACCACGTCCGCGTATTCATCAGCCAAAGCCTTATAGTCCCCAAGGAGGCTACAATCGCAGTCAGAATCAGGAGGATGGCGGTTTCCGTCCAGAGGGTTTCGGTGCCGGTTTACAAAGCGGTGCTCCTCAGCGTGGCGGCTATCGTCCCCGTAACAATTATAATAGTGAGGGCGGCTATCAGCCCCGTCCCCGTCAGCAGTATGGCCAGCAACAGCAAGGCTACCGCCCTCGTCCTCAGTATGGTCAGCAGGAAGGCGGCTATCGTCCACGCTATAACCAGCAGGAGGGAGAAGGTGGCTATCAGCCCCGTCCCCGTCAGCAGTATGGCCAGCAACAGCAAGGCTATCGTCCTCGCCAGCAGTATGGTCAGCAGGGCGGTTATCAGCCCCGTCACCAGGGTGGCTATCAGCCCCGTCAGCAGGGTGGTTACCAACAGCGTGGCGGCTATCAGCAGCGCCCCGGCGGTTATCAACAGCGTCCCGGTGGCTATCGTCAGCATACCCCTGGATATGATCCCAATGCAAAGTATAGCTTGAAGAAGCGTATTGAGTACAAGGAGGAGAACTACGATCCTAATGAGCCTATCCGTCTGAACAAGTTCTTGGCAAATGCCGGTGTTTGCAGCCGTCGTGAAGCCGATGAGTTTATCCAGGCAGGTGTGGTTACCGTCAATGGTGAGGTTGTTACTGAACTGGGAACCAAGGTACTGCGTACTGATGAGGTGAAGTTCCACGATCAGCCTGTTACCATGGAGAAGAAGGTTTATGTGCTGTTGAACAAGCCGAAGGACTATGTCACCACAAGCGACGATCCTCAGCAACGTAAGACCGTGATGGACCTGGTTAAGAATGCTTGTCCCGAGCGCATCTACCCTGTAGGTCGTCTAGACCGTAACACTACGGGTGTGCTCCTGCTCACCAACGATGGTGACCTGGCATCTAAGCTGACTCATCCGAAGTTCCTGAAGAAGAAGATTTATCATGTTTATCTTGACAAGAACGTGACGGCTCATGACATGCAACAGATTGCTGAGGGAATCACGCTGGATGACGGTGAGATCAAGGCAGATGCTATTGAGTACGCTGACCCCGTTGACAAGAAGCAGGTAGGCATTGAGATTCACTCTGGTAAGAACCGTATTGTGCGTCGTATCTTCGAGAGCCTGGGCTACAAGGTTACCAAGTTGGATCGTGTCCAGTTTGCCGGCCTGACTAAGAAGAATGTACGTCGTGGTGACTGGCGCTACCTCACAGAAGAAGAGGTTGACCGTCTCCGCATGGGTGCTTATGAATAATTAATAATATGAAAAGAACAAAGATAGTTGATGTACTGAAAAGTACGGAATTTGGAAAAGAAGTCTGCGTGAAGGGTTGGGTGCGTACGCATCGCAGCTCAAAGGCAGTGGATTTCATTGCGCTGAACGACGGTTCAACGATTAAGAATGTACAGGTGGTCGTTGACCCCACGAAGTTTGATGAGCAGTTGCTGAAGGATATCACTACAGGAGCTTGTATCTGTGCTGTCGGTACGCTGGTAGAGAGCCAGGGTGCCGGTCAGGCTTGCGAGATTCAGGCCACCAGTCTGGAGGTTTATGGTCTCTGCGACAATACCTATCCTATGCAGAAGAAGGGACAGTCGTTCGAAGTGATGCGTAAGAATGCCCATATGCGTCTGCGCACCAATACCTTTGGTGCCGTGATGCGCATCCGTCATAACATGGCAATGGCAATCCACACCTATTTCCATGATCATGGCTTCTTCTATTTCCACACACCGCTCATTACTGCTTCTGACTGTGAAGGTGCAGGAAACATGTTCCAGGTAACCACCAAGAATCTCTATGACCTGAAGAAAGACGAGAACGGCAAGATTATCTACGACGACGACTTCTTCGGTGAACAGACCTCGCTGACCGTATCTGGTCAGTTGGAGGGTGAGTTGGGTGCTACGGCTCTGGGAGCTATCTACACCTTCGGACCCACCTTCCGTGCAGAGAACTCCAATACCCCTCGCCACCTGGCTGAGTTCTGGATGGTTGAGCCTGAGGTAGCTTTCTTGGATCAGGAAGAATTGATGGACTTGGAAGAAGACTTTATCAAGTACTGCGTACGCTGGGCCTTGGATAACTGTAAGGACGACCTGCAGTTCCTGAACCAGATGATTGATAAGACACTCATTGCACGTCTGGAGGGCGTACTGAAGGAGACTTTTGTCCGTCTGCCTTACACGGAGGGTATCAATATCCTGCAGGAGGCTATCAAGAATGGTAAGAAGTTTGAGTTCCCCTGCAACTGGGGTGACGACTTGGCCAGTGAGCATGAGCGCTACCTCGTGGAGGAACACTTCAAGAAGCCTGTCATCATGACAGACTATCCTCGTGCCTTCAAGTCGTTCTATATGAAACAGAACCAAGATACTGCCGATGGCGGTTCTGTAGGCTACAAGGGAGCCGTGGCTCCTGGTCCTACGATGCAAGGTACCGATGTGCTGTTCCCGCAGATTGGTGAGATTATCGGAGGATCAGTCCGTGAGGAGAGCTATGACAAACTGATGGGAGAGATTAATCGCCGTGAGATGGACAAGACCCATCTCTGGTGGTATATCGATACCCGCAAGTGGGGTTCATGTCCTCATGCCGGATTCGGACTAGGCTTTGAGCGTCTCATCCTGTTCGTAACAGGTATGCAGAACATCCGCGACGTCATCCCCTTCCCGCGTACTCCGAAATCGGCCGAGTTCTAAACAAGGTCGATTCCGTTATCGGAAATTGTTATCAGTCGGCGGCGGTATAAGTCGCCGACTGCTTTTTTATATACTTTCTTGGAAACCTTGAAACGGTCGGCAATCAGTTCCGACGGACTCTTGTCACCAAGGTCACAATGGCCGTCGTTCTCCTGCAGATAGCGCAGCAATACTTCCGAGAACTCTTCCGTCTGACGACGTCCTGTCGGTTGCAGGGTGATGTCTATCTTGTTGTCTTGTCTGATGTGGTCTACATAAGCCGTCATCCGGTCGCCTGTATGTAACGGCTGGAATATCTGGTCTTCATAGATGAGCCCCTGATAGTGGTTGTCTACAATAGCCTTGAAGCCTAAGTCTGTCTTTTGCCAGATAAGGATGTCTACGGCGTCGCCATGTTTGTAGGGGGGACGGTCTGAATAGAGGTATTTGTCCACTTTTGCAGTAGCAATCAGTCGGTGGCTCTCCTCATCTTCCTTAATATAGACCACGTAATGGTAGCCTTTCTGCATCCGCATCTTCTGTTCGCGGAACGGACAGAACAGGTCTTTCATCAATCCCCAGTTCAGGAATGCACCGTATTCGTTGACCCATGCCACTTCAAGACAGGCGATGTCACCTACCTTTGCCAAGGGGTGAAGCGTGGTAGCAACAAGTTTCTCGTCTTGGTCGAGGTAGATAAATACCTCCAGTTCGTCGCCAATCTTCGCATTCTTTGGCACGTAGCGGGTAGGGAGTAGTATCTCACCGGCATTGCCTCCGTCCAGATAGAGTCCGAAGTCGACGCTCTTGACTATCTTCAATGTGTTGTAATCACCTAGCTTTATCATATAATCAGTCCGTCTTTAAGATGAATAGTACGGTCGGTAATTGATGCCAGTTGCTCATCGTGTGTGACAATGACAAAGGTCTGTCCGAACTGGTCACGAAGGTCGAAGAACAGCTGGTGCAGTTCAGCCTTGTTCTGTGAATCCAGCGAGCCGCTAGGCTCGTCAGCCAGGATGACTGCCGGATTGTTGACCAATGCCCGCGCCACAGCCACACGCTGCTTCTCACCACCCGACAGCTCGTTAGGTTTATGCTGAGCCCGCTGACTGAGGCCCATAAACTGCAGGAGTTCTTCGGCCCGTTGTCTGGCTGCTTTGTTGGAGGCTCCTGCGATATAGGCAGGTATCATGATGTTCTCCAGTGCCGTGAATTCAGGCAACAGCTGATGGAACTGGAACACGAAGCCAATGTGGCGGTTGCGGAAGTCTGAAAGCTTCTTCTGCGAGAGTTGCGTGGTGTCAATGTCGTCAATAAGTACTGAACCAGCGTCTGGCCGGTCCAAGGTACCCATAATCTGTAACAAGGTGGTCTTGCCTGCACCGCTAGGGCCCACGATACTTACCACCTCACCTTTTTCGATGGTGAGGTCAATGCCTTTCAGCACCTCCAAAGAGCCGAAACTCTTCTTGATATTTCTGATTTCTATCATTTCTTATGCTTGTTAATCCATTGCAGGATAGCGTCGTAGATACTGTTCTCCTCCTGGTGTTGTGCTGCCGTGAAGGTCATGCTCTCCTCCTTCTGTGTACCATATTGGTCGGGGAAGATAATCATCAAGTTCTTACCGGCGAAATGCTGCATCAGTTCGTTGGGCAGCCTGTCGAGCGCATTCTTATACGAAATGGTACCTTTACGGGCTGTGATGACCACAAACATGTGGTCCTCGCTGACATTCTCGGCCAGTCGGGGTAATTCGTTCCAATGTGCCATAAAGGTGTATTCCGCTCTGACGCTGGGATGATGGTTGGTGATATATGCTCTGATCAAGTCCATAGACTCGTGGCGTCCATGGAACTGGATACGACAGTCCAGATTCCCTGCCATGCGGCTGATACGCTCCAGCCAACGGTGGAAGCCTGGCTCGAATTCAGCCCTTGAGGGCACCACCACCTGTATCAGGCGCAGCGTGTTCAATGGTTGCACAAATCGTGTCAGCACTATCTGACGGTTCAGTCCATTATAGAGGCTTTGTATGAAGTCACCCCAGAATTTCGGGTTAATCTCCGTGTGGACGTGCATGCCCATGATAATCTCCGAGGTGCCCGACTCGCGGAAGGCATGTTTGATGCCATTGGCAATGTTCGTAGCTAGTCTGACCTGTGTCTGCATGGTGACATCAGCCGAACTGGCTCGCTGTTGCAGACGTTCCAATAGGCGTAGACCTTCTTCGCGATGCTTGGCAGCATTGTTGTCGTCATATACCACGTTCAGGGCTACCAGTTCGCGGTTCAACTTCACGTTGCGCATCATCAGTGCTAATTCCAGCAGTTGTGGTGCAATCTCCGGGTATTTCACGCAGAGAAGTATCTTCTCGTCGTCTGTCTTATTCTTCTCGTTACTTTCATCTAATCGGTCACCTCTTAATATAATCTGCTTAGAGGCGTGTTCCGTCATCATCGTGCTGATGATACAGGTAATCAGAATCATGATAACTACACCGTTCAGCATCTCGTTGTTCACCAGATAGATGCCTGGGCTCACTTCCAGGCGCATTCCCACCATGACCATGGCGATAGCACCGGCAGCATGGGCGCAGGTTAGTCCGAACATCATGTGTCCGGCAGCCTTTGGCAGACGGAACAGTAAACTGGACAGGTAGGCTGCCACCGCTTTGCCGAAAGTGCCGAAGAAGGCTATCAGGGCTACTACGGCCAGCATTCGCTTCCCTTCAAAGAGCGTGCCGACATTAATGAGCATGCCCACACCTATCAGGAAATAGGGGATAAAAAGTGCGTTGCCAATAAACTCGATACGGTTCATCAGCGGTGACACGTGTGGGATGTACCTGTTAAGGATAAGTCCGGAGATGAAGGCTCCCACGATGCCTTCCACGCCAATGGCCTCGGAGCATGCTGCGGAGAGGAACATCACCGACAGGACATAGATGAACTGCATGATGGCATCGCTGTAACGGCGCAGGAAATAGCGCGTCACCTTGGGGATAATCCATATACAGCCTACACAGAATAGGATAAATTTCAATAGGAAGAGCAGCCAGAAGCCGATACCCACGTCTTCTCCGTAAGCTGCTGCTAAGGCTGCCAGCATCAGCAGCGCCATGAATAGCGACAGCATGGACGAGCCCACGCTCAGCATAACGCTGGAGTCGCGCTGCAAACCATAACGCGAGATGATGGGGTAGGCTATCAACGTGTTGGATGCCATGATGCAACCCAATAGGAACGAGGCTGTCGACGAGTAGTCCAGCAGCCACATGGCCATCACGTAAGTCAGGATAAGTGGTATCAGACAGGTCAACAGACCGAAAAGCAGGAAACGCCGGGAGTTCTTCTTCACACTCTCCAGGTCCATCTCCAGTCCGGCCAGGAACATGATGTAGAGCAACCCTACCTTGCCGAACAACTCGAACGAAGAGTCTCGCGTAAGGATGTTCAGTCCGTGTTCACCAATCAGCACACCCGCCAAAACCATGCCGATAATATGTGGAATGCGCAGCTTACCCATGATAATGGGGGCTAGCAGGATAATCAGCAGTACGACGAAGAAGATGAGCGTCGGACTCGTGATGGGGAAATATGTACTTAAAATCAGCATTTCGTCTGCAAAGTTAGCAATTTTCTGAAAATTATTACTAACTTTGCAGCCGGAAATTAAATGATCAAGAAAAATTAGACTTATGAAAGTAGCTATTGTGGGCGCCTCTGGTGCCGTAGGTCAGGAGTTCTTGAGACTCCTCGACGAGAGAAATTTCCCCATGGACGAACTGGTGTTGTTTGGCTCTGAGCGTAGCGCAGGCACAAAGTATACCTTCCGTGGTAAGGAGCTTACTGTGAAGTTGCTCCAACACAACGACGACTTCAAGGACGTTGATATTGCCTTTACCTCTGCAGGTGCAGGCACTTCAAAAGAGTTTGCTGAGACCATTACCAAGTACGGTGCAGTCATGATTGACAACAGTTCTGCTTTCCGTATGGACGCTGATGTGCCCTTGGTCGTTCCTGAGTGTAATGCCGAGGATGCCTTGAATCGCCCCCGTGGCATCATTGCCAATCCGAACTGTACGACCATTATGATGGTTGTCGTGCTCCAGCCGCTGGAGAACATCAGCCACATCAAGCGTATCCACGTCAGCTCTTATCAGAGTGCTTCTGGTGCCGGTGCCGCTGCTATGGCTGAACTGCAGCAGCAGTACAAGGAGATGGTAGAGACCGGTGAGGTGAAGACCATCAAGAAGTTCCCCCACCAGTTGGCTTACAACGTCATTCCGCAGATTGACGTCTTCCAGCCCAACGGTTATACCAAGGAAGAGATGAAGATGTATAACGAGACGCAGAAAATCATGCATACCGATGCCAAGTGCTCAGCTATGTGTGTACGTGTCAGTTCGTTACGTTCTCACTCCGAGAGCGTTTGGATTGAGACCGAGCGTCCTATCAGTGTAGAGGAGGCTCAGAAGGCTATCGCTGCTGCTCCCGGCTGTACATTGGTTGACGATCCTGCCAACCTCGTTTATCCCATGCCGTTGGAGACTGCCGGCAAGGACGATGTCTTCGTAGGACGTGTCCGCAAGGACCTCAGCGATGAGAACGGTCTTACTTTCTGGCTCTCTGGCGACCAGATTCGCAAGGGTGCGGCCTTGAATGCCGTTCAGATTGGTGAGTACCTGATAAAAGTAGGTAATGTGAAATAACCCGGGGTTATTGGTCAATAACCCTGCCTTATCAAACAATAACCCGTCCTTATCGCACAATAAGGGCGGGTTATTTCGTTGGCTGTTGCCTAGAACAGACAACCGATGGCCAATTGTAAGCTAAGACGGTAGTTCCCGTCAGTATACTCATTGGAAGTCGAGGTTGTTCGATAGTTGAAACCACCTCGTGCAAAGGTGTTCAGATGAGTTCCTGGAAATAGGAAACTGTATTTGACTTCTGCTCCGACATGATATTGAGCAGCTGTCAGGTAACGATACTCCTGATACAGCCAACAGTCGGTTGTAGGTGGTGTCTGTTGGTTGTTTGAGGGCATTTGGTAGATGCCGTCTTGATAAGGGGAGCCGCTTCCTTTCTGATAACCGACATTCATTGTTGTTGACAATACTCCCTGATGCAACAGGAAATTTCGTGTGGCAGAAGCATGGATAAACGTCGTTTTGAGCTTCTGGGTCCGATAGTAGGGATACAGAATTCCAGTAACTTTACGTTGCATCCAGTCGACACCAGCCGACAGCATCCAGGTTGGCATTTCTTGTCGAACCTTCAAATAGGCTGTATAGCAGAGACCCAAGTTGGTCCACTTCTTGTCAGCACTCTTCACGGGGTCATAGTACTCGTAGTAGTAGGCTCCAGTGCTATTCGTCAGTTCACGATAGGTCTCATTGTTGTTGATCAGTTTCTCTGTACGAAGTTGTACGTCGAGTCGGTGTATCGTTGAGGCCTGTGCATACTGCAGGGTGCCCTGATAAGCCAGCAGGTCTCTTTCATGATTCGTAAAGGTGATGGTGTAAGGGGACTTGCGTCCGTAATAGCCCGTACCGTGAGCTAAGCTGAACTCGTTATGGAATGACCATTGACTGCTGGGCTTCCAGACTATTTGCAGGCTTCCTCCGTGTTGGTCTTCCACTAACGGCATCTCACGCCCCATCTCCGTGTAACCGGAAGTTCCCAACTGTTCTAGGCGCCCCATGAAGGCAGCATAGGCTATCAGCGACTTATAGACCTTATCTTCCTTTCCGTATTTGCTGAAAGTAATGCTTTCGGTGTTACGGTGGTATTGGTAGTTGACTCCTAAATGAAGTTGGTTCAATACGCGTGCCATTAACCCGATACTCAGACGGAGGTCCATGAGCTTGTTGCTGTGGCGTAAATCCTTGTATTTGGCATAATTGGCTGCCGTATAGTCTACTCGGCCACCCAGGGAGATTCCCTTCCATAGGTCCACACCAATAGCCCCCGTGAGTTGGTAGGTGTCTTGGTGCTTGGTGCCTGTGTTCTCAGTTGTCTCCTCAACGATGTCGAAAGGTTTCCGTGTCGGATTGATAAACGCTGAACCAGCCATGTCACGTCCCGAGAAGTTTTCGTAACTGACTCTTCCGAAAACGACGGTTCGTGAAGAAAGACGTTGAATGGCTTCTGCACTGGCATTGACCTGAAATACCTTTGGAGCCTGCCAGTAATCAATAAGTCCACCATTTTCATAAGCCAGTCCTAATTCTGCTTCTGCTATATTTGTTGACTTATATGTTGTCAGACCTGCCGCATTGCTGCTTGTCAGCCACGGATTGCTTTGCTTCACGAAAGAATAGTCGCGAAGCAATAGAGAATCCTGTGCGCGACAGCATACTGCCGCACACAGGAGTAAGAGGATGTATGTTAGTCTCGTAAAGAACATTTCTGACGTTCGTGGAAGTCTACAGTAGAATTGTTGGTGTCTTTGAAGATGATATGGGCACCCTTTTTCATGGAGGCTTCTGCATCAATACCGCTCGGATCGGTAGAGCTCTCAAAACCTAGTGCATAGTTATATACCAGTTTTCCGGCATTCTCAGCCAGTGCCTCTGTAGCTTCCTTGTCTACGTTGCGGTAGAGAACGTGGCCTTTTTGGTTGGTCAGCCCAACATATCCGGCATCAATATCGCTGGTAAGACGTTTCTTGCTGTCGGCAATCTTAGCAGTCTGATAAACTTCCATACCGTCAAGAATCCATTCGTTCTTTACTTTATGACAAGCGTTGACAGCTCCTGTTCCGCCACCATCATACCAAAGGTCTGCATCTTCAGCAAAAGCAGCGGGAGTCGTGCCGTTGGTCTGGAAAATAATGATAGCAGGGGACGTGTTGCTGAGCGACCATGCGTTACCCAGTCCGATTCTCTTGGCTTTAAGGTAATGAGAGGTAGGAATAACGCTGGGAGTGGGGTACCACGACGAGTTGGTGAATCCGCTCTCAGGGTCATACATAGCATAGTAGTCTGCATTGGCATAGTTGACTGACTGGCTGTAGGTCTGTGTGTTGTCAATAGCACCGGCAACGTTGACGACAACCTGTGAGTAGGGCTTAACGACGAGCTCGCCCTGGAACCACCACATACCATTATAGGCAGGGATGAATCCTTCGCTCTCGTAGGTCAGCTTGCCGTTCTCACC
This sequence comes from Prevotella sp. tc2-28, assembly GCF_900107705.1. GTDB lineage: Bacteria > Bacteroidota > Bacteroidia > Bacteroidales > Bacteroidaceae > Prevotella. Next base: position 48,779 of record NZ_FNRE01000016.1, read on the forward strand.
ATAGTTCTTGTTATTCGTATGGCCATTGTAAGGTGCTGCATAGGCAATACACAGGTTGCTGAGCGATGCAGTTTCCGATGTGTTGTTGTAAAGGATGATGCACTTGTCCTGCTGGAACGCTCCTGTTCCTTCATCCTTTGGGCATCCGCCGTTATAGACCTCCTTGATGATGACCTGACTGCTGATGGCTTCTTTCAGGACAATCGTGGCTGTTGCTTCCTTGTCAGCGGTAAGGGTGATATTGCTGGCTGTCCCGTTGTAAACAAAACGATAGCCTTCAACGTACCGAGTTTCAGAAACGGTGGCATTATAGACACCGGGAGTTACCGAGAAGGTCGCAACGCCATTGGCATTGGTGGTAGCAGTATAGCTGGAAGTAGAAGTGGTATTGGTCAGTTCTACATCGAAATCCTCCAAATCGTCTACTCCAGAGACCTGTACAGTCAGTTTAACTAGTTTTACAGCATCGTCATCGCTGTCACTGCAAGCTGTCAGGCAAAAGCCTACGACAGCCATCATCATCATAGCAAAATACTTTTTCATTTTCATTCTGTTTTTTGTTTTATAATTTGAGTTTAAGTGATAATCCATAATAGTAGCTGGGAATATAACCGCTGCTGAACAGCGAAGTTTCCAGATCGGTCTGCGAAGCATGCACGGTCCGCATGTTGTTGAAGAAATTGTTGGCATAGAACGACAGGCTGACGTGGTCGCCAATCTCTTTAGTAATGCTTAAATTGGCAGAGTAATAGCCTGACACCTTGTTGGGATTCATGGTATAGGGATAGTTGGAGCGGACGACAAGCTTACTTAGGTCGTTGTAGAGCGCTGGGTCGTTGTCCTTGGCCCACAAGAATTTCTCTGCAAAGGGAATACGTTCGTCAGGATTGTCCCAAGTGGAATAGTATGCTGGATATAGTGCCAGATACTGGTTCTCGCTGCTCCCGTCGTAAGGTGTCCCGAAATAGTCGCCAGCCTGTTTCAGTACAATGCCGCGTGTGCCGTCTTCAAACTCACTCAGCGAGCGCTGATAGTTGTACAAAGAAGTCTCGATGCGTAAGGCGACAATCATTCGTATCTTGGGAATATGCGTGGTCAGTGTGACGTTCAGGTTCATCTTCTTCGATAACGAACCGTTGGCAACGGCAGCATTGGCGCTATATCCTGTGCTGGTAATGTTGGAACCGCGATAATAGCCAATGTAGCTATAAGGCTGATTGCCTGTCATCGTGGAACTGACACCCAGGGGGATGTCGGCAAACAGCACATCGTCTATACCTTTATAATAATAGTAGGTGCCATCCAGTCGGATAGCGGTCCTTAGTGGCTTGATGGGAGCAAAGTCAATCATCCATTCCAGACCATAGCGGTCTACAGCACTGCCATTGATGAACCGGTTGTTGACTGCATAGGTGTTACGTTCCAGATAAGCCAGCTGGATAGGAGTGCCTGCCCCTGTAGCATCGCTAACAGTAACAATGCCCGTCTGCTGGTCAACAGCAAAACGGCGGTTCTCAGTACTGATAGCTATCACGTTCAGCGATGAGGGAGGTGTATACTTATAGGTCATCGGACTGAATACATCCGTTGACATGTAAGGATTATGTGTTCTATGGTGGAAGGCTGATAGTGAGATATGTGTCCCCTTGATAGTCATATCAATACCCAGGTCGGTCTGGTTGGTGTACTGCCAACGCAGGTCGGGGTTGTAAAGAGCTTTCGAGGGGTAGGTGTGGTAGGCATAGTATGATTTGTTGTCGCTTGTCGACGTAGAGGCAAAAGCCAGTCGGTCAGCATACGACGGGGTGGGGTATAGCACCTGGAATGACGGCAACTTGACACTCTTTCCCCAACCGGCATGTATGCTGAGGCTTGTTACCCAGCGTTTATGTTGGTTGCGCCAGAATACATAGCGTCCGTTAAAACGTGGTGACAGACTCCTAACGGTACCATAGTCCGAACCACTGATCATCGTGAGGTCGTTGCGCAGACCAGCAGTCAGTTCCAGGATGGCCCGTTTGGTCGTTGGGATGCTGACTTTCTCCTCTGCATAGAGGGCTAAGTTGTTCAGGGCAGGTAGCTCGTCGTAGCGGTATTCGCGCCAGGTGGGAGCGTAGCGCATGTCATCATAATAGGTGCCTTGTCCGTTGTTCTTATTGCCGGTATAGTCGGCTCCTACCATCAATTTGCTGAGCGCACGACCGAAACGGTGTGTCCAGTCTCCTTTCAGTTTCAGCGACCAGTTAAGTGGTTTCGAGTCGTTGTATCCTTTAACGTACCAGTAGCCAGTAGGTCCTAGGATGATGGACGCATCAGGATTGACTGCATAGTCTTGGGCAATGAAGTAGCCTTCTTCCGTGCTGTGGATATAAGGCTGTGTTGATGCGCTACTGGTATGCGTGTAATTTTCCGATTTACGGTCCGTATAGGTGAAGGAGCCTTTCAGTGACAGGTTCGTGATCCACGACTTGTTTAACAGCCATTGCAAATCAACGTGTCCGCGTAGGGTGTTGTCGCGTACCTTAGCGTAATCATCCAGTTCTTCGTCTGGGTCGGCTTCTGAATTGTAGCCTCCGATGTTGCCGCTGAGCCCGATGTTCAGTGTCAAGGGCATGTGGTCCTTCATAAAGATGTTTATGTAGTTCAGCGAGAGGATGTTCCGCTGATAGGCCGTGTGGGGTGATACGGCATTACTAAACGAGCGTGCATGTTCAAAGGAGGCATTCAATACACCTTTCTGTTCTCCTAAGTCGAAACCTTTGTTTAGGGCTATCTGACGGGTGTGCTGGTTAATCTTTCCTTCAATGATGAAGGGCGATTTGCCTTTGCGAGTGTTTACTTTGACAACACCATTCGACAGGTCACCATACTCAACAGAAGGTATGCCGGTGATAATCTCAATGCTTTCAATGTTTGATGTGCTGATAGTGCGGGTTGATGCAGCCAGTGTCTCACCTGTCTCGGCATTGTTGCTCATACGCACGCCATCCACCTCGACGGCAGTACCGAACGAGGCATTGCCTTTCTCTGATGTCCCGCTGCGAAGTGCTATGCGGCTATCGTCGACAAGCGACGGGTTTGTCGTTTTTCCTCCTGGCAACAAGGCGTTAATATCACTAATATTGAGTATTTGCTGCTGGTCAAGTGTCGAGCGGTTGATGGTATACGAAGTGGTATTTTCGTTCATCTTACGTTTGGCAGTCACCGTCACCTCGTCCAATTTTAAGTTCTCCTCCTTGAGTTTCAGATTCAGGTTTGTGATGCTGTTGTTGATGTTCATCGTCCAGCTACGTTTTTGGTAGCCGAGACACTGAACGGTGATGGTCAACTGACCTTTCCCGACACCCTTGATGGAAAACTGGCCTTTCCCGTCAGTAACGGCCCATTGGCCACTTTCGGCAATCAAGATACTGGCAAATTCTATGGGGTGATTGTTCTTGTCTTCCACCACTTTTCCGGACAGGGTTACCTGAGCCGATACTCGGGTGATGAGCATCAACAAAAATAGTGTCAGAATAGTTCTATTTTTTATCTTCATTTTGAATGTTTCTCTCTTCGCAAGAATTTGACTGCAAAGGTACGCTTTTCCACTCTTCTGCCCAATACCCAAATTTAGGTATTCTTCTTGACGGCCTTGTGGGTTTTGATTATTTTTCGTACTTTTGCACCCAATTTAATCATATAGAATAACAATAGTTATGAAGAAAATTCTTGTAAGTACATTCTTTACATTGGTAGGTCTGTGCACGTTTGCACAGTCGCTTCCTCAGGATCCGGCGGTTCGCGTGGGTCGTTTGGACAACGGGCTGACCTACTATCTGCGCCACAATGCCAAGGAGGCAGGACTGGCCGATTTCTACATTGCCCAGCGTGTGGGGTCTATCTTGGAAGAACCCCGCCAGCGTGGTCTTGCTCACTTCCTGGAGCATATGGCGTTTAATGGAACGAAGCACTTCCCTGGCAAGGATGGTAAGCTGGGTATTGTGCCCTGGTGTGAGACCATCGGCGTTAAGTTCGGTGCCAACCTCAATGCGTATACATCTGTTGACCAGACGGTCTATCACATCGGTTCTGCTCCGTTGAAACGCGAGGGCATCCTCGACTCATGCCTATTGGTGCTTAATGACTGGAGCCATTTCATCCTGTTAGAAGACAAGGAGATAGACAAAGAGCGTGGCGTCATTCACGAGGAGTGGCGTACCCGTCGTGCCGGAATGGCTATGCAGCGACTGATGGAGGATGCTATGCCTGCCATCTACAAAGGCTCCAAGTATGAGGACTGTCTGCCCATCGGTTCGATGGATATCGTCGACCACTTCCCCTATCAGGACTTGCGCGACTACTACCAGAAGTGGTATCGTCCCGACTTGCAGGCTATCGTCGTGGTGGGCGACATTGACGTCAACCAGGTAGAACAGAAAATCAAGACGTTCTTTTCGCAGATTCCCAAGGCGGTGAATCCTGCTGAGCGCATTTATTATCCCGTGCCCGACAATGATAAGATGATTGTCACCATCCAGAAGGATAAGGAGCAACCCATCGTCATGGCACATCTCTACATGAAGCGCGATGCCACTCCTGACAACCAGAAAAACAACGAGCAGTATGTTCGCGCTGACTATGTGGACGATCTCATCAGATCGATGTTGAATGTCCGTCTCAGTGAACTGCGCCAATTGCCTAATCCGCCTTTCATGAGTGCTACAGGACGTGGCGGCACCTTCTTCGTCAGTCGTACCAAGGAGGCTTTCTCACTGTCCGTCAGCTGTAAGCAGGACAACATCCTCGGTGGTCTGGCAACTGCAGTTGCTGAGGCTGAGCGTGTGCGTCAGCATGGCTTTACGAAGGGCGAGCTTGCTCGTGCCAAGAAACTGGCTATGACGGCTGCTGAGCGTCACTATAAGGAACGCAACGACCGTCGCAACTCTTATTTTGTCAACCAATGTGTCAACCACTTCTTGACGGCAGAGCCTTTGACTTCGGAGGAGTTTGACCTGCAGATGACACAGAAGTTGGATCGCGAGGTGACGCTGGATGAGGTGAATCGTGCTGCCCGCGAACTCATCACCGACAAGAATCAGGTTTGTGTGCTCTATGCTCCTGACAAGGAGAGTGTTGCTCTGCCTACGGAGGCTCAGCTGGAGCAGACCGTACTGAAGGCCCAGCAACAGCAGTACGAGCCCTATGTGGAGCAGAAATTGGCTGACCGCCTTATCAGCAAACTGCCTAAGCCCGGTAAGATTGTCAGCGAGAAACCCTATAAGCACGGCTTCACCGAGTTGACACTCTCTAACGGTATGAAAGTCTATGCCCGCACCACTGACTTCACTGCCGATCAGGTGCAGTTCAAGATGAGAGCCGATGGTGGAACGTCGCTCTACGGCGACGAGGACATTCCCAACTTCTCGCTCATCTCAAGCAGCATCACCGATGCCGGTGTGGGTGACTTCGACGCCATGACATTGCGTAAGATGCTGACAGGCAAGGCCGTTCGCGTTTCTCCGTCTGTCGGTTCCCGTGGACAGAGCATCAGTGGCAGTGGTTCTGTGAAGGATATCAAGACGATGTTCGAACTGACCTATCTGTACTTCACCCAGCCGCGTCGTGATACAACGGCATTCAACAGCCTCATCAACCGCACGCGCTCGTTCCTTAGCAATCGCAATGCCTCGCCCAAGGTAGACTACAACGACTCTATTCGAGCCATCCTCTATGGTCATCATCCCCGCTTGGCACCTGTCACACAGCAGGTGATTGACAAGGCTGACTACGACCGCATCTTCCAGATATATAAGGAGCGTTTCAGCGATGCTGCCAACTTCAAGACCGTCATCATCGGTCATGTGTCGCTCGACGAGTTGCGTCCGTTGCTCTGTCAGTATCTGGCCACACTGCCTTCGACGAAAAAACAGGAGCAGACCAACTGGGACAATGTTCCCCGTATTGTGGACGGCGAGTCTACTCATGTGTTCCGCAAACAGCAGGCCACCCCGTTGGCTAATGTCGGCATCTACTATACTGCCGACGTGCCCTTCACACCACAGAGCGACTTGGAACTTGACTTCCTGAAGCGCTGTCTCTCTATTGCCTATACCGACTCAGTGCGTGAGGAGAAGGGTGGCACTTATGGTGTTGGTGTCAATGCCGACCTGGATAAAGACGAGAAACCTAATGCTACGCTGACCATCACCTACAATGCTGACCCCAGCCGCTACAAGGAACTGAATCCCATCATCTACCAGCAACTGAAGAATATTGCTGACAACGGCCCTGTAGCCAGCAGCATGGACAAGGTTAAGCAGTACCTTATCAAACAGTATGCCCAGTTGACCATTGATGACGGCTATTGGGACTATGTCATCTGGCATGAGTTGGATGATGATGCTGACTTCGACAAGGATTACTGCAAGATGGTCGAGGCTATGACACCCCAACAGGTGCAGCAGATGGCTCAGCGTATGCTCAATGCCAAACGCTGTGTCGAGGTTACCATGCTCTCTGGAAAGCCGGAAACCGCTATGCTGCATATTGACGATATGCACTGTAAGAAGTGTGCCAGCCGCATCCAAGGCAGACTGCTGGCCAAGCCTGGCATCGACAGCATGGATGCAGACATCCGTCATCACAACATCACCGTGCATTTCGACGGCGACCAGACAAAAGCTGACAGTATTCGCGCCATCGTGACGAAGATTGGCTATACTCCTGTTAACGCTTGCCGCTGTGGAAAGGGGGCCTATGCTTACTTCTTGATTCCCGTAGAGCAGGCTACCTCGGAGACGATTGCCAAGACAAAGGCTATCAAGGGTGTTCAGGATGCCAATGTCAACAAGTTGCGCAAGTCATTGGCTGTGAAGTATCACCATGAGACGGTCTCTGAAGAACAGCTGTCGTCTGCTCTCCAGCAGGCTGGCATCAAGGCCTCACTGCCCAAACCTCACGAGTGTAAGGAAGAGGAGAAGAAATAATCTCCATGAGGAGAAATAGAAGAAAGAGCCCTGAAAATTTGGGGCTCTTTCTTTTTTTCCGTACCTTTGCCTCCAAATTGTTATTGTTATGAAGAACCTTACATTATTCTTTCTGGCCTTTGTGGCCTTTGTCGCCTGTTCTAAGGAACAGAAGACTCCCTTTAACTATCGCGGCCTGGCATTCACGATGCCAGTAGCTCAGTTCGTAGATTCCATGACGGCACGTGGCTTTGCCATCGACAGTGCTGCTTCTGACAGTGGACGCACGGTGGTCTTCGCCACCTCGCAGGAACCCATTCGTGTGCTTGCAGCCTTTACGGGTGACAAGCTGCAGGTTATCCAAGAGAGTTACCTGGCTAGTAGCAATGACAGTACGCGTATGCTTTGGCAACAGATTCGTGACGGATTGGAGAAAGAGTTGGGAGCATGGCCTGACTGTCCTATCTTGAAAGACGACCATAAGATTGCTAATTTTGATACCTCAGACGGTTTCATCTCCGTCATCCTGGAGAATACTTACACACCAACGCTTACAGTACGTTATGAACCAAAGAAGGAAAAAAAGTAAAGATAACCGAATTTGTTTAGATAGCAAAGAAAAAGGAGTTAGATTTTGTCTAACTCCTTTTCTTTTTGGCGCTTCAGGATGGGCTTGAACCAACGACCCCCTGATTAACAGTTAAAAAATGTAATATTTTGTGATATTTACTTTATAGTTATTTGGTTGATTCATAGAAAGTTAGTAATTTTGCGGTATCTTATGATACTCTATGATTTTGCTTAATTACGAGAATAAATAACCAAAATTTGTTCAGACGGATTGTCAATAAATAAAGGGGTTTCAGAAGATTTAAGTGAATTGAGATAACCAAAATTTGTTCAGATTTGATAAAAATGACTGAAATGACTGAAAGAAAGAAGAGGGAAAAGGTACCCAACATGGAGTCGCTGACAATGGGAAATTGCACCATTTCGCTTACTCTTGATACAAGATATAGAGACGACAATGGCAAATACCATGCATCCATCCGTTTTACCGTGAATGGCAGTAGATACTTCTTCCATTTGGGTAACAAATATACAGTAGATGAATTTGATGCCATCAGTAAAGCTGATGGTCGTGGACGTGGTGGCAATCAGAGCCAGAACTTCATCGACAGGAACAGGCTGGTCGAGCTTTACAACCAGTATGTTGATCTTGTACGAGATATGTATAACAAGGGAACACTGAAATCTGTTGATAATATCCGTGCCGTCATTACCGGGCGTATTTCCTCCTATGGCAATTCGGATGAAGGTGCTACACCTTATGCCAATTCGTTTATTGGACTGTGGAATGAAGTTATATCGCAGAAGAAAGCCAGTACGGCAGAGACCTATCGTAATGCACGAGACTGTTTCATCAAGAGCAAAGTCTATGATGCTAAGGATGGCTATAATGTAGATGTGGCTATGATTAAGGCGTGGATTGCCTATATGAAGGAGATGGGGTACACGCAGACGACCATCGGTTTCTACCTCCGTGCTATCCGAGTGGTCTTCAAGGCTTGTATCAGTAATGGCTACATGCGTGAGAAGGACTATCCGTTCAGTGCTACAGACCCGATGAAAGTGAAGATTCCGTCTGGCTCTTCACGCAAGGCAGAGTTCTTGACGGTTGAGCAAATGACAGAACTATATGAGTTTTATACGGATGGTATAATCCCTAAAACTTATAAGCATCCTGAGCAGATGAAACAGAGCCTTGGCATGTTCCTTGCCCAATATCTTTGCAATGGTTGCAATCTCTATGATTTGGCTTTGCTCCGCTACGAAGACTACTATGACTTCTCTGAGCATAAGGCGCTCCGTTTCTACCGCCATAAGACGAAGGATCATTCTGAATCTGGTTCCGAGGTAATCATCCCTATCATACCTCCGCTGAAAAGGATATTGAACGATTGGGCTACACCAGCCAAGAAAGGTGAGCTGCTTTTCCCCTTCCTGCTTGGTGAAGGTATCGACCCTGATAGCAAGAAGGCCAGGGACAAGATACATCAAGAGAATCATAATGTGGCAGACAGAGTGAAGAAGATTGCAAAGATTATGGAATGGGAGATAGAACCTTCATCAACGTTTGCCCGTCATAGTTTTGCTACTAATATGAGCCGTGCGAAGGTGCCAATGGATTACATCAGCTTTGCTATGGGCCATTCTGTGGGTAACACGGGGCAGATAACCAAGCGTTATATCTCACCTTATCCCATTGAGGAACAGATGCAGTATAACTCCTATTTACTGAATCTCGAAGAATTGAAGGCCCTGCGTCAGAAGGATTTCAGCAAAGAGGAATTAGTCAAAATGGTTAAAGAATCAATGACGAAAGAAGAGTTGTTGAGTCTGCTTTTGGACAAGTAGAATGGTGCTTTATTTTGCTGGAAATATATCAAATATGTTATTTGCAGCAAAATAAAGCACTATTCTTATACTCTTAAAACAACTGGTCTATAGTTATTACATGCTGGAAGATGCCACTGTGTTCATTGTATTTCAACCCATATGTCGTAACGAGTATATGGTGGACAGAGGCGCGTTTGGGCAGTAGCTCTTGCAGCAAATTCTCGCGATGTACAAGTTTAGCGTGGTAGGATTTTGTAACGGTATAATCCTCATTGTAAAATTTCATCTCACACATATCCACCACATTGTCCTTACGATTAATGAGCAAGTCTATCTGACCACCCTCTGTGTCGTCATCGCCTCTTAATGCCCAGGAGGATTGGCTTGATGACACGTCAAGGATGTTGATAGCCTGTTTTATCTGACGGACATGTGACAGGCACACCTCTTCAAAGGCGAATCCTCTCCATGAACTGACACTCTGAGACGTTACGTTGTGAATCCAGAATTTTGGGTCTATCTCAGTACATCCCTCTACAAATTTCTGATAGAACAGGCAGAATGGATCCGTCAGTTTATAGTGCTCGTTATGCTTACTCATGCCAAAAGGCACATATGGCTGGATAAAGTCACTTGCTACGAGCGCTTTCAGCATCTTGCTTGATAGACCATTATCGTCAAGTCCTACTTTGGAGAGGATTTCCTGCCGGGTGTAGCCCATGCGTCGTGTTCCCAAGAAACCAACGATACGCTTCATCTGCTCTGGATTGGAAAAGACAGAGGCAAACAGTCGGTCATATTCATTGCGCAATTTGGCATCCTTTTCAAAAAACAACAGGTCAATATTCTGAGCAAGGCTTAGGCCCTTCTTCATGTAACCTAAATAGTAGGGAATACCGCCAAGAACCATATAGCTCTGTACAATGTCGTAACGTGACATCCGAATCCCTTTCTTCTTTAGAAACTGCTCGCATTCTCCCAACTTAAATGGACTTAGTTTAACCTCATATGTTGTACGGCCATATAGTCCACCATGACTGTTTACCAGATTGTCGAGCATCCATGAATTAGCAGAGCCACAGACAACGAGCATCAGATTGTCTCGATGGCACCCCCAAGTATTCCAGAATCCCTCAAAGGCAGTGATGAAACCTGAACGGGGAGTGTCCATCCAGGGAAGTTCATCCAAAAACACGACCTGCCGCTTTCCATTGTCTTTGGCTTCCAACAACTGAGAGAGCATGAAGAATGCCTCCATCCACGATGACGGACATTTGCTTTTCTTCATGCCTTGCATCTGCAGCGAGAAGTAGAAGTGTTTCAACTGGTCTTTCAGGCTATTCTTCTTTCCTTCCTCGTCAACTGGCGAAAGTCCTGCGTGGCGAAAGGTGATTTTACCCTTTAATGCTTCATCAATAAGGAAAGTCTTGCCAACACGCCGACGGCCATATACCGCTACAAACTCTGACTTGTCACTATTGTAGAGTTCGACAAGCTCTTTGATTTCTGTATCTCTGCCAATGATTGAGCTCATAAGAATATCGTTTTAAATTGCTGCAAAGATACAAAATATATCGTTTGCAGCAAAATAAAACGTCTTTATTCTATTCTGTTTAACTTTTTGTAAGACTCGTCTAAGGCTTCTTCTTACACCTGTATGACCAAATAAAAGCTCTTAAATTTGCAAGTTTGTAATATTATAATTACCTTTGCACCGCAAAAAGTGCCAGTGGAAGCCTTTGTCGCTCCACTCACACTATAAAAGCGTTATATGTGGCTTTCACCTTTGTCGTGTTAGCCACTCTTATTATAAAGGTATTAGTGAACGGGAATGAGTAAATGGATAAATGATCGTGCATGGACTGTGTCCATGTATATATGCTATGCCCTTTGTTTTATCATTCTGTGCGTAGCGGGATATAATTTCACAATGAGTATTATTGGTGAAACGTCTTCTATTATGAAGGTAGTCTTGCTTATATGTATTATCTTGTTTGTGGGATTTGGTGTATCTATGGTATTCTCTATCTTCATAACACCCCTGAGCGAGATTTTAAGCCGGTTTCTGTGGTACCTGTTCCGTCTGAAGACGAAAAAGGGCATCTCTCCAGACTGTGATTCTGAGAGAAATGCCCTAAAGGAAGAGTTCGTGCAAAAGTATGTCAGGAAAGATTATAAACAATCACCTATCTATGAGGTATTTGAAAGCCTGTTTGACCAAGAAAAGAGTGGTACGTTTGCTGCTCGTGCATTTAAATGTGCTTTAAGTGCTCCCAATTGGCTTAATAATTATCCTGGATATACAGATGCCCGACGACTATTTCCTCATGAAGATGCCATTAAGGGTACTAAATCCAACTATTCTAATGCAAATAACGAAAAAAATTGTTCAAAGGAAATCATGGAAACAATAAATAAACTCCTTGAAGATAAACTAAAAGAAATGATAGATAAATCAGAGACTCAGCAAAATTAGCCATACTTTTTTATTCAAATATTATTTATTCCGCAAGCCCAAAGTTTGTGGATTTTTTGCGTTTTACCCACTAGTCAGCCACATTTTGGCCAATGTACTTTGATGTACTTCGCTGAACTTCAGTAAACTTCAGTGTACTTTGATGTACTTCGTGTAACACTCTGAAAATCAATCGTTTTTATCGTTGTGACATTGAAAGATATTTTCTAATTTTGCATCAGAAAATTTTAATATCACACAATAAAAACAGAATTTCATGGATAAAAAAATCATCTCAATTGAAAAGCTCCTGCAGACTCCTGTCTGTATGATGAGCGGTGAGGAACTCGCGTTCCTATTTAATAACCTTGGTGTTCTTGACAAAGACAAGAAGCCGGAGCCTTCTATGCCATCGCCAGACCGTAAACTGGCTTATGGTATCAAAGGAATTGCTGAGACCTTTGGCTGTAGCATCCCAACTGCCAATCGTATTAAGAAGAGTGGTATAATAGACAAGGCAATCTCGCAGTTGGGACGTAAGATTGTTATCGACGTAGACCTGGCACTTGAATTAGCAGCAGAAAGGAAGGAGGAAGAGCGTAATGATTGACATTGACGAACTGGCTAATCAGATACATGCCGATGTATTTGATGTGGCTAAGACAGGAATTCCTCTGGGCGTGTTTCCGAATGTCTTTCAGAAGATTGCCTTCGAGCTGGTGAACTACGAGAACTTCAATCTGGAGTACACGGTAGCCATTATGCTGTCAGCCTTTGCTACAGCTATTGGCAACACCTATCATGTGAGGATAAAAGGCAAGTGGGTAACCGCTTGCTTCCTCTACATGATATTGGTTGGCAGGCCCGGTCTTGGCAAGACTCCCCCTCTCGGCTTTCTCTATTTCCCTATCCGCGACTATGACCAGCGACTGCTCGAACAAGCACGTAAGGAGTATGATGCCTATGCCCAGCAACAGGCAGTCAAGAAAGACGGAGATGCGACGGAACCGATAGAGAAGCCTCGCCTTATGCAGACGGTTATATCTGATTTCACTCAGGAGGCTATGCTGAGCATCCACTATGATAATCCTCGTGGTATTGTTCTGCTGGTAGATGAGGTCGTATCACTATTCAACTCCGTCAAGAGATACAGCACGAAGAGCAATTTGATAGAAGATCTGCTCTCTGCCTATAGCGGACAGCAGTTGAAGGCTGTCCGTAAGTCTGAGGTGTTTCCTATCTGCATTCCTCACCCATGCATTAACTTGATCGGTGGCATCCAGACCAATCTCCTTGACGAGATCTTCCGAAAGGAATATGTAGCCAACGGACTCACAGACCGTTTCCTGTTTGTATTCCCCAAGAACAAGAAGATTCCCAAGTGGCAGATTGGCATCGAACAGGAGAAACGTCCTGACACTATGAGCAAATGGTCTTACTATATTAATAAGGTGTTGAATATTCCTTGTCCGCTGAGCGAGGACGGAGTAACACCCCAACCTATAGTATTGGATTTCTCAGAAGAAGCCAGAACCTACTTCTATAATTGGAACAACAGCATCATTGATGAAGTAAATGGTATCGAGGATGACAATGAGGTGGAGAGCCGGAAAGTAAAGCTCAACGGTAATGCTGCACGTCTTGCCTTGATCCTTCAGGTGATGCGATGGGCTGCAGGTGAATGCCAGATGGACTGTATCGACATCACTTCCGTCAAAGGCGCAATCCAGTTGATAGAATACTTTGAGGACTCCTACAAGCGAGTAAATGCTCTCTCAGGGATGGACGAGCCCAATAGGAACCAGGATCGTTGGCTGGCTATGGTTGGTGACACCTTCACTTCATCCGAGGCAGAGCAGGCTGGACAAAGGACTGGCGTATCACGTCGTACAGTGTTTTCTTCCCTTAAAAGACTATGCGAGACCACACCTCCTGTATTACAGAAGGTAAAACAAGGCGTTTACGAGAAGGTAGTGAAGCGTTGCACAACTGCACTCTGCACTTCTGCACTCTCCGATAGTTCGGAAGATGGCGGTGAAGGGAAAGTGCAAAGTGCAGAAGTGCAAAGTGCAGACAGTGCACAGGAAGGAGGCGAGGATGAGTGATTACAGATTCCATCTGGAGAAATATCGTCCTAACAGCAAGCTTACTTGTCCCCAGTGCAAGAAGCTACGTTGTCTCGTTCACTATGTCGATGATCAGGGTATCATTAAGTTCCCAAACTATGTAGGCAGGTGTGACCATGAGAACAGTTGCGGGTACCACTATACTCCCAAAGACTATTTTCATGATAATCCTGATATGAAGCCCAAGGATTGGGACGACGACACTCCTATATATAATAAGGTGGAAACAACGAAAGGGAAAGAAGAGCCCAAGTCCGTTGAACCTTCTTTCATCCCTATGGTATTTGTCAGCAAAAGCCTGTCAGCATACAAGACAAAGAACCCTCTCTACCAATACCTCTGTGGTGTTATCGGCGAAGATGAGGTTAAGCGTATCTTCCGCTTGTATCTTGTAGGAACAGGGAACAAATGGGGAGGATGTACCGTCTTCTGGCAGATAGACGCCAATGGCAATGTGAGGGCAGGCAAACTGATGGGCTATGACAGCAAGACTGGCCATCGGATAAAGGAACCCCAAAGTCAGGTCACTTGGGCGCACTCTGAATTGAAGATAGCGGATTTCCATCTGGTACAATGCCTGTTTGGTGAGCATCTTCTTCATGAAAGGCCAACTGCACCAGTCGCTTTGGTGGAGAGTGAGAAGACTGCCATTATCATGACTCATTTCATGCGCGATCTGTTATGGCTGGCTACAGGAGGAAAGGATGGGTGCTTTAACGAGAATGCTGTTCAAGTACTGAAAGGAAGAACCGTTATCCTTATACCTGACCTTGGTGGGTGGGAGAAATGGCAGAAAAAATCTCAGATGTTAAAGCCTATTTGCAAACGTGTAATCATGTCTGACGTGATTGAGAAAATAGCTACGGATGAACAACGTGAACAGGGTCTTGATGTGGCAGACTTCTTCCTGATGAAGCCAACGGCTCATGAAATCCTGGCAGACATGATAAGTCGAAATCCTGCCGTTGGACTATTGGTGGAGAAACTTGATTTGGAGGTCTGTAATGATGAGGAACCTCAGGATGGTGTGCCGTAACGTGCGTGCAGGGAGATAAAGGGCTTGCCCTTGATATAGCCCACTATAACTACGAGCTTCGCTTTCGTAGTTGTGGGCTCTTCCGAGGGACTCAGGGCTTTGCCCTAAGAACCTACAAGGCTCTGCCCTTGACCCGTTCAGGACGCTGCCCCGAAACCCTGGCAAGGGCTGTCAGCCCTCTGCAACCTGACCAGAGAGTGACCCTCTCTCTGGACTCTTCGCTCAGTGGCATCTGCCCCTAAGAACCCTGAGCAGGAAGTGACTCTCTCCCTGCACCCTCCAATCAGGGTTTCCACCCCGATACCCCTTTTGAAAGAATAGTAGAAACTACAAATTTCTGAATTACAGTAAAACAGTAATTACATAAATTCATATTTTCATAAAATCGTAATTTGATATGAGTACAACAGCAAAAGCATCCGACCACGTAAAGCCCTGCAACATCGAGCAGAGTGAACGTCATAACAGGCGGGACGCTGATTATATCGCCTCGCTGAACCCACGCACTTTGTATGTGCGTACCGAACTGAGTCATAATAATGAATCGTATGTGGTACCCGACTTGAAGGGTGTCACCCTCCAGCAGCACTATGAGGCCATCAAAGCCATGGTAAAGCAGAAGACTGGTCGGGCCATGCAGGAGAAGAAGGTAACTGTCATTGGCAAGAATGGTAAGCCCAAAGAACGTAACGGCAGCAGTCCCATCCGTGAGAGTGTTGTCAACATCAAGCCTGATACCACAATGTCTGACCTCCTAAAGTACACTGAGAAAGTGCGTCAAAGATGGGGAGTCAGAGCCATCCAGATACACATCCATAAGGATGAAGGCCATTACACCAACCCTGATGATCCTTCAACCTGGCAACCTAATCTTCACGCGCACATCATTTGGGATTGGATGAACCACGAAACGGGAAAGTCCTTTAAACTTGGTAAGAAAGACATGGAAGAATTACAAGACATGGCGGCTGAGACATTGGAGATGGAACGTGGCAAACGAAAGTCAGAGACAGGAGCCGAGCACCTGGAGCGTAACGACTACATCATCCAAAAACAGGAGGAAGAGAAAAAGAAAAACCAGGTTGAGATTGAGAAACAGAAGAAAGAAATAGCGGACATGGCTCAGGCTTCCATATTAGACAAGTTGCTCCATTCTGGCCTTAGCCCAGCCGTAAGGAAAGCAATTGAAGAAGAGAGAACTATCCACAAAGAAGAACTCCGCCAAGCAACAACCGCTGTTGATGAGAATGGCTATCCCTATGTTTGGACAAGCGGTAACAAGAAAGACCAGCCTGTCACATGGGAGGAATTGGCAAAGGTTCGTAAAAAGGAGAAAAAGAAGGCAGAGATTCAAGCCAAAGAGGACAAGGATGCTGCTCTTGCTAAGGCTAAGGCAGACAAGGAAGCAGCAGTTGCCAAAGCAAAAGCCGAAGCAAAGGCTGAGCATGATGCTGAGATAGCCGAGATGAAAAAGGTACATGCCGGTCTTATTGACAAAGAGCGATATGCTATCAATGAGAAGGGGAACACCATCTATTGGTCTGGCGGTTCCAAGGATGGGCAAAAAGTGACTAAGGACGAAAGAATCAAGTGGTTAGGCGACCAGTTGAAAGAATCCGAGGAAGCCAATAACGCTTTGTGTGAAAGATTGAAAGATTTAAGAGAACTCATATTTGCTGCATGCAGCCTGAATTTCAAGAAGGTAGTCCAGATTATCGTTGACCAGTGGAAGGCAGGTTTAAAGCAGTTTACCAAGGACTTGAAGGATTTCTTGCTAAAGGCGATGAGTGTTGAGAAAACAACAGAAGGTCGTAAGACATACGTCAATGATGCATTTGACTTTGCGAAAATGCTGGCTAAGACTGATCCAGATTTGGAACTTGATGACAAAGCCTTGAAGCCTCTATACGATGACGCCCTGAAAATTGCTGATGGAACCTGGGAGTCATACCATCAGAAGCGTGACCAGCTCTTTGACGCTGCCGTCATTGCTCTGGTAGAAATGGGCAACTGTCAAAATCAACGCCATCTAAACCAAAAACAGGCAAATATCATTGAAGCATTCCTCGCCTTTGATGGTGGTGACAGGATACAACTATGTGAGGAAATCTGGAATGTCGCCAGTCCCAAGGTTAATTATTATTGGCGTGACGGAACCTTTGATGCACTTGAAGAACTACGAACAAGGGAACTAAATCATCGTACCTATGGCAATGGCCGTGGGCTATGATTGAATAAGAAACTCCTGCTACCAGTCATCATGACTGGCGCAGGAGTCGTTATCTTATTTCGAAGAATCTTTCAGACTATCTTAGGGATATAGCCGCCCTCGCCATACCACCAAGGGACACCATTAGGTGTTTCGCCGCTGCCAGCCAGTTGGTAGGTAATGTCGGGTTCTCCATAATCCTTACTGTTTTTTTTGAAAGTTAGACATAAAGTGAATGGGTCACGAGAGTTATTTGAGTTTATCTAATAACCTTTGAAGTTCGTAATCGAAGTTGTCATATCCGTTGATGCGCAAGTCGTCGCGGACACGGCGGCAGTCGGGGGTAATGGTTTCGTAGTGAGGAATAGCATTGAAATGGAATAGTTCCCGCAGACGGCTGAAATCGGCATTGGTAATACAAATTGTCTCTTCATCGGCCAGCCACTCAGCTACAAATTTCTTGTAAGCATCACTTCCACCAGCGGTGTTATCATAAGAAATAAAGATGAGTTTCACATCGTCGCGCTTGGCAATTTCTGCTCGTAGATTTTTGCTGTTCTGAATGGAAATCAGGCATGAGCCGCACCCCATTCCCCAAAAGTCAATCATCAAATAACGACCTGGGTATTTGGAAATGATATTACGTATGATTTCTATACCTGATCCATTTGGCAGCGGAGAGGTCAGTTCCGTCTTTGCCATCTCTCTTTGATAGAATTGTTCAGCCTTTTGGCGGATGTATGGGTGAGTGAAGGACGAAAGATAGAGTGGAAAGGCTTTCTCATACGTTTTCCATTCGTCGTATGACTGCTGCATCCACATGTAGATGCACAGTTGTGCCGTCAGCGTAAGATGGTCAATACCCATCAGCTGCTTATAGGCGGCGTAGGACTTCTGTAATCGGTCTTTGATTCCCGCCACACCCGACAGTGTGGATTCTTTATTGGGCCGTGCCCATTGTACGCGGTTAAGGGTGAAATAATATAATTGGTCCGTCATCAGCAGTGGGTTGTCAAAATCAACGCGCTTCAGTAACCTGTAGTTATTCACGTCCATTGTAGGGCGGAGTGCAGCACTGTCGGTCACTATTTGCTGCCAACTGCCATCCGCTTGCTGTTGCCAGGGCATCAGCCTATCTGCATATTCAAAAGCATAATCAATCAGGGAGAAAGCGAATTGGTTCTGCATTTCAGCCTGTGCCAGTTGCATTTCCATAGGCGTAAAGTTGTCACGGCGGCTCACCGTATCTATGCGTTCCAACATGTCATGCCACAACTGTTCTGCAATGTTATTAGCCTCGTCGAATTCGCCTTTGAAATCGTAGAGCCTGCTGCACATCTTTTGTAACTGCAAGTCTGATTTCAGCCAGCGCTCCACGTCCTTACTGCTTCCGCTATTATAGTAGCACTCATATTGTCCTTGCTCGTTGAGTCGGACGGTAATATCGACGGTCTCGCCAGGACGGACGAAGAACGGAATCTCAGAAAAACCAACCTTCGATTCCCCAGAGGATTTAAACTTCAGGCGCATGGGATAATTGATGGAAAAACTTTTCTCAAAGGTTCCGTCAGAGTTGATGTCCATTACCAACGTATTATTATCCTTTTCCATGACGTCATAGAGATAACACGTCATTGATGTGAAGCCAAACCGTTCAGCATCGAAACCTTCAATGCGACCTTTCACGGTGACAGTATCGGTCTTGAACCAGTCTTGTGGTATTGTCTGTGCCTGTCCCGCCATTGCGACGAGGGCGAGCAGGAAAGTGATGATGGTTTTCTTGTTCATGTTAATTTAAATTTATTTGTTATCGTGGAAAATCTCTTCGAGCTTCGCTTTCAGTTCTTCTACGCTGTTAGGCACGGCAATGATGGTGCCGTCATGGTCGATGAGGAACAGGGCACTATTTTGAGTGCCGTGCTTACGGAATACATCAAACTCGTCATCAAGGTCAACGAGGCAGGGCCAAGGGAAGGCGTGACGCTCGATGGCCTTGCGCATGGCATCGGTGGTCTTAAATTCGTGGGCGAGGCTGAACACGTTCAGACCACGATTGTGGTACTCGTTGTAGATGGGGATGATGTCGCAGGCGTCGCGGATGCAGGGCGAGCACCACGAGGCCCAACAGCTGACGAGCGTCAACTTGTCCTTGTAGTATTCAGAGGCGCGAACTTGCTGGCCGTCCATCGTGCGCACATCGTAGTCGTTATACTTTAGCCCGCAAATCTGATAGCCCACAGCCTCCTGCTCGGCGATACGCTGATGCACGGGGTGGTCAGGATAGAGCGCGGTGTATTGGCGGTGGTAAATGTCAAGCATAGCGGCGAGGCCAGTGTCATTGAAGTGGAAACCTTTGAGCCGCCCGTCGAGTTCGAAAAGGAAACCGAGCATCGGGTGTGCTTTGTAATAGTCGAGCGTCCATTCGTGGTATTCGTCCTCCAGTTCCGCCATCTTCTGCTTGTCGTTATCGTCCAGTTGCTCATAGGCAGACATGAACTTCTCTTCGGCAGCTTGCTCCATAGCGTGCCACGCCTGATACTCCTTGCCTGTGGATTGGATGTCGAATTTGTCGCCGTCGAGCTGGATGGTCACGGTCGCGCCGCCCTCCACGAAGAATTCTCCTGTGCGGAGGGTCATGCCCTTCTCCATCACCTCGCCGAGGTCCACGATGTGCCAGCGCTCAATCTGTGCATCCTCCACATCACACTCGAAGTGTCTATCCTTCAACACTGGTCGTAGCTTGCTGTCTTTCGGGTCTTCCCCGTCCCGATAGATGACTAGTTCCACAGGTGTGGTTCCCTCTGCTACAGAACCGATGACATGACTTTTCACTTGCGCCTTTGATGTAAGAGCTACGAGGGCGAACAGTGTGGTGATGATGGTTTTCTTGTTCATGTTCATTCGAGTCTTGCTTTCATTTCCTCCAACATCAGAATGAATCTGTCGTACCCTGCTTCGGCAGCACATAGAAGGAGACCGTCTCGGACAATCCGTCCATCGGGCGTGAGGGTAACATTGAATGGAATGGCATTGAAGCCGAACAACTCTTGGAGTTGATGGAAACGGTTGTCGTCAATAGCAATGTTTTCCTCCCCCTTCAGATTCTCTCGGACAAATGCGAGGTAATCCTCGCGATTAGGATTGCGCTCATTGGCCAGAAACACAAATTTGACATCCGAACGTTCATGCAGACGATGCCGGAATTCCTTTGTCGCCCTAATCTCAGCCTTACAGGGTGCACACCACATTGCCCAGAAATCCAGAACGATATAGCGACCAGGGTATAGGGCAAGGATATCTTTCACGAAGTGTGCGGCATCACCTTCTGGCAAGGGGAGTGTGGCATCCATATCAGCCTGCTCGTTAAGAATCTGTTGAGCTTTCTTTTGGAGTGTCGGATGTGTGAGGAAGGATTGCGTCGAACGGAAATCTTCTTCTGCCGTTCCTGCTTCCAACCATTCGCCAATAGCCTCGTTGATGCAATGGAGCTGCAACAACTGTATTGGCAACACGTCGTTCTCAGAAGCAAACAACCTCCGCCCTGTGTCGCGAAGCAATGACAGCTGCTCCGTTACCTCATCCCTGCTGCTTCCCCATGCTATCCCTCGTTTGACAAACAAGGGATAGCGGAGAGGTGCAGAAAACTCGAGGGCATTCAAATACAATTGAAAGAATTTGGAGGCAAGCATGAGGGAATCATTATTAGGCAACCGCCTCAGAAGAGGATATGTTTCAGGTAGGCTAAGCCGTTCCATCATGGCATTGCCTGCGGTGTATGGAGCCGCAGGATCATTTTGCGCCATCTTGTCTTGTATATGGCTGAAATAGCTGAGATAGGCGGTCCCGAAGACTGCCGCCATGTTGCATTGTGCCAACCGACGTTCGAAAGAGGTAAAGTGGTGTGTATCAGCTAAGGCGTCAAGTTTTTGTTGCCAAGCACTATAAAGAGAGTCGGCAAAAGCGTTATAGGCTTCGATGTCACCTTCAAAGAAACGACAGAGTTTTAGCAGGCTAAGATGGTCGTTTCTGACTTTTAGCAGTCGTGCAACTTCTGCGGAGTGTCCGCCTCCATATATGCAAGCGGGAACATCGCCGTCATGGAAACATATCGTGATGTCCAATGTGTCACCTGGACAGAGGTAGAAAGGCACTTGTTGCTTGCTGATATATATTTCGCTTGTGTAAAACCAGTTGAGGATTGGATGATGCAACAACAGCCGCTTCTCAAACGTCCCATCTTCCCGTATCTCTGCAGTCGCTGTCTTCAACTCTCCCGTGAAGATGTCCGTCACCTGTGCCGTCAGATTCTGAAAGCCCATCGCCGGTGAATAGTCAACAATACGTCCTCGGACAACTGCCGAATCTGTGCAGAAGAACGGCTCTTGCGCCTGCGCCGCTACAGCGGCGAGGGCGAGCAGGATGGTGATGATGGTTTTCTTGTTCATATTTTGTTTCGTTTCATTTGTTATCGGGGAATATCTCTTCGAGTTTCTTATTGATGTCCTCACCACGTAGTCCTCGGGCGAGGATGGTGCCGTCTGGAGCGAAAAGGATG
Source organism: Prevotella sp. tc2-28 (assembly GCF_900107705.1). GTDB lineage: Bacteria > Bacteroidota > Bacteroidia > Bacteroidales > Bacteroidaceae > Prevotella. The sequence continues at coordinate 70,507 of NZ_FNRE01000016.1, forward strand.
ACATGAGGAATGCCTTGGAGATTGTAGACACTGGTGGCAATCTCCTGCGAGTTGATGATTTGCGGATAGGGCACGCCGTCGTCCTTGATGGCTTTCAGCGTGTCTTCGGGCTTGTCCCATGCGGCGATGCCGATGACTTGCAAGCCGCGGTCTTTGCACTTGTTGTAGGCGGCAATGATGTTGGGGATTTCCATTCGGCATGGGCCGCACCATGAAGCCCAGAAGTCGACGAGCACGTACTTGCCACGGCCCACGTAGTCGCTGAGGCGGGTGGTTTTGCCATTGTATTCGACGGCGAAGTCCACGAACTTCTCGCCCTCAGCAGGGCTGAAGGATTTCTTTTCCGACTTCATGTCAACGCCCATTGCCTTGAGTCCCATCGTCATTCCGTACCACGCTTCTCCTGCTTTCACGC
>NZ_FNRE01000010.1 GCF_900107705.1 Prevotella sp. tc2-28
GAGTAGGGAGCGCAGTATTGAAACATGCCTCATTGATTATTGACGCTCCCAAAAAGCAGTTCGTATTTATGCCTCATAACGGACAGGATATCACGGTCGGTAATAGCGAGACTGGCAGCGCCTCATTTATCCCTTCAGAGGCAGGCGACACACTCGGAGTTCTCAAAGCCGTCATTCGTAAGGGGTCAATAGCTTATAAGAAAGGTATCCGTACAGGTGATTACCTGATAGAAGTAAATGGAATCTCTATAAAGGATATTTGTACTTACATGCTGATGGAGCGTAAAGACGAGGAAGCGCTGTTTAAGTTCCGCAGCCCTAAGGGTATAGATAAGATAGTAAGACTGAAAAGAACAAATTAAGCACTCTTTATGAAGAAAACCATCATCACCATCCTGCTCGCACTCGCTATAGTGGTAGGTACATCAAATGCGCTTGATTTCTGCATCGACCACAAAGATGTCGCCATCGCGGTCAACAAGGACATTACGGGGAATCAAGTCCCAGACGATAAAGGTACCGTTGGAATAGCGACCAACAGCATTCTCATGGTTGAAGCCAAGGGCTGCCATATACGTGTCGATGGATATCTGTGGCGCAGGTTCGGCATTCTTTACGAGATCTTGTTTCATAATAGGCATAACGGTCCGGCCGTCGAAACCCGTAAAGGCATGGAGTCGATAGTAAGTGTCAGGGAATATCTCATTGTGCATCCTAACCTTATCTAAAAGCCGAAGGATACTACCGCTGTTTAAAAGATTATTGACCTTGTAGATTATGTCATTAGAAACGTATGTGTCATTCTCGTTCCCACTCGGTCCCGGTGTTCCCAAATCGAACACGGCATCTATTGGTATCCACAGACCGTGCTCCTTGGCAAACGATTCGGTGATGCGCTGTTCGATTTCGAAAGGGCTTACATGTGGCTGGCCATCTCCATGTTGCGCTTCATATAGTTTGCTGCGTCGACGGAGTTCATCGGCGATTGCTGCGATTCGGCTATTTTCCGCATCTTGCGCTCCGTCACTTCCTTGTGAAACTGATTTAAGAATGTCATAGTCCATAACGTTTTATTGTTTTCGGAAGCAAAGGTACGTAAATAATTTGAAAATGTATCATCAAAACAACAACAAAATTAATAGGAGAAGTAAAACAATGAACAAGAAAACCATCATCACCATCCTGCTTGCCCTCGTTGCAACCGTGACACTAGGACACTAGGGACAGGTACACTGTCACGCGCCTGTCCGAGCCCAAGAAGGGTATTAATATCATAAATGGCCAGAAGGTCGTAGTGAAATAGTTTTTATTATCACTCAGGAGCATCCCCGCCCGTTTCTATTTCGAGCAGGGATGCTTTGTCATCTGATACCAATAACCTGCCTTCCATTAAAAGATAGTGATTTTTTGGGGTAACACTATAACATTCACGAGACGCTGGTAGTCATTTTTCAACACAGATCGTTTCTTTTTGTTATACCACGGCCTTGTTTTAGACAAATTTTGCTTAAACTACGCACGAAATAGTAAACAGATGCCTCATTATCGATTAAAATATGTACCTTTGCAACCAAAATGTAAGATTAGCTGCCAAATGAATTTGAATAGTCTGATAGCGGAATGTACGGCATACGATTTCAAGGTGATGCTTGAAGAGAAGAAACCTAAGAGTTGGCTGAAAAGTGTAAGCGCTTTTGCCAATGGCTTGGGCGGTTCCCTTTTCTTTGGCATTGATAATGATGGCATCATCAAAGGACTTGATGATGTGCAGCATGTTTGCGAAGCTATCAGTAGTAAGATTCGTGACTATATGGATCCTCTGCCAGAGGTAGAGATGATTCCCCATAATATAGATGGTTTACATATCTTGCAACTCAAAGTCGATGCAGGGCATTATACCCCATATTACTATGTTGGGGATGGTCAGCGTATTGCATTTGTCCGTGTCGGTGATGAGAGTCTTCCTGCCACGGCAGAGCAAATGGTACGCTTGGTACTGAAAGGTTCCAACAAAACTTACGATTCCCTTCACACAGACTATAAAGCAGAGGACTATTCCTTTACGATATTGGCGAACTCGTTCAAAGATCGCACCAAACAAGAATGGGACAAGAAATATCTCTTGTCGTTTGGACTGGTAACTGGCACAGGGAACCTAACGAATGCGGGTGCATTGTTTGCTGATGACTGCCCATTGTGGCAATCTCGCCTATACTGCACACGATGGGATGGAAAGGAAAAGAACGACGCCATCAACGATGCGGAGTTTACAGGCAATGTCCTCATGCTGCTCCGTGAAGCCATGAACTTTGTGAAATCCAACACAAAGAAAGGTTGGGAGAAACTGCCTGATGGAAGAAAGAACAAACCAGAATATGCGGAACGTGCAATTCTTGAAGCAATGGTAAACCATTTCATCCATCGTGACTACACAGTGATGGGGAGTGAAGTGCATCTTGACATTTACGATGACCGACTCACCGTTACATCACCTGGAGGAATGTACAATGGAATGCTGATACAGGATTTGGACATCAAAGATGTGTCTTCTGAAAGGCGCAATCCCATTCTTGCAAACGTGATGGCTCAACTTGACTATATGGAGAAACGAGGTAGCGGACTCACACGCATTTGTAATGAGACTAAAGCTTTGGAAGGTTATAAAGACGAACTGAAGCCTGTGTTCAAATCTACTCCAACCCAATTTCAGACCATCATCTTTGCCTCTTCCGACACCCCGAATGTCGGAGACCATGACGGAGACATGTCGGAGACGAAACTCACTGAGCGTCAGCAGAAAATCCTCAATCTCATCAAAGAGTCTCCGACAATCACCGGCAAACAAATGTCGGAGACTTTGTCGGTGAGCCAGCGCACCATCGAACGCGATCTTTCTGCAATGCAGAAGCTTGGTGTCCTGAAACGTGAAGGTAAGGACAATGATGGCAAGTGGGTTATATCTGAATAACTAGTGCACAACGGGGTCGGTTCCACTGTGTACTTAGGTTTTCTCCTTGCGTGTTATAAGGTCGTACTCCAATAGTTTGAAGGCTGCTGACTGTGTAGAACTTGGTGAGCGCAGACGATGCTTCCTATTAAAAGTTGACGAGGTGATGCTCTGCACTTGACCTTCAGCATGGATAGCAATTATTATTACCAAAAAAAAATTACCGAAAAAAAATAATATATTAGATGTTTTAGGGCTATCTTTCTACTTGAATTACTCCGAATAGAATTTTAAATACTCCGAATAGAAAATTAATTTCTCCGAAAGTAACGAAAATTACTTTCGGAGAAATAGGAATTGCGATTTTACCCTTACATCCTAACGTTTTTGCGTCAAACCACGATATACAGGGCGTTTGAGCACGTTAGGGACAAAGGATTCTCCCTCACGTCTCCCTAACGTTTTTGCCTCTGGAGGGTCACATTTTGCAATTCTGAGGCTCAAAATGTAATAGGTTACCCAGAATGTGAGGGAGACGTGAGGGAGAATGAAAAAGGGTAACGTGGTTCAAACGCCCTGTACATCGGCATTTGAGAGGGATGACGTTAGGGTGTGAGGGTAAAATCGAAAAAACTTTTTTTCTGATGCAAATAAGGAACGCTTATTCTCCAATAAGGTACCCTTATTACGAAATAACCCAAGGTTATTTTCCCATAACCTTGTGTATTAATAGTAGCCGCGAGTCCGTAGGCTTCGGACGCTCAGTCCGAGCCGAGCGGACTGGCAGTCCGTCGGGACGGACTAAAGACAAATTATCGGAGGATGAGCGATTCGGCAAACTTATAGATGATAATGCCGGCAGTAACGGAGACATTCATGGAGTGTTTCGTACCCAGCTGGGGAATCTCCAAGCAACCATCTGAGGCATCTACTACTTCCTGGTGGACACCTTTCACTTCGTTTCCAAGCACTACGGCATATTTTAAGCCCCGCTGAGGCACGAACGTCTGCAGTTTGGTACTATGTTCCACCTGTTCGACTGAAAAGACCGTATAGCCCGCTTTTTTCAGTTCGTCGACAGCTTCCAATGCCGAATTAAAGTATTTCCAGTCAACACTCTCCTCAGCACCCAATGCCGTTTTGTGAATTTCCGTAGAAGGTGGCGTCTGACAAATACCACAGAGATAAACTGACTCTACACGAAACGCATCACTGGTACGAAACACACTACCTATATTATACATGGAGCGCACATCGTCCAACACCACTACCAAAGGTAGTTTCTCAGCCTCGCGGAACTCCTCAACCGTGAGGCGCTGCATTTCTATTGTTCTGACCTTTCTCATAATTCGTCTACAAAGGTACGAAAAAATTGTGGATAACGTGTGCATAACTCGTGGAAAACGCGTGCATAACCTGAAAACAATACCAACAGCACCCGCTTATGTGTGAATAAAAAGCATAAAATACAGGCTTATCACACACTTTTCCACCAATTTTCGCCCGAAAAAGATATAAACTTATTAATTTTGCACCGAAAACGATAAATGTGGATAAACTACTTATCAATCTAATAATCAGAAAGTAAGTATCCACAATGGATGTTTAAAACGCCGAATTATGAGTGAATAAACAATCTGGCAAGAAAAAGCCTGAAAAGTTTTGCACATATCAACACCGTATCATCCTTATCATTTTTCAAAAGAAAAGAAAAAAGAAAGAAAATAAAATAATAAAATGATGTTGAAAACTGAGTGGAAAGAGCAGGGATTCATTGATGAGCCTGTAGCAGAAGGAACTGACTTAAAAGCAGAGATTCGTCGTTTGTGTAAAGAGAAAGATGCCATTATTCTGGCTCACTACTATACAATAGGCGATATACAGGATGTAGCCGACTTCGTTGGCGACTCGCTGGCTTTGGCACGCAAGGCAGCAGAGACAAATGCCAAGGTAATGGTGATGTGTGGTGTACACTTCATGGCTGAGACCTGTAAGCTGCTTTCTCCTGACAAGACAGTGCTTTGTCCTGACCTGAATGCAGGTTGTTCACTGGCTGACTCCTGCAAGGCAGAAGATCTGAAGAAATACAAGGAAGAACATCCAGGCTACCAAGTAGTGTCTTACGTCAACACCACAGCAGCTGTCAAGGCTTTGACGGATGTGGTGGTGACCAGTGGTAATGCGAAGAAAGTAGTCGACCAGTTGCCTAAGGATGCGAAGCTGATATTCGGTCCTGACTATAACCTGGGAAATTATATTAATGAGGTGACAGGTCGCCAGATGCTGTTATGGAATGGCGGATGCCACGTTCATGAGCGCTTCTCAGTAAGCAAGGTGGCAGAACTGAAGAAGCAGTATCCTGAAGCAGTAGTAATGGCTCATCTGGAGTGTAAGGGTCCTGTGTTGGCGTTGGCAGATGTGAAAGGTAGCACCGCAACGATGCTGAACTACGCCCAGCAGAGTGACAAACGTCAGTTTATCGTCGCCACAGAGGCCGGTATTCTGCACGAGATGCAACGAACTTGTCCAGACAAGGAATTTATCCCTGTGCCTCCTGAAATCAGCGAGAGCGGCCTGGAATGCAGCTGTAACGAATGCAATTACATGAAGATGAATACCCTCTTGAAGATTTACAACTGTCTGAAATACGAATGGCCCAGCGTAGAGGTTGATCCAGAGATAGCCAAAGAAGCTGTGAAACCTATAGAGAGAATGCTGGAGCTGAGTTAAATGACTTTGCAAGAAATGATGATGCAGAAAACAAAAGTGAAATCATTGATAGTGTTTGTATTCTTATTGACACTATTCTATGGTTTCACTTTTATTTTAATAGACTTTATAGATACCCCTGTCAGCAGTATAAAAGACATTTTTTTAGTGTCTCTTAGATGGGGATATATGGTAGCTATGACAGCTGTTCTGCTGTATTTTCTTTCTGTCAATAAATATATATTTGCTGTTACTTTTCCTATATTGTCTGTTCTATGTAGTGTGTTGTCTTATTATAAGCTTACCTTTCACGTAGAACTGACTCAGATGGTGATAGATTTAGCATTAATAAATGATTTCCGTACCAGCTTTGATGCCATTTCCTGGCAACTGGTACTGTTGATAATCATCATTTTATTGCTCTCTATTCTGACGGTTATATACAGATTCAAGCATATCAAGGTGAAATATGGCTTTCTACAGTTGATAGCCTTTTTCCTTTTGTTGTTTTTTATAGATAGTAATTACACGATTTCGAAGCCCTTAGTGCGACATACCCCCTACTCTATCTACTATTCATTTAAGAGTTATTTTGAAAACAAACGTCTTATAGCTGAAACGCGTCCGGATTTCCAAGAGAAAGTACAATGTAAAAGTGACTCTATTACCGTTGTGTTCGTCTTAGGAGAATCATTGTCAGCCAAGAATATGCAAATCAATGGATATAAAAGAAATACTACTCCATATATTTGCAAAGAAAAGAACCTTATCAACTTGTCACATATCTATTCAGAATATGGATATACACATGAGAGCGTGCCTTACATACTGACACGTGCAGATCACCAACATCCTGATATAGGATATGAAGAGCGATCTTTTATCAGTTTGTTCAAGAAGGCCGGATTTAAGACTACATGGTTAGCTAACCAAGAGTCTATCAATACTTTCGTATATTTTATGAACGAATGTGATACGTTGATAAATGTAAGCAATGGAAAGTCGTTGTTTATATTCAGCAAGTGGCTTGATGAAGATATTCTGCCTCATTATAAGAAAGTATTGAACAATGGTTTAGCAAAACAGTTTCTGTTGGTTCACACGGTTGGTTCCCATTGGTATTATAACAATCACTATCCTGAGCGTTTCAAAAAATATAATCCTGTTACCCAAAGCAAGATAGTTTCATCCAATAGTCACGAAGAAATCATCAATGCTTACGACAATACCATTCTGTATTCTGACTATATCTGGCACCTGTTAATCAATGAATTACGACATCGTAATGCTATTCTTATCTATTTGTCCGATCATTCAGAAAATTTAGGTGAGGATGGTCATTATACACATGGTGACGGTGATTGGCCAGCACAGCATTATCCAGGAGGTTTTGTGTGGTATTCAGACAAGTTCAAGTCGCTTTATCCTGATAAGATAAGTCATTTAGAGCAAAATAAAGACAAGGCATATAACACCTCATTTCTATTCTACTCTATATTAGATGCAGGTGATATATACTCCAGCTTCTTGAATCATCCTGAAAATATTTTCAGATAAGATATGGGGCAAAGAATTAATTTTATAGACTATGCTAAGGCTATAGGAATATTCTTGGTAGTCCTTGCACATACTCCATTAAAAAGCGAAATAACGGATTGGATATATGTCTTTCATATGCCATTGTTCTTTTTCCTTTCTGGATACCTATTTGATATCAAGCGTTATCCTACATTTAATGGTTTTATGGTCCGACGCTTCCATCAACTGGTCATTCCATATTTTCTCATCAACCTGTTTACTTATTTTCTTTGGTTATTCGTTTTCCGTCATTATGGTGCAGACAGTGAAATAGCTATAACGTGGTATCAGCCAATGATAGGTTTTCTGCTAGGTAATGGAAATGAAATGATACATAATGTGCCTCTTTGGTTCCTGTTGTGTTTGTTTATCGTAGAGATTGTTTTCTATCTTATTATACAACATTCAAGTGTAGGTAAAATAGGCTATATACTTGGCTTCTTAGCACTTGTAGGATATCTGAACTATCATTATAATCCTATCTTGCTGCCTTTTTCACTTGGTACAGCTGTTGTAGGTATTGTATTTTATGGAGTAGGTTATCTTTGTAACCAATATCAATTATTAAAGAATCATTTTTTAGGGTTTATCATTTCATTTGTGATAACCATTCTGGTAGCCAGTTATAATGGGCGAATATATATGCACATCAATTACTACAACCATTATCTTTTGTTTTTTGTGGGTGCCTTGTCTGGTATATATATGATGATGTGTCTATGTGTTTACCTGACAAAAATGGTAAAATCTACTTTTATCAATTATATTGGTAGGAATACATTGCTTATTTGTGGTTTCCATTTAATGGTATTTTCTCTGATAAAAGGTATTTTACTTTTTGTGTTTCATTTCAACTTACAATCGTTAGAACAGGCCATCATTGGCAATGTGCTTTTTGCCGTTGTTGCAATATTACTTTGCTGTCTGCTCATTTCTACCTATCATAAAGGGAAGGTATTGATAGATCATGTGAGAAACAAATAGTACTATCAGGTAGTTAATGAAAAACAGAATAATAACTCTAAAGTATTGTTCATCATATGAAAAACCTACCTGATTCATGATTCTGCTGGTAATGACTGAAACACCACCATTAAGGAAATAGATGATGATAGATAATTTGCCAGTATATTCTAACAATTTGTTCTTAGCAATCAGTTTGCTTATAGCGATAATAAGTGATATACCAACTATGGTATCCATAAAATAGAACGTCAGATTACTGATTTCTAAGGGATAAATATTCAACACTATATTTTCCTTTTCAACTATAACCTTCAGTATGACAATCAATACAGCTGTTGATAGTAATACATAAGTCCAGTTGAGATGACGAAAATACTGTTCGTATTGATGAAAGACAAAACCTAAAAAGAGCAAACAAAAAACAGCTAAGGACTGCTGAAAACACCAAGGGTTATGAATTGTAGTCTTGCTTAAAATTAATGCAACAGCGAGTCCCAGAATGCTTGTCAGCGCCAACATCAATACCTTGTTCTTGCTCCATCGTAGAATAGTGATGAATAAAAGCTCTGACAGAATGAGTGTAGTGATAAACCAAGAGGCTTTTCCGGCGATGATATTCATGAGTGCTTCTTGGATATCCAGACTATGGGCATAGCATTTCGGAAGAATCAGGATAAGGGTAAATACGAAGTATGGGATAAGGAGCGTTTTAATGATGCGTTTTGTTTTATGGCTTATATAATCTTCATCATATTCTATACCTTCTTTATACAATAGATAGCCCGACAAGAAAAAAAATGTCTTCAGGAAATTGGAACACCAGTTGTATTGGAAAACATGATAAGTATCGATATAATATGATTCTGTGTGATAAAGTACAAGGGCTATCATACAGAAACCTCGTGCTACATCTATCCAGTGTATTCTCTCTATCTGATAACAGCTATTTTGCATACTGTACCTTTTTCACCATTATTGGTAGCAGTGACAACCATATATACACCACTGTTTACTCTCCTACCCTTTTTGTCGCATCCGTCCCATACAAAGGTTCCTCCATTGCTACGACCTTCGTTGATAACGACACCATTTGAAGAAAGTATCTTGACATCAGCGTCAAAGGAAAGTCCAGTGACAGTGATAGGACCAGTATAGCTTGGTTCTACGGGATTAGGATAAGCCCATACATTATCCTTAGTCATTTCAGTATTCGGCTTTGTGGCGTCGCTGAAGTAGGAACAAAGTCCATTATCTGTACCAAAGAATACTTCACCTGTGGTTGGATTGATGGCTATTGACTTCACAACATTTGAAAGCAGTTTACTGTTTTCGCTGGTGAAATGATGAATTTCTTTCATATTATCTGAACTGATCAGATAGACACCATTACCATTCGTACCAAACCATTTTCTGTTACCTCCGTCTATTGCCAGACACATGATGTCAATGCCTGCCAGCAGATAGTCAGCATAGTCCGTACCATCATTACGAGGTACCTTTACTTGTGTAAAGACTCCTCCGTTATTGTTTATCTCTTTACGTTCCAGCATGAATGGTCCACCACTCGAACCTACCCAAATATTATGTTCCGCGTCTTCTGCTACACATCGTACACCATCTTGCGCATTGATAGTTGTTCCGTCTTGATTCACCAAGTTCTCGTATGCTTTTATGGCATCGTTTTCTGACTGATAGCAGTATAGTGCAGGTAGAGTCCAGTTATTGTTTACAAACCATATTAATCCTTGATGATCATACATCAGCTGGCTTAAATTAGGAAGTCCAATACCGTTGTATTTCAGTAGTTCAGGATGGTTAAAGCTAAGCCATTCTCCATTGTTTTTTAATTTTAGAATACAGTGTGTATGGCTTTCACTATTCATCACCAATAAGTTGCCTTGTGGGTCAAACAACAATCCAGTGACGAACTCGTATTCAGGATCGATAGTTGAAAAGACAGATTCAATAGGGCTGTTTTTATGGTTATAGAACTTTAAAAACTTACCGTTCTTAAATTCATAGAGTCCATTTCTGCCTCCGGCAAAGATATGTTCTTTATCAGTTGGATCTTCCTCGATACATACTAAACCCAGGTATTCTACTCCAGTAGTATTCTTGATGCTTTCATCTCCAAAGACTGTCCATTTGTCGTTCTCTAGTCTTTGTAAGGAAGCAGGCGTACCATTCAAATCACCATTACAGGTATAAAGTCTGTTGTTGATAAACTTGAGTGTCCCCATAGAATTATATTTCGGACCTCCTGGTTTCAGCGTTTTTACTAAGTCGATGTATTTGTCGTAGTCGCTATTGTCTTCGTCAGGCAGAATTTGCGGATAGTTAGGTTGAGTGGGAGTATAGATGTCGGCAATCTCTGCCCGTTGTACGTTCATCTTGACAATGCCAAAACCACAAATAAGATAGGCATAGACACCGTCTATACGGATACTGCTGACCGTTTTGTCGCCTGTCATAATTTTGTTGTACAAGGCGCTGATGTTGGTGACATTGCCTTCAGTATCTATCAGGTCGATATTCGAGTTCTGGTAGACTATTATAAGGCGTTTTGCTTGCTGGCACCAACGTATCTGTGTGATATCGGTATCATTGAGTCCGTTAGTCTTGTCGTAAGTGACAATGCTCTGGTCTTGTTTGTTGTATTGGTAGAGCGCATTGGAGGCTCTTACGAAGAGATAGTTGCCCGCTGCTTGTATCTGCTGTATGTCGTCATACGCCAGATAATTGCGCCAAGTACCTATTTGGGCAATACATAATGTATGCTGGATAATGCATAACAGCAGGGCAACAATCAGTTTCTTCATATCTTGACTTTTTTCAGGTAATTTGCCAATTTTTGAGTAGCTCGTGCACGATGACTGATTTGGTTCTTGATGTTTGTACCCATTTCAGCGAAAGTCTGTGAATAGCCTTCTGGTTTGAAAATAGGATCGTAGCCGAAGCCCTCCCCTCCCCTACGCTCACGGATAATCTCACCGTTGACGATGCCTTCGAAGGTGGTGATATTGCCGTCTATCATCAATGCGATGATGGTACGGAAACGTGCCTTACGATTGTCTTTTTGCTCTAATTCGCGTAACAGACGCGTCATATTTGCTCCAGAATCGTGCGACTGGGCGTGTTCCTCACCCATAGAGGCATAACGGGCACTATAGACGCCAGGAGCGCCTCCTAAGGCTTCTACTTCAAGTCCTGTGTCGTCAGCAAAACAGTTGATGTGGTACTTGTTGTAGATGTATTCAGCCTTCAGTCTGGCATTATCTTCCAGTGTCTGTCCTTTTTCCGGGATGTCGTCGTTGCATTTGATGTCATTCAACGAGAGCACTTCAAACGCGTTGCCCAATATCTTGCGGACCTCTGTGAGTTTGTTGAGGTTGTTGGTGGCAAAAACAATTTTCATTTTCTTATCTTCCTTAATCTTAACGTGCATCTCATCGAATCCCTCACCATAAACACCAATAACGCTTGACTGCGAGACAAAGGCATTGGGGTCTATCATCTTGATGAGTCGGAACATGTTGATGCTCTCATTCTTCTTCGCCAGAATACAAAGTACCTTCATCTGGTGTCCGGTATACCATCCGTGTCCGTCGAGAATGGTGACGCCGTGATTCATCGTAGTACCAATAGCATTGGCTATCTCCTGCCATTTCTTGGAGAAAATCATGAACTGTACGGACTGTCTGCGGGCGTTCATCACATAGTCAAGTGTGTAGTTCTCCAATGCCATCACACAGAAGCCGAACATCACTTTATGGGCACGCTCCATATAGGTGCCAAACTGGGGGAAGAACATACAAGAGCCGATGATACAGAAGTCAGCAGCTATCAGCACATTGCCCAGTGTTACGTTAGGATGGAACTTATTGATGGAGGCAGCAATGATGTCGGTGCCACCTGTCGAGCCATTATGGGTAAAGACGGTAGCCAAAGCAATACCTGTCATTACACAACCGATAATCATCGACATAAAGTCCTGTCCCTCACCCATCAGTTTGAATGGTAGTCCATTTTCCTGTTTAGGCATGATTTCCTGGGCAAACATCAGCATGAAGTAGAGGGTGAAGATGGCAAAGATGGTCTTCATCAAGAATCGGACACCCAGTATTTTCAGTGCTGCAATCAGTAACAGTCCGTTGATGATGATATACGTGTTTTCAAGATGGAAGCCTGTGGCATAGTAGATGATAGCCGACAGACCCGTTACACCGCCTGCTACAATCTGGTAGGGCATAAGGAATACCGTAAAGGCTACGGTGTAAATGGCGAGGCCAAGGGCTATGAACATATAGTCCTTGGCTTCATTCCATATCATTTTGTGTTGTATAGTCATCTTTTAGAGAAGGTTACTTTCCAAGTACGATATTAACCATACGCTTCGGTACGATGATGACCTTCACAATAGGTTTACCATCGATGTACTTAGTGGCACGCTCGTCAGCCAGCACAGCATCTTGAATGGTCTGGTTGTCAGCATCAGCAGCAAACTCCATATCGAAGCGTGTCTTACCATTGAAGGCAACACCCAGCTTTACGGAGTTCTCCACCAGGTATTCCTCATTGTAGGTAGGCCACTTGGAGTCGCATACACTACCCTGCTCTCCCAGTGCTTCCCACAACTCTTCTGCGATATGGGGTGCAAACGGAGCGATGAGCGTAACCAGAATACGAAGAATATCTCGGTTCTTGCACTTCTGCTGAGCCAGTTCGTTGACACATATCATGAAGGCAGAGATAGAGGTGTTATAGGAGAATACTTCAATATCCTGGGTAACCTTCTTGATGAGTTTATGAACACTCTTCAAGGCCTCCTTCGTAGGTTGGTTGTAGTCGATTAAAAGCTTGCCTTCAGGGTTCTCACGCGTGTTGCCATAGAACAGTGCCCAGAACTTCTTCAGGAAACGGTGGCATCCGTCGATACCGTTGGTGTCCCAGGGCTTCGACTGCTCTACAGGACCCAGGAACATTTCATAGAGACGGAGCGTATCAGCACCATATTTTTCGACGATCATGTCAGGATTGACCACATTGAACATCGACTTAGACATTTTCTCGATAGCCCATCCGCACTTATACTGTCCGTTCTCCAGAATAAACTCGGCATTCTCATACTCCGGACGCCAAGCCTTGAAGGCCTCAATGTCGAGCACATCAGCACTGACAATGTTGACATCCACATGGATAGGTGTGGTGGTGTATTTGTCTTTCAGTCCGAAGCTGACGAACTTACCCTTGTCGGCTCCCTCGTCTTCAATACGATAAACGAAGTTGGAGCGACCTTGAATCATACCCTGATTCACAAGTTTCTTGAAGGGCTCGTCCTCGCAAGAGTAACCTGAGTCGTAGAGGAACTTATTCCAGAAACGAGAGTAGATAAGGTGACCAGTAGCGTGCTCAGTACCTCCTACATAGAGATCTACATTGCGCCAGTATTCATCTGCATCACGGCTGACGAGAGCTTTCTCGTTTTTGGGGTCCATATAGCGCAGGTAGTAGGCTGAACTTCCAGCGAAACCAGGCATCGTGTTCAGCTCCAATGGGAACACTGTCTTATTGTCGATAAGCGACTTGTCGACCACCTTGTCAGTCTTTGTATCCCAGGCCCACTTCTTGGCACGTCCCAATGGGGGTTCACCAGTTTCCGTAGGCTTGTATTCGTCAATCTCAGGCAACTCTAATGGCAGACATTCCTTTGGAATCATATAAGGCATGTCGTCTTTGTAATAGACAGGGAATGGCTCACCCCAGTAACGCTGACGGGAGAAGATGGCATCACGCAAACGATAGTTCACCTTTACCCTACCCAATCCTTGCTCCGTCACGTATTTCTTCGTGGCAGCAATAGCTTCCTTGACGGTCAGTCCGTTGAGGCTGAACTTTTCAGATGCTGAGTTGCAAACGATACCCTCTTTAGCGTCGTAGCTCTCCTCAGAAACATCTGCACCTTCAATCAATGGGATGATGGGCAAGTTGAAGTGCTTGGCAAAGGCATAGTCACGAGAGTCGTGAGCAGGTACAGCCATGATGGCACCTGTACCATAACCTGCCAATACATATTCTGCTATCCAGATGGGAATCTTCTCATCAGTAAATGGATTGATGGCATAACTTCCTGAGAATACGCCCGTTACCTTGTGATCCATCTGACGGTCACGCTCCGTGCGCTTCTTCACATAGTCCAGATATTTCTCTACTTCTTCCTTCTGGTCAGGAGTGGTCAACTCGGCTACAAGCTCGCTCTCAGGAGCCAATACCATGAAGGTGACACCGAACATCGTATCGGCACGCGTAGTGAAGATAGTGAAGTGCTTGTCGCTGTCAGCCACTTTGAATTCCACCTCAGTACCCTCAGAACGACCAATCCAGTTGCGCTGAGTCTCCTTCAACGAATCTGTCCAGTCAATTTCCTCCAGTCCGTCGAGCAGACGCTGAGCATAGGCAGAAACACGCAGACACCACTGGCGCATCTTCTTCTGAACCACGGGATAGCCGCCACGAACGCTGACGCCATCCACCACCTCGTCATTAGCGAGGACAGTACCCAGTTTCGGACACCAGTTCACCATCGTATCTGCCAGATAGGCAATACGATAGTTCATCAGCACCTCCTGCTTCTTCTTCTCTGAGAAGCCTGCCCAGTCGGCAGCTGTGAAATGCAGTTCTTCAGTACCCAGGGCGTGACAGTCCTCAGTACCCATCAGCTCGAAGTGCTCAATCAGCTTGATAGTAGGCTGAGCTTTCTGTGACGAGAGCGAGAAGTAGCTCTTGAACATACGCTGGAAAGCCCATTGCGTCCATTTGTAATAGATGGGGTCGCAAGTGCGCACCTCACGTTCCCAGTCGAACGAGAAACCTATCTTGTCCAACTGCTGACGATAGCGGTTGATATTCTCAAACGTCGTCTTCTCAGGGTGCTGACCAGTCTGGATAGCATACTGCTCGGCAGGCAGTCCGTAGGCATCATAACCCATGGGATTCAGCACGTTATAGCCTTGCTGACGCTTATAGCGGGCATAGATGTCGGAAGCAATGTATCCTAAGGGGTGACCAACGTGCAGACCAGCACCGCTGGGGTAGGGGAACATGTTCAAAACGTAGAATTTCTTCTTCGTCTCGTCCTCCGTCACACGATAGGTCTTCATCTCCACCCATCGCTTCTGCCATTTCTGTTCAATGTCTCTAAAATTGTATTCCATATACTTTGTATTTTATTGTTTTCTAAATTATTTTGCAAAGATACGGAAAAATGCGAGAACTACCAAAATTATTTTGTACTTCGCTTATTTTTTTGTATCTTTGCAGTCAAAATTAAAAAGCAGATGGCAAAGAAAGAAGGTAAGGAACTGACACCTATGATGAAACAGTTTTTCGACCTCAAGGCTAAACACCCTGAGGCGTTACTTTTGTTTCGTTGTGGTGACTTCTATGAGACATATTGCGACGATGCCGTAGTGGCTTCTCAGATTCTGGGCATCACACTGACACATCGTAACAATGGGGCAGGGGCGAAGGGCGACGAGATGGCTGGATTCCCCCATCATGCGTTGGACACCTATCTTCCCAAACTCATCCGTGCTGGTAAGCGCGTTGCTATCTGCGACCAGCTGGAAGACCCAAAGCTGACGAAAAAACTGGTGAAGCGAGGCATTACGGAACTGGTGACTCCAGGTGTGGCGATGAGCGACACAGTACTGAACTATAAGGAGAACAACTTCCTGGCTTCCATCCATTTTGGGAAGTCAGCCTGTGGTGTGGCTTTCCTTGACATTTCGACAGGAGAGTTCCTGACAGGTGAGGGCACCTACGACTATGTGGAGAAGTTGATAGGTAACTTCCAACCTAAGGAGGTACTCTACGACCGTGAGTGTCGTCGCGACTTTGAGCGTTACTTCGGCACCCGTCTTTGCACGTTCGAGCTTGACGACTGGGTGTTCACAGAGCAGACTGCCCATCAGAAACTATACAAGCACTTCAATGTCAAATCGCTGAAAGGCTTTGGTGTGGACCATTTGAAGAATGGTGTGATAGCCGCTGGTGCCATCCTGCAATACCTGGAACAGACATTGCACACGCAGATAGCCCATATCTCTTCCATTTCACGGATCGAGGAAGAGCGCTATGTGCGTCTGGATAAGTTTACCGTTCGCTCGCTGGAGCTCATCAGTACGATGCAGGAGGGGGGTAAGTCACTATTGGATATCATTGACCGTACCGTATCACCGATGGGTAGTCGTCTGCTACGCCGATGGTTGGTCTTTCCCCTGAAAGATGAACAGCCCATCAACGAGCGACTGGATATCGTGGACTATTTCTTCCGTGAACCAGCTTTCCGTGAGTGTATTGACGAACACCTGCATCATATAGGCGACTTGGAGCGTATCGTCTCCAAGATAGCTGTAGGCCGTGTGTCACCTCGTGAGATGGTACAGCTGAAGGTTGCCCTGCAAGCCGTAGAGCCCATCAAGACAGCCTGTCTGAACGCAGAAAACGATAGTCTGAAACGGGTAGGGGAGCGCTTGTTTCTTTGTGAAGAGATTCGCGACCGCATCAATAGGGAGGTGCAGAATGATCCTCCCCAACTTGTAGCCAAGGGTGGTGTTATCCGCGATGGGGTAAATGCCGAACTTGACGACCTGCGCCATATCGCTTATAGTGGTAAGGACTATCTGTTGCAGATTCAGGAGCGTGAGGCTCAGGAAACGGGCATCTCCTCATTGAGGATAGGCTATAACAATGTGTTCGGCTACTATCTGGAAGTGCGCAACACCTACAAGGACAAAGTTCCTCAGGAGTGGGTTCGTAAGCAGACACTGGCTCAGGCAGAGCGCTATATCACCCAGGAACTGAAAGAGTACGAGGAAAAGATACTGGGTGCCGAGGATAAAATCCTCTCGTTGGAGCAGCAACTGTTCAACGCATTAGTGATGGATGCCCAGAAATACATCCAGCAGATGCAACAGAACGCCAATCAGATAGCACATCTTGACTGTCTGCTCTCTGCTGCCAAGACAGCTGAGGAGAAACACTATGTGCGTCCCATTATCGATTCGTCTAACATCATTGATATCAAGCAGGGACGCCACCCAGTCATTGAGACACAGCTACCTGTTGGCGAGCATTATGTGCCTAATGATATCCTGTTAGATCAGGAACGCCAGCAAATCATCATCATCACAGGTCCGAATATGGCAGGTAAATCGGCGCTGTTGCGTCAAACAGCACTTATCGTACTGTTGGCTCAGATTGGTTCGTTTGTGCCTGCAGAGAGTGCCAGAATCGGTCTGGTGGACAAGATCTTCACTCGTGTGGGAGCCAGTGACAGCATTTCCACGGGAGAATCAACCTTCATGGTGGAAATGACGGAGGCCTCCAACATTTTGAACAATGTGACTCCTCGTTCACTTGTCCTCTTTGACGAGCTTGGACGAGGTACCTCTACCTATGACGGCATATCCATAGCGTGGGCTATTGTGGAATATCTGCATGAGCATCCGAAGGCACAGGCTCGTACGCTCTTTGCCACTCACTATCATGAGTTGAACGAGATGGAGAAGAACTTCTCGCGTATCAAGAACTACAATGTCAGCGTCAAGGAGGTAGAGGGCAAGGTCATCTTCCTGCGTAAGTTGGAGAAGGGAGGTAGCGAGCACTCATTTGGTATCCATGTGGCAGAGATATCAGGTATGCCCAAGAGTATTGTCAAGCGTGCCAACGTTATTCTGAAACAGTTGGAGAGCGAGAATGCGCAAGTGGGCAGTGTGGGCAAGCCGACAGCTGAGATAGCCCAGAGCCGTGAGGGTATGCAACTCTCGTTCTTCCAGTTGGATGACCCTGTACTTTGTCAGATACGTGATGAGATTCTTGGTCTTGACATCAATAACCTGACGCCTATGGAGGCGCTGAACAAGTTGAATGATATCAAGAAAATAGTATCAGGCAGGTAGGGTAAAAATGAATCGGGCTCCTTGCTCATAGGAGTTGTCTAGTTCCAGACTTCCACCCAGCAGTTGGGCAATCTTCTGACTGACGGTCAGTCCCAGGCCGAAACCTTGTTTGAAGGGATCTACCTTGAAGAAACGCTCGAAGATATGCTTTCTGTATTCTTTGCTGATGCCGATACCTGTATCGGTAATAATGAATCGTACGACGCCATGATCGGGACTCTCATGGACATACAGTTCCACACTTCCTTTGTCGGTAAATTTCAGGGCATTATTTAGCACAGGGTTAATGGCCTTGATGACAGCTGCTCTGTTGCACTTAAAGGTATAGTCATCACTGAGGTCAGTTCTGAACCGTAGTTCCAGTCTTCCCTGGTTTTTCTTCTCTGTTGATGCCAGCAGTTGCTTAGCCAGTTCGTTGACGGCAATAGCGTCTTCTTTCACGTAGTATTCCTTGCTTTCGTCCTGTGCTACCTCCAAAAGTTCGTTCACGATGTCCGTAATCTCCATCGTGTTGTGATTGATTTCAGAGAGCATCTTGTCACGCAGTTCCTGGTTCAGCGTATAGTCTGGATTGGAAACAATCTGGGCATAGCCTGTAATGACGTTCAGCGGTGTTCGTATCTCGTGACTGACGTGTTCGATGAAGGATGTCTTCATGCGGTCAGACTCCTCGGCTCTCGACAGGGCGACCTCCAGGTCTTTGTTCTGTTGGCGTAGCTTTTTCTCCATTTTGCGACGCATCAGTGAACGGGAGATGACCAATCCTAAGGCAGACACCAGCAAGATGATGACAACAGCCAACCACATCTCTCGCTCCTTAGCGGCTTTTTCGTTGATTTTGGCAATACCCATTTCGGCATTTATCTCATTGATGTTATTGAACATCATGTCGCTATTCAGTGAGTCTCTGACGTCTCTCCGTTTGTTGACTTCTTTCAAAGCTAGGTCGCTACGGCCCATCATTTCATAGGCCTTGATACGAGTGTCATACTGATAGAGGTTATCGTGGAGGATGGTGTCAGTATTTATGATATGCAACGCACGTTCGTAGTGTTTGTCAAACACCGCTTTCATCATCTCCATACTAGTTACTCCGTAGTGATTGATATGCGGATAGTTTTTCAGGTGGTTTTGTAATTGCTCATAGGTCTGGTCGAACAGTCGATGATTGTTAAGGAAGAAGCAGATTCGTCCTTTCAGTACCAGATAAACCTTGTAATACTCTGGTATATCGATGGCGAGTGCTCCAAATTTCTCATTCCATTCCCAGGCTTCTTTGGGTTGGCGTGTTGACTTAAGGTCTGCCAGTCTGGAATAGATGCTGATGAGTGTGCCCTTGTCGTCAGGATTGGCACTCGCCAGTGCGCTCATATAGTATTTCTCAGACATACGGAAGCTGCCTCGCGTATCAAAGATGGTTCCTAACACGGTGTAGACGACGTCATACTGCTTGATGCCGTCTTTCTTCATCTCGTCCAGGATATCGTTGGCTTTTTTAATAGCGCGGTAGGTATAGCCGTGTTCTGTATCGTAGAGGGCTTCGTTGATTTTGACCTTGTAGTAGGAATCCAGATTATTGTGATCCAGATAGTAGGCTTTCATCTTCTCAGAGTACTCATAGAACTTTTTTTCCTCATGTGGGTTGTTGTAATAGTTCAGGTACTCTTTTCGCATATGCTGATAAGCAGTATCCTCTTGTTCTTGAGCTTGAACAGGAGCATACTGCAAGAGCAGTGCGAATAAGATGTAGCCGAGTCGTTTCATTGACTATAGATATGTTTTTTGTTTGCGAAACATACAAACCAGTCCGATAACGATGAAGGGAATAGAGAGAATCTGTCCCATATCGAGTGGGAGAGATGCCTCGAAAGCTTCCTGAATCTCCTTGGTGTATTCAATGAAGAAGCGGAAGGTGAAGATATAAAAGAGGCAGAAGCCAAAGAACCAGCCTGTGCCAATCTTTTGTGGCATCTTCTTATGTAGCCACCACATCAGTCCAAACAGGATGGCATAGGCAATGGCTTCATAGAGTTGTCCTGGATGGCGAGGCATCATATCTACTCGCTCAAAGATAAAGGCCCAGGGCACATCGGTCACCTTACCGATAATCTCTGAGTTCATGAGGTTGCCCAAACGGATGAAGCAGGCGGTGGTTCCTGTGGCTATCGCGATATTGTCCAGCACGCGCCAGATGCTCAGTTTGGTGTGCTTGACATAGAGCCATAAGGCAATAATCAGTCCGAGTGTTCCTCCGTGGGAGGCCAGTCCTTCGTAGCCAGTGAACTTCCATCCGCCATCAGCCAGGAAATGGATGGGCAGGAACATCTCAACCAATCCCTTTCCAGAGGTCAGGAAATAGTCGGGCTGATAGAAGATGCAATGTCCCAGACGGGCACCCAATAGAATGCCGATGAAACAATAGAAGAAGAGTGGATCGAACAACTCGTCCTTGATCTTTTGTTCTTTATACAGTCGCTTAACCACGAAGTAGGCCAGCATCAGACCTATCAGCCAGCAAAGTGAGTACCAGCGGAAGGGTCCGAAGCTGAGACTAGGGTTCCAAAGAATGTAACCCATTTGCCCCATATTACCCATAAGCCCTATTAGCCCTATAAGTCCCATAAGCCCCATTAAACATTAAACCTAAAATGCATGATGTCGCCATCCTGCACCACATATTCCTTACCTTCAATACCCATCTTACCTGCCTCGCGGACAGCAGCCTCAGAGCCATACTGGATATAGTCGTCATACTTGATGACCTCAGCACGGATAAAGCCCTTCTCGAAATCGGTATGGATGACACCGGCACACTGAGGAGCCTTCCAGCCTTTTTTATAAGTCCAGGCCTTCACCTCCATCTCACCAGCGGTGATGAAAGTTTCGAGGTTCAAGAGGGCATAGGCTTTCTTGATCAAGCGGTTGACACCACTTTCCTCCAGACCGAGTTCTTCCAAAAAGAGTTGCTTGTCCTCATAGCTCTCCAGCTCTGCGATGTCCTCTTCTGTCTTGGCAGCAATAATCATCGCTTCGGCACCTTCCTCCTTGGCCAATGCCTCGACCTTTTTGGTGAAGTCGTTTCCGTTCTTGGCATCTGCCTCACCTACATTGCAGACATATAGCACAGGCTTGGCTGTCAGCAGGAACAGGTTCTTGGCACAATCTTGCTCGTCCTTGCTCTCAAATTCCACGATACGGGCATTCTTGCCTTGTTCCAGAACCTCCTTATAGGCATGCAAAACGGTAACCTCCACTTTGGCTTCCTTGTTACCTGCAGCTGCAGCTTTCTCCGTCTTAGCCAGACGACTCTCGATGGTCTCGAGGTCTTTCAGTTGCAGCTCAGTATCGATGATTTCCTTGTCGCGAATAGGGTCGATGGTACCATCCACATGGGTGATGTTCTCATCTTCAAAACAACGTAATACATGGATGATGGCATCCGTCTCGCGAATATTTCCCAAGAATTTGTTACCCAGTCCCTCACCCTTTGAGGCACCTTTCACCAGTCCGGCAATATCGACAATCTCGCAGGTGGCAGGCACGATACGTCCTGGGTGTACCAGCTCAGCCAACTTGGTGAGTCGCTCATCGGGAACGGTAATCACACCCACATTGGGTTCTATCGTACAAAAAGGGAAGTTTGCTGCCTGAGCCTTTGCACTCGACAAACAATTAAACAACGTAGACTTACCCACGTTGGGCAGTCCTACAATACCACATTTTAATGACATCTTTTTATAAACGTTTATAATTGGGTGCAAAGGTACGAAAAAAGTCTGTAACAAAAGACGGATTTTGGAAGATTAACGCTAATCGTTTCTAAGAAACGCTTGCCAAAGCAAGAATTCAGCCTAAAAAAAAGGCAAGCCGATTACCTCGTAGGCACAGCGCTCAATTCAAGGAAACAAAAACCTAATGTCTGCCGTGCTTGCTCATCAGAAAGCAGACAAGCATCTTTGTGTGGCATTCCATAGAAAAGTGCGTATTAGGCTACGCCCTTCTAAGGAACCAGTTTGCGGCATTGCAAAAAAAAATCAAGGTCGGACACATTATGTCCGTACCTCCCCATATCTTTGCACCCAGAAACTTAAAATAGAGGATAAAGATATGAAACAAGACAAAGATTTAGTGTTCTTGGCCAGTTGCCAGAACGAAGACTTGCGCACATTATGCGATATTCTCACTTATAATAATAAAGGTGAGATAAGGTTAAGTGAGCAACTAACAGATACTGATGCCTATCTCAATTGCTATCCAGACAGAATGAACCTGATGGCGGCAGAGATTGCAGACGAGTTGCGAAAGTACGGAAGCAATACTGTTAAGACATTCTGTCGTAAAGGTGAAGCAGACAGTTATGAAACCATTGTACGACGTGTATGTAAAAGAATGGGCGTTATAGTGAATGACTATGATAGCACCCCAACTATGGAGCGTGAACTGCTGACTACAATCTGCGAACAGACTACCAGCAAGCTGTCTGACGAAGAACTGAGAAAACTGGCTGACAAGGCAGGCATTCCCCACAAGAGCCTTAACCACCAGATGCTTGTAACTGCCATCCTGTTTGCAATCCGCAGAAATACTTATTTGCTGACTGAGATGATCTATTATGTCACGTCACGAATTGCCAGTATGCTATTAGGTCGCTGGATTGGCATGATGGGAATGAGTGCAGTCAGCCGTTATTTGGGAATGGCAGCAGGACCTATTGGATGGACTCTTTTGGCAGGCTGGACAATCAGCGACATTGCCTCTCCAGCTTATCGTGTGATGATTCCAGCTGTTATCATGGTAGCCTCTATGCGTTTCCGTCAGACAGCATTGTTACCCCAAAAGATATAAACCCAATGAAAGCCTCAGACATTATGCATCCAGAAGATGCAAAAGCGATACAAGTACTACGTCGCCTGAAGGGATTCGATGAACTCATACGCATTTCGATGGAATATGGCTATGAGCAGATTTTTCGAGGTCAGAACTTAGGTATGCTTCTAAAAGTCAATGCCAAGAATTACCCAGGTCTCTCTCTTGCCTTCAAGGAGGTTGTCAGGAAGGTGGGTATCCGAGAGCCAGAGCTCTACATCTACAACGATCCTGTGATGAATGCCTATACTTATGGCGAAACAAATACGTTTATAGCAATGAGCAGTTCAATAGTCGAGCGGATGAACATCGATGAATTGCGTTGTATCATTGCTCATGAGTGTGGACATATCCTTTGCCAGCATACCTTGTATAATACGCTGCTGCGAACCATTCATGATTTAGGCTATTGGCTGGAGTTATTATCTTATGCCACTTTAGGGCCAGCCCTGATGGCTATGCAATATTGGAGCCGCAAGAGTGAATTGTCTGCTGATCGTTGTGCAGCAGCCGTAGTTGGTGAGCGCACATTCCAGATGGCTATGCTGAAACTCACTTGTGGTATGACGGAGATAAAAGGAAGCCCCTATCAACTTGTAGAGCAGGCTCGCGAGTACCATCGTCTTGAAAAATCTTCATGGATAGATCGTATTCAGCAGAACTGCCGAGTTGCTTTCTATACCCATCCTCAGATGGTCAATCGTGCTTGGGAAATAGACCGCTGGAAGAATTCTTGGCAGTATAAGAAATACAGAGAAACATTATAATATATGAAACATCCTATCACAAAATTTCCAGTAGAGCCTTATGAGGCAATAACAGAAGAATTTGTCCAAAGGAAATACTATGAATATAACCAGCTATATTTTGCTGGCGAATTACCACCATGTAAATTCCGTTTTAATGCGATGTCTCTATATTATGGATGTTTGGGCCAATATTATGGATATAAGGACATTCCTGAAATCTGGATTGATATTATGACAACATATGAACCTGATTGGGTAATCCGCGAAGCTATCATACATGAAATGATTCATTGTTATATAGACAAGGTTATGAACGTAAAAGAAAAGACTCCACATGGTCCTTTATTCTCTAAAATACGCAAACACCTCAATAAGAAGTATAATTTGGGGTTATGTAATTGTCAGGGAAGATACGATTACAACGATGAAGTATTTGCATATAATATATATGCTGTAGAGTATTCCTCCGAAAAAGATTAAAAATGGGTAATTATTATGGCATTAGATATTGTAACTAAAGGTATTCCGTTCCTTCACATGGCTATTGTTGCAGCTATGGTGTTTGCTGGTGTCCCCAGGATCTTTTCTTATACAGCATTGATTTGGGGAGCATGTGCCATCATGTCAATTCCTCTCACTGAGGAAGAGTTCTACTTGGAATTTCCCTCCTTATGGCGATACAGACATCTGTTTGGCTTGGGAATTTGCTTTATGATTTCACAGAGTGTTTAACTTAAAGAATAAAGAATTATGACGAAAGAAGAAATACAGTCAAAAAGAGAAGAAATACTTGCGGAATTACTATCAACACCGTATTTGAAGGATATTCCTTATAAACTGATTGAGTCAGAAGAGGTGCCATATACCCCACTCATGCGCAATTTCCTGTACACATTTGAGTTTTGCCGTCGCCGTTATATAGAAGAATCAAACTTCGATGAACTTGTTGGCTATGATTTCGACAATGACAAATTCCTTTTCCTCCTTCGACACAATTTCGACATTCGAGTAAATCATGATGCAGACTGGACGCTCGAAAGCATGAAGGAACTGATGCTCTATATCGAGGCAGAAACGAAACCAGAGTACAGAGAGATGCTGAAAGTTGAGATGGAGAACTACGATAAACAGAGACAAGAACTCTTAGACCTGTTTGTCTTTTGTAACAAACAGAAGAAGTTGCGCTTTGACAGCAATCCGGCCTTTACGGATATTGATTTCGACATGTTGAATCAGCATCTTTACAACGATTACCATATTTATCTCTCAGTAGCAGATCGTCGTACGCTGAATACAGTAGGCAGAATAATCAATCACATCATCTACCGCCTGAAGGATGGCAATGGTAGTTTGTAATTGAAACAATAGCAGTCCGTGATATGAAAAAGTGAGTAAATACTTTGCCATTTCTGTTTTTTTACCTATCTTTGCCACTGCAATAATGAAAACTTACAATTATGAATAAAGAGAATATTAAACAAATATTGTATTTACTTGAAATAGCCTTATTGTTTAAGATTCTTTAAACATTCAACATATCTACTGACAATGGCATACAAAATCGGATCGTTCAATATGTTCAAATTTTCCTTCCAGTCTGATAGTGAGATAAGGAAGGACTTTACTGTATTATCAAGAATAATCAGAGATAATAAATTCGATATTATCGCCCTTCAAGAAGTTTTTTCTCCCAATGCCTTGGGTAGACTACTTGATTATCTGGGGCGATTTGAATGGGACGGAGTTTGGGACAGCCCAACGTCCTTCAGTTCTATTGCAGCAGAAGGATATGGCTTTATTTGGAACAAAAAATGTATGCGACTTGCTGTTACAACACTACCTGATGGAACTGAAAAGACCTTCCGCCCACATATTTATAATCAATATCGAGTTGATAGACGATTGGGGCAGACCCAGTTGATTCGTAATCCCTATTATGCCAGATTTGAACCACTAGATGGCTCTTTCTGTGAAATAAGACTTATTAACACGCATATCATGTTTTCAAAAGGGAACTCTACAAGTCAGTTGTTAGACATAGGAGCAGTGATTATGAGAAAACGAGAATTTGATATTTTAACTCAAGCACTATACAATACTATTTCTGATAAACGTTATGGTAACAACAGGCCCGCATATACAATAATACTTGGTGACTATAATCTAAATCTTAGGACATCTGGGGCAGCAGGGGCATTCCTTAACGAAATTGTAACGGTCCAAGATAAAGGTAAAATTAAAAGATTGATTACAGTCCAAGATAAATTAACAACTCTAAAGGCGAATAAAGCTGGAAGCCAAGAAGATTATGGTTTTTCATATTGGGCAAATAATTATGACCATTTTACATATGATATGGATAGGTTCAGTTCCGTTTCTGCAGTATCGAGTAGAATTAATACTGTAAAAGATTACTGCAATGGCGATTATGAATTACATAGAAAAACGGTATCTGACCATGTGCCTATTGAATTAAAACTTAATCTCAAATAAACTCAATTTTGAATAATTATGAAAAGAGTACAAAAGGGGGTAATCCCACAAGGTGATGAAAAGACTACCACCAATCAGAATGTCGAACAGATAGAACATGATAAGCGAAAAGCAGCATATGCCCTGAATTTGTGTACTGTTTCAGTATCTCAAATCATAGATTATGAAGATCTTAACATCCTGGAACAAGAGTATGAGATGATTCTCAATAATCTTAATCTTGAAAACTTTCCAAAGGATAAGCCTCTTTTACATATTCTAAAGCAAATATTGGATACAGTATCATTTTTCAGAATATACGAAGGGGATAAGCGGATGTTGGACAAAAAGTATCAACAAAAAATGAAAAATGCAATATGGAGTGCTATTCCGCCGTTTACCTTTGTGGCTGGTGGAAACCCTTATGCTCTTGCAATATCTGCTATTGCTGCTGTTGGGATGGGATATATGAATTATCGCAAGGAAAAAGCAAAAATATCATCTGAGAAAGAGGAGGACGAATGGAAACTGCAACGATCAGCTATTGAACAATTCCACGGATTGAGAAGGGAATTGTTTGATACAGCATGGAGACTGTCAGAAAAATATGGGTTCAATGATGAATATAGATTGACCGAAAAACAGATTTCTGCATATAACAGCATCCTAATGGATGAAAAACCGCTTAGGAAATACGAAAGGCTGAATGCAATAAAGGATTTCTTTGTAGCATATCCTCCATTTTGGTATTATTTCGGAAATGCTGCACTCAATGTGGCAAAAAAGTATGGAAAATCTATTTATTATAACTCCATAGATAATTCGGAAAATCAGCCAAACTATTTTGACCTTGCAGAACAACATTTCAAAAAGTATCTTGAATATGATCATTCATTATTGAGAACAAATTATATACGTTCTTCATGTTGTCTTGAATATGCAGCACTATTGTTAGAGAGAAATGATGACACATCACATGACAAAGTAAAACAATTAATTCTAGATGCAGAGAAATATGCACCTGACGCTCTTGATGCATTACAAATATGCGCAATGTATAGTCTTAGGAATAATGATATAGATGTAGCGCAGAGGCTTTTGAGAAAATTAGTCGTGGAAGGATTTAATACTACAACTAATGCGCAATTACTGAGCTACATATATCTTAATACGGCTTACTATAATAAAAAGCTTTATAACAAAAAGACAGCAGAATATATAAAATTGGTACAATTTACTGATGGTAGTGCGCTTATCCCCTGGGCAGAAGATGTTAGCATGTTGAATAAAAAGGGTGTTAACATCAAATTAAAGGAATTCCTAGACAAGCAAAAGGTACGCATACAAAACATGCTTAATGCGGTAGTTGACAAGATAATTGAGAGCTGTGCGATTGATTACAATAAATTATTGTTCCTGCCTCTTGATGATTCTAACATTGGAGACAACTCATTTTACACAGACTCAGAAACAAGTATAAATCAAAGAATAAAGAGGATTTCTGCTATTGGCAAAAATCAGATAGAAGTTTTTTCAAGTCACTTAAAACACAATAATATCGCTTTTGTCCTCAACAATCAGCTTAATGAACTATTCTGGTTATTATCGTCGTTTGTTTCTAAAGTTTTTAAAACAGACATTGACGAGATATGTAAACCATACTTGTTTTACTATTATTTTGAGTCAAGTGAGAACCAGAAGACAATTAGTGGGCTTATGGAAAAAGTTAAAAATGATACCTTCGATGAAAAAGACGGTATATCCTTGACAAAAAATTCATTTACTTCTATCATGAATGAATATACCAATGAATTCAAGAAGAATAATATCGACGAGATTTTTAAACGTGAATCTTTTAACGAATTAATATCGATAGAAAGTGAACTCATTGATTTCTGCAACACCCACAACTATCCCACTCCAGAAAAACTATGTGAGAATGATGTCGACAAAACATTTAAAGAGAATAGGAGACAGTTCGTAAATGTACTTAATTATTTTAGTGGAGCAAATGATTTCAAAAAAAATGAAGAAACAGAATCAAAACTTAGAAATGAAATAGAATGTTTTATTAAGAGCAATAAACTATTTAAAGATAATGCCATCGACCCTCAAAAATTTGAATTTACGACAGATGAAGTAAGCATTCGAAACAAAAGAAAGAAATTTCCAGACAACGACTTAGAGTCCGTCAACCAATTAGGCAATATACTTGCCTACTATCATGATAATAGGGATTTGTTGAACCCCTATATAGATTTATATTTCTTTAGAGAAGGTTTCCTAAGCGTGGAAGATGGATCTTTGGCAAAAAGAACTCTTGGATTCTTCAATTATAGATTTATAGAATACGATCCAGATAAACAACTTATTTATACGAAAAGGAATGGTGTAAAAAAGGACATATATAATTCTAATAAAATAAATATTAGAGAACTGTTCGATCTGATAGTAAAATTGAGAAATATCTCGACAACTGAAACAAAGAAATGAATACAATTATATGAAACAATAGCTTTATGGATAATTACTCTGAAAAAGATGATAAAACGATTTCTGGAGGAATGAAGGCATATAATTCCTCTGAGACAACGAGTAATCAGCAGATTTCAAAATATAATACGGGAGCAAATGGAAATACTGGTCATGGATTTGCCGCAGAAGATGTAAATGCCTCTTATGATCAATTAAAGGGTAAGAAAGTTGAAAAAGTTGGAACTGATAATAAAAAAAATGGGGCAGACCGAATAGTTAATGGAAAGCAAATTCAGTCCAAGTATTGCAAAACCGCCAAAAGAACAGTAGAAGCAGCCTTTGATGCAGATGGAATCTTCAGGTATAAGGTTAAAAATGGGAAACCAATGAAATTGGAAGTACCTAGAGACCAATATGATCAAGCTGTAGAATTAATGCGTCAAAAGATTCTCGATAATAAAGTTAAAGGCGTTAAGAATCCTGATTATGCAACTAAGTTGGTTAAAAAAGGACTGTTAACTTACAAGCAATCACAAAAAGTCGCAAAATCTGGGAATATTTTAAGTATAACTTACGATGCAGCTACAGAAAGTGTCAATTGTGCTAGTGCTGCTGGCATAACAGCTGCAGTTACTTTCTTTATTGCAAAGAAAGAAGGCATTAGTAATGTTGATGCTATAAAATTGGCAGCAAAGAAGGGAGGATGGTCTGCAGTTGAACAAGTTGTCATTGGAACCACAACAAAACAGATTCTTAGGGTAACCACAAGAAACGCTTCAAAGCAAGTTGTAAGAGCAGGAACCAAAAAGATAGTAGAACATGGGACAAAAAAAACTGTTTCGTCTATGGCAAAGGTAGCTGCTAAGGGTAATGTTGTTACTGCTGTCGTTACTACTGTAGTCGTGACAGTACCAGATATTTATAGAGCTACAAGAGGGAAAACGACCTGGAAAGAATGTGGCGAGAAAGCTGCATGTAATGCAGGAAGTGTAACAGCAGGAATGGTTGGAGCGACCAAAGGCGCAGCATTGGGTTTGATGTGCGGGCCTGCTGCTCCTGTTGCAGCGCCAGTTTTTGCTTTGGTAGGAGGGATTGGAGGAGGCATCTTGGGTGATGTTGGCACCAAAAAATTTATTGGTTTATTAAAAAAAATGAGAAAGCAAAAATAATATCATAGGAAAAGTTTAATGGGGCGGACACAAAATGTCTGCCTCTCTCTTTATCTTTGCAGCCATAAAATGAAATGTAACAAATAAGAACATTATTATGGCCAAGAAAGAAACTATCGATTTGGAAGTCATAAAAGGAATGCATCCTGATTGCTTTAACACTCCTGAGGATATTGCTAACTTAGGGTGTGATTACTGCAATGGAGAAGGAGTCAATGAGAATTGTGAAATAGGTCGTACTCTTCTTGAAAAAGCAGCAGAAATGGGATATGTGTATGCAATGACAGCTTTGGGTTATTTGTATCACGATGATGATTATGAAGGGCATGATGATGAAATTGCTTTTGAGTGGTTTGTGAAAGCTGCCACTAATGGTGAATTGGAAGCTGGTTTTATGGTTGGCGTGTTTTACGATAATGGATATTATGTGGAGAAAGATGAGACTATGGCTTTTTATCAGTTCAAGTTGGTAGCCTATAATGGAGTAACTGAAGCACAACATAATGTTGCTGTTTGTTATGAATATGGCATAGGTGTACCACAGAACTATAGAATTGCAGCACAATGGTATCGATTGGCATATAAACAGGGAAGCAAGGAAGCAATGTGCAACTTAGGAATGCTATATGCAAGGGGACGTGGTGTGGAAAAAGATGAAAACAAAGGATTTCAATTAATTATGGAATCGGCTAATAGAGGTTATCCGTGGGCAATGACGATTCTTGGGCACATCTATAAGAACGGTTTAGGTTTAGTTTGTCAAAGAGATCTTGCAAAAGCAATTGAATGGTTTCAGAGAGCAAAAGAGAATGGGGAAGATGTTGAAGATGAAATCTCAAATCTTAAGAGCGATTGTCAAAAGAATACAATATAAAAGCAAATGTAGATGACAATGAGTAAATTTCCACACTCAAATTATAAGCCGATTAGCCAGTTCTTCTGGCTTCAATTCATTCAGCCTGGGTATGTTCAGGAATTGCCAAGTTCAGCAAATTGGATGAAGCTTTGGAGATACATCACGCTAGAACTCAAACAGTCTAGCGTCTGGTTCATACCTAATTTCAGTAGCGATGCATTTGTAAAAGTACTAAAAAAAAGATGGTCAAGGGGTGATCTTGAGAGGATAAGAAAAGGTGACTACCGTTTTTATGCTCTTAATGAGGTTAATATTCTATCGATAACGGCAACTGTCCGATCGGATTGGGAAAAGGTTAAGAAGGATTGGCTGATTATTAAATGTGACTATGATTTTGCTGAGAAGAATCGAGAGCAGTTACAAAAAATCGCTAAGAATCTAAATACAAGAGTGGTTATGATTTCTTTATACAATAATTGATTTAGTTATGACAAAAGTAAAAAAAGTAATCAAGAATGATACTCTACCAATACCTACGAATGGAAGGTCTGGTGTGTATCTTCTGAAAAAGAATGGTGAATGTGCCAAGTATGAATACAAAGAAGTACGGGGCAAAATGAATCCTGATGGGCAATATAGTGTATTGCTAGATGGGAAAGAGTACCTATTACATGATGGTTTAAGGTTCCCAAAGACTGAATGGAAACAAATAATCTATCATGATATTCTTGATAATGAGGATTATTCTATGTGTGAAAAGGTATGTAACAAGCAACTAAACAGTAAAGATCTTACTAAGTTTATAAAACATTATTGGGTTTTTCTTAAGGAAAAGGATGACAAGACGTTAGAAATAAAAGTAGATAGTAGATTCATACTGGATAAACTCGAATCCAATATGCAAGACCTTTATGCGGGTGAGTTTTGGAGAAGATGGTATAATATGTATATATTAAAAGGCGAAAACAGACAAAAGATTAAACTTGTTGTTTATGATACCGAATTTGAAATAACAGTTAACAAGCAAGACGTTGAGAAATATTACTTTGCCGCAAGAATAGTTACGGACAGATTTAATGCATATACTGTTGAGTATAAAGATAGAAAACCAGAACACGAAATAGCATTAATGACTATGCTTGATTTGGTTTTACTATCAATAATAAAAGAAAACAACGAATCAAAATAAAAGGAACGAACATTTTGTAATTTGGAGGATTCTTTCTATATTTGCACAAAATTTACCAATATGTCGAAACTGAAGAAATGCCTCTATCTGATCAATCTCATGGAGCGAAAGGGGGCGATGACCCTGAAAGAGATAAATGACTGCTATGAGTATTCATCACTTTATGAAGGTGACGAGTTCCTGCCTCGTACATTCCTGAGATATAGAGAATACATCGAAGAGACTTTCCCTTGTTATATCGATTTTAATCAACGAACGGGTAAGTATGAGTTGCATCGTCATCAGGCTCTTTATGGTGAGGATGATTCGCTTTATGACTATTTGCTGTCAGCCTATCATATCGAGGGAATGACAGAACTGGCATTGAAACATCGTGATAAGATTATGCTGACAAAAGCACCAACTGGAGTTGAGAATGTCCAGATAATCCTTGAAGCGATTGACAAGAAAAGGGGGATAGAATGTGACTACTATTCATTTAATAAGAAGACTGTTAAACATCAGTTGTTGATTCCTTACTTTCTGAGGACTTGGGAAAATCGTTGGTATCTTGTAGCAGAACCAGACAATCATCATCGTGGTCAATCTGTGTTTGCCTTAGAGAGAATGGACAACATTCGTTTAACAGAAGAGAAGATGATCCCTTCCAAGAAGATTACTGCAGAAGAGTATTTTGACGGCAGTTTTGGTGTGAATCATTCAGATAATCAGAAACCAGAGAGAATCCTTATTAAGGTATATGGTACACAAGCTGAATATGTAAAAGCTCTACCTATTCATGAGTCTCAAAAGGAGATAAAGGCGACAGACGAATGGAGTATCTTTGAATATCGGCTAGTTCCTTGTTTTAATTTCTATCAGCAGTTGCTTTGGCACAGGGAAAAACTGGAGGTGTTGGAGCCTCTTCATGTCAGAGATGAAATGAAGAATACGATAGAGAAGATGTTAGAATATTACAGTACACAACGAAAGCCTTAACGAAAGTGTCTCGCAGGAGTTCGGTAAAGGCATCTGTGGGGGTGAAAGAAATCTTCCCTGAAAGCAAATTGGCTCCAAGTTACAAGTATAGGACTAATTGGATTACATTCTACAAGTGACGAACTGCGATAAAATGCAGAGAGAATAACGATATACGGAATAAAAAGATTAACTTCGCAAGCAAAACGAGAAATGGCAAAACGAAGAGAAATAAGAAATAGCACGGCTGAGTTCCTGATCTTTCAGATAGAAGGAAAGGAACAAGGCGTAGAGGTGTACTATAAAGACAAGACTGTGTGGTGTACCCAGAAGGCAATGGGGATGTTATTCGACTGTACCTCTGACAATATAAGTGTGCATTTGCAGAACATCTATGATACAGACGAACTAAAAAAGGAGGCAACTACCGAGAAAATTTCGGTAGTTCGACGCGAAGGAAACAGGGATGTCAATCGTACACTCCAGTTCTATAACCTTGATGCCGTAATCAGCGTGGGCTATCGCGTCAATTCTATCCGGGCAACGCAATTCCGTCAGTGGGCAACAAGTGTGCTTCGTGAATATGCTATTCGTGGTTATGTGCTGGACAGGAAACGAATGGAGAACGGAACGTTCTTGGATGAGGACTACTTCGAGCACCTGTTAGCGGAGATTCGTGAGATCCGTCTGTCTGAGCGACGTTTCTATCAGAAACTGACGGACATCTATGCAACAGCAATTGATTACAATCGTGATGCGCCAACGACAAGACTCTTCTTCAAGATGATGCAAAATAAGATGCACTATGCTGTTCATGGACGTACAGCGGCGGAACTAATAGTAGAAAGAGCTGATGCAGAACAAGAGCACATGGGGTTAACGACCTGGGAAAATGCACCTGACGGCAAAATCGTCAAGACGGATGTGTCGATAGCCAAGAACTACCTAAAAGAGATGGAACTGGCAGACATGGGACAGTTGGTGAATGGTGTTCTTGAACTGGCAGAGCGTATGGCAAAACGCCATATTCCTATGACAATGGAAGACTGGGCCAAACAGATTGATACTATCTTGTCGGCTGGTGGTAATGAAGTGCTGCAAACAGCAGGTTCTGTAACAGCTGAAGAAGCTAAGGAACATGCCGAGACTGAATTTGAGAAGTATCGCATCGTACAGGATCGCTTGTTTCAAAGCGACTTTGACAAGTATTTGGGTGAATTACCTTTTGAAGGCGAGTAAATCATTGGGGCAATGAACGACGAGCAGGTTTAAAAGAAAAAGTGAGCCAACCAAAGGGTGGGCTCACTTTTCATTTATTCTTCTGGTGAGAATTCGTCTTTTCCTACACCGCAGATGGGGCATACCCAGTCTTCGGGGATGTCTTCAAAGGCTGTTCCGGGAGCGATGCCGCTGTCGGGGTCGCCTACTTCTGGGTCATACACGTAACCACAGGTGTCGCAAATGTACTTTTTCATAAGCTTAAGCATTGTTTTTTGTTAGTAATATGTTGTTTGTTCTCTCAATGATGGTCTCTGGGGCAATGCGGTTCATGCAGGCATAGTCGCCGCGACGACAGGGCTTTTGTCCGAAGATGCTGCACGGACGACATTCAAGGTCTATCTGTATAGCGTTTTCGGCGGTTTGTCCCCATCCTAAGAAGCCGGCATATGGATGGGTCGCTCCCCAAATGCTGACAACGGGTGTTCCTGTCAGCGAGGCCAGGTGCATATTCGAGGAGTCCATGGAAATCATCACGTCCAGATGACTCATCAGGATGAGCTCTTGATGCAGTGAGTCTACGTTTTTAGACACATAGGTGCATTGGCTATGCTGCTGGCACCACTCTGTGAAGTATTGCTCTTCCTGCTGACCGCGTCCGAAGAAGAATATGCGGGCTTTGGGGTGTTGTTGCATGAGTTGTTCTATCACCTGATGCATCAGTCGGGGAGGGTAGACCTTGCCTTCATGGGCAGCAAACGGGGCGATGCCAATCCATTCTTCGAAGTCGTTCTTCACGTTCATGCCCTTGGGCAGCAGGTTCAGGTTTCCTCCCTCACCATAGGGGAAGATGCTCTTGAACTGGATGTTTACGGGATAGCCCAGTTTCTTGAAAACTTCAACGTAGTTTTCGAAGGATGTGGGTTGCTGTTCCAGTCGTTTTGAGCGTGTCGATGTGATGCGACGACGCCCGTTTCGGTGCTTGTTGATATGTGCCACCCGGTAGCGGCCGATATTGAATCGAAAGCGCAGATACTCTGAGCGTAGCACGTTGTGCAGGTCGGCAACAGCAGTAAACTGCTTGGCAGCCAGTCGACGGTAGAGGGCATTCAGTCCTGTGATACCACGATATTCGCGTTTCAGGTCAGCTACCATGAAGTTGACGTTGGGAGCCAGATCCTCAAACAACGGGCGTGCGAAGGCGCGACTGAGCACCGTGATGCGGACGTGCGGATACTGACGGGCCAGTGAATAGACCACTGGTACCATCATGGCTACGTCGCCCATTGACGAGAATCGGATGACGAGTATATGCTCTTTCTTCATGACTCCTTATGTCTCTTACCTCTCATTTCTTACCTCTTACCTCTAACCTCTTACCTCTCACTTCTTGTAAAGTATCGGATTCGTGCTGGGGTCGTTATACATCTTCATCTGGCGATATACCTTCATGTATTTGCGGCCTGCCTCAATGTCCTCCAGCAGCTGGTCAATGGCTGTTGACAGGTCCACTTGCTGTTCCAGCAGCACGTCAAGCTTCGCCTTGCATTTGTCAATGTGCTCCTGGTCAGTATCCGTGCGCTCCGTCTGCTCTTTCATGTGCCATATCTTCAAGGCCAGGATGCTCAGACGGTCGATGGCCCATGCGGGACTCTCCGTGTTCAGGCGTGCCTCTGGTTGTATGGTGACGTCAGAATAAAGATGACGGAAATAACTGTCAATCTCTTCCACCAAGTCGGTGCGGTCTTGGTTCGAACGGTCGATGCGGCGCTTCAACCCTAATGCCTCGTTAGGGTCTATATGGGGATCTCGGATGATGTCCTCCAAGTGCCATTGTACGGTGTCAATCCAACATTTCAAATAGAGGCTGTACTCAATGGAGTCGCGCTCATAAGGATTGTTGATTGGTGTGTCTACATGGTCCTTCAAATGATAGTCACGAATGGCCTGATTGAAGACCTTATTTGCTTCTTTTGTGAATGACATATAACTTTTGTGTTTACATTTATGCGGCAAAGATACGCAGAATCTCCGATATATCAAAATATTTTCATATTTTTTGTTTTTAATGCACTTTCATTACACAACTTGCAAGAATTTTTTTTTGAAAAATGCAAAACAGCCTACATGCCTACACAGAATCGGACTCAAATGCCGATAGACAAAGGAAAGTAGCGGTTGTCAAGCCTACACAAAGCCTACACAAAGCCTACACAATTCCTACATAAAGCCTACACAAATCCTACATAGGCTTCCCGCAAAATATAAATCCTAAACCAGGAAAATCTCCCTTTAGTCTTTTCTTCTAAATTCTCTAGAGAATTTGAGC
Source organism: Prevotella sp. tc2-28 (assembly GCF_900107705.1). GTDB lineage: Bacteria > Bacteroidota > Bacteroidia > Bacteroidales > Bacteroidaceae > Prevotella. The sequence goes on from NZ_FNRE01000010.1 coordinate 36,440, forward strand.
ATTCCCTCGCCTACCAGCAAAAGCTACGTCGTATAGTAAGCTGAAAATTCTCTAGAGAATTTCACTACTACTCTTCATGCTAATCCTTCCGATTCCTTGTTTCCATTTCTGCTCCCTCGTATAGTAGCCCTTCCTATTTCGAGTGTTTTTTGCCGAAAAACCTCAAAATCATGTAGGCTTTGTGTAGGCTTTGTGTAGGCTTGTTTTTTCACAATCAACTAATAATCAACCGATTAAGTAAAATCTGTGTAGGCATGTAGGCTATTTCTTGTTTTTAAAAAATATTTTTTGCAAAAACAACCTCTATTTACCACATATTTTCCAGGGGAATTTGCTTAATCCGTCAGTTGTTGGTGACTAAAAAGGAAAATAATTGTTTGACGATTGAGAAAAAAGTAGTATCTTTGCAGAATGGGAAAAAATATGCTTGTAAGATGAAGATAGTAGTAGACGATAAGATACCCTATATCCGTGAGAAGTTGGAGATGCTGGCTGACGAGGTGGTCAGTATGCGTGGTGCTGACATCAAGGCTGACGACGTGAAGGATGCTGATGCGTTGATTGTCAGGACCCGTACCCGATGTGACGAGCAGTTGTTGGCAGGTAGTAAGGTGCAGTTTGTGGCTACTGCTACCATCGGCTTCGACCATATTGACGTCGACTACATGCAGCGTGCAGGTATTGTGTGGACGAACTGTCCTGGATGTAATGCCGCATCGGTGGCTCAGTATGTGGAGTGCTCGCTGTTACTGTTGCAGCAACAGAAAGGCATCTCGCTGAAAGACAGTACGATAGGTATTGTCGGTTGTGGGCATGTAGGTTCAAAGGTCAAAGACGTTGCAGAACGGTTAGGGATGCGCACTTTGGTGTGTGATCCCCCTTTGGGAAAAGCAGGTTTTGTCACGATGGAAACGATAGAACAGGCTTGTGATGTCATCACTTTTCATGTTCCGTTGACGCGTGAGGGACGCTATGCTACCTGGCATCTGGCCGACGAGGATTTTTTCCACCGATTGCCTCGTGTACCTTATCTAATTAATACCAGTCGCGGAGGCGTTGTCGACAATGATGCATTGCTGTCAGCCTTGGAGGAGGGTAGGGTAGCCGATGCCGTCATTGACGTATGGGAGCACGAGCCCCTGTTGAACCAGACGTTGTTGCAACGCGTGTTTATCGGCACTCCCCACATTGCTGGCTATTCAGCAGATGGCAAGGTAAATGCCGACAATATGGTCATTGATGCCTTGTGTCGTCATTTCCATCTGCCTAATCCCGGAAAGATAGTGCCACCATCCCTGCCCGTTGTGATGGATAAAACCGCTGGTTCTTTGGATTTTTACAACCCCCTTGAGGACAGTTTTCGACTGAAAACCTCGCCCTCAGATTTTGAAAAGTTACGTAATGACTACCCGATAAGGCGAGAAAAATTGCACAATTAATATGTGTTTGTGCAAGAAAGAGTGTTTTTTTACCATTAAAATTTGCGTAAGTCAATAAAAATGTGTTACTTTGCACCCGCTAAGCGACACATTTTGTGAAGTTTTCAGAATAAAGAAATCATTTATTAACATTTTAAAGAAGAAAATTATGTCAGAAATTGAAAGCAAAGTAAAGGCTATTATCGTAGACAAACTCGGTGTTGATGAGGCAGAGGTTAAGCCCGAAGCAAGTTTCACTAACGATCTCGGTGCAGACTCTCTGGATACCGTAGAGCTCATCATGGAGTTCGAGAAGGAGTTCGGTATTTCTATCCCCGACGACAAGGCTGAGAAGATTGGTACTGTTGGTGATGCTATCGCTTACATCGAGGAGAACGCAAAATAATTTGAGCCCCCTAAGTTAGGGGGTTGGGGGTTTGAAAAGGCATAATAAGTTCCTCTCAGACCCTCAACTCAATAATTAGGGGGATTTTTTTGTTCAGACCCCCAGCCCCCTAACTTAGGGGGCATAAACATAAAAAAATATGGAATTAAAAAGAGTAGTAGTAACAGGTATGGGTGCCGTTACTCCACTTGGCAACAATCCCAAGGACACTTGGGAGGCTATGGTGGCAGGTAAGAGCGGTGCTGCACCTATTACCCTTTTCGATGCCTCTAAGTTCAAGACGCAGTTTGCCTGCGAGGTAAAGAACTTGGATGTCAATGCTTATATTGATCGTAAGGAGGCACGTAAAATGGACCGCTATACCCAGTTGGCTATTATTGCTGCCAAGCAGGCCGTAGAAGATTCAGGAATGGATCTGGAGTCAGAGGACAAGAACCGCATAGGTGTTGTCTATGGTGTAGGTATTGGTGGTATCAAGACGTTTGAGGAAGAGGTTACCTACTATGGTGCTCATCGTGAGGATGGTCCAAAGTTCAACCCATTCTTCATTCCGAAGATGATTGCAGACATTGCAGCCGGACAGATTTCCATCATGTACGGTTTCCACGGTCCCAACTTTATCACGGCTTCTGCCTGTGCTTCTTCTTCGAATGCACTGGCTGATGCCTTCAACCTGATTCGTCTGGGTAAGGCCAATGCCATCGTTGCCGGTGGTGCTGAGGCAGCCGTTTGCGAGACGGGTGTTGGTGGTTTCAATGCCATGAAGGCCCTGTCAACCCGCAACGACGAGCCCGAGAAGGCCAGCCGTCCGTTCAGTGCCTCTCGTGATGGTTTCATCATGGGCGAAGGTGCCGGCTGTCTGATTCTCGAGGAACTGGAGCACGCCAAGGCTCGTGGTGCCAAGATCTATGCAGAGATGGTAGGAGCCGGCATGAGTGCCGATGCATACCACATCACCGCTTCTCACCCAGAAGGTCTTGGTGCTAAGCTCGTGATGCAGAATGCTTTGGAAGATGCCGGCATGAAGCCAGAGGATATTGACTACATCAACGTTCACGGAACCTCTACTCACGTGGGTGACATCTCTGAGGCTAAGGCTATCAAGGACGTGTTTGGCGATGCAGCCTTCAAGTTGAACATCTCGTCAACCAAGTCAATGACTGGTCACCTGCTGGGTGCTGCCGGTGCCGTTGAGGCTATGGCAACCATCCTGGCTGTCCAGAACGATATTGTACCTCCCACCATCAACCATGAGGATGGCGATGAGGACGAGGAGATTGACTACAACCTCAACTTCACCTTCAACAAGGCCCAGAAGCGCGAGGTTCGTGCCGGACTCAGCAATACCTTCGGATTTGGTGGTCACAATGCCTGCGTAGTATTTAAAAAGTATGTGGGTTAACGACATCATTGATAGAATAAAGCTCCCTTTCCGCAAGGAGAAGGAGCTTTTTTCTGCCCTTTACGACATTCTGGGTTTCTATCCCCGCAATATCAACCTCTACAAGCAAGCACTGCTCCATAAGAGTGCTTCCAAGCGCAACGAGAAAGGGCGTCCTGTCAATAACGAACGACTGGAATTCCTGGGTGATGCCATCTTGGATGCTGTAGTGGGTGATATCGTGTTCCGTCATTTTGAGGGCAAACGCGAAGGTTTCCTGACTAACACCCGTTCGAAGCTCGTCAGTCGCGACACGCTGGGCAAGTTGGCCAAGGAAATGGGTATTTCCGACCTGATTAAGTTTGCTGGTCACAACACGTCGCACAACAGCTATATGAACGGCAATGCTTTCGAGGCTTTGGTAGGTGCCATCTACCTGGACCGAGGCTATGATGCCTGCATGCGATTCATGGAGAAGCGCATCCTGGCTCATCTGATCAATATCGACAAGGTAGCTTACAAGGAGGTCAACTTCAAGTCGAAGCTGTTGGAATGGAGCCAGAAGAACCGTGTGAAGATGGAGTTCCGCGACATCAAGCAGGAACGCGACGAGAACAAGAGTCCCGTCTTTACCACCCAGGTGTTCATCGAAGGCTTGGAGGGATGTGTAGGAACAGGCTATTCCAAGAAAGAGAGTCAGCAAAAAGCCTCTAAGGATACCCTTCAGCGTCTGCGCCGTGAACCTCAGTTCATTGATGCCGTCTTTGCTGCAAAGGGTGACCGCACGAAGATGGAAGAGGAACCTGTGATGAGTGTCCCTGATCCGGAAAAAGAACAGGAAGACTTTATCATCGAGACAAAGAGAGAGGAAGAAACGAAGAGCAAGAAACAGGCGGTCAGTAACGAAACCGTCATCCAGTCTGATGCCGCCCAGTATCAGGCCTTGCACGACGAGTTCACCCTTGACGACATCAGTGCTAAGCCACGCGAAAAGACCCGTGAGGAAATCATTGCTGAAGCTGAGGCTGCTGCCTTTTCGGAAATGGAAAAATGAGTCATTCCGCCCGACTTCAAGTGTAAAAGTCAGGCGGAATGACTATTAAAAATGGTAAAATTAAGGGCATTCCCAAAGTTTATGCTTACCTTTGCGCCTTGTATAGAAGCATAACCGATGAGTTTAACAAATTTAGTAAGACATATCTTCGTGCCGAGAATGCACGAATTGGAGAAACACCAGACACAAGGCGAGCAGTTGCAGCGTCAGGTGCTTACCCATTTGTTAAAGGCTGCCAAAGGCACTGAATATGGGCGTGAGCACGGCTTTGCCACCATCAAGGGTTACGAGGATTTCGTGAAATATAATCCCGTCAACACCTATGAGGAGTTGAAAGGACAGATTGACCGTATGCGCTATGGTGAAGCTGACGTGCTATGGCCAGGTCGTGTGAAGTGGTATGCCAAGTCGAGTGGAACGACTAACGACAAGTCGAAGTTTATTCCCGTCAGCGACGAGGGTCTGCAGAAGATTCACTATGCCGGTGGCTATGACTCGGTGGCACTCTATCTGCGGAACAATCCAAAGAGTCGCCTGTTCGACGGGCGCGCCTTGATATTGGGAGGCAGTCATGCCCCCAACTATAACCTGCCAGGTTCGTTGGTAGGCGACCTCTCAGCCATCCTGATTGAGAATATCAACCCGTTAGCCAACCTGGTGCGTGTTCCAAAGAAGCAGACCGCATTGCTTAGCGATTTCGAGGTAAAGCGTGAACGGATAGCCCGTGAGGCTATGAACAAGAATGTCACCAACATCAGTGGTGTTCCTTCGTGGATGCTCTCCGTACTCAACTGCATGATGGAAATCACGGGGAAGACCCATCTGGAAGAGGTGTGGCCTAACCTGGAAGTGTTCTTCCACGGAGGTGTGGCCTTTACGCCTTACCGTAAGCAGTATGAGCAGCTTATCACGTCGCCTAACATGCATTATATGGAGACTTATAATGCTTCTGAGGGCTTCTTCGGATTGCAAGACGACCCTGCCGACAAGTCTATGTTGCTGATGCTCGACTACGGCGTGTTCTATGAATTCCAGCCGATGGACGGAGGTGATATCGTGCCGTTGTGGGGTGTGGAGAAAGACAAGAACTACGCCATGCTGATATCCACCTCGTGTGGCTTGTGGCGTTACATGATAGGCGACACAGTCCGCTTCACCTCTGTCAACCCTTATAAGTTTGTCATCTCCGGGCGCACCAAGAGCTTTATCAATGCCTTTGGCGAGGAACTCATTGTTGACAATGCTGAGCGTGGTTTGGCCTATGCCTGCGAACAGACAGGTGCCGAGGTGTTGGAATATACGGCAGCTCCCGTCTTTATGGATGCCAATGCCAAGTGTCGTCACCAGTGGCTCATCGAGTTCTCTCATCCACCTCGTGACATCCAGCAGTTTGCTCACTTGCTGGACATGAAGTTGCAAGACTTGAACAGCGACTACGAGGCCAAGCGATACAAGGACATCACCCTGCAGCCTCTGGAGATTATCCAAGCGCGAAAGGGTCTTTTTAACGATTGGCTCAAGCAGCGCGGCAAGTTAGGAGGCCAGAACAAAGTACCACGCCTGAGTAATTCCCGTGAGCATATCGAACAACTTCTCAAACTAAATGAGAAATGAGTAATGAGAAATTAGAAATGAAAATGAAGAATGAGAAATTGATAAGCCTGAGAAAAAGGTTGATGACAATGAGAACATTAATGAAAATGCTGTGTATAGCATTTCTCATTTCTCATTTCTCATTACTCATTTCGAGCTGTGCCCGCATGGGATCGCCAGATGGCGGATGGTTTGACGACGACCCACCCCGCGTGCTCTACAGTATCCCTGCCGAGCAGGCTACTAACGTGACGGACCAGAAGATGACCATATACTTCGACGAGTTTATCAAACTGGCCGATCCCACACAGAATGTCATCGTGTCGCCTCCCCAAATGGAGATGCCAGAGATACAGGCAAAGGGCAAGAAAATAGTTATTGCACTGAAGGACTCGCTGGTTCCCAACACCACTTATACCATAGACTTCAGCGACGCCATCACCGACAATAATGAGGATAACCCGTTGGGCAACTATACCTATACGTTCTCGACAGGTGAGCAGATAGATACCTTTGAGGTGGCTGGCACGGTGCTTGACGCCTCCAACCTGGAACCCGTCAAGGGTATCAGTGTCGGGCTCTATGCCGACTTGGCAGATTCCGCTTTTCTCACCAAGCCGTTGCTTCGCATAGCCCGAACAGACGGCAGAGGACATTTCTCCATTCGTGGAGTGGCTCCTGGTGTCTATCGCGTCTATGCCCTGCAGGATATGGATGCCAACTATAAGTTCTCTCAGAAGAGTGAGATGATTGCTTTCTCGCACGAGACCTATACCCCTTCGTGGAAGCCCGATACCCGTCAAGATACCATCTGGCGCGATACCCTGCATATCGACAATATCTTGCAGGTGCCTTACACCCACTTCTATCCTGACGATATCGTGATGCTGGCCTTCAAGGAGATACAGTCCGACCGCTACCTGCTGAAGACGGAGCGCAAGGACCCCGACCGCATAGGTGTCTTTTTCAGTTATGGCAACGAACAGTTGCCCGTGCTGCGTGGACTGAACTTCAATGCCGACTCTGCCTTCATCGTGGAGACCAGTTTGAAGAAGGACACGCTGACCTACTGGTTGCGCGACACGATGCTGGTTAATCAAGACACCCTGCAATTGTCAATGGAATACCTGATGACTGACACCCTGGGCAATCTCGTCACCCAGCTGGACACCCTCGAAATGGTAGCCAAGACATCCTATGCCAAACGGTTGAAAGCTAAGCAGAAGGAGATAGACGAGTGGCAGAAAGAACAGGAAAAGCGGAAGAAACGCGAGGAGCCTTATGACAGCATCTTCCCCGCTAAGCCATTGGAGATGAGATACGAAGTGTCACAGTCGATGGACCCCAATCGCAGTGTGTTCATTGAATCGCCAAGCCCGTTGGAAAAACTGGATACAGCAGCCATCCACCTCTATTCCAAGATAGACTCATTATGGTATAGGGCACCTTTCGAGTTTCATCGGTGCGACTCCATGTTGCGACGTTATGAAATGGTGGTCGACTGGCATCCGGAAACGGAGTATAGTCTGGAGATAGACTCAGCAGCCTTTGTCGACATCTACGGATTGGCTTCCAAGCCCTACAAGGAAGGTATCAAGGTCAAGTCGCTCGACGAATACACCACGCTGCAGATGCAGTTGAGCGGCATTACGGAGAAACAGGTTGTCGCCCAGTTGCTGGACAAGAGCGACAAGGTCGTCCAGGAAGCTCACATGGAGCAAGACGGTTCGGCCCAGTTCTACTATATCACCCCTGGTGTCTATTATATGCGTGCCTTCGCCGACAGCAACGGAAACGGCATCTGGGATACTGGAAACTACAGGGAAGACCTGCAGGCAGAAGCAGTCTATTACTATCCTCGTGAGATAGAGTGCAAGGCAAAGTTCGACCTCACGTTCCAGTGGAACCTGACAGAACGTCCGCGCAACCAGCAGAAGCCTGCTGTGATTATCCAACAGAAGCCTGACAAGGAGAAGAAGCGCAAGCAGAACCGCAATGCTGAGCGTGCCCGTCAGTTAGGCATCGAATATGTTAAGAAACAACAAGTCGTGAATTAAACCAAGCAATATAGAAATGAAAAAGCGCTTATTAATCATAGCATGGGTGATGCTCACACCGCTCACCTTCCACCTCTCACCGCTTTATGCACAGTGCGGCATAGAGAATACCGCCTTCAAGTCGGGCGAGTTTTTGGGCTACGACCTCTACTTCAACTGGAAGTTCGTGTGGGTCAAGGTAGGCACCGCTTCGATGTCGACCGTCAAGTCGCGCCATCAAGGACAGCCAGCCTTTCGTTGCAGTCTCATCACGCGAGGCAACGACAAGCTTGACAATGTGTTCGTCATGCGCGACACTTTGTTGTGCTATACCGACATGGACCTGGCGCCTCTCTATTTCCGTAAAGGAGCGCGTGAGGGTAGCCGCTATTATGTCGACGAGTTATGGTATTCCTACCCCAAGGGCAACTGTCATTTGAAGACGCATGCCATTTCCAGTAGTGGAGATCATAGCTGGAAAGAGATGGAATACAAGGACTGCATCTACGACATGATGAGCATCTACTTGCGGGCTCGCAACTTCGATGCCTCAAAGCTCAAGGAGGGTGACAAGATACCCCTTCCCATTGCCGATGCCAGCAAGATAGCCAACTCATGGTTGAAGTTCGGAGGCACCACCACGCTGAAGATGAAGAACTCCAACGACAAGTACCGTTGTCTCGTCTTCTCCTTCATCGAGCGTGAGGACGGTGAGAACCACGAGCTTATCCGATTCTACGTCACCGACGACAAGAACCACTTGCCCGTCCGCCTCGACATGTTCCTGTCGTTTGGCTCAGCAAAGGCCTACCTGACAGGTTTTAAAGGCTTGCGTAACCCGATGGAGTCGAAGGTAGACTAAACGCCTAATATATATAGGTGCTAGCATCAGTGTAAAATGACGAGCGTATGGCCGACGATTTTGTATTAAACGAACATAACAAGGAAGAGTTTCCGCCAGCACATACCGCTGAGCATAACATATCCTTAACTTAAACGGTTTTCTTTCAATAAGTTATAATAAAAGTTCCCCCAATATCATGGAGGAACTTTTTTGATTATTTAAGAATTAAACTTATTATGCCGAGACAGATATGCCCTTGATTCATTCTTGTCCTGCCCTATATCCTGCTTCGAAACCTTCTTCATATTTTTCTGCGAATAAGTTACAAAGTTCTAATTCTTCTTCAGATGTAGGGGTGCTAAATCCTGCTGAATAGTATATCTTACCCTGTTTTTTTGCATCAGTTGTCCTATATATGGCAGGAGTTGCTGAAAATCCTGCTTTATATCCAGCTTTATAACCTTTTTCTTCAAGTTCTTTGATTTTTGCTGCTCTCTCTTTCTCTTCTCGTGCTTGGCGTTCAGCCTCAGTTTCTTGCTTTTGCTCTGTCTGGGGAACAGAACTTTCACTGCTCGAATTACTTGAACTTGTCTCCTCATCGGAAGCTGCAAAACCAATAGCAAATAAAGCTACTGTTGCCGCTGTAAAAAAATACTTTTTCATAAATAATAACTTTTAAATGTTTAACTTAAATGAACTGTGATTATTTATAAATCATCTGAATGCATATCCTTCCTAATTTTTTCCCAGGCATCATTGTAGCCTTTGACATAGTTGTCAACGAAGATGTTCCATCTTTCTTCTTCTCCAGGCTCCGTTGGCTCGACCCCATATCTCATAGTATATTCCATATGGGCTTCTCCTCTTGGGTCAGGAAACTCTCTTGATTTCATTCTACGGTTCCAACCTTTATTGTATGCTATATTGGCAATTTTCTTTATTTTTTCTTGTTTCTCATCTACTTTCTCTTCTTCAGTCTCATGTTTTAGAACTTCCTGTTCCTGCTTAGTTTGTGTAAATGGGTTAAAAATGTCGCCATTGGTACTACTTGACGAGTTTGATTCGTCAGATGCAGCGAAGCCAATTGCAAAGATTACCATTATTGTCATTGTCAAAAAATACTTTTTCATAATCATTTATGCTTAAAATTTTTTAACTTGTATGAATGATATTTGCTTAGGTAATATGCAATAATGGGGGTTGAATAAAACAATAAGTCACATAAGTCAAATGTACCTTTGACCAGTCCGAAGTATTGGAAAATTTCACTGGTGATAGTAACCAATGGTACAAGTGCAATGACGAGGTGTTTGATGAGACTGTCATCGTCTTTCCAGATGGCATCAATGATAAGAATATAGGCTGCACAATACAGACCATCTGGCAGGCTGTATCTGACGAAATCTGGTATGTTCCAATCACTAACCCAGGCTCTTTCATGGTCAATGAAACTGGATAATCCCAGAAATGTACACCAGTGGTATATGTTGAGTGTCTTGGTCCTGAACAAAAGATAGATAAAACAGCCAAACGTGAGGAATACAACTCCCAGAATTACCTGTAGTGTTGCACTCATTCTAATCCTGTATGTATGTTGCATCTACAACAATATGTGCGCCTTTGGCTCAGTTGGTGCGGTTAGTAGTTATTGTCCTAGGCATAAATAGAAAGTGGAGCCCTCATCCTCTTATCCACCGTGTAGGGCTTGGACTCCCCGTTAAATAGATAAGGAGAATGAACAAACCCCACTCGGATGTATCTCGTGGAATACGGAATACAAACCAAGAAGAGCGTTCTTCCCACATTTCTGATTTAACGATGGCTCGTAGCCATTTGGTGAAGTGTCCAAGTTCACACGGTCAGAAATTGCGAAATGCGCTTTCTCAATATGTCACCCTTCCATATGGAAGGGTTTTACAAAGATACACATTTTCCTGGGCCGAACGCTCAATTTAAGATGTTTTTAATATAAATTTACATTATGAATTCTTTTTTAACTCGTTTGATAGTGCTGATGCTGCATTTGATTCCTTTCTCTTTGGCTATGGCGTAGGTTGAGGCTACAGAGTAGCCCTTGCGTAAGAGTTTGATGATGTCCTTGTACTCACTTTCTTTCTGCTCACGACTCTTGGTACTCCCAACCTTTCTTCCCATCTTGATTCCTTTCTCAATGGCAAGTTTGCGACCAGAGTTAAGACGGAACATGATATTTTGTCTTTCGATTTGTGCACACATACCAAGGCAACTAATATACACTGCCATAAAGGGATTCACTTCACCATTATCATCGAAGATGTGTAGATTCTCTTTCTGGAAGAACATATCAATATGCCTGTCGACACAGTACTTTACACTCTCCAGCACTTCCCAGATGGCCCTACCAACTCTGCTACATTCACTTACCAATATAACATCTATACTATGAGCCTCAGCAAACTCAAAGCACTCCATCAATACGGCACGCTCATTGTTTTTCTTTGCACCAGAAATTTTCTCAGAAAAGACCTTCACCAGGTCGATGCCGTTATTTTCTGCATACTTGGTTAAATCCTCAATCTGTCGCTCGGTATTCTGTCTGTCACCAATGCTTGAAACTCTTGCGTAAATTATACCAGTCATAATTCAAAATGTTTTATTTCTGGTGCAAAGTTACAAATAATACTTAAAAAGACCAAATAAATCAAAGAATATTTTGGTCCAAAAAATTAATATGGTTCAAATATCGATTATGGAATTATTTGAACCATAAACATTTTTGAACCAGCTGCCAAGGATGAAGACGAAAAACAGATGTTATTTGCGCTCAATAACCTTTGAACAAAGGAATAGTGCAATGTTGATGCTGCACAATGTGTTTGCGCTACGTGGTTAAGTGTGTTCGTGTGATTATCTTTTTTCTTGGCTTTAGCCGAATATTCTCATTAAGAAACATTTTTTCTTCTTCGGTGAGCGTGTCTTGATGATTGTCGTACCATTCCTTGAAGTCCTGGAGCATCCAGTATTGTACGGAAATCCATCTTGCTTCCTGGAAACGTGTCACAAGGTCGATGTACTGTTGTCTAATCCTATCCATATGACTTTCTTTATTTCTTCTTTAATTATTGTGTTTATATGTTCTCTCATGGGCTGAGAACTTAAAAACTCATCCATTGTTAGTGGTCTGTTTGCGGCCTTCCATTTTTGGAACTCCTGGTTTCTTTTCTGGGCCGCCTCACTTTGTTTGCGACGAGCTTCATCACTGTGTTTTCTTCCCCACATCGGATTATTGGACCCATGCCTATCTTTCCTTACTTGACTAATATTTGTACTATTCATTTTACTTTTATGATTATCGTAATATTTATTAATATGAACTCAATATGATATGACCTCTTGTTATAAATATCAGTAGAAGTAAAAAAGATTAGAGATACTCTTGTTTATTTTACTTTTGTCAATATGTTTTAAATATAGGACGGAAAAGAGTTGCAATAGTCCAGGTAGTTATTATTAGTTTCATCTACTGCAACAAGTTCTGATTAACTTAAAAGAAACTATGGTTGAGGCTACACCAGCAAAAAAGTAGCGTGTACACTCCGCTATGTCTTGTCTCATGTGAGGGCAACGTTTAGCACCTAACGTCCTTTGATTCCAGAGCGTAAGCGATTAAGGACAAGAATCTCATAGTGTTGTTAAAGACTGATAGGCTGGGAACCGATTCAGTGCCTACGGAAGTAGGTGGAAGAGGCAACAAAGTGTGCTGCACTGTATCAGAACAGTGACCATATATCTTTCTTATATCATCTCAATTGCTCAAATGAGTCTACCCTGGAGGGGTGGGGATATATGGAAGATAAAAAGGTGGATTGTGTCTTATTGGAAGTGGTCCTATGAACCATCAAATTTGGACCACCAGAATTTTTTTTCAATCTGATGCCATGAGTTAATGAGTTGTCAAGTTCACGGAAATGAATAAGCTTACATAGACGGCCCACCTTCATTTCTCCGTGAACGCCTGGAGCATTTCTTCTTGTTCCTTTTGTCTTCTCAATCTTTCCAAAACTTCATCATTATGTTTCGACCAGTCAATTTCTTCTTTGGGGGTTATCTCTTGCTTCATGATGTTTAATTCACTCTCATCTGTTTGTGTGGCATCTGTGGCTCCCTCATAGAAATATAAAGGGTAACTACCAATCCACTCCTGCTGTTCCAATAATTGTTGTAACTCCTCGTATTTGTATGTCCCAGCAGGAAGGTTCTTATATATGGAACTCTTGCCGTTATATGTTACAGTATGACTCTCCTTGTCATAACAAAAACACTTTTCGCCATTGTTTATCATCCAACTTTTAAATTCAATTCCATACTGACATACAGAGCTGTCATAGAATGTCTCATTGTTCTTGTATCTGGCATTCTTAATAGTACCCCAAAATTCTTCATCGTTCGTGTATTTGATAATAATTAAGTTCCATAGGTGGTGTATCTTGTATGAGGTTATACTGGCTACGTACTCATCAATCATGTGTTTGACCAATTCTTTGTTGTTCCTAATCTCATGAGTCCTATTCTTGATGCTGGAATATGATGCAGATAACTTGTTTAGTTTATCAATGGTGACTCTTTTCGATGCAATATCCTTTCCGTATTTGATAATGTCGTTAGTGAACTTTGTTGCCTGGTGTTCGTAGTCTGCAGTTGCCTTGCTCATCAATTCCTTAAATTTGTCGTTAGAGCCTTTCGCAAAGGCATAACGTTCCATTGCAGTCTGATAGGATGTCGTGAGTTCGTTTAATTGCTTTTCTTCTGCACTCTTAACCCTAATTAAATCGTCTATCTCTGCTTGGAGACGTAACACTTGCTTCTGATTCGACTGTTCGATATCGATTTGTGCGAACATATATAACGATAACTGTAGAACAAGTCCATCGAGACGGCACTGGCGAGTCTCCATACCTTCACTACAAATTCGTGGATGGTCTTTACGCTTGACTACACCATAGCACCTATATGTTCGTGGGTCAGTCTTGTAATTCGTGGCGGTGTTTGTTTGCTTTCCTACGGAAAAGTTAGACCCGCACTCTCCACACAGTATTTTGTCTTTTAAAAGGTTGGGTCGGTGCATCGCATTGTTCTTGTTATAATGGGCTTTTAGGAGCCTTTGTTTTACTCGTTCAAACAGTTCGTCAGAGATAATGCGTAAGTTTTCATCCACCTCCTTATACTTCAAAACAGGTTCACCCCTGTCTGTCCTCTTATGAATTGGAGTCGTGTTCTTTGGGTCTGGCTTATACATAGTGATAACCTTAATGCCCTTATACAACTCATTGTGTAATATACGACTTAATGATGACGTTCTCCATGTAAGATGGTCTGGGTCAAATCTCTTGTATTCTTTAGGTGCAAGACCTTTCTTCTCCCTATTGGCTTTAAACTGTTTAATCTGATTATAATATGGTGGACGACTCTCTTCCTTGTCTTCGGAGTCAAGGATTTGGCATATCTGAATGGTACTATATCCATTCGCATACATATCGAAGATTCGTACTACCGTTTCTGCCTCTTTGGGATTGATGACTATCTGTTTTTTCTCATTATGCATATACCCAAATGCTCTTTCTAATCCACCACCGTTACCATTCTTTATTTTGTTTATCTTTCCGCTAAGACTTCTCTCATTAAACAGTTCTACCTCATACTCTGCCATTACTGCAAGTAGATGGAGTAGTACATTTGAACTCATGGAATCAATAGGACTTTTGAAGTCCTTAGCGCATTTTACCCATAGGTCTTGCTTCTGGAAATATGTGGATACTTCATGTTCCTGGAAAAACTGAATTTCACTTAGTAACTCATTGGCGGTCCTGCTTACTCTCGTGAACTCCGAAAATAAAATGGTATCGATGTTACCAGCCTCAACCTCTGTTTTAAGTTTGGAATATTCTGGTCTTAACTCACCTTTCTTATATCCAGAGATTACGTCGGTATATATGTCTTCGTCTGCGACAGGTCTTTCTAATTTCTCTGCTGCATACTTCGTTAATTCCTGTTTTTGTCTGTCTGTTGACTGTTGTTCTGTAGAAACTCGACAATAAATTGCTATTTTTCCCATTTTTTTGTACCTTTGTCCCCGAAATAATGATAATGACAGTTTTATGGCTGCAAAGTTACAAAATAATATTGAAATAATCGAAGAAAGGGATGTGTCATTTCCGCCAGCACATACGGCGGAGCACCTGCTGAACCAGACGATGATCCGGCTCTTTGGCTGCGAACGGTCGTATAATGCCCACATCGAGCGCAAGAAGAGCAAGATGAGTTTCTATCTCGACCATAAGCCCTCCCGTCAGGAGGAACGCGCCATCGAGCAGGAGATGCAGCGGCTCATCGACGAAGACCTGCCCGTCACCTTCGAGTTTGTAACCCGCGACGAACTGCCCGAGGGCATCGACGCCAACCGACTGCCCGCCAATGCGTCAGAGACCATCCGACTGGTGCGCATCGGCGACTACGACGTCTGTCCGTGTATTGGTCGGCATGTGCGCTCCACGTCGCAGATAGGCCGCTTTGAGATGTTGGGTACTAACTGGGATGAACACGAGCACTCGTTCCGGGTGCGTTTTAAAATCGTTTAGTGCTTTGGAAGACAAGGAAACGCAGTTGTTCGAGGGACTGGAGATTAGCAGATTGGATGACGGACTTGAGGTGGTGGAGCCTGACGTGCTGGTCGATATCTCGTCGCTGGCAGCCTGTTTTCAGGACTATGGACACCACCCTCTGACCTACATTATCAACCGTTTGAAGCCCACGACAAACACGCAACCTATCCTGTTAGGTAACTTTGCCGGTACGGCACTCGACGACATCATACACCAACCCGATGCTGATTTCCGCAATATGCTGCAGACTTCGTTCTGCGAGCAGGCCTTGCAGTTCTGTACTTGCGAGGGGTTCAGCGCGGAGCAGTTCAAGCGCGATGCCCAGCAGCAGGTACAGCATATCCGTGAGTCGGTAGACATCCTCTTTAGGAACTATGACCGCGACAAGGCATTGCTAGAGCCCTCGTTCGTTTGCAAGCAACTGGGACTCAAAGGACGTGTGGACCTGATGACTGACGACCTACGACTGTTGGTAGAACAGAAGTCAGGCAAGAAATGGGTAAGCTATCGCGAGGCGCATTTCGTGCAGGTGTTGCTCTATTACGGTGTGCTACGCTACAATTTCCAGCATGAGGCCGACGGGGTTGACGTGCGTTTGCTCTATTCGAAATATCCTGCTGCTCAGGGATTGCTCGACGTGCCGAACAACGACGAGCTGTTCCGTGAAGCCATCCGCCTGCGCAACCGCATCGTAGCCCTCGAGATAAAGATTGCCCGCGAAGGCTTTGCAAGTGTGCTACCCCTGTTGCAACCCGACGTGCTGTTGGAAAAGGAACAGAAAGCCGACTTCTTCTTCCGCTATATCCGTCCTGAAATGGAGCGGGTGCTCCAACCTCTGCATAACCTGACACCACAGCTGCAGGACTATGTCGAGCGAATGGTCACCTTCGTCTATCGCGAACAGCTAGCCGCTGTCACGTTGAGAGGCGAACTGCCTGTCCTGACTGGTCTGAGACCCGATGGCTCCGTGACGCAACAGCCTGACACGGTGGAGCTGAAATGTCCTCCACCCGACGAGCGCGACTGGGGCGAGATAGACTACCGACGTGGCGATGCCGTCTATTTGTATCGCTATACGGATAAGCCCGACGTCAGTGCCCATATATTATATAAAGGTGTCATCACCCGACTGACCGACGACGAGATAACCGTCCGGCTGAACGATCCGCAACACCATCCGAACCTCTTTGACACGGGAACCTTTGCCATCGAACATGCCTCGTCGGACATGACCACGACGACCTCACTGCGTAGCCTGATGGCCTTTTGTAAGGCATCCCCCGACAAACGTGACCTGTTGCTCGGCCACCGTGAGCCCCGTCGTGACACGTCGCTAAAGCTCAGCCACAGTTACCATCCTTTTTATGACGATATCCTTTTGCGTGCCAAGCAATCGCGCGACTATTTCCTGTTGCAAGGTCCTCCGGGAACGGGAAAGACCTCAATGGCCTTGCGCTTCTTGGTCCAGGAAGAACTGTCCTCTCCGCTCTTGCCTCCCACCTCTCACCTCTTATTAACCGCTTATACCAATCGTGCTGTCGACGAGATATGCGGCATGTTGGAGGGTAGCGGACAAGACTATCTGCGATTGGGTAATGAGGCATCTTGCGACCCACGCTATGCTGACAGGCTGTTGAGTAGAGCCTTTGCAGACCATCCTAAACTCAGTGATATCAGACGGCGATTAGAGCAGGTGCCTATCGTGGTGGCTACAACGTCCACCTTACAGGCTCGACCGTTTATCCTTGCGCTTAAACATTTCTCTTTGTGTATAGTCGATGAGGCCTCACAGATTCTGGAGCCAAATATTATCGGACTACTGTCCTCTGAACGGATAGACCGCTTCATACTGATAGGCGACCACAAGCAATTGCCTGCCGTCGTTCAGCAAGCTGACGACGATCTGCACCTGCATGCCTGCCGGCTGTCGTTGTTCGAACGACTGTTGCAGCAAGAGCGCGAAGCAGGACGCCAGGAGTTTACAGGTATCCTAAACCACCAGGGGCGCATGCACCCGGATATCGCTAGTTTTCCCAACGAGATGTTCTATCATAGCGAACAATTGCAGCCCGTGCCTTGTCCCCATCAGTTAGCAACTTCCTTAGCTTATCACACGCCATCAGAAGATGCAACGGACGACCTGTTAAAGCAGCATCGTGTGCTATTCCTGCCGTCAACTGATGAGGCAGTGATGGTGGCAGACTTGTTGAGGCGCATCTATCGGCAGATAGGTGTCGACCACTTTGATGCCGACCATTCCATCGGTGTCATTGTGACCTATCGTTACCAGATAGCCCAGATACGGCAGGAGATGAAGAAGGTAGGTATCCCTGCCTTGCTCGATATCAGCATAGATACCGTGGAGCGCTACCAAGGGTCACAACGCGATGTCATCATCTACTCCATCGGTGCCCAGTCGGCAGCCGATCTGGAATTCCTAACATCGCAGTGCTTTGAGGAAGCCGGAAGAGTCATCGACCGCAAGTTGAACGTGGCGATGACGCGTGCCCGTGAGCAATTACTGATGACGGGAAATGCCGATGTTTTACGTCGGAATGATATTTTTAACGAGTTATTGAATCGTTATTCCATATAAATTACGTAACTTTGTCACCATCTATGAAAAGCGTAGTATTACAAAACCTAAGCATCGGCTATCTCACGAAGGGCAATGAAAAGGTAGTTGCCAGCGGACTGAATGCCACCATCAACAATGGTGAGTTGACTTGTCTGTTAGGACGTAATGGTATTGGTAAATCGACCTTATTGCGCACTCTTTCAGCCTTCCAGCCCGCGTTGGAAGGTGAAATAGTCATATCCAGCACTCAGCCTCCATCGTCCATTACCTCCTTAACTGACAAGCAGTTGAGTCGTCTCATTGGTATCGTACTAACGGAAAAGCCGGATGTGCAGAACATGACCATAGAGGAATTGGTGGGAATGGGTCGTTCTCCCTATACGGGTTTCTGGGGAACCTTGGACGATGAGGACAAAAAGATAGTGGGTGAGGCCATCCAGTTGGTGGGTATCGAGAACTTGCAAGGTCGGATGGTTTATACACTGAGCGATGGTGAGCGACAGAAGGTGATGATAGCCAAGGCACTGGCACAGCAGACACCTATTATATATTTAGACGAGCCAACAGCCTTCCTCGACTTTCCCAGTAAGGTGGAAACGATGCAGTTGTTGCGCAGACTGGCTCTGGAGGAGCAGAAAACTATTTTTCTCTCCACCCATGATGTGGAGCTATCGCTGCAATTAGCTGATAAAATATGGCTGATGGAACCAGGACATCTGAGTGTCGGAACGCCTCGCCAACTGGCAGACGAAGGTGCACTCAGCCGTTTTATTGACCATGACGGCATTACCTTTGACAAAGAGTCTTTAACGATACATATCACAAAATGACAAGTATCCACAGAGATGACATATACCGCTATTGTGACTTGGTGAAGATGAATTTCAGCTCCGCTGCATGGTTACATGCTGACCATTCTGCGCTGAAGGAATACCTGATGGAGCGATTTCAGATCATCAACAACTATCCGGAACCCCAGCCCAAGCAGTTGGAAAAGCTGATAGCCAAGAAGTTGGGTATTTCTCCCTATGCCGTGATGGTGACCAATGGTGCTACAGAGGCTATTCACCTGATAGCCAGACTGTTTCATCATAGTGCTTCTATCATTCCCCAACCCACTTATTCGGAATATGCCCGAGCTTGTCGTCTTAACAAGCATATTGTTTCCAACGAGACGAGTGACGAGATGCAGACCATGCCCAAAGATCGTGTCTACTGGATATGTAATCCTAACACACCTTCAGGTAATGTGCTGATGAAGGGCTTTGTGGATTATGTGGTTCGTCGTTCTCCTCGCTATAACTTTGTAGTGGACCAGTCCTTGGAGGCTTATACCAAGGAAGAACTGTTGGTACCCCAGGAGGTGCAGTCGTTGCAAAACCTCTTGATACTTCATTCGATAGGAAAGACTTATGGTGCCTTGGGATTAAGGTTAGGCTATATCACGGGTCATCCTAATGTTATCCAGTTGTTGCGCAATCTCCAGCGTCCTTGGTCTCTCAGTGCTTTAGCCATTGAAGCAGGAAAGTTCCTCATAGAACACGGCGAACCTGCCATTACCGATTTGGATGCCCATTTGGCTGAGACACATCGCTTCCGCAGTGCTTTACGCAAAATCAAGGACCTACGAGTCTTTGAGACCAAGACCAATTATATGTTATGCGAAATCAGTAAAGGCACCTCTACAGAGTTGAAAAACTACCTGGTTCATGAGTATGGCATGCTGATTCGCGACTGCCAGAATTTCGATGGATTATCCAACCGACT
The DNA here is from genome assembly GCF_900107705.1 of Prevotella sp. tc2-28. GTDB lineage: Bacteria > Bacteroidota > Bacteroidia > Bacteroidales > Bacteroidaceae > Prevotella. The sequence goes on from NZ_FNRE01000010.1 coordinate 56,155, forward strand.
GTTTCGTGTCACAACACAGTTACCTGATGAAAATGACAGCCTCGTAGCGGCTATTAAACAGTATATCAGTGGAATAAATAAGGAATAATTGCGAAAAAGCGCTAAAATATTTGCAGGATTCGAGAAAAATGTGTAATTTTGCAGCGTTCAGAGGAATGAGGGGCTTTACGAAGCCTCTCATTCTTGTTTTAATTAACAAACAATTTATGATAGACAAGAACGTCATTAAGACAACAGTGGAGGAATGGTTGGAGCAGGGTGACTACTATCTGGTAGATGTAGAGATGACTCCTGACGACCGTATTGTTATTGAGATTGACCACACCGACGGTGTGTGGATTGAGGATTGTGCTGACCTGAGCCGTTTCCTGCAGGAGAAGCTGGGCGAGGAGCTTGGCGACTATGAACTGGAAGTCGGTTCAGCGGGAATTGGGCAGCCATTTAAGGTGATACAACAGTATCGCAATCATATTGGTAAAGAGGTTGAGGTGTTGGATCAGAACGGACAGAAGGTTCAAGGTCTGTTGAAAGAAATCAGTGAAGACGGCACTCAGTTTGTAGTTACCGTCAAGGAGAAGCAACACGTAGAGGGCAAGAAACGCCCTGTATTGGTGGATGCAGACAAGACGTTCGCCATCGGTGAGGTAAAATACTGCAAGTATATGCTGAACTTCAAATAAAAAGCGTAATTAAAATAAAAAAAAATCAAGATATGGCAACAAAAAGTACGAAAGGCCCCTCAATGATTGAGACCTTTCAAGAGTTTAAAGAGACTAAGAACATCGACCGCACAACCTTGGTGAGCGTGCTGGAGGAAAGTTTCCGCAACGTGATAGCCAAGATGTTCGGTTCTGACGAGAACTACGATGTGATTGTAAATCCTGACAAGGGTGACTTTGAGATTCATCGCAACCGTATCGTGGTTGCTGATGGTGAAGTGAAAGATCAGAATAAGGAAATCAGTCTGACTGAGGCCCAGAAAATAGAGCCCGACTATGAGATTGGTGAGGAAGTATCAGAGGAAGTAGATTTCCAGAAGTTTGGTCGTCGTGCCATCCTGAACCTGCGCCAGACACTGGCTTCAAAGATTTTGGAGTTGGAGCATGACTCATTATATAATAAATATAAGGATAGGGTTGGTCAGATTGTAAGCGCTGAGGTTTACCAGATGTGGAAACGCGAGGTGCTGCTCATCGACGATGAGGGCAATGAGCTCCATCTGCCGAAAGCAGAGCAGATTCCTTCCGACAGCTACCACAAAGGCGAAACAGTACGCGCCATCGTTAAAGAGGTCCAGAACGAGAACAATAATCCTCGTATCATCCTGAGCCGTACCAGTCCGCAGTTCCTCGAGCGCCTCTTGGAAGCTGAGGTTCCTGAGATTAACGATGGTCTGATTACCATCCGCCGCATTGCTCGTATGCCGGGTGAGCGTGCCAAGGTTGCAGTAGAGAGCTATGATGACCGCATCGATCCTGTAGGAGCCTGCGTAGGTGTCAAGGGTAGCCGTGTTCATGGTATCGTCCGTGAGCTGTGCAACGAGAACATCGACGTCATCAACTTCTCAAACAACACACAACTCTTCATTCAGCGCGCTTTGTCGCCCGCCAAGGTGTCCAGCATTACGCTGAACCCAGAAGAGCACAAGGCAGAAGTTTATTTGCAGCCAGAAGAAGTCAGTCTGGCTATCGGTAAGGGTGGTCTGAACATTAAGCTGGCCTCCATGCTGACAGAATATACCATCGATGTATTCCGTGTGGTTAGCGAAAACGAGGCTGATGAGGATATCTACCTCGACGAGTTCTCTGACGAGATTGACCAGTGGATTATCGACTCTATCAAGGCTATTGGTCTGGACACCGCCAAGCAGGTTATCAATGCTCCGCGTGAGATGCTCATCGAGAAGGCTGACTTGGAGGAAGAGACTGTTGACCATGTATTGGAAGTACTCAAAGCTGAGTTTGAGTAATTATCAACTATCAAATTGAACAGAATGGGAGTAAGATTAAATAAAGTATTATCAGAACTGAACATCGGTCTCCAGACGGCCGTTGATTTCCTGAAAAACAAGAAGGAGCTGGGTGAGGTAAAGGACGAGATGACTCCGAACACCAAGATATCCGACGAGCAGTATCAGGCATTGGTCGACGAGTTCGATGGTGACAAGGCTGTGAAGACACAAGCCGAGATGATGTTCACCAAAAAAGTGAAAGAAAAGAAGGCTGAAAAGGCTGAGAAAGCAGTCACCAAGACCGAAGAGTTGATGGAGCAGCGTACGCATTTGAAGACGTTGGGAAAAATCAACCTCGACGAGATTGGAAAACCCAAGCCAGCTCCTGCCCCCAAGGAAGAGGTAAAACCGGAACCTGTTGTCGAAGAGAAACAGGAAGAACCCGTTGTTGAAACAACAGAGTCGGAGCCCCAACCTATCAAGGAGGAAGTTGTTGAAGAGGCACAGCCCGAAATATCCAAAGAGGAACCTGTTGTTGAAGAACCACAGGAAGAGTCCCCTGTCGAGCAAGAGCAGCCTACCAATCTGGCAAAAACTCCTGGCGATGCTAAAGTTGCTCAGAATGCTCCTCAACTGAACGTGTTGGGCAAGATAGACCTTGACTCGTTGAACCAAAGCACGCGTCCTAAGAAAAAGTCGAAGGAAGAGCGTCGCAAAGAGCGTGAGGAGAAGGCTGCCGGTGAGCGCCGCAAGCGTGAGCGCATCCGTACCGACAAGGTGGATATCGAGGCAGCAGCCAAGCAGGCTAACCAGCAGAACAAGAAAAACAAGAATAATAACAATAATAACAATAACGGTCAGCAACAGAACCAGCAAGGCGGCGGCAAGAAGAATAAGAAGAACCGCAACGTGAAGCCGTTGGAGGTGGACGATGAGGCAGTAGCACGCCAGGTAAAGGAGACGCTTGCTCGCCTGACATCGAAGACCAATCAAAACAAGAAGGGTGCCAAATATCGTAAGGAGAAGCGCGACGCTGTGGCTGAGCGCATGAACGAGGAGATGGCAGCTGAGGCAGCTGAGAGCAAGGTACTGAAACTGACCGAGTTTGTTACTGTTTCTGAGTTGGCCACCATGATGAACGTGGGCGTCAATCAGGTTATCGGAACCTGTATGTCTATCGGCATCATGGTAAGTATCAACCAGCGTCTGGATGCAGAAACCATCAATATTGTAGCTGATGAGTTCGGATTCACCACAGAATATGTATCTGCAGAGGTGCAGAATGCAATTACTGAGGAAGAGGACGACGAGAACGACCTGATCTCCCGCGCTCCTATCGTTACCGTGATGGGACACGTAGACCACGGTAAGACCTCGTTGCTCGACCACATCCGCAACACCAACGTGATTGCCGGTGAGGCTGGTGGTATCACACAGCATATCGGTGCCTACAATGTGAAGTTGAAAGACGGTCGTCAGATTACCTTCCTCGACACACCAGGTCACGAAGCATTCACCGCTATGCGTGCCCGTGGTGCTCAGGTAACGGATATCGCCATCATCATCGTCGCAGCCGATGACTCCGTGATGCCTACTACCAAGGAGGCTATTGCCCATGCTCAGGCTGCCAACGTTCCGATGGTGTTCGCCATTAACAAGATAGATAAGCCGGGTGCCAACCCCGACAAGATTCGTGAGGACCTGGCCAACATGAACCTGCTTGTAGAGGAGTGGGGTGGTAAGTACCAGTGTCAGGAAATCAGTGCCAAGAAGGGCATTGGTGTCGACGAACTGCTGGAGAAGGTGCTTCTTGAAGCCGAGTTGCTCGACTTGAAGGCAAACCCCAACCGCAAGGCAACCGGTAGCATTATCGAGTCTTCACTCGACAAGGGTCGTGGCTATGTATCTACCGTTCTCGTCAGCAATGGTACGCTGAAAGTCGGTGATGTCGTGATTGCAGGTACAGCCTGGGGTCGTGTCAAGGCAATGTTCAACGAGCGCAACCAGCGTATCGACACTGCCGGTCCTGCTGAGCCCGCTATCATCCTGGGTCTGAATGGTGCGCCTACCGCTGGTGACTCTTTCCATGTGATGGAGTCAGAGCAAGAGGCGCGCGAAATTGCCAACAAGCGTATTCAGTTGCAGCGTGAACAGTCGTTGCGCACAACCACCAAGCTCGGTCTTGATGAGTTATCACACCGTATCGCACTGGGTGAGTTCCATGAGTTGAATATCATCGTCAAGGGTGATACCGACGGTTCTATCGAGGCTCTGTCCGATTCGTTCATCAAGCTCAGTACCGAGAAAGTTCAGGTGAACGTTATCTCGAAGGCCGTTGGTCAGATTTCAGAGAACGATGTCATGCTGGCCAGTGCTTCTGAGGCTATTATCATCGGCTTCCAGGTACGTCCTTCTGCCGATGCCCGTCGTGCTGCTGAGCGTGAGGGTGTCGAGATCAACACCTACTCTATCATCTACGATGCCATCGACGATGTGAAGCAGACCATGCAGGGTATGCTTGACAAGGTGAAGAAGGAGATCGTCACCGGTGAGATAGAGGTAAAACAAGTGTTCAAGATTTCCAAGGTGGGTACCGTTGCCGGTGGTCTGGTGACAGACGGAAAGGTGCACTCGAAGGACAAGGCCCGTGTGGTTCGCGACGGTATTGTCGTCCACACTGCTGCCATCGATGCCCTGAAGCGTTACAAGGACGATGCCAAGGAGGTAGCCACCGGACTGGAGTGTGGCGTCTCGCTGGTTAACTTCAACGACATTCAGGTAGGTGATATCATCGAGACCTTCACGGAGATTGAGGTAGAACAGAAACTGTAATGGGAAACGAGTTTGTAAAGCAGGTAGCTGAGCAGAAATATGAGTTCGGCTTCACTACCGACGTACATACAGAAATCATAGAGAAAGGGCTGAACGAGGACATCGTTCGGCTCATCTCTGCTAAGAAAGGGGAGCCCGACTGGATGCTGGACTTCCGCCTGAAGGCTTTCCGATACTGGAAGGAACAGCAAGAGCCTAAATGGGGGCATGTGCACGTGCCGTCCATCGACTACCAGGCCATCAGCTACTATGCCGACCCTATGGCGAAGAAGCCTGAGGGTGACGGTAAGATAGACCCGGAGCTCGAGAAGACCTTCGACAAGCTGGGCATTCCCTTGGAGGAGCGACTGGCGCTGAGTGGCAATACGGCAGTCGATGCCATCATGGACTCAGTCAGTGTAAAGACCACCTTCAAGGAGAAGCTTCGCGAGAAGGGTGTCATCTTCTGCTCCATCGGCGAGGCCATCAAGGAGCACGGCGACTTGGTGCGCCAGTATCTGGGCACGGTAGTTCCCTATCGCGACAATTTCTTTGCCGCCCTGAACTCGGCGGTGTTCTCCGACGGCTCGTTCGTCTACATCCCCAAGGGAGTGCGTTGCCCGATGGAACTGAGTTCCTATTTCCGCATCAATGCCCGCAACACCGGTCAGTTCGAGCGCACGCTCATCGTGGCCGACGACGATTCCTACGTGAGCTATCTCGAGGGCTGTACTGCTCCGATGCGCGATGAGAACCAGTTGCATGCCGCTATCGTCGAGATTATCGTGATGGACCGTGCGGAGGTGAAATACTCGACGGTGCAGAACTGGTATCCGGGTGATGAGAACGGCAAGGGCGGTGTGCTGAACCTCGTCACCAAGCGTGGCGACCTGCGTGGTGTCGATTCAAAGCTGTCGTGGACGCAGGTGGAAACGGGCAGTGCTATTACGTGGAAATACCCGTCGTGCATTCTGCGTGGCGACAACTCGCAGGCAGAGTTCTACAGCGTGGCCGTCACCAACAACTACCAGGAGGCCGACACCGGCACGAAGATGATTCACATGGGTAAGAACACCCGCTCGACCATCATTTCGAAGGGTATCTCGGCAGGTCATTCGCAGAACTCCTACCGCGGACTGGTGCGTGCCACGTCGAATGCTGACAACGCCCGCAACTACTCGTCGTGCGACTCACTGCTGCTAGGTTCGGAGTGTGGTGCCCATACCTTCCCCTATATGGACGTTCACAACGACACCGCCATCTTCGAGCACGAGGCTACGACGTCGAAGATTTCAGAAGACCAGCTGTTCTACTGCAACCAGCGCGGCATTCCGACGGAGCAGGCTGTCGGCCTTATCGTCAACGGTTATGCCAAGGAGGTTATCCAGAAGCTGCCGATGGAGTTTGCCGTTGAGGCTCAGAAGCTGCTCAGCGTGTCGCTGGAGGGAACGGTAGGTTGATATTCAAGAAACAAACATCTTAGTGACGAGTATGAGGAGAAATGTTTTCATTGTCCTGTTGCTGTGTGTGGCTGAGGCCCTCTTTGCACAACAGGAAATCATCATGCCCCCGTTTTTGAAGGCAGGCGATACTATTGCCGTGATATCTCCCTCCAGCACACCCGATTCACTAACCGTTGTTAAAGGGTGCGACGCCCTCAGGACATGGGGATTCGTGCCGATTGTCGGCCTCCATGCCTTAGACAATTACCATAACTTTGCCGGAAGGGTCGATGAGCGGGCCAGCGACCTGCTTTGGGCGTTACAGGATTCTACCGTGAGGGCCGTTATGTGCAGCCGCGGGGGCGATGGTGCCGTTCAGGTGTTAAGACACATCCCTCTCAACGAGTTTCGCAGTCATCCCAAGTGGGTGATGGGTTTCAGCGATGTTACGGCCCTGCATAGCGCAGCGGTGTCGGCAGGAGTGATGAGCATCCATAGCACCATGTGCGACGGCATTTCTTCCCAGGGCAGGCGTGACTCCGTGAATGCTATTCTGCATCACTTGTTGTTAGGCGAACTGCCTAGTTATCAAGTGCCTGCCCATCCACTCAACCAGTACGGCGAGGCAGAAGGCATCCTGGTAGGCGGCAATTTCTCCGTGTTTTGTGGTTTGGCAGGCTCTGACTATGACTTTCTGAACCGTGCCGATGAAGGACTGATACTTTTCATGGAAGATACCGGCGAGTCGATGACGAAGGTAGATCGCATGCTCCATCAGTTGGAGATTCGGGGCATCCTCTCCAAGCTCAAGGGAATCATCGTTGGACATTTCTCTAAATACAAGAGTCCGGAAAACGACTTTGCCGATATGTACGAGATGCTCCATGAGTATTTGCAACAGCTGCCTATCCCCGTCTGTTATGATTTTCCTGTGGGTCATCATAGCACCTATAACTATCCCCTGATAGAAGGTTGTAGGGTTCGTCTAAAGGTTGATTCAAAAGGAACCTCCCTAATTTTCTGAATCAGTATAAAGATATAATGGGGAAGAATAGGATGGATTATTTGGTGAATAGTAATGTTTTTTGTACCTTTGTGACATCATTGTTAATCTAATGAAAATATGCACCGTTTAAATAGCCTAAAACAAATAGCCGGCATTTCCGCGCTCCTGCTCATCATGGCAGGCTGCTCATCGAGTCGCCACCTGCGGCAAAGTCAGTCATTAGTGCCTACGGGAAGTTACAGGCTACCCGTCATAGAGACCACCGATGTCCACGGGACGCTGGTGAACACGTCGACCGGTACCAACCACTACCGGCTGGCGTACGTGGCCGACAAGGCCAATGACATCCGCGGCCGTGGCGCCGACTACGACCCGAAGAAACTGCTGCTGCTGGATGGCGGCGACATCTATCAAGGCACTATTCTCTCGAACATCCAGCGCGGGAAACCCCTTTACATGGCTTTCAACATGATGGACTACGACGCCGTGGCGCTGGGCAACCACGAGTTCGACTGGGGCTTCGAGCAACTGGTGGACGACGACGGAACGCTGCTGGATTACGAATATGCCGGCAAGCGCAGTGCAAACCCCGTCCCCGTGGTGTGTGCCAACCTGTACCGTCACGGCAAGCGCACCCATACCACCCACGACTATGTCATCCTCGACAAGTCGGCCATCAGTGCCGACGGTCATCGCGTGGGGGTGAGAATCGGCGTTATCGGCATGGCCCATTATGCAGCCCAAAGCATGTTTGTCCATCAGTTTATAGACAAGGGCTACGATATCCGCATCGACTATCCACGCATCAACGCCCTGGCCGATTCGCTGGAGCGCAACGGCCTCTGCGACGCTACGGTACTGTTGATTCACGGTGTGGCCAACGAGGCGGCAAACAGCCTGGGCGGACAGTCGGCCATCGACCTCGTGCTGGGCGGACATAGTCATGTGAACCAGTGCGACACAACAGCCCACGGAATCCCCTATCTGCAGGGAAAGGCATATTGCCAGTCGTATTCTTATGCAGAACTGTTGTTCCAGGTGGACGGTACGGGTAAGATCTCGAAGGTTCAAGTGGACAATTGTCGCAACATAGAAGTAGACGGCAAGAAGGACACCCATACCGCTACCGGTGAGCACGCAGAGGACTTGGAGGCCGATATCCTTGCGATTTCGGACAGTGCTATCGAACATATCAAACCCATGCTGGAGAAAGTAATCGGATACATCAATGTTGATTTGGTGAAGAACTACAATAACGTTGACGACAGTCTGGCACTGAAGGGAAGTGGCGGGCGCGCCTCTACGATGGGCAACTGGATGAGTGACCTGGTGCGGCGCATAGGCCATGCCGACATCGGTTTCGTTAACAATGGCGGTGTGCGCACTACTTTCCCCTTACATGGGGCGAAGACACGAAACATTACGGTTTCAAGCATCTACGAAATGTTCCCATTCGACAACCTTATCTATGTCTATGAACTCACTTATGCCGACTTGCTCCTGTTGATGGAGTATGCGATGACCAAGTACGGAGCTATGCTGCTGTCGCGAATGGTAGGCATCGATTGCTATATGACCGTCAATGCCGACGCAAGCTATACGCTACGCTCACTGGTGAAAGATGGCACCACGATTTATGCCGACGGACATTGGACCGAGGGATGGGCCGACCGCAGCGTTCGTGTGGCAGTCAGCCAGTTTGTTGCTACTGGTGACCGTGTGGATAAGGCTACAGGTATGCACAACCCTTTGGTGAAGTGGAACAACACACCGCGGCTGAAGAGCAAAGACCAAGTGGACAATGAGAACGCTGTGCGCATCCTCATGGAAGAAGCCCGGCGCAACAACGGTCTTATCACGATAGACACGGCTCCCCATTTCATAGTGGTGAGTGGTAAGAAGTAAAATATTAAAACTTAAAATACAATATTATGTTAGAAAAACTATTTGGATTTGATTCCTCCACAATGACTTTGCGCAAGGAGGTGATTGGTGGCATTACCACTTTCTTGACGATGGCCTATATCCTGGCTGTCAATCCTAGCATTCTCTCAGTGACGGGTATGGATGCCGGTGCCGTGTTTACCACAACATGTATTTCGGCAGTTGTAGCCACCTTAGTGATGGCTGTCTATGCCAAGCTGCCCTTCGCCCTGGCTCCAGGTATGGGACTGAACGCTTTCTTTGCCTTTACCGTCGTGCTCACCATGGGGTATTCGTGGCAATTTGCACTGACCGCAGTCATGATAGAGGGTCTTATCTTCATCATACTGACCGTTACAGGTCTGCGCCAGCACATCGTCAATGCTATTCCGCTGGTTATGCGCCGAGCCATCAGTCCGGGCATCGGACTCTTTATCGCCTTCGTGGGACTGAAGGGCGCAGGTATCGTCACCTCGTCGGAATCGACGTTCATCACACTGGGCAACCTGCACGACACTGCCGTACTGCTGAGCATCTTCGGCATCCTCCTCACGGCGGCACTCTTGGTAAGGGGCGTTACAGGTGCCCTGCTCATTGGCATCTTGGTGACTACCATCGTGGGCATTCCCCTGGGCGTCACGAACTATTCGGGCATCATGTCAGCACCTCCCTCCATCAGCCCTATCTTCCTGCAGTTTGAGTGGCACAATATCTTCACGGTAGATATGGTTGTCGTGGTGCTCACTTTCCTGTTTATCGATATGTTCGATACGATTGGAACGTTGATTGGCGTGTCCAACCGAGCAGGTATGGTTGACGACAACGGCAACGTAAAGAACTTGAACCAGGCCTTTATGGCTGATGCCATCGGAACAACCGTAGGTGCTATGCTTGGTACCTCGACGGTGACGACTTACGTAGAGAGTGCCTCGGGTGTGAATGTGGGCGGACGCTCTGGCGTGACCAGTCTTACTACCGCCATCTGCTTTGCCGTAGCATTGCTCTTCGCACCACTGTTCCTTGCCATTCCGGCACAGGCTACGGCAGCAGCCCTCATCTTGGTGGGTGTGATGATGATGCATGACATTCGTAAGGTTGATTTCTCCAACTACGTAACGGCCATTCCCTGCTTCGTATGCATCGTGCTCATGCCGCTTACCTATAGCATATCCGACGGTATCCTGATGGGTGTCATCTCTTATGTGCTGATACACCTGCTGTCTGGTACCTTCAAAGACGCAGACGAGCGCAACAACATGAACTGGGCAACCATCCTGCTGGCTGTGCTCTTCATTTGCCGCTATGCATTCCTGTAACGAATCGTAATCAGTATTTTTTGCTTGTCTCAGGTAAAAGTTGTAACTTTGCACGCAATAATAGAAAAAATTGTATGTTAGAAGTAAGAAACTTGCATGCCAGGATTGGCGATAAAGAGATATTAAGGGGTATCAATCTGACCATCAAGGATGGTGAGACGCATGCCATCATGGGACCTAATGGTTCGGGAAAGAGTACGCTGAGTGCTGTGCTTGTGGGCAATCCGCTCTATGAGGTTACGGAGGGCGAGGCATACTTCAATGGAAAGAATCTATTGGAGATGAAACCTGAGGATAGGGCGCACGAGGGACTCTTCCTCTCGTTCCAGTATCCGGTGGAAATCCCTGGTGTCTCGATGACTAACTTCATGAAGGCTGCCATCAACGAGAAACGCAAGTATATGGGATTGCCCGAACTGAAAGCCGGTGACTTCATCAAGTTGATGCGTGAGAAACAGAAGATAGTAGAACTGGATAATAAGTTGGCTGGTCGTTCAGTGAACGAGGGATTCAGTGGTGGTGAGAAGAAGCGTAACGAGATTTTCCAGATGGCTATGCTCGAACCGAAGTTGTCCATACTTGACGAGACGGACTCTGGACTGGATGTCGATGCTATGCGCATCGTGGCCGAGGGCGTGAATAAACTGAAGACTCCCGAGACATCGTGCATTGTCATTACTCACTACGACCGCCTGTTGGAGATGATTCGCCCCGACGTGGTACATGTGTTGTATAAGGGTCAGATAGTGAAGACGGCAGGTCCAGAACTGGCTAAGGATATTCAGGAGCGTGGCTATGATTGGATAAAGGCGGAAGTCAATGAGTAGTGAGAAGCAATACATAGAGCTGTATGAGCAGTGTCGTGAGATGATTTTCGAGCATTCGTCAGACGTGATGAATGCCCAGCGTGATGCAGCTTTCGAGCGGTTCAGTCAGGGTGGTTTTCCCACGCGGAAGGTGGAGCGCTATAAATATACGGACATTCAAAAGCTCTTTGAGCCTGACTATGGATTGAACCTGAACCGGCTGGAGATTCCCGTAAATCCCTATGACGCTTTTCGCTGTGATGTGCCCAACCTTTCGACCTCGCTGTATTTCGTGGTGAACGACGGGTTCTATACCCAAGCGCACCCCAAAGGTCATTTGCCTGAGGGTGTGATTGTCGGGTCGTTGAAGGAACATGCCACAATGCTTTATAACCAATTGGCAGGCAAGGACGGAGACGCCGTTACGGACCTGAACACCATGCTGGCGCAGGACGGGCTCTTTGTCTATGTGCCCAAAGGTGTGGTGGTTGACCGTGCCATACAGGTCATTAATATCCTACGTTCGGATGTCGACCTGATGGTGAACCGCCGCGTGCTGATAGTCTTGGAGGAAGGAGCCGAGGTTAAGTTTCTGTTCTGCGACCATGCCATGGATGACCGTCACTTCCTGGCTACTCAGGTCATTGAGGCCTATGTAGGCGAGAATGCCAAATTGGATTTATATTGCTTGGAAGAGACACATAACAAAAACACTCGTGTGAGCAATGTCTACATAGAACAACAGGCTAACAGCCGTGTGAACCATAACGTCATCACGCTACACAATGGAGTGACACGCAACAAATTGAACCTCGACCTTGTGGGCGAGGGGGCAGAATGCTCATGCAACGGTTGTGTAATAGCTGATAAGAATCAACATGTTGACAATAACACGCTGATTACGCATCATGTATCGCATTGTAGCTCCAATGAGTTGTATAAGTATGTGTTGGACGACGAGGCAACGGGTGCCTTTGCAGGCCGAGTGTTGGTGAAGAAAGACGCGCAGAAGACGACGTCTCAAATGACGAACCAGAACCTGACGGCTACGAAAATGGCTCGTATGTACACCCAACCCATGCTGGAGATATATGCAGATGATGTGAAGTGTGCCCACGGCTCTACGGTTGGCCAGTTGAATGATGCCGCACTGTTCTATATGCAACAGCGTGGTATCTCGAAGAAAGAGGCTCGTCTGTTGTTGCAGAATGCCTTTATCAATGAGGTTATTGATCATATGGAACTTGAACCGCTTCGCGACCGCCTGCACTATTTGGTGGAGAAGCGTTTCCGCGGTGAGTTGAACAAGTGTGAGGGTTGCAAACTTTGTAAGTGAGAATAGGTGATGTACGATATTAGAAAAGTACGTGAAGACTTCCCGATTCTTTCTAGGGAAGTGTACGGTAAGCCGTTGGTTTATCTGGATAATGCAGCAACGACGCAGAAGCCGCTCTGTGTACTGGATGCTATGCGTGAAGAGTATCTCAACGTGAACGCTAACGTGCATCGTGGTGTACACTATCTCTCTCAGCAGGCTACTGATCTCCATGAAGCAGCGCGCGAAAAGGTGCGTCAGTTTATCAATGCCGCCAAGACTGAGGAAATCATTTTTACCCGTGGTACAACGGAAGCGATCAATTTGGTGGCATCATCGTTCTGTGAGAATCAGATGAAGGAGGGAGACGAGGTGCTGGTGAGCGACATGGAGCACCATTCCAATATCGTTCCCTGGCAACTACAGGCGATGAAGCGGGGCATTGTGGTGAAGCATCTGCCCATTGATGACAAAGGTTGTCTGGATCTCTCCACTTTCAATGCTCATCTTTCATCTAAGACAAAGCTGGTGAGCATTGCGCATGTTAGCAACGTGCTGGGTACTGTCAACGACGTGAAGCGTATTGTTGAGATGGCACATGCCTGTGGTATTCCTGTTCTCGTAGACGGAGCCCAAAGCGCGCCTCACATGAAGATTGACGTACAGGCTATCGGCTGCGACTTCTATGCTTTTAGTGGCCATAAGATGTATGGTCCTACGGGAGTTGGCGTTCTTTATGGCAAAGAGGAATGGTTGGAGAAGTTGCCTCCGTATCAAGGTGGTGGTGAGATGATTGACAAGGTAACGTGGGAGAAAACTACCTTCGAGCGCCTGCCTTTTAAGTTTGAAGCGGGTACCCCTGACTACGTAGCCACCCATGGCTTAGCTACTGCCATTGATTACCTTTGTTCCGTAGGTATTGATAACATCAAAGCTCACGAACAGGAACTGACCCGTTATTGCATGGAACAGCTGAAAACCATCGATGGCATTCGTATCTTTGGTGAGGCGGAGCATAAGGATGCGGTGGTCTCTTTCCTGGTAGGTGACATTCACCATCTTGATATGGGGACATTGCTCGATCGACTTGGCATAGCCGTGCGCACAGGACATCATTGCGCACAGCCTCTGATGGACCGCTTGGGCATCAGTGGTACCGTTCGCGCCTCTTTTGCCTTATATAATACGAAGGAAGAAATTGATGTATTGGTGGCTGGTATCCGTCGTGTCAGCCAGATGTTCTAAATATTTAGTTGATATGCTGGATAGAGTGCATGATGCGTTGTTTCAGGCAGTGTACCTCTTCTGGCGACAGCAGACTACAATCGTCCAGATGATTTAGGATATCGTAGGCTTTCAGATAGGCCATACGGATGTCTGGAGCCGCATGGAGGTAAGAAGCCCAATACGATTCTTTGTCTGGACAGGCATCCATCACGTAACGGATAAAATCATCATCACGCAGGAATTCGTCTACATGGGTGTAAATGTTTTGTTTCAAATGTTTCGGTCTTTTCTATCATTAAGACGAAACATATGAAATCATGTCATCAGTAGACAGACTATTTTACAAGGCGGCCTCTCGCAATTTCAGCATTCCACGGTGCATCAGGTTACGTACAGAGTGGTAGTTCATTTGCATAATTTGGCAGATTTCCTCGTATTTTCGTTGCTCTAAATAATATAAGGTAATAGCCTGACGCTGGCGTTGTGTGAGGTTTTTCATCAGATGTTCCACTTTGTCTGACTGTATCTTTTCCAGTTCTGTATGCAGATAGTCACGTTCTACATCGGTGGTCGAGCAGCGGAATTCATAATCCTCTACAGCATCCTCTGAGGTGAATGTCTGGCGACGAAACTCATCAAACAGGCGATTCTTCAGCGAGATAATCAGGTAAGAAGCCAGATTGTTGATGGCTGTTTTCTCATTACGTTTACTGTATACTTTCATGAAAACGTCATGGATGCAGTCTTTCAACAATTCCTGATCTTGGGTAATCTTAATGCCATAGTTGAACAGAATCTGTATATACAAATCGTACAACTGTGCAAACGCTTGATCGTTGCCGGCGCAAAACTCAGCTACGAGTTCACGGGTTCGAACTTTAAGATGGTTGCTTGCCATTAATTTGTAGAGGTTAGTTTTTAAGTAGTTTGTTTTATCTGCTGCAAAGATATGGAAAAATTGATTACTTTAGTTAGAAAAACAGTTAAAAAAATGGGAAAAATTGGTATTTCACTAATTTTTCCCATTGAAATCTTATTTTTTCTGCAACCAGAAGATGCCTTTTTCTTTTAGCTTCACATCATCTTTTATGTTGCCTATTCGTCTTATTTGGCCTGTCCGCTCGTCTATCTGATACAAAATATAGGTGTCCTTGCTTGGTAGAGTGATGTTTTGTCCACTGTTTTGTGGTAAATAGACCACCATGCCCTCAGTGCTCTTCAGTAGATAATAATCTTCCATTTTCTCCGGTTTCATCGAAGAAATGCTACTCAGGAATTTTTCATCTTTTACGGGAATGACGGCACACGAACCTCCGGCCATGAGCGACGCCCATCCCAATTCTGGATATTTCTGGGCTGAATAGATGACGGCCTTGTTGTATTTTGCACGATACTCACTGACTGCTTGATAGACATCTTCAAAACGAGCACTTCCTGTTTTTATCTTGCGCATATACTGGCGCTGTGCCATGTTGACACCTCCTTGTGGAGCATATTCTCCCTTATTGTGGTAAAACCATTGCTCAATATCAATGATATCAACTATCTTAGAGCGAATGGGGTCTTCTAAGATAGCGTCTTGTACGTCTTTGTTAACGGCAAGGTCAACAAGAACTGGGCCATTTTCTTTTTCCCATTCTCCTACTACATCCAGCCAGAACTGTACGAAGTGCAACGGGCCAGTAAACTCTTCTCCGATGGAATGTATGACGTTTTGCTGGCCTTTGAAGGCATCGAGCGACTGGCGGATGTACTGTCGATGCAATTCACGTAGTGTCGGGTTGTTGATGTCATAGAACAAGGTCGCCGTAAAAATACGCTTGTCGCCTGTAAAGTTAACAGGTTCCAGGAATGGCGTTTGATTGATATTGTTCGCAGTGCGCCAAGGACAGTCCACCCAGTGGGCGCCAGCTTCCAGAATGTTATGTTGGAAGTAGTGTTGGTTTTTCAGCAAAATACCGATGGGTTCAGTCTTTTTGGCGAACTGTTGCAGTCTCCAGAAATACCATTTGTTCAGTTGGGTAAGGTCGTATTTCGACATGCCATCCCATGCTAGTTCCTTTCCCGTACGAGCAAAAGGCTGTTCGTAGAAAGGAGCCCATGCGTCACCATTCTTACGACGAATACGCTCATGGTCATCACGACGACGATCAGTCCACAAACCATAGTTCTGACTGAATAAAAGTGTGTGAGAGCGTTGCATCTCAATAATCACACTGTCAATACGGTCAGTACCTCCCTTGCCTTCCTGTCCCGGAACAAAGCGGGTCAGTGCATATTTCGCCTTCGCCATAGCCGCGTCAGTAGTTCGTCCGTTCCACCAAGGTGTTTGGTGCTTGCCGCCTACAAGGACATGGCCATCTTGGGTGAGCCACGCGTTGGTAATAGTATAGTTTGTTTTACTAGTTTTACTAGTCTTACTAGTCATCTTAAATTTACTAGTCTTACTAGTGATATCCCCCTCAAACTGGGCTCCATCAATCCACTGCTGCAAGGTAGTGCGTGGTTTCAAAGCTTCCTTGGCCATTTGGATAGCTTCTTCGATAGTTGGTGAAGAGGATGCATTGGTGTTTCTTTCCAATACCCTGCATTGGGCTGTCACATCGCGTCCTAAGCGTTTTTCTAACTGTGCCGCGTACAATGAATATGGTTTCACATGCTCGTTCATCTCCGTATATTCTCCGTTACCCATCACTTGTCCCCAACAACCTCGTGAATAGTTCCTGTTCAGTGTGTCGGGAGAGTAGCAGAATAAACCGGAGGCGGTGGATTGCCACATGGTGCTGTTAGCAGTACTCCAGCCTGCACCGAACTTTTCCAGTTCCCAGTTCTTGAATACGATATCGTTACCATCGATGTTTACGATATCAAACAGAATACCAGGTGCCCATGACGAGATGGCACCACTGGGACCGAATGATTCATAACTGTCACACTGCACAAAGGCATTGGGACCTGCTGCAGTATGTCCGACAGCGAAGTCGTTAATTCCATGTTCCGAGTAGCAGCGTTGAAAAAGTGTCTTCTGGCCAAAGGTTAGGAATGTACGACGGCGGAAACCTCCAATTTCTGATATGGGTTGTAACGATTGGCAGTCCTCAACGGTAATCTGTTGTGCTGATTTCTGTATGACGACGGCTGATCCGGCAAAATGACGGAAATTCACCATGCGCACCCAGCAGTCTTCTGCATCAGCCACGTAGACACCATCCCAGCAGTGGTTCTCGTCCATTGGTAATGCCCGGTTGTAGTCAGACTCCAAAGTCATGTTCTCTACGCCGCATTCACGGATAAGACCTTTATGCTCGTAAACGATGGCTTGAGCTCCGCCCCAACGGTTTTCTATCGTTGTGGTGATAGGTGCATCAATGATGATATCAGAACCGTTTACAGCCATAATCTGACGATTCCAACGAAGATCAATATCGCCAGGATGCCATGCCCAGTATCCCATTCGCTTACCACCTCCAAATGACAGGCAGTCAAGAGATGCTATCCATGCGGCAGTCGAGGGCCGATGGATGATGATCCTGCTATTGGCTGACAACCGTGTGTTGCTGGCGACGGGAAGGGTTATTGCGCCGGCTTTCACATCGGACACTTCAAACGTGTCCTTTGTTATAATATCGGGCGTACCTTCTATATATATAAGAGCACCGCGGTCGTATCCGGTCTTGCGTAGGATAGTCTTGTCACGTCCACAGCCTCGTAGGATGACACCGCTAGTACGGATGCGAATGGGTTCGCTGATGATAAAGGTGCCTTCTCCGAGCAAGATGGCGCCACGCAGTCCTGTCTGCTTGTCAGGTTTTTGTTGGCTTAGCCAGTCGATGGCAGCTTGTAGTGTCTGTGCATCGTCTTGTCCTGACGGTTGAACATAGGTGGCTACCCTTGCTGACGGGATAAGTTGTTCTGAACGATGATAGCCACAATACGAGTAATCCATCGGCACCTCTTGGGCTGCCGATGGAATTACAAATAATACTGTCAAAGCGACTAATAAGTGCTTGTTCATTTCTCTTTACTTTTTCTTCGCCTCTTCTATTCTTTTCATCCAGTTGTCACGTTCCTTCTTCAGGTCGTAACCGCGTGCAGAGAGCCAGTTGTTGGTACGTCCACGGTACTTGTCGAACCAAAAGTGCTTGCCTTTGGAATCAGCGGCATCCATAGCATACTCTCGAGCCTCTTGGAGCCAGATGAGCACTTGTGTTTTCTCTTCCTCGGTCAGTGATGGAATCATCTCTAACGTCGCACGATAGTCACGTTTCAATCGACCATAGGTCATGCCATCCTTGACGGCATCAATCTGCTCATTGGTCAGATAGAGGGAGAGGGCAGATGCGAGTTCGAAATGATGTTTGTAGAGCTCTGCGTCACGGGCATCCTGATGAGTCTTGTCATACTTGTTGTGGATGTCGTTCAGCAAGAAATAGCGATTGGCAATGATATTGCGCACGCTTTCTGCCTTTTGGGCATCTGCCAAGTTCAGACCGTCAACAATTTTCTGTGCACGTCCCTTGATGGTCTCTACGTATTTAGGATCCTGCCCCTCAGTATTGAGAGGAACGACCTGACCTTTGCTTTCTATTGAGACTAAGGTGATTAGTCCGACAAGTAAAACTAGAACTTTTTTCATATGCTATTACATCAGTTTTCCTTTAGCAGCCAGCGTGTCATAGTTGTTGTTCAGGTTACGCCAGTCTGTCTTGGTATTTGGGTTGATGCCGTTGATATATTTCTCGATGTTAGTATAGCCGTCACCGTTGCAGTCCTTTACAGCGTCTGAGGCATCGTTGGGGTTCAACCCATACTGCTTTTCCCATTCGTCGGGCATACCGTCATTGTCGGTGTCAACATAAGGCTCCCACGACTTGTACTCAGGATAACCACCCATCTGACGAGGATCGGTGATGATACCTTGTTTATAAGAGTCTTTGCCCAAGCGACGATACTTGAAGAAACCTTCATCGTTTTTTGACTTCTCGTGCAGACCCCACATATCACCGTAAGGGTTGTCCTTCACCTTCTTCTCATATTTATCTACGAAGTAGGCCTGACCAGTACGAACCTCGTCACAGATACGCTGGTCAACGATGTCGCGGCAAGGGATATTGGCTCCTGCATTGGCGAGCACCCAATCGAAGGCCTGTTCAGCACCCATTACCTTGACGAAAGGCATCTCAAATGGTTCATTCGAACGCATCAGCGCCTTTTCGGTAGCGTCCATTTCACCATCCTTGTCAGCAGTCTGGATGCCACCGTTCCAGTTGTCTTTTGTAATTTCAGGATATCCCTCCATGATGTTGCCGACAGCATAGACGCGACCGAACTGCTTGAAGGGGAACAAACCCTGTGAGCGGCTTTCAGCCTTCACGATGCGATGACCAATAGGACCATCTTTTGGTGTCAGAGGACCGGGCTTGTAGTAGTTGTTGATGAAGTTCGACATAGTAGTGAACTCGCCACCGTCAGCGGTACGGTGTACCCAGTTGTAGACAACATTGTTGATGTAGTTGAACACACCACCCCAACCAATGGACGGATTGCGCCCAGTATTGTCGGCCCAGAGGTTACGCATAAAGGTGGTGTTCTCACCACCGATGGTTGAACCAAAGGCGTGGTTCCAAGTGTCAAGAGCCTTGGCTGAAATCGTGTTCTGAATAGTTACATTGACAGTAGGCTCCTTGCGGTTAGGCTTGCCGTCATGCATATCAAACATATGACGATAGAATGAGATATTCTCGTCAAGACCCCATTCGCAAGAGCAGTGGTCAATCATGATGTTACCTACGGGATTGCCACCGAAGGAGTCCTCACGGTTGGTCACCAACGTCTCACCACGACGGAAGCGCATGTGGCGTACAATGACATCATGCGTATCAACCTGGAATGACTCACCTGCGATGATGACACCGTCACCAGGAGCAGTTTGTCCGGCAATGGTGATATAGGGAGCACGAACGTAGATAGGTGATTTCAGGCGAATGATACCGCTGACGTTGAACACGATGATACGTGCACCACCTTGCTCACAAGCCCAGCGGAACGAGCCAGGACCATCGTCGTTCAGGTTGGTAACGGTCAGCACCTTGCCACCGCGTCCACCGAAGGTAAACATACCACCACCCTCAGCACCAGGGAATGCGGGAATTTTAGCCTGACGCAAGTCATAGGGGCGAGCTGCCCAGGGTACATAGGGGCGACCAGCCTTGGCTTCTTCTATCACGATGGGGAATGCTACCTCCCACGCAGAGTCGGAGTGTGCCTTCCATTGGGCTTTCTGTTCGCTGATAAGCTTGGCAGCTTCATCAGTCAACTGAGGATACTGTGCACTGGCCGTCATACAAAACAGGCTTGTTGCAGCCATCATCAAAATCTTCTTCATGTTTATTGATTTAAAATGTTGGTTCTATGCCTATAAGACGTTCAAAATGAGCAAATGTCTATTCGATAAACGTTTTTTTGCATAGATTTACAATAAGATTTAAATAAATAGTCGTAACTTTGCAGCCATGAACAGACTAAAGATACTGCTGTTGGCACTAATGCCACTGACGGCTGGAGCTCAGGACACCACAACGGTGAAAGGGCAACAGTTGCAGGAAGTCATCGTCAATGCGAATAATGCACAGCGACGCATTGGTTCGGTGCAGATTGGTGCAGAACAGATACAGATAAAGGAACTAACCTCGGCTCCGGCCCTGTTTGGTGAGATTGATGTGATGCGCTCGTTACAGCTGTTACCTGGCGTCAAGTCAGAGAGCGACGGTTCAAGCAGTTTCCAGGTTCGTGGAGGAACTTCCGCCCAAAACACGATACTTTACGATGAGGCTCCTGTCTATAATATTGGTCATCTGGCAGGCCTCTTCTCCACTTTCAACGATAATGCACTGGCTACTGCCACACTTTTCAAAGGATTGGTTCCTGCCCAATATGGCGGTGCGTCATCAGCGGTGCTTGATATCATTAGCCGTGCGGGACGTACAGACCGATGGGGTGGCAATGTGAGCATAGGTCTGTTGTCTGCCAAAGGTTCCATAGAAGGTCCTGTGATAAAGGATAAACTAGGGCTGGTTTTCAATGTGCGCCGTTCGTATGCAGACCTTTTTCTGAAGCTGACGGACGATTACCGGGACAACTCCTTGTACTTCTTTGACACCAACTTGAAACTGGACTATAAGATGAACGATCGCAATCGTCTGTTTCTCTCGTTCTATGCCAGTCATGATAAGACAGCACTTACGGATATGGTGGACATGCAATGGACTAATATGGCAGGGAGCCTGTCGTGGTTGCATCAGTTCCGTGGACGGTCAACTTCTCAGACCACGCTCTTTGCTTCTTCCTACAAAACAGACAACGGTATCAGTATCTTAGGTATGAACATCGCCTATCAAGGGCATATCCGTCATACGGGAATACACCAGAATTTCCGTCTGATGTTGGGAAATCATGAGTTGAATACGGGTTTGCAATCCATGTTGACGGATGTGAAGTCAGCAGAGTGGACGCGTATGTCGAACCATGAGAAAGAACAACGTAAGGCTTGGGACAATGCTGCTTGGTTGAACTGGCAGTACAGTCCCGTAGAGCAATGGACGTTCTCTGCTGGTGTCCGACTGACAGCTTTTTCTGCCCTTGGCGGTCCCTATTATTACGACGTTGATGAGAAGGGAAACATCACATGGCTTTACAAGCGTACGAAGAACATGCCTGTTAAGACACATCTGACGGTAGAACCACGTGTAAGCATGGTTTATCAGCCATCAGAACAATGGAGCGTAAAGGCAGGATATAGCCGTACATCACAGAACATCCATGCATTGCGGAGCCAGAGCACAACAACTCCCTTCGACCGCTATACTATCAGTACCAATCTGGTGAAACCTGAAATTGCTGACCAGATGAGTCTTGGCGTATTTTATATGACACCACAACAAGACTATGACTTCTCGCTCGAGGGTTACTATCGGCATGTTGATAATGTCCTCGACTATCGTGACGGTATCAGCTTTGCATCGGCTATTGAGATTGAGCGGCTTGTACTGGCAGGCGAGGGCAGAGGTTATGGTGCCGAGATGTGTGCTCGTAAGAATAGTGGACGCCTGACGGGATGGCTTAGCTACACATTATCATGGTCGCAGACACGTATCGATGGTATCAGTCAGGGACAGTGGTATGATGCCAACAACGACCGTCGTCACGATATTAATGTGGTGGCAACCTATAAGCTCAACGATGCATGGACGTTCAATGCTGCATGGGTCTTTAATTCCGGACAGGCATTTACGGCTCCAAGTGCCAAATACCAGATTATCGACAATTACATCTATTATTATGCTGAGCGTAATGGCTATCGGGCTCCTGACTATCACCGACTGGACGTGAGTGCTACGTGGAGCAAGAAAATCAAAGGTGGAAGGATGACACGTGAGTGGAATTTCGGCATCTACAACCTGTACAACCGCTATAATCCCTATCTCATCCGCTTCGAGGACAGCCAATACGGACGAGGCACTCGTGCCAAGCAGTATAGCCTCTTCGGCATCGTTCCTTCTGTATCGTTCAATCTGAAATTCTAATGACTGCAATGAAGAAATATAATAAATACCTGTTGGCGCTCACGTTAGCTTTATCGTTAACCTCTTGCGAAAAGGACATACCTATGGATTACCACGAGGTCAACTCGCTTTACGTGGCTGAGGGCACTACAACACAGAAGGGTACCCAGGTGCAAGTGAGCACAACGCAGAATGTGACGGACAACTCACGCTCTGGTCACTATGTGGATAATGCCAAAGTGGTCATTACGATTAAGAAATACGATTATTCGGAGGAGCTGAAATATACAAGGAATGGTATATATACCTCGACCTTGAAAGGCGAACCTGGGCTTACTTACGATTTGGACATCTATGTTGACGACAAGCATTTCTCGTCATCATCCACCATGCAGGAGGAGCCTGTCATGAACTCGTTTCGCTTCGTATGGAAAAAGGTGTTGAATACACGTTATCTCTTTGGAGAGCTGAAAATCCAGGATACCCCTGACCAGAACAGCTATTACTTCGCACATATCTATCGGAATAATGTGGGCTACCGATGGGCTGTGATAAAAGACGAGCACAACCGAAACGGCGAACTGCTTCAGTTGTTCCAATGCTGTTCAGAAAAGGATATGGATAAAGGCGACTCTGAAGCCTTGAGTGATGGTGACAACATCCGATTGGAGTTACGTTCCATCGACAAGCTTTCTTACGACTATCTGTATTCTATGCAGGTGATGGACAATGCTGGCACCAATCCTATTGCCAATTTCACCGGTGGGTGTCTGGGCTATTTCTCAGCTTGTCATGTATTAAGCTATAATTACAAGTTCATTCGCTCTGAAGTGGTCGAGGAATAAACGATTATTGCTTGTCCAGTGTGACGACAGCTGTCATTCCACTGCTTCCTTCCATCGAGAAGTCGTACTCTACCACCACTTGACTGGCAGAGAGTGACGTGATGCGCCATATCAGTATATGCTCTGTGCCGTCAAATTCAGAGCTTGTAATGCGTATCATGGTGGTGCTAGCCACGTAAGTTCCGTGCAATGCTCCCCATACGGGGTTACCTTCCTCGTCCTCGTGGTCTATATAGGTTAGGGCACATGTGCCATCCTCGTTGAAGATGACCTGCTTGTAGTTAAATTCCAGTCCAGGATCCTCGTCACTCTTAATAATATATGAGAAAGCCCACTTGCCTGGCAGCACTTCTCTTATCATGCCGTCGTCACTGTCGTCCAGCTTGTCGCAGCTTGTCAGCACGACGCTACACAACATCAATGTCCAAATCAGTATCTTATTCATCGAGGCAAAGGTAACCAAATTTGGTAATACTACCAAATATTTTAGGCCTTTTCATTTGTTGATAGCAAAAATACAGGCACGTCCTTGCGGGCGCGCCTGTACATTAATTTATAAATGTAGATTAATTAGCATTGTACCAATGGGGGTCACCAGTCTTCTTGTCAACCTGGTCAGCGCCAGTTGGAGTGAAGATGGCATTTTTGATATCCTTGAAAGCAGGATCAGTAGCCAAAGCTGTTCCGGTTTGGTCAGAGCCACCCTTAGAACTATCTGTCCATCCTGCTACAGCACCATCTGCACTCCAATAAGTATTATTCTCATAGTTAGAAATGGCACCACCATTCTGGCCCCAAAGCCAACCATTTACTTCATTACCCTTATTTGAGCCGAAATTATAGAGAATTGAGTTCTTTAAGTTCATAATCGTTGTTTTCTTACCCTTAATGCCTCCATTGCTATTATTAGCCTTCTTTCCTACAGCAATGTTAATTAAAGTAGACTGGTTTACAGTCCAAGTAGTTGTAGTTGTACTAGTTACGTCACCAGGTTTTCCATCGGCTTTAAAGAAGAAACCGGTATGGCTCGTACCAGACCAAAGAGTTGAGTTTTCGATTAACAAATTCTCGGGGAATCCACCACCAAGAGCAAAGAAATTCTTGTTACCACTAATCTCAACACCTGAATTGATAACAGCGATATTCTTGAAGAGAATCTTACCAGCAGTACTTTCAATCAGAGACTGTTCCAATCCATTAACGATAACACCGTTCAAGGTAATATTATTCAGAATAGTGTAGGCACTTGCTTCGGTTTCACTCTTCATTGCTTTTTTGCCATTTACTTCCTCGTACTTAATCAGTGAGGTCTTTAATTCGGATGCATCAATAATCATGTTTGACAAAATCAAATCGGAAGTAGAATTGAATCCAACATTAGCAGTGATAAGAGCAGGTTTCTTTTCATTTCCAACAATCATCAGGGGTTCGGTCAACTTAATTTCTTTATTCATAGCTAACTCAATACCTTCAGGAAGGGAAAGAACACCATCTTTTGCAAACTGAGCAATGGCATCTGCCAACTCCATTCCGTTGTCGATTACGGCAACAGCAGGTTCACGAGGTACGCTGGGGTTGTCAGCTTTGGTACATGACTGGAAACTCAGTGCGCCCATCAGCATTAGGGCTGCGCCAAAAATAAAACTTTTCTTCATAATCTTTGTTTTAGTTTAAATAAAATATTGTTTTAACGTTATAGTCCAAATCTGTGTGTACGAGTCCCCAAGATAGGGGGAAATGTAACATAATGCGCTGCAAATTTAGGGAATTTTTACGAAACCAACAACTTTTTCCTTGATTTTTTTGCAGTCTGATGCCATTTAACACTTGTTAGACATCGTTTTTCAACATTGTAACGGTGTCTTTTGCTGATATGACACAGAAAAAAGACAGATTATAGTTACATTTGTAATCTTAAAACGTCTTAAATTACGTAAAGCTTTACAATAGTAGCTACTAAATGGACAAATCAAAAGTCAGAAAAAGCCTGTTTTTAGGGGCTTTAGCCGTGTTTATAACATGGCCTGCCTGCCTCTTGGCACAACAGCAGTATCGTGTGGCTGCATGCGACTGGATGATGCTGAAACGCCAGAAACTGGGTGAATTCCAATTAACAAAGGACATTCATGCAGACGGAGTGGAAGTCGATATGGGCCCGTTGGGAAAGCGTGTCCTGTTTGAGAACAAGTTGCGTGAACCGCATTTCCAGAAGCTTTTCCGTCGTACCGCCGACTCATTAGGTGTTGCCGTTCCCTCCATCGCCATGTCTGGTTTCTTTGCCCAGAGTTTCCTCAAGCGTGAGAATTACAAGGACTTGATTCAAGACTGTCTGAACACGATGGATGTCTTCGATGCCAAAGTTGCCTTCCTTCCCCTCGGAGGCAGTGGGCATGAGTGGAAACAGGCAGGTGAAGAACATGAAGAAATGGTGCGCCGACTGCATGAAGTAGGCGAGATGGCGCAGGCAGCAGGCAAGGTGATAGGCATCCGCACACAGCTTGACGCGCGCGCGAACATTAAATTATTAGATGAGGTAAACAGCGAAGGCATCAAGATTTATTATAATCTGCAGGACGCCGTCGACCAGAAACTAGATGTCGTGAAGGAACTGAAACAACTGGGCAGCAAGCGCATCATCCAGATTCACGCCTCGCTCACCGACAGCGTGACGCTCGACAAAGACTCACGCATCGACCTGCATCAAGTCAAGAAGACCCTCGACAAGATGAAATGGAAGGGCTGGCTGGTTGTAGAACGAAGCCGCAATGCCAAGGACGTTCGCAACGTTCGTGGCAACTTCGGCACCAACGTAGCCTACCTGAAAGAGATATTTAAATGAATGAACAAATGTATTAATTACTAACTAAAAAACTGCTTATGAGAAAACAAATGATGAAAGTCGGATTTCTCGGGTTAGGAGGAATCATCTTGGCCTCAGCCTTGATGCTCGCTTCATGCCAGAAAGGTTTCGACAATGATGAGACTTTCTCCAGTACGGTGAGAGACTCACAATTGGCATCGCCTTCGCTCTCTAAGGCCAATTTCGCTACGTTGGTTAATTCTGACGGAAGTGAAAGTATTAAGGTTACATGGGATGCCGTTATGGGTGCCGGTGGCTATTACTATCGTGTGGACAACATGGATAGTGGTGAGCCCGAATTGTTAGTAGAAGGAAGCACGGACAAGTCTTTGTTCTTGTTCCCGAAGGCGGAAGACACCAAATATCGTGTTACTGTGAAGACCTTGGGCAATACCAAGCTTAACAATGCTGAGGCAAAGGAGGCAACGGTGTATGCCTACAGCACAATGATTGAAGCTCAGACTATTCCTGCGGGTGAGAACATTGTGAACTTTGTAAAGACACATATCATTGAGACTGATGATGAGCAAGCCTTTGAGTTGGTTGGTGGTGCTTCTTATACCATTGACGAGGAAATTGATTTTGGCCGTCATAAGGTAACCTTCCGTGGCAACAAGATTGACTATCCTATCGTTACAATGACAGGTCAGGGTTGTATCCGTACTGCTGCAGGCTTGAAGGTGAAGTGGATTAAGTTTGATTGCACTTCACAAGAGTCAAAAGGTGTTTTCGAATGCTCCAGCGTGGCTTTTCCTGAATTGGAAACGAATAAAGCAGGTTGGCCTGACAAGGCTTACTATCTGGCCGATCCTATTATTTTCCAGGATTGCTGGTTCAAGAATGTGAAGATGTGTCTGTTCTTCTCAGGCGCTCGTGCTTGGGCGCTTGAAGATGTACGCATAGACAATTGTATTGTGCAGTTAGATAACAATGGATCATTTGGTGATGCTGCCGTGATAGGTACCTATAGTGGTACGGCATACTATCGTGATGACTCCCAGACTTGGAGCAGTGCTATCCGTAACGTCACCATTAAGAACAGTACTATTTACAATCTGAAAGACAATAGTAAAAACCGTATGATTCGCTTCCAGAGTAATCAGTTGGGTCGTGTGTTCGATTCGCAGTATGGTGGTGCAACGCTTACCAACAACACCTTTATCAAGGTGATGAGCGATAAGGAATTTGCGAACAATACACCTAACCGCGTTGAATATACAATAACGTTCAATGGCAATATCTGCTATGATTGCTGGCGCCTACAGAAGTTCATTCAGGGTAACAACCCGTTGAACCTTGACATCACAAAGAATACGGTATGGGGTCTGAAGAATGCTGTTGACGCAACTGATAAGACTCGTTGTGCAACGGAAGAGAATGCCTTTGGCTATGGTACAGTAGAAGAATTGAATGCAGCTCTGAAGGAACTTGATTTGACCAAGCCAAACGGTGGTGTTAACTTCAAGGCTTCAGGCGCAATCTCCAGTACTATTGGTGATCCAAGATGGTTGCAATAAATGCTATTAACTAACAATAAGGTAAATACGTATGAAAAAATATATCATCCTTATGCTGATGGCTTTCGTCTCGACGATTGCGTTGGCACAGAGCACTGTCAAGGGTACGGTGGTCGATCAGAATGGTGAACCTATCATCGGTGCGACAGTACAGGTGAAAGGTAGTAGCGCTACTGGTACTATTACTGACCTTGATGGAAATTTTACGTTGGCTGGTGTACCTGCAAAGGCTCAACTCATAGTTTCGTATATTGGTTATATTTCAGAGACAGTCAGCAACCTAAACAATCCCAAGATTACGCTGAAAGAAGACTCTCAGCAATTGGAAGAGGTTGTTGTAGTAGGTTATGGTACTCAGAAGAAAGCGCACTTGACGGGTTCTATTGAGACCGTTCCTGTGGAAGAAATTACTGACCTGGGAAGCAGCGACCTTGCTGGTTCTTTGCGTGGTTTGATAAACGGTGTAAGCATCGAGAGCGGCGGTAACCGTCCTGGTGATGCCTCGACCCTGTCAATCCGTGGTGCTGACAACTTGACTGCCTTAGGTGTTGGTTCTCAGCCCCCTCTTTATGTAATTGATGGTTTTATCTTGGATGCCAATGCTTTCAATAACTTGGATCCCTCGACGATCGAGTCCATCTCTGTACTGAAGGATGCTGCAGCAGCTGTCTATGGTGCTCGCGCAGCTAATGGTGTTGTACTGGTTACCACAAAGAAAGGTAAGCAGGGCGCACCTCAGATTTCCTATAGCGGAACATTCGGTTTCACAGGTGCTGTTAGCACTCCGAAGATGCTAAACACATACGATTACGGTCGTCTGTGGAATGCTGTTCGTATGGCTGATGATACCGAAACAGGCATTAATCCTCGCTATGACCTCTTCCAGGCCGACGAGTTGGAGGCAATGAGAAGCCTGAACTATAATTTGTTGGAAGACCATTGGAAGACTGGTATCACTCATCAGCACAGTGTTAATGTTAGTGGTGCCACTGAAAAGGTGAACTATTTTGCATCTATCGGTTATTTCAATCAAGATGGTAACCTTGGTAAGCTGGACTACGACCGTTGGAACTTCCGCGCAGGCTCTGAGGTAAAGGTAGGCCAGTGGGTAAAGGCTTCGCTCTCTGTTTCTGGCGACTATGGTAAGAAGAATGCTCCTTTGATGAAGGTGCAAAGTTCTGGAAGCGATAAGGACTATCTCTCGTTGTTGACCCATCCGGGCTATATTCCAGAAACACTTGCTGGTCACCCGATGGCTAAGTATGGTGTGAGTGGTAACGAGCTGGCAACTAACCAGGACTACAACTATGAGTATTTGCAGAACTCCAGCGACTATACACGTAACATGAACTCCAATCTCTATATCAGCGGTGCAGTAGATTTGGACTTTGGCTTTGTGAAGGCGCTGAAGGGTTTGAAAGCCCGTGTAAGTTATTCTAAGGCAATCAGCCAAAATAAGACCAACGAGTTTGGTACACAGTTTGCAGTCTATAGACTCAACCAACGTACGGGTAGTGGTGAGCACCTCTATACCGCACTGCCTGGCGCAGAAGACTACTATAACGAAACCATTTTGGCAGACAACAACTTCCTGATGGGCCACGGCAATGCGATGGTATCTAATGGTAAGGATGGTGGTTACATCAGCCGTTCTATGAATCGTTCTGACAACTACCAGATTAACTTCACACTGACCTATGCACGCCAATTCGGTCCTCATAGCGTCAACGCACTGTTCTCAGTCGAGAAGTCTGAATCGGAATATGAGAATCTGTACGGTGAGGGAACAAAGCCTTATGAATTCTCTACGGGACAGTCCAACTCTATTGATACCAACAATGGTGGTATTACCTCATCTGACTGGGGTCGTACAGAAAGTGGCACACTCTCATACATTGGACGTCTGAACTATAACTATATGGATCGTTACCTCTTTGAGTTCTTGATTCGTTCTGACGCATCACAGAAGTTCCATCCACGCAACTATTGGGGCGTATTCCCATCAGTTTCTGCAGGTTGGATTGTCAGCGAGGAGAAGTTCATGAAGAACATTAAGTGGCTCGACTTCCTGAAACTGCGTGCTTCGTTTGGTTTGACAGGTCGTGATAACATCTCTGCATGGCAGTGGATGCAGACCTATTCTATCGCGCTTGACAAGGGTGCTATCTTTGGTGACGATGGTGTAGCCGGTAGCCATATTACAATGAACAATGGTGGCCGTATCAACGAGGATATGAAATGGGATAAGTCTTACAAAGGTAACATCGGTCTTGACTTCAGCGTGCTGCAGGGCCGTCTGGGCTTCAATATCGACGCCTACTACGTATGGGATCGTGATATGCTGTTGGCATTCAGTGGTACTATTCCTACAACGGTAGGTGCTACAGGTGCTCCTCAGAACTATGGCGAGATGAACAGCTGGGGTTCTGAAATCTCAGTAACCTGGCGCGACAAGATTGGCAAGGACTTCAAATATAAGGTACAGTTGAACACCGGTTTCTCGGATAATAAAGTGCTACAGGCTGAGTGGCCAACCAGCGATTATTTCAGAGGTTTGATCAAGGGTGAGCGTACAGACCGTGGCTCTTGGGGATACCAGTGCATTGGCATGTTTCGTAATTATCAAGATATTGAAGAGTACTTCAATCAATACAACATTACGACCTATATGGGCCTGACTAAAGATCAAGTTCGCCCGGGTATGCTGATTTATAAGGATGTTCGTGGACAGCTGAAGGCTGATGCTGCCAACTATGAGGGTGCCGACAAGTACAATGGTCCTGATGGTATCGTCGATGGCTTGGATTTAGTACGCCTCTCTGATCGCAGCAATCCTTACCATTTCACGATGAACCTGAATGCTGAGTATAAGGACTTTGCAATTACTGCTCAGTTAGGTGCCAGCTGGGGTGGTTATAGCTTTGTTCCTGGAAGCGCACTCTCTCCTGGTGATGGTGTTGCATCTAACAACTCTTTGGGTTACAAACGCTTGGAGTATGTTAACATGCCTTCATTCTGGAATCCTGACAACATGTATATTTACGAGGATATCTACGATGCCAGTGGAAATCTGATTATGGCAGCAAACCACGATGCAGAGTATCCTAACCTGCGTTGGACAAACGTAAATAGCCAAACCTCAAGTTTCTGGCGTGTCAGCGGAACTCGCGTAACACTAAACCGCGTGACTTTGGCATACAAGATTCCGAAGAACATCTGTAATTTCATAGGTATTTCTTCGGCTCGCGTCAATGTAACTGGTCAGAATCTGCTGAGCCTTTACAATCCCTATCCTGACAACTTCATCGACCCGATGATGAGCTATGGTGTGTATCCCACCCTGCGCAAGTTCACCGTTGGTCTTAATATTTCATTCTAATACAACGTGAAGTCTATGAAAAGAATATTCAATATAGGTGCCCTTCTGCTCGCTGTAGCTGGAGCCACCGTGATGAGTAGCTGTAGTGATGAGTTCATCGAGGACAAGAAGAACTACACGAATACTTCTACTGAGATCTATGACTATTATACTGGCGCTGATGGCCGTGTAAACGAGATTTATCGTATCTCACTGCCTAATATTCAGGCTGGTGGTGGTCAGATCTGGCAATATAACAGTGTAGGCCGAAAGGATAACCATTCTCAGGCTACTGAGGAGTACTATGGATTTAGTACTTTCTTGGATCCGACTGCCGACATGAACACGGTAACTGGTAAGAGCCAGGGACCTGGTTATTTCAACTCGTCATGGGCACGTATTCGTGAGATTAACGAGGTCATCCGTGGTATTACTGGTGGCAAACTCTCACAAGAGGAAAAAGACGTTCTGCTTGGTCAGGTTTATTTCTTCCGTGCGTGGTGTTACTACATGATGTTCCGCTACTATGGTAGTGTGCCCATTGTGACTGAGGTTCAGAATCCTGTTCCTGAAGCAGCCACTCCGCGCTCCAGTGCAGAGGAAGTGTATAATTTCATCATCAAGGAGCTTAACACAGCAGCGGACTTGTTGAGAAAGAAGACAGTTGAAGGCAAGTGGGATTCTGGTAATTGGGGTCGTGTGACAACAGGTACCTGTCTGGCTTTTAAACATCGTGTAATGGTACTTTGGGCAAGTCCTCTCTTCAATCGTGCGAATGATGAGAACCGTTGGAAGGCTGCCTATGAGACTATCAAGGCAGAATTGCCTACAATCACTGCCTGTGGTTACGGATTGGCCTATGAGGACAATCCTGGTAAGAACGGTCAGGGATGGGCCAATATGTTCCTTGATATTGTGGACAACCCAGAGGGAGTATTTGTTTCATGCTATAACACAAAGACTCCAGACTTGACACCAGACTACCAGCGTAACAACACATGGGAGCAGAGCATCCGTCCTGCTAACGCATTAGGAAACAATGGTCAAACCCCATCGGATCTCATTATTGACCTCTTCCCCATGTTGGATGGTAAGCGCCCCAATTCCTATAATAATTATACGGTACTGGAGCCCTCTTCTAAGTACAATTATGATCCAAAGTATCCGTTTATGAACCGTGATCCGCGTTTCTATCGCACCTTCTCATTCCCTGGTGAATACTGGCGCTTTAGTGGTGATCCCAATACAGGCGATAGTTTCAATCCTTATACGGGTGATAAGTACGTGCTTTGGAACTATGTATGGTACAATGATCCAACAAAGTATAACGATCCTACCAGTAGTGACCATTTCGGTGCAGACAATCTGCTTGGTAGTGTTCATGGCATGTATATTCGTAAGTTCTCTGACGATTTCGATGTTCGTGGCGGTATAAAGAATTACAACTTCAATACGGCTGGTAAGAATGTCGGTTTCCGTGAGTGCAAGACCATGACGATGGAAATCCGCTATGCTGAGGTACTGCTCAACTATGCTGAGGCTGCGTGTGGTGCAGGTGACCTTACCACGGCAGTAGAACAGCTGAAGAGAATCCGTAAGCGTGCAGGACTTGGTTCTGGTAATGATGGTATGTATGGTATCGATGCAAAGGCTCTTGCACAGCAAGAAGCTTGTATGGCTCAGATCCTTTATGAACGCCAGATTGAGTTCGCATACGAAGGTAAACGCTTTGAGGATATGCGCCGATGGTTGCTCTTCGATGGTGGTACAGGTTTTGCGGCTATTGGAGCAAAGGCATTGACCGGATGGGGTGGAAATACCTGTAATTGGTTGGGATTCACACCATATGGTGATGCTACCAAGAATGTACGAAACGACCAAATAGAGTTCCGTCTGCGTGACGACTTGAACTATACAGATGGTACGAGTGGACGTACTTGGTCTGGTGTTAAAACGGCATCCCAAGAAGAAAAAGATAAAACCAATCCAGATCCACTGCTGAAGGCTGGTATGGGCGGTTTGACTCGTGCAGAACGTGATGCATATGCTGTCGATATCAACGAGAAGGTTGTTACCACACCATTGGCAACACAGCTGGAGAACCTCAAGACGTTCTACAACACTTATTTAGTGCGCAAGACGCTGAAGGGTGACAGCTATGACTCATCAACTGGTACAGTTCCCGTTTATAACAAGTGGAATGCTCGTTACTACTTCTGGGGATTGACTCAGGGTGAACAGATTAATAACCCGACACTGCCTCAGACTGTAGGTTGGGAAGACTACCATAACGGAGGTGCTAACGGAACCTATGACCCGTTGACAGCCGGAAGTTCAGTAGTACCCAATTGATATTAAGAAAAAGCTTAGAATGAAGCCCTGACTTGAAAAAGTTGGGGCTTTATTTGTTAATATGTTGATTAATATTTGTGAATTTTCAATAATTGTTGTATCTTTGCACAGCATTTATGATACAAACGCTACTAAAACAAATAGTAATTACTAACATTTATACTTATGAAAAAGAATCATTTATTAGCAATGATGAAGTTATGCTTGCTATTCTCAGCAGGTATATTTGTGGTCTCATGCGCTGATACTTATGATGGCAACGATACGTTTGAAAGCAACGTAAAGAATGCCACGTTAGAATCACCAAAAGAGGCGGATATCACTGTTACTGCCAGTACGGATGGTAGCACAATGACTATTGAATGGCCTGTCGTATATGGTGCAGGTGGTTATGAGTTCAAGTTGCTAAATGCGAGTGATGAGGAAACGCCGTTAATCAGCAAGACGATTGATGGCTGTAAGGTAACCGTGAATCGCGAGGAGGATATGAACTACAAGATTCTTATTCGCACGCTAGGAAACGCTTCGCTTAACAATACAGAGGCACCTACAGCCACTACAGTAGCATATTCTACTTTTACGGAGACTTATGCCAAAATTCCCGAAGGTGACCTTTATGAGTATTTCCAAAAAAATCCTATTCCAGATACAGAGACAGAGGAGTTGAATTTTGATTTGACACCTAACGGAGAATACACACTTTCACAGCCTCTCGAGTTTAACTATCACAAGGTAGTACTCCGTACTTCTGACAAGACTCATCATGCAACCATTACACTGGCTGCTGATGCCAACTTCATCGCATCTAATGACTTTACCTTGAAGTATGTCAATATCAATGCCAGTGCTATTACAAAACCTGTTATTGAAGCATATAGTTATGATACAGCTCCGGATGGTATTCTGGAGAAACCCGGTAACTATTACCTGATTGATTTTGTGCGTATCATGGATTGTGCAATTGCTGGTGTCGTTGGTAGCTTGTTCTATGATAACAACAAGGCTTATGGTGTTGTCAACTTCTTAATCAAGAACTCTATTATTCAGTTGACAACAACAACCGATAAGATAAAGAACCAGGCTTGGATTTCATTCCAAGGTGGTGGTGTAAAGGATTTCTCAATGGCCAACTCAACCATCTTCCAGATGGGTGATGGTAATCCTCAGTATTTCCTGCGCTATAATAACTCTATACGCGTTGACCGCTTAGGATGGACTACTAGTGACCACACTACAATTACCTATACCAATAATACCTTCTATAAAGTCGGTTCAGGTAACTGGTCGAACTATTCTGGCATTGCAAACTATTCCGTATACAATGTTCAGAATAATATCTGGTATGCATGTGGTGACGGAGCAATTGCACGTCGTATCATGGGTAATGGTCGATTGGGTACAAATGCTTCTGCAACATGGAATAACAATACCTACTGGAATGCAGATGGACAGATTGATCAGGGTACTTACGATACAGGTACCGTACTTACCACTAATCCTGACTTTGAGAATCCTGCGGAGATAGACTTTACCCCCAGAGGTGCTGAACAGGTTGAGAAGCAAACGGGTGATCCTCGTTGGTTTGCTGCTTCAAATGCAGAATAATCATGATTACGATAACTAAAACAAACAAGATATGAAAAGAAAACTCATCATCAGTTTATGCCTGAGTGCTATGATGGCATTAGTATCTATGCCAGCTATGGCTCAGAATAAGGTGACGGGAAATGTGGTCGACGAGAATGGGGAGCCCGTAATTGGCGCATCCATAACCGTTGTCGGCAAAAAGGGTATGGGTGCCGTGACAGACCTTGATGGTAACTATACGCTGAATGTTCCCGCAGGAACTAAAATAACCGTTAGTTATATTGGTTATCTGCCTCAGACAGTGAAGGCTGGTACTAATGTGAAGTTGGTAGAAGACCGCCAAAGTCTTGAGGAGGTCGTTGTCGTTGGTTATGGCACTCAGAAGATGAAGAATGTGACGGGTGCTATCGAAACAATTACTCCTAAAGACATCGCAGACCTTTCAGTTGGTAGTCTGGGTGATGCCCTGGTAGGACAGTTCAATGGAGTCAGCGTGACTTCAGGAGGAAACCGCCCTGGTGAAACTCCCTCACTGAACATCCGTCAGAGTTCGGTAGCAACCAGTGTAACGCCTGACGCTACTCGTGGTGGTGATGCCAATCCGGCTCCATTGTATGTTATTGATGGATTTATCTCTACTGAGGAAGCATTCAATAATCTGGATGTAAGTGAGGTTGAAAGTATTACCGTGCTGAAGGATGCCTCGGCCGCCGTCTATGGTGCTCGTGCCGCCTATGGTGTTGTATTGGTTAAGACCAAGCAAGGTGATCAAGGTGCGCCTAAGATTTCCTATGCAGGTCAGTTTGGTTGGACAGATGCCCTTTATACTCCCAAGATGCTGAGTTCGTATGATTACATGAAGGTGTATAATACCATGCGTGCTGCTAATACGTCAACTCAGGATAATCTTGAATTGCGTACCCAACTTTTCCAACTGGACGAGATGGAGGCAGTCCGTAATACAAATTACAACTTGCTGGAGGATAACTGGAAGGCTGCGCTCACTCACCGTCACAATGTTAATATCAACGGTGGTACAGACAAGGCTACCTATTTTGGTAGTGTCAGCTATTTCAAGCAAGAAGGTAACTTAGGTCGTCTTTCGTATGATCGCTACAACTTCCGTGCTGGTGTGAACGGCAAGATTGGCAAATATGTGAAGAGTGCCTTACAGGTAAGTGGAGACTGGGGTGAACGCAATAACGCCGTAGCACCAGAGGGTGGTGGAACCGACTATGACTATAAATGGTTGATGACTCATTTGCCATTTGTACCCGATTATATGGATGGCCATCCCATTGTATATTCTGGTATGGAGAATCAGACTCCGACTTCTGCAACACGCCTCTATAACTTTGGTGCCGTTCAGAGTAGCTCTGATAATGTACAGACCAGGTCACACAATTTAGCTGTTAATGGTAGCCTGGAGTTTGATTTTGGTTGGATTAAAGCATTACAAGGACTGACTGCAAAGGTTTCTTATTCGAAAAATATCAGTTCCAGCAAATCAAATACTGCTAGTACGGCCCTGAATGTTTATGGACTTGCAAACCGCACTGGTAGCGGTAGTCACCTGTATGCCCAGGAGAATCCACAGTTCAGTCTCTATCAGTTAGGCGGTGGAAGCGGTGGTTATCTGCGTCGTAACATGTCGGAGACACAGAACTATCAGTTTAACTTGACATTGCAATATGCACGTAAGTTCGGAGACCATGATGTTAGTGGACTGTTCTCGATAGAGAAGAGCGAGGCAGAAACAGAGTATGTGATTGGTACGGTAACGAATCCTATTTCCTATCATGATGGCCAGAGTTTCTCTATAGGTAGTGATGGTGAGAAGAACACCGAGTTTAGTCGTGCAGAGAGTGGTATGCTCTCTTATGTAGGCCGTCTCAACTACGCCTATGCAAGCAAGTATTTGTTTGAGTTCCTGATGCGTACTGATGCCTCTACCAAGTTTGCACCAAAGAATTATTGGGGCTTCTTCCCCTCTGTCAGTGTTGGTTGGGTTGTCAGTGAGGAGAAATGGTTCAAGGAGAATATCAAGTGGATGGATTTCTTGAAGATTCGTGCTTCATGGGGTCTCATGGGACGTGATAACATCAAGGCATGGCTTTGGACTCAGCTTTACAACCGCAACGATGCCAAGGGTGCTGTATTTGGCAACAAGGGAACCAACAATCCTGTCAATGTCGGTGTTGTGATGCCAAAGGCTGGTGTAAATGGTGATGTGCATTGGGACAAGACCTATAAGACTAACATCGGTATTGATGCGCGTTTCTTGAAGA
Organism: Prevotella sp. tc2-28; assembly: GCF_900107705.1. Lineage (GTDB taxonomy): Bacteria > Bacteroidota > Bacteroidia > Bacteroidales > Bacteroidaceae > Prevotella. The sequence goes on from NZ_FNRE01000010.1 coordinate 93,320, forward strand.
GCCGTCTGTCAGTGAACTTCAACTATTACTTCGATCGTGGACGTGAGTTGTTTGCCACCCGTACCGGTACTGCTGATTTCCCAGCTACTGTAGGTACTCAGGCTACTCCTGAAAACTATGGTGAGATTGATTCATGGGGCTGGGAGTTGACCCTTGGCTGGCGTGATAAGATAGGCAAGGATATTACCTATTGGGCCAAGATTAATACCGGTTACAGCGACAACAAGATACTGGAGAGCAATTTCCAGGCCATTCCTGACCTTGATGGTATTGTACGTGGTGAACGTGCTGATCGTGGTGTCTGGGGTTATAAGTGCATTGGTATGTTCCGTAGCAACCAGGACATTGATGAATACTTCAGCAGATACGGAATCACTGAGTACATGGGTCTGAAGAGAGAAGCCGTATATCCTGGTATGTTGATTTACGAAGATGTACGAGGACAGAACAATGGTGATGGCACGTGGGGAGAGCCTGATGGAAAAGTAGATAAGAACGATATGATTCAAATCAGTGAACGCAGTAGCAATCCTTATGGATTCACCCTGAACTTCGGTGGTTCGTGGAAGAGTCTTTCGCTTTCAGCTCAGTTTGCTGCGGCATGGGGTGCTAAGGCTATTATCCAGACCGACTTCCGCCAGGCTGCCAGTGACTATGAATATGCGAATATGCCGTCATCGTTTGCTGATATGTTTAACTATCAGGACATTTACGATGCAAGCGGTAATATTACGGTTCCTGCCAATCGCAATGCCAGCATGCCTAATATGCGATATTCTTCCGTTAACCAGGTAGCCTCTTCTTTCTGGATGGTTAATGCTGCTAGTGTATCATTGCGTAATGTCACTTTGGCTTGGACGATGCCTAAGCAGTGGATTAGCAAAGTCGGACTGAGTAGTGTTCGTCTGAACCTGACCGTTCAGAATGCCGTTAATTTCTACAACCCATATCCTGACAAGAGTTGGGCTTCATGGGGTGGAACCTATGGTCGCTATCCTAACCTGCGTAAGTTCACTATGGGTGTCAATGTTTCATTCTAATATGCGATATGAATATGAAAAATATATATAGAATAGGTTATGCTGCCATGCTGACCGCTGTAGTCGGAATTACAGCATGTAGCGATAAGTTTCTTGAGGAAAAAAGAAACTATGGAAATTTCAATGCGGCTGATAGCTATGGTTCTGCTGCGGCTGCAACGGAACGTCTGAATAATATCTATTTCTGGCTGCTACCAGTATCTTCTGGTGGTAGTGGAAATGGCACAAATGCCCCCAACGACTGGACTAGTGTTGGAAATGCCGACGATTGGGCAAAGAGCACATTGGAATATGGTGGTATCTCAACGATGTGGGTTAATCCACAAGAGGAGCTTACCTATGATAATGTCTATGACCATTTCTTCGTAGCCAATGACACCTATAGTCCTTGGGGACATATCCGAAATTGTAATGATATCATTGAGGGTGTGCAAAACTCAACGGGTATTGGTGAAGAAGAGAAGAAGCCCTTGTTAGGACAGGCTTATTTCTTCCGTGCTTATATGTACTATAGTCTTGTAAAGTTATATGGTGGTGTTCCCATCATTGACCATGTACAAGATCCTATTGGCAGTCAGGCAAATAGTCTGATTGTGCAACGCCAGACGACAAAAGACTGTATTGACTTTATCTGTTCTGACTTGGACAAGGCAGTGTCAATGCTTCCAACTCAGTGGGCAGATGGTACCGATTTTGGACGCGTAACGTCTGGTTTGGCTCAAGCACTGAAGGGTTATGTGTTGCTGTTCTATGCCAGTCCGTTGTTCAATCGTGAAGATGCTGATGCCCGTTGGCAGGCAGCATACGAAGCAAACAAGAAAGCACTCGAATTGTTGAATGCCGGTGGTGTTAACTTAGCATACGCCACAACGGGAGGTGATCAGAATGCCAAGAATTGGAACCGTATTTGGACAACCTATGATGGTAGCGAAGTTAACGGTAATATTCGTGAGGGCGTGTTTGTAACATTGCATAATACGAACGATAATGTTAGCGGACAGCCTGATTTTGGTAAATGGAATCGCTGGGAGCATGCCATCCGTCCAAGAAATATGAATGGTGGCGGTGGTCTGACACCTACCTCGGAAATGGTCGACCTCTTCCCAATGGCAGATGGTAAGACTCCTTCTGAGAGCAGTATTCACTATGATAAGAAGAAGTTCTGGTTGAATCGTGACCCACGCTTCTATCGTACTTTTGCATTCCCAGGAACAGAATGGCAGTTCGATGAAGGTGCCGTTAATCTGGCTGATGAGGCCTTGTCTAGTATTGTGCCGGCTGACCTCTATTCGACAGGTCGTAAATTCCAGTTATGGAGTTACCAGTGGACAGACAACGCTACTGACCAGACTAGTATCACAACCAGTAGTGGCTATTGGCCTGATATGCTGAGTGCCAGCTCTGACAAGGCAGGAGGTCATTCTGTCTATGTCCGTAAACGTACTTTGGATGCCAATCTGACTCCTTCTACCTTGTATACCTTCCTTGTCAGCAACTCTAATCCAAAGGGATTCATGAAGTGTGCGGCTCCATTGCTGACTGTACGCTATGCTGAGGTGCTGCTGAACTTTGCCGAGGCTGCTGCAGGTGCCAAACATCTTGATGAGGCAGAGTCTGCCTTGCAGAAGATACGTGCTCGTGTTGGCTATACGTCAGCAAATAACTATGGATTGGCTTCAATGGGTACCCGTCAGGAAGCATTGAAGGCCGTATTCTACGAGCGCCAGGTTGAGTTGGCCTATGAAGGAAAGCTTTTTGACACGATGCGTCGTTGGATGCTCTTCGATGGTGGTGTTGGACAGGCTGATATCAAGCCGAGCTGGGCACTGAAAGGTTTCGATGGCAATACTTGCACGTATTTGGGCGTAGCACCGCTTAATGGTAAGAAGCGTCATAGTATCGTACTCTATTGTAAAACGGTTCAGGCCACAGACCCTGCTTTCGCCAACCGTCCCACGGCACTTACTTTGGATGAGGATATGAGTTATTCTGATGGTATCTACGCTGATAGTAAGGTGGCTGCTATGGCTAATTTCTACGATACATATCTGGAGCGTAAGGATGTTAATGCGGATGGTAACGATGATGCTGTCACCATTAAATATTATCCGAAATATTATTTCCTCGGCTTGAAGAGAAATGCCATGCAAAACAATGTAACATTACACCAGACTGTTGGTTGGCATGATCTTGGCCGAAATGCCGATGGTAAGTTTGACCCATTGTCAGATACATTACCAGAGTAAATAATAAATAGAAAATCAATAATGAGGGTATGCCACTGGCATACCCTCATTATTTGGATAGTGACTACCAGTTGTAATCCTCTACATACCCGTCGAATTTCACTTCGTCTGTCCATCCGCTTTTACGAAACAGGTTGCGGATGTCTTCCTGTAGGGCAGGGGGGATGAGGCGCGAGCCGTTGCGGTATTCGAAGTAGTAGGTGCGGTTGGTGAGACCGATTATTCCGTAACGGACTTCACTCTCCACACGCTTGGGCATGTCGCTTGTGAAGGTGTGGGTCATGCCTTTGGCAAAGCGTACCTTCTGGTCGTTGCGACACATGGGACACTCTGCAGTTGCCACACCCTCGAAATGCGGATTGACACATCGGTAGGTACTGGCGGTATTGGGCAGGTGCTGTCCTACGAGCCATCGCAGACAGTGGTCGCGCAATGGGCAGCTCTCAATGTAACATACGGTATAGCCTTCCTGGGCTTGCTTGATTAATAGTTCTTCTTTGATATTCATGTTTTCCATTTTTTTAGTTTCCATTTTTTAGAGAATTTCAAAATCTCCCTCACATCCTAACATTTTCGCTGGGAATGCCCTTGTACAAAGGGCTGAGGCACGTTAGGGAGAGAATGTTTAGGGTAACGTCTCCCTAACGTTTTTGCCTTCTTACCCTCACGCAACATGAAGTGGAACGGCTTTGTAATAGGCTACGTTACTGTGACTCTTGTGCTCGTAGTCGAGACTGACAAGTGCTCGTCCCAGCTCTACTTTCGCCTTTGTAGTAACAGCCACGTTGGGGTATGCATTGCGGATAATCTCCAGCATCTCCGTGGTGCTCATCGACTTCACCTTCTCACCCTCCTTGGGCTTGCGAAAGCAGACTTTCACCATCTCTGCAATGTCCTTCTGTTGCATGTAGGCGAGGTTCAGCTGCTGAATACGAGTAACCTCCTCGTTGTTGAACCAATAGGGAGCATTCAACTCACGGATTTCGTACAACACCTGGGCATACAACTGCTCGTAGTCAATGTCGCTAGTATTGTCTATCAGCTGACCTTTGGGAATGGAAATGCAGATGTAACGACGACTGCCCGTTGCATCCGTCAGAGGATGCGGATTGTTGGTGGTCGACACGAACGAAGCATAGCGGGGACGGTCGTCCTGTGCCTTTCCAAAGATAGGTCGTCCGTTCACCTTGTTTTTAGACAAGGTCTGCTTCAATGCCGCATGCTGACTGGGCCGGATGGCTTCCAGTTCGTCGAGGTTCACCAGCAGGTTGTTCGTCAGCGCCATCTCCTTGTCGAACTTGTTCGACAGATTCAGGTGATCCAGGTAGTACTCACGAAGCTGAGAGGGTAGCAGTCGGCGCAAGAAGGTGGTCTTGCCACAACCTTGAGCACCAATCAGCACAGGAACCACCTCGTTGCCGTGCATGGTGTCCATCTGTAACCAATGAGCCACCGTAGATCGTAGCCAGACGGCTAAGAAGGCGAGCTGTTCCGTGCTGAGGCCGGGCAGACGTGAGAAGAGCTTGGCTACGTGGTTCTGTCCGTCCCATTGGGGCAGGTCGTTCAGGAAAGCCAGGACAGGGTTGAACATGCGCACCTCTTCAGAGTTGACATACATGGTGATGTCAGCCTTGGGGTTGCACTCCTCGTCCAGTCCTTCGCGAAGGGCCCGGATAATGATGCTGTTCAGGGCCTCCTGTGTCAGCGGACGATAGTCAGCAGTCATCTCTGACCTCATTTTGAATTCGACCTTTCCGCTCAGCATGTTGCGTCGCAGACGATAGTTGTCGTTCAGGAATTGCTCAATGATGAGCACACTCTCTTTTTGAACATTTTGGGGCTGTTCAACTACCACTAAGGATTTTGCTTCCATAGCTTACTTTAAGTTTTTAATGGTTTATAAATTTGTTATTGGCTGGTTTTTCATGGTGTTTTTCTTGTGTTTTCCATGATTGCCATTATCCCAATTTGCACTCTTCCGAAATGCCATGCAAAGATACAAAAAAATAATGCGGTTTGCAAATAATTGACCTAAAAAAGCACGTTTTTTCACGGTATTATTGCGCAAATTCTGCTATATAATAAATAAGGTGAGTGAGCGTCCTCAAAAACGGGAGGGAGACGGGAGGAACATTTGTTTTCCCTCCCGTGCCTCAATCCCTTTGTACAAAAGGGTTCCGAGCAAAAACGGGAGGAAGGGAGGGACATTTTGAAAATCCTTGGTTCTGATGCGAATAAGGAACGCTTATTCTCCAATAAGGCACCCTTATTATGAAATACCCCAAGGTTATGATGAAACAACCTTGGGTATTAATGGTAGCCGCGAGTCCGTAAGCCTCGGACTCTCAGTCCGAGCCGAGCGGACTGGCAGTCCGTCGGGACGGACTAATGATCATCAAAGATGTTTCCTTTTAAAAAGTCAAGATCGAGTAACTGGAGCTTTTTTGTTTCAAATAGTACGAAATATGATGCAATGAACGTTTTTTGTTAGTTTTTGCATCATAAGTTATAGGATGAAATGGGTAAAAAGGGTAATTTTGCAGCAAAATCGTTTATAACTAAAAACAAAAAGCATGAAGAAACTGTTAATGACACTGATGGCAATGATGACTTGCTGCTTGCTGGATGCGCAGATAATAGCACCTCGCATCTTGAGTGATAGTCATGTCATGTTGTCGTTGGAGAAGCAGACACGCTATTTGCTGCTGCCCGTAGAGGAGAAGGCTGAGATTGCCCACATCCGAGTATTGAAAGACAACAACGTCTGTCAGACGCTGAACGCCCGACTGGCTGTTGACAAGGTTGACTACTTTGTCCCACTGGAATTGAAGAAGGCTGACCTGTTGGACATTAGTTTCCGTGGCGACCGCCGTACGAAGGGTGCGATGTCCGAGTTGGCTTGCTGGCATGAGATGAAGTATGTTGACGAGTTTGACATGACCAACCGTGAGCACTTCCGTCCCAAGTACCATCACACGCCTAAATATGGTTGGATGAATGATCCTAATGGTATGTTTTATAAAGATGGTGTATGGCATCTGGCTTTCCAGTGGAATCCCTACGGATCACAGTGGGAGAACATGACCTGGGGCGCTTCGACCAGCCGAGACCTGATTCACTGGGATGCTCAGCCAGCGGCTATAGAAGCTGACGGACTGGGTACAATCTTCAGCGGTTCGTGCGTAGTAGATAAGGAGAACACCGCCGGTTTTGGCAAAGGTGCCATCATTGCCTATTATACGTCGGCAGGTGAGGCTCAGACACAGTCGATGGCCTATTCGACAGATGGTGGAAAGACATTTAAGAAATATAGTGGTAACCCCGTGCTGGTATCTTCTGTACCTGATTTCCGCGATCCACACTTATTCTGGCATGCTGAGACTCAGCGCTGGATCATGTTGTTGGCTGTTGGTCAGGAGATGCAGATTTATTCTTCTGCCAATTTGAAGCAGTGGACGATGGAGAGTCGCTTTGGAGCCGAATATGGTAATCATGGTGGCGTCTGGGAGTGTCCTGACTTGTTCCGCCTGCCTGTCCGTGGTACTGGTCAGCAGAAGTGGGTGCTGGTGTGCAACATCAACCCTGGTGGTCCGTTCGGAGGTTCCGCTACCCAGTATTTCGTCGGAAACTTCGATGGTCATAAGTTTACATGCGATTCGCGTCCCGAAGTGACAAAGTGGATGGATTATGGTAAAGACCATTATGCCACCGTAACGTTCGACAATGCTCCGGATAATCGTCGTGTAGCCATTGCGTGGATGTCTAACTGGCAATACGCCAACGAGGTGCCCACCAAGCAGTTCCGTTCTGCCAATGCAATACCACGTGATTTGGATTTGTTTATCGATGGAACCGAGACTTATTGCGGTGTGATGCCCTCTCCTGAGATGCTGACTCTGCGTGGCAAGCCTTCAAAGCAGTTGACAGACGCTTGTGAGGTCGTTGTTACATTGAAAGGCTCTACGGAGATTACGCTCCAGAACGCGAAAGGTGAAAAAGTGGTTATGCGTTATGACGCGCAGAAGCAGACTTTCTCAATGGACCGCACGAAGAGTGGTGACACATCGTTCAGTGAGCATTTCCCCTGCACGACAGTTGCTCCAACGCATGGTCAGATGAAGCAGCTCCGCTTGTTTATAGACCGCAGTTCGCTGGAGGCATTCGACGGTGATGGCAAAATGGCTATGACCAATCTGGTGTTCCCATCAGAACCCTATAACACAATCAATGTGACAAATAAAGCAAAAGTAACTATTTATCCTTTCTAATTATATGGTTAACAATAGCAATAAATCTATCTACTTGATACCGGTGATGCTCTGCTTCTTCTGCATGGGCTTCGTAGACTTGGTAGGTATCGCTTCGAACTATGTGAAGGAAGATCTCGGATTGACTGACTCCGTGGCTAATGTGTTTCCTTCGCTCGTATTCTTCTGGTTCCTTATTTTCAGTGTGCCTACGGGTATGCTGATGAACAAGATAGGACGTAAGAACACCGTTCTGCTGTCGCTTATCGTGACGGTGGTGTCCCTGCTGATTCCGCTGTTCGGCAATTCGTTCGCCATCATGCTGGTTGCCTTCTCGCTGTTAGGCATCGGCAATGCCTTGATGCAGACCAGTATCAATCCGCTGGCCATGTTGATTATCGGCGACAAGAACCTTGCCTCAACGCTTACCTTCGGTCAGTTTGTGAAGGCTATTGCTTCATTCCTCGCTCCTTATTTGGCCATGTGGGGTGCTACTCAGGTGATTCCTTCGTTCGGTTACGACTGGCGTGTACTGTTCATGGTCTACTTCATCGTAGGAGTACTGGCAAGTGCGTTGCTTTGGGCTACTCCGATTCAGGAAGATATACAGGAAGGTAAGTCTTCGTCGTTCATGGACTGCCTGCGACTGCTGGGCAAACCTATTGTGCTGCTGTCGTTCCTAGCTATCATGTGCCATGTGGGTATTGACGTTGGTACCAATACGACGGCTCCCAAGTTGTTGATGGAGCGAGTAGGCATGACGCTCAATGAGGCAGCCTTTGCCACTTCACTGTACTTTATCTTCCGTACCATTGGCGCGCTGACAGGATCGTTCTTCCTTCGTGTCATGAAAACCCGCTGGTTCTTTATTGTCAGCGTGGTACTGATGGCAGCCTCTATGGCTCTCATGTTTGGTGGTGACACGAAGTTCGAGCTCTATTTGGCTATCGCATTGGTGGGTTATGGTAACTCCAACGTATTCTCGATGGCTTTCTCTGAGGCATTACTCTCTGTTCCAGAAAAGCAGAACGAGGTATCCGGTCTTATGATTATGGGCTTGTTCGGTGGAACGGTATTCCCCCTTATCATGGGCTTCTGCAGTGATGCTATGGGACAGGCTGGTGCTGTCGCAGTGATGGCTGTCGGTGTAGTCTATCTGTTTACATTCATTAATAAGATTAAGCATTAAAACCATAAAACTATGAAAGATTTAATTATCGGATTGGGCGAGGCATTGTGGGATATGCTGCCCGAAGGAAAAAAACTTGGTGGTGCTCCTGCTAACTTTGCCTATCATGCAGGCCAATTTGGACTCAACACGATGGCTATCAGTGCATTAGGAGAGGATAATCTGGCAGAGGAGACCATTGCGGCATTGGAGCATAATGGACTAAAATACTTGATGCCCCGTGTGCCCTATGCAACCGGTACGGTACAGGTGACTTTGTCAGGAAATGGCATTCCGTCATACGAGATTAAAGAGAATGTGGCTTGGGACAACATCCCCTTCAATGCAGAGGTGGAAGAGGTCGCTAAGAATTGTCGTGCCGTCTGCTTCGGTTCGTTGGCACAGCGCAATGTGGTAAGTCGCGAGACCATTCAGAAATTCCTCGATGCTACACCCAAGGACTGCCTGAAGATATGTGATATCAACCTGCGCCAGCAGTTCTTCTCAAAGGAGATACTGGAGGGGTCTTTCAAACGTTGTGACATTCTGAAGATTAATGACGAGGAATTGGTTGTTGTCAGTCATATGTTTGGCTATCAGGATTTGGATGATCGTAAAGTCTGTGAGCAGATGGTGAAGGATTACGACCTGAAGATGCTTGTCTTGACTTGTGGCACAAATGGAAGCCATGTGTTTACTGCCGATGGTAAGCACTCGTTCCAGGACACGCCAAAAGTTAAGGTTGCCGATACCGTTGGTGCAGGCGATTCGTTTACTGGTTCATTCTGTGCTGCCATCTTGAACGGGAAGCCCGTCGAGGAGGCTCACCGTATAGCTGTCGAGGTGTCAGCCTATGTCTGCACTCAGAACGGAGCTATGCCGAAATATCCGGCAGAACTAGTTGCTAAAGTGAAGTAATCTTTGCTCCGAACTCTGGCGAGATATAGTTGTATAGGCTTCGGCAAGCCTCTGTGGAGAAGTCGATGCCACACTGTATGATTTTGTCCCATTGCTGTTCCGACAACCCTTGTTCGATATGACTACGGGTAATGCCGTTGCTAATCAGTCCGTAAAGGAAGCCGGCATTGAAGTTGTCGCCAGCCCCAATGGTGCTCACCGCCTCAATAGGAGGAACAGGATATTGTTTGCACAGTCCACCGTCTGCACGCAGTTCGATGGGCTGTGCAGCTTGTGTGTAGATGAATTTCTTGGTGTAGAACGAGATTTGTGAGCGATAGACAACATCTGGGTCGTTCTTCTTGAAAAGTATCTCAAAATCCTCTGCTGAACCACGCACGATATCAGCCATTTCGAAGTTCTCTAGCAGGTTGGCAGTCAGTTTAATGACCTCATGTTGATGCGAGGCTCGGAAGTTGACATCATAGTATAGAATGGCTCCGTGCTGGTGGGCATATTCCAGAAAGGCCTTGACTTGTGGGCGTATAACAGGGTTCAGCGCATAATATGAACCGAATAGTACCAAGTCGTCAGTTTGGATGTCTGGGTAGTTGAAATCCAGACGGTCATGTGGATGATCTTTGTAAAAGATATAATCGGCATCGTTTTTCTCGTTGAGGAACGCAAGCGATAAGGGTGACTTGGAATCTGGATATACATTGACACAGTCTGCATTACACCCGTTGTCACGCAGAAAGCGGATGATGTTCTGTCCGATGTGGTCATTGCCTGTTTCACCGATAAAACAAGTGTTAATGCCTGCCCTTGACAAGGAAATGATAGCATTGAACGTGCTACCTCCTGGTACTGCGTGAATGGGCTGCTCGTTGCGGAAGATAATGTCAAGTACGGTTTCGCCTATTCCAATAACTTTTCTCATAGTATGCTATTTTTTGCTGACAAAGGTACACATTATTTTCAAAAAAGCACTATCTTTGCACACAATTATGATGAAATACAATACAATAACCCTCAACAACGGTCTTCGTGTCATCCATCTGCCATCCACATCGCCAGTGGTCTATTGTGGTATTGGTATCAATGCAGGTTCGCGACAGGAAGCACCTGGTGAGGAGGGAGTTGCCCATTTCTGTGAACATGTAAGTTTCAAAGGCACAAAAAAGCGCACAGCTCTTCAAATATTGAACGGACTGGAACGCGTTGGAGGTGACTTGAATGCTTTTACCAACAAGGAGGATACTTTTTTCTATGCAGCAATCCTAAAAGAGCATCTGTCCAAGGCTGTCGACTTATTGACTGATATTGTTTTCAATAGTCAGTATCCTGAACAAGAGATTCGGCATGAGTTGGATGTTATTTGCGATGAAATTGAGAGTTATAACGACTCTCCGGCTGAGCTTATCTACGATGAATTCGAGAATATGCTTTTCAAAGGCCATCCTTTAGGACATAATATATTAGGTACGCGCGAGCGAGTGCAAAGTTTTACCTCAGCTCATGCCCATCACTTTACAGCTTCTCATTACCGTCCTTCAAATGCAATCTTCTTTGCCTATGGTGACATTGATTTTGGCAGACTCGTGAAAAGCATTGAGGCGAGAACAGATCACGCTGAGATAAAAGACATCCCTAAAGCTGCTATGGATTCTTCTTTGCTCGGTCATTCTTCATCTCTTGCCTCAGAACCACACCATCAGGCTCATGTCATGATGGGTGGTTGCACCTTTGGTTATGATGATCAGCGTCGGCTCCCGCTCTATCTGCTGAACAACATGTTAGGTGGACCAGGGATGAATGCCCGTTTAAACCTATCGCTTCGTGAACGTCACGGATTGGTTTACACGGTGGAAAGTACGATGGCAAGCTACAGTGATACCGGAAGCTGGTCTGTCTATTTCGGTTGCGACCATCATGATGTGAAACGCTGTAAGCGCTTAGTTAACAATGAGCTTGATCGGATGATGCAACACCCTTTAAGCGAACGCCAGTTGACGGCAGCAAAGCGTCAGTTGAAAGGTCAGATAGCAATTGCTTGCGACAACCGTGAACAGTTTGCCCTGGATATTGCCAAGAACTACCTGCATTATGGTCAAGTGCGGGATATTGAAGACCTCTTACAACGGATTGATGCCATTTCACCGGCACAAATACAAGATGTGGCTCAGTACGTTTTTGCACCAGACCACTTGCAGACTTTAATCCTTTAGAACTACTTATTCAGATGCAGGCGCTCAGTTGCCTACGTACGGTTTTGCGAGCCAGTCCTAATCGATTCTCAACTTGTTTGTAAGGAAGTTCCAGTTGCTGGGCTATCTCACTTACCTTCATTCCATCGTAGATATGGAGGCGATATACCGTGCGGCATTCTGTCGACAAACGTGCCAATGAGTGCTCCATGCGTTCTGCAATCTGTTTGGCAGAAAATACCGATTCCATCGATTCCTCTGTTGTGTCGGAACGGCGAATATAGTGTTCGTATTCTTCATAGACACGACGTTTGCGATAGTAGTCTGCTACCGCATGACGAGCCATCGTGTAAATCAGGTTAGGCAAGGTTTGGGGAGTAATGAGACAACGACTGTCGAGTAGTCGCAGGAACAGGTCTTGAACCATGTCCTGCGCTAACTCGGCATCCGTTGTCCTAATCGCGATGAAACCGATGATTTCTTCGCGATGCTGAGTATAATAGTTGGATAATAGTGATTGCTTATTCATTGACCACCTTTTGAATCGTCCCATCCGTATTGTAGAACAACTGCTGCACTTTCAGTGAGCGCAGGTGGGTGATGTCATTGCTGGGCACGCAGTCGTGATAACAGAGATACCACTGGCCTTTGAACTCAACGATAGAGTGATGGGTAGTCCAGCCTACTACGGGGTCGAGAATGACACCTTGGTAGGTGAATGGTCCATAGGGGTTGTCACCGATGGCGTAGCATAGGTAATGGCTGTCGCCCGTAGAGTATGAGAAGTAATATTTCCCGTTATATTTGTGCATCCACGATGCCTCGAAGAAGCGGTGCGGGTCATCTGCTCTCATGGGTTTACCATCCTGACCGAGGATGACTACTGAGCGTGGAGCTTCTGCAAACTGAAGTACATCATCGCTCATACGTACTACGCAGCTGTTCAGGGCAGGAGCACCTGGTTTCGCAAACAGTTCACCTTGATGGTCGGGAGCTGCGCCTAAGTCAATGAGTCCGTTCTCGTCACCATATTTTCCACGGATAGTGTTATATCCCTCGGTAAGTGGTTGTCTCCACTGCAGCTGTCCACCCCAGAGTCCACCGAAGTAGGTGTATATCTGTCCATCGTCATCCTTGAATACACATGGGTCAATGGAGAACGATCCTCGGATGGGCTGTGCCTGTGGTACAAAGGGTCCCTCTGGTTTGTCACTGACGGCTACACCCAGTCGGAACACCCCGTCGTAGGCCTTTGCAGAGAAGATGAGGTAGTATTTGCCGTCCTTCTCGATACAATCGTTGTCCCACATCTGTTTTTCCGCCCAGGGCACATCCTTTACATCAAGAATTACACCATGGTCGGTAACATGTCCGTTCTCTATGTCGTCCCACGACAATACGTGGTAGTCTTTCATCTGGAAGTGTCCGCCATCATCGTCGAAACATTCACCGGCATCCCAGTCGTGTGAGGGATAGATGTACAAGCGTCCGTTGAAGACGTTAGCCGAGGGGTCGGCCATATAGTCATTAGGGAAAAGATAACGTGGTTTCATATATATGCTTATTTAAATATGTTGATGATTTCGTTGACAACAGGCTTTGCCTGATAGTTGCGATCGAAGAGCAATGGATAGTTTGTGCGACCTTTGATAGGCCATCCATTGAGCCATGAGTTCTCGTCGCTGACACCCCACAAGGTGATTCTTCCAATCTGGTTGCGATGCTTATAATAGAGCTTGAACAGGTTTGTCCATCGCTTGTCCAGTTCCTGTTGCTTGGCTTTGGGAAGTCCGTTGGCATAGGGGTTGTACTTCTGTTGGAACTCAAAGTTCTGTTCTACGGCAGCTCCCCCGAACCCTTCAGGGTTAGGCAATACGTTGATATCCAGTTCTGTAATCAGCACTTTCACACCACAAGCGGCAAAGGCCTCAATACTCTTTTCATATTCCTTTAGGTCGGGGTAGTCCAATCCGTTGTGGCTCTGCATGCCCACACCGTCGATGCGCAATCCCTTTTCCTTCAGGTGTCTGATAAGTCGGCAGACGGCATCGCGCTTGCTAGGCTTTGCCATTGAATAGTCGTTGTAGTAAAGCTCAGCATCAGGGTCTGCCTCGTGAGCAGTACGGAAAGCTATCTCAATGAATTCCTCGCCCAACAGATTATAATAAGGTGACTTACGGAATGACCCGTCATCCTCGATGGCTTCGTTGACGACATCCCATCCGATGACCTGGCCCTTGAAATGGCCAACCACTGTCTTGATATGTTTGATGAGGCGCTCCTTCAGCACCTCTTTTGAGACAGGAGCAGCAGTGTATCCGTTAGTGAACCACCAATCGGGAGCCTGTGAATGCCAGACCAGACAGTGGCCTGTGGCTTTCAGTCCCAGTTGTTGGCAATAACTGATGAACTTGTCGGCTGTGCGGAAGTCGAAAATACCTTCTGCAGGCGCCAATACCTCTGGTTTCATGCAGTTTTCAGCTACAGCACAATTGAAGTGGCGCTTTAAGACGGCATCTGCTTCGGGCACCTGTCCGTCGCTCTGCCATTGGTTAACTGCCGCACCGATGAGGCAGTACTTACCTACAGCTTCTCTCAAGCTCTGAGCAAGCACTGACTCAGATGCAAAAACTACTAATAATATAACTACTAACCTTAATGTTTTCATGCTCGATGATTTCTTTTTTCAATCTCTATATTGATTTTGTCAATCACGTCGTCGGTCAGTTCATACTTGGAGATGATGAACATTGCTAAACCCAGCAATAGGGCTGGGATGACGCATACAAGCCATAGAATTCCCTGTTCAGCAAACGGTGTCTGTATTGTCTCCTTGGCGTTGAAACCTACATAGGCCAGCACCAGTCCGGGAACTACTCCACCTAGTGCCATGCCAGCTTTGAAGAAGATACCTGTCAAGGCATTCACGATACCAGAGATTCGCTTGCCTGTGGTGAACTCACCATACGAGATTACCTCAGGCACTAGTGCCCACATGTATCCAGTAGCCACAATGACACCTGTTGATTTGATGAACTGTGCAACATAAACAATCCACATCTGCGATTTCAACGAAGGAATGACGCTGACTGCATAGAGGATGGCCATACCTACGATGGCAATAGTCAGGAAGATATTGAACATGCCACGCTTGCCCACCTTTTTCTTTATGGCAGGTACCATCGGCATGAAGATGAAGGCTGGTACGGAACCGAGTCCCATGAATATTGCCAACTGGTCACTGGTGGCCTGGAGGTTACATGTCATATAATACGAGCCAGCGGCATTGCCTACTGACATCATGGCAAATGCCGTGATAAAGAAGAAGGCCAAGATGCGTAAGGGGCGATTGTGTACGAACTCTGTCCAGAGGTCTGACACCTTCACGTCCTCCATATCCTTGGCATCCATCACCACACGCTCCTTGGTCTGTGTGAAACAGAAGATGAGCAGTGCTAAGCCCACCAATGCATAGATACCCATTGTGAGGAACCACGCCTCGCCTGCCTCAGGCTTGTCGATGATAGCATTGCCTACGGCATCTTTTGGGGCAAACAATGCTACGACGAGGGGGATGCCTGATGCCACGCAGAGTCCACCCACGTTGGCCAGGAACATGCGCACAGAAGTCAGTGTGGTTATCTCGTCAGTGTCACGCGTCAGCGACGAGTTCAATGCGCCATAAGGTACATTAATTAAGGTGTATAGCATCGACATACCTACATACGTCACGTAAGCATAGACGAGGGAGGGCGCGAATCCGTTCCAGAAACAGAGAATAGCGAATCCTGTCAGTGGAATACCACCCAGTACCAAATAGGAACGATACTTGCCTAGTCGGGGGTTATGTTTGTCAACGTAAGTGCCTACCAAAGGGTCCCATAGTACGTCGACAAGACGGACTACCAAGAACATGGTGGCGGCATCAGCAGGATCTAGACCATAGACGTTGGTGTAGAAGAACAACAAATACATGCTGATGGTTTGGTAGATTAGGTTCTGCGCCAAGTCACCAGAGCCAAATCCAATACGCTGTACCCAGGATAATTTGTAGAAGCCTTTTGAGGCTTGAGTTTCGTTAGTTGCCATTTGTCATAGGTTTTAATATTTCTGCTGCAAAATTAATATATTATGGTGAAACGGACATTTTTTCATGTTACAAATATCCTCTTTATTTGTTTCATGCAGAAAGAAAAACCTTATTTTTGTTACTTGTTTGCCATATTTTCTTTACTTTTGCACCAAAACCATTAGCTAAGGAACAAGACATGAAACGTAATTTACTCATTTTCATTTCGCTCTTTGTAAGTTTGATGGCTGTCGAAGCCAAAGTAGTTCTCCCCCAACTGTTTCAGTCAGGAATGGTGCTTCAGCGCGACAAACCTATTCCTCTATGGGGTAAGGCAGACCCTCAGGAGAAAGTTGTCGTCCGATGGCAAAAGCGTGCCTATTCCGTGGTGGCAGATGCCAGTGGCCGTTGGCGTGTTGACCTGCCCAAGACGAAAGCAGGCGGTCCTTACACACTGCAAGTGGGCGATGAGCTATTGACTGACGTACTGGTAGGTGATGTCTGGCTATGTTCTGGTCAATCGAATGTCGACGTAACCATTGAACGTGTATACCCTCGTTATACCGATGAAATCGACCATTTTGGCAACGATAAGGTTCGCTTGTTTCGTGTGCAGAATGAGATGAGCACGCATGGTGTGAAGGATGATATCCGTCCCACATCTATTAACTGGAAGCCCCTTAACAAGCAGAACGCCTGGCTCTTCTCTGCCCTTGGATCTTTCCTAGGCAAGCTGAAACAGGAGAAGAGTGGTGTACCTCAAGGTATCATCGTCAATAGTTGGGGTGGTACTCCTATCGAGGCTTGGATTAGCAAGGACTCGCTTCTTCGCGATTATCCCATGCAGGTAGCTAAGACAGAACTCTACGACAATCCCGATTTCATTGCAGCCCAACAAAAAGCCAATCAACAAGCAAGCAATCGCTGGAGTGCTCTGCTTGACGAGCAAGATCCAGGACTGCAACAACATTTCACCTCTTTAGAATATGATGATTCTTCTTGGGAAACCGTTGATCAGTACTCGATGGAATGGGCAAAAAGTAACAGGCGTGGTATCGTTGGCAGCATCTGGCTTCGTCAGCATGTCCATATCGATAAGGCTCATGCAGGAAAACCTGCCCGCCTGTTGTTAGGTACACTTTTCGACCATGATATAACCTACCTCAACGGTCAGAAGATAGGTGAAACCCATTACCAGTATCCCCCTCGTCGTTATGACATTCCTGAGGGTCTTCTCCGCGAGGGCGACAACGTCATCACCGTCCGTTTTATTAATAAATATGGTATAGTGCACTTTATCAAGGACAAACCCTATATGCTCTGCTTTGGTAACGACCGTCTCAGTCAAAACCCTATGCCGAAGGATGTCATACCCCTCAGTCAGCAGTGGAAACATCATGCAGGAGCCGTAATGCCCAGTTGTCCCAGTGGGGATGTGAATCTGCAGAACATGGCTACTACCCTCTATAATGCCGTAGTCTATCCCTTGGCTCCCTATGCCATCAGTGGAGTAGTATGGTATCAGGGCGAGTCGAATAGTGGCAATCCTGAACCCTATGCCGACCTGCTGGGTAAGTTGATGGGATGTTGGCGCTCGTTGTGGAATGAGCCTACACTCCCGTTCTGTATCGTTCAGCTGGCCAACTATATGACGCCAGAAGACCAGCCAGCCTATAAGAACTGGACCCGTCTGCGTGAGCAACAACGCCTGGCAGCCGATAGGGATCCTTATGCTGTAGCTGTTGACATCTTTGACCTGGGCGAATATAATGATATTCATCCTCTTCGCAAAAAGGAAGTGGCAGAGCGTGTGTCTCGTTGTCTTGATGGTATAAAATAGCGGTGTAAGGCTGTTCTCGCCAGGAAATGCAAAAGAAAAAGCGATTTTTCTTTTGCATTTCACTTGCTTATTTGTACCTTTGTCGTCACGATGGAACAACTTCTGCATTATTGTTGGAAACATAAGATGTGGCCATTGGGTGGTCTTGAGACCACTGATGGTCGTATTGTCGAGGTTATAGACCCCGGACTCCATAATCGCAATGCGGGTCCTGATTTCTTCAATGCGAAGGTGAAGATAGGGGGAACGCTATGGGTTGGCAATGTCGAGATACACGACCAGTCGAGTGACTGGTATGTGCATGGTCACGACAAGGACCCCCATTATAATAATGTGGTATTGCACGTGGTGGGCATTGCCGATCGTGATGTACAGACGCAGGAGGGCAACTTCGTGCCGCAAATGGTGATGCAAGTGCCAAAGTATGTTCACGAGAACTATGCAGAACTGTTGCGAACAGATGCCTATCCCCCCTGTTATCGCATTATCCCTGATCTCACGCGTTTGATGGTACATTCGTGGATGGCTGCCCTGCAGACAGAACGTCTGGAGCAGAAGACGATAGCTATCAGTGAGCGCGCTCGACAGGCAGGCGGTTCGTGGGAAGATGCTTTTTTTGTAACGATGGCCCGTAACTACGGCTTTGGCATCAACGGAGATGCCTTTGAGGAGTGGGCACGCCATATCCCTTTGCAAGCCGTAGGCAAGCACCGCGACGACTTGTTCCAGATAGAAGCCATTTTCATGGGACAGGCAGGACTTCTGGAACTGGAGGCAGTGCCTGAGCGCTATCAGAAAGATGCTCTGAATGAGGGCTATTTCGCTAAGTTGCGCAATGAGTATCAGTATCTGGCACATAAGTTCTCGTTGAAACCGATGGATTACAAGTTATGGCGATTCCTTAGGTTACGCCCACAAAACTTCCCACACATCCGCATATCCCAGTTAGCCAACCTCTACTATCAGCGTAAAATCTCACTGTCGGCACTGGCAGACTGTAGGGATATGGCAGGGTTGGCACAACTGTTACAGACACAAGTCACTCCTTATTGGGAGACACACTATACCTTCGGATCGGAGAGTTTCCGTAGTCAGAAACAACTATCGCCAGCCTCCATCAACCTGTTGATTATCAATACTGGTGTACCGATGCTCTTTGCCTATGGACGTCATCTCATGAAAGAAGAGCTGTGCGACCGTGCCTTCGATTTCCTGGAACAGCTGAAGGCCGAGAATAATTATATCATCCGCATGTGGACAGATGTGGGATTGGAGGTCAGTTCCGCGGGAGACTCACAGGCGCTGATACAGTTGAAACGCGAATACTGCGACAAGCGCGACTGTCTGCGCTGTCGTATTGGTTATGAATATTTGAAAAGAAAAAATCATGAGTAAATACATTTTCGAGACAAGGATGGAGGTACGCGACTATGAGTGCGACATCGAGGGTATTGTGAACAATGCCAACTACCTTCACTATACGGAGCATACGCGTCATCTTTTCCTGAAAGAGTGCGGACTGAGCTTCGCACAGATGCACGAGAAAGGTGTTGATGCTGTAGTGGCCCGTATGGAACTGCAATACAAGGCTCCCTTGCGTTGTGATGACGAGTTTATTTCCCGCCTGTGGTTAGAGAAGGACGGCTTCAAGTATATTTTCCATCAAGACATCTATCGTGCCTCCGATGAGGCGATCTGTTTCAAAGGTAAGATTATGCTTGTCTGTCTCATCAACGGACGGTTGGGGCAAAGTGAGGATTACGACCGAGCTTTTGCTCCCTACCTGAAAAAGGGATAGAATCATGTCAAGCGAAGAGTTATATTATTCCATTGCGTTGACGCGTCTGACAGGCGTCAACCATGCCGTAATTCTCGAGCGCTATCAGTCGCTGGGGGGTGGCAAAGCTGTCTATGACGAGTGTAAGGCACGCTTCTCTTGGGATGAGGCTTTGCGCAGGGCAGCAGCAGAGATGGAGTTCATCGAAAAAAATGGCATTAAGGCGATGACATTGCAGGATGATGATTATCCACAGCGACTGAAGGAATGTCCAGATGCGCCAATAGTCCTTTTCTATAAGGGTGAGGCCGATTTGAACCAGTGTCATATCATCAATATCGTGGGAACTCGTCACTGTACCAACTACGGACAAGATATCGTGCGTCGTTTCGTTAGAGACCTGCGTCAATTGTGTCCCGACGTACTGATAGTCAGCGGACTGGCTTATGGTATTGATGTCTGTGCCCATCGTCAGGCTTTGGATAACGGATTCGAGACCGTGGGTGTTCTGGCACACGGACTGGACCAGATTTATCCGCCCCATCATCGATCCATCGCCGTTGAGATGCTGAAGCAGGGTGGCTTGTTGACGGAATACATGTCGCAGACACAGGCATTGCCTAATAACTTCCGCCAGCGTAACCGTATTGTAGCGGGTATGTCGGATGCCACCATCCTAGTGGAGAGTGCTATTAAGGGTGGGGGGCTTATCACTTGTCGGGTAGCTCAGGAGTACGGGCGTGACGTATTTGCCTTTCCAGGTGCCGTTGGAATGCCATTCTCCGAGGGCTGTAACCGTATGATACGCAACAACACGGCTGCGCTCATCACGTCGGCTCAGGACTTTGTTGAGTCGATGGGATGGCAAACCGTCAAGCAGAAGCCGGAGGCAGTAGAACGTCAGCTCTTCCCAGACCTGTCAGCTGAAGAGCAACAGGTGGTCGCGCTGCTGCAACAGACCAATGACTTGCAATTGAACCTTATCAGTGTAAAAACAAATATCCCCATCGGTCAACTGACAGCCATGCTTTTCTCCTTGGAGATGAAAGGTGTCGTGAAACCTTTGGCAGGAGGAACGTATCATCTTATAAAATAGGAAATGAATATGAGACACATGAAACTACTAGCCTTGATGGCTTTTATGTCGGTGGGTATTCAAGCTTCGACGACACTCCCATTGCAGGGTACAGTCATCAAACCAACAGACAAAAACATCCAGTATGTGGGACGTATCTGTTTTGACAATCCCGAGCGTCCACGCTTTACCTTCCCTGGTACACAAATCAACGCTAGCTTCACAGGGACTAGTCTGAAACTCTGGGCCAAGCCCAAAAGCGGTTACTTCATGGCACAGATAGATCAGGCAGAACCCTTCAAGGTAGCTCTGATGGGTGAGAAAGATTCGGTGGTTACCATTGCCACCGCACTGCCTCAAGGTTGTCATACCATCCGACTAATGTATGTTATCGAAGGCTATGAACTGAAACCTGACTTCCGAGGGTTTATTCTGGACAAGGGTAGTATGCTGCTCCCTCCACCAGCCTTGCCAGAACGTACCATTGAGTTCATTGGCAACAGCATTACCTGTGGCTATGGCAACGAAGCCATAGTGGCTAGCGATCCATTTGAGTATGAGACGGAGAATCACTATCTGACCTATGCTCAACTGACTTGTCGCGCCTTGGAGGCTCGTGCCCATGTGGTCGCTCGCAGCGGCATCGGTGTTTACCGCAGCTACGACGGACCAAAGGCAGGAACACCCGAGAACGTGATGACCACCGAATACGAGTACACCAACCTCTATGATCGCAGCGAGAAGTGGGACTTCAGCCGTTACCAGCCCCAGCTGGTATGCATCAACCTCGGTACCAACGACCTGTCGACCAACAACTATGACGTGAAGCGGCTGAAGGCGGCCTATAAGCAGTTTCTGAAACAAGTGCGCAGCCATAACCCCAAAGCTAAGATAGTCTACCTTTGTGGTTCCATGCTCAACGGAAAAGAATTGGAAATAGCTAAAAACACGCTGAACGAGGTGGTAGATGAAGCCCATAAGGCTGGCGACCCACAGGTTTACCGCTTTGACTTCACCCCCCAGACGGGTGACATTGGTTATGGTGCATCGTGGCATCCCAGCAAGTGGCAACATGAGAAGATGGCAGCAGAACTGACTGCCTATCTGCGTTCACTGATGCAGTGGTACTAAGCGCACGCTCACTGATGCAGTGGTTCTGAGCGCAATCTTTCGCGACAATTCTCAAGGATGGCTATCAGGTCATCCTTTTTTTCTGCCCGGAGCATCTGAATGCGGGTCTCGCGGAAATTGGGAATGCCCTTGAAGACCGGTGAAGCTGCCAGGTGGCGGCGGGTATGCAGGATGCCACAGAGTTCGGCAGATTTTTTGCTTTTGCGTATTTCCTCCGTATCGCACCGTTCGATGTTGATGCGCAGCTGTTCTTCCAAGACATCAATCTTCTCATCCAAAGTAAGCTCTTGACGACTGAAAATCCAGGGGCAGCCGAAGGTGGCACGGCCAATCATGACGGCATCAACGCCGTAAGTGTCAAAGGCACGGTCGGCATCGCTGAGCGACTTGATGTCGCCATTGCCGATGATTGGTATATGGATGCGAGGATTCCTTTTGACTTCACCTATCAGCGTCCAGTCGGCCTCACCCGTGTACATCTGGCTTCGGGTTCGTCCGTGAATGGTCAATGCCCGGATACCGCAGTCCTGCAACTGTTCGGCCAGCGAGGTGATGCAGAGCTGTTCGTGGTTCCAGCCCAGACGCGTCTTGGCGGTCACAGGCACTCTGACGGCATCGACCACCTTGCGGGTAATCTCCAACAGCTTGGCATCGGGGTTGATGCTGCCGTCGGGTAGCATGATGTTCTGCAGCATACCGGCACCAGCTCCCTTTCCTGCCACCTTCTTTACCGGACAGCCGAAGTTAAGGTCTATCACGTCCGGTCCGGCCTGTTCCACTATCTTGGCGGCTTCCACCATTGCGTCTATGTCGCGACCGTAAATCTGAATGCCCACGGGACGCTCCTCGTCAGCTATCTTCAGCTTATTGACCGTTGACTTCACATCGCGCACCAAAGCTTCGGCACTTACAAACTCCGTATATACCATAGAGGCACCGAACCGCTTGCAGAGCAGTCGGAAGCCAATGTCCGTCACGTCCTCCATCGGAGCCAGAAAGACGGGACGCTCGCCTAAATCAATGTTACCTATCCTCATTGCAGGCGCAAAGGTACGAAAATAATTCATAACTCATCACTTATAATTCATAATTCTTTTGTATCTTTGCACCCAAAAACAACAAAGATGGACGAAGATTTTGACATCAGACAAGAGCAACTCTCATCAAGCGAAAAGGAGTTCGAAAACGCCCTGCGCCCGCTGGCTTTCCATGATTTCAGCGGACAGCAACAGGTGGTAGAGAACCTCGAAGTTTTCGTTGAGGCTGCCAAGTATCGTGGCGAACCGCTCGACCACGTATTGCTGCATGGTCCTCCCGGACTGGGAAAGACAACACTCTCTAACATCATAGCCAATGAGTTGGGTGTAGGCTTCAAGATTACCAGCGGTCCCGTGCTCGACAAGCCCGGCGACCTGGCAGGCATCCTGACATCGCTGGAGAAGAACGACGTGCTGTTCATCGACGAGATTCACCGACTGTCGCCCGTTGTCGAGGAATATCTCTACTCGGCGATGGAGGACTATCGCATCGACATCATGATAGACAAAGGCCCGTCGGCACGCTCCATACAGATTGACCTGAACCCGTTCACGCTGGTGGGAGCCACCACCCGCAGCGGACTGCTGACGGCACCGCTGCGAGCCCGTTTCGGCATCAACATGCACTTGCAGTATTATGACCCCGAGACGTTGCAGAAGATTATAGAGCGCTCCGCCAGCATCCTGCGCGTGCCCATCACGACGGATGCCTCGCTGGAGATAGCCCGCCGCTCGCGTGGCACGCCCCGTATTGCCAATGCCCTGTTGCGCCGAGTCCGCGACTTCGCCCAGGTGAAGGGTACGGGTCGCATCGACACCAGCATTACGAAAATAGCGCTGACGGCACTGAATATTGACCAGTACGGACTGGACGAGATAGACAACCGTATCCTGCTGACCATCATCGACAAGTTCCGTGGCGGACCCGTGGGCATCACGACCATCGCCACAGCCATCGGCGAGGATGCCGGCACAGTGGAGGAGGTCTATGAGCCGTTCCTCATCATGGAGGGCTTCATCAAGCGCACACCCCGAGGCCGCATGGTCACGGAACTGGCGTATAAGCATTTCGGACGCAACCCGTATAGCGGGAATATTATGGAACCGAGCCTGTTTGAGTGAAGAGTTTTATTAGGCGCGGATGGACACGGATGGACACGGATTTTTTTCTGTTCCTTGAGCGCAGCTTTCCGTGTTATTCCGTGGCCATCCGTGCCAAAAAGAATAGATATGAAGACTGGAATATTTGTAGGAAGTTTCAATCCATTTACTGTGGGGCATGATTCAATCGTGCGCAGGGCGCTGCCGCTGTTCGACCGCATGGTCATCGGCGTGGTGGGCGACCAGGTGCACAAGCCCGGCATGCCCAGTGCCGAGGAGCGCATCCGTGCCATTGCCGACCTCTATGCCGACGAGCCCCGCATCGAGGTGAAGGCGTATTACGGGCTGGCGGTCGATTTTGCCAAGGCGGAGGGTGCGCGATACATCGTCAAGGGCGTCAGGAGCGTGAAGGACTTTGAGTACGAGCGCGAACAGGCCGACATCAACCGCCAGATCAGTGGCATCGAGACCATCCTGCTCTATAGCGAACCGCAGTATAGCAGCATCAGCAGCACGATGGTGCGCGAACTTCAGCACTTCGGCATGGACGTCAGTGCGTTTCTGCCGAAACGAAGACATTAATGAGTAATTAGTAATGAGTAATTATGATTACCTATAGCGCAGAAAACGTTAAGTTCCCAAAGATTAAGCGGCGCGAGACCACGGCATGGATTCGCCGCGTGGCCGACACCTACGGCAAGAAGGTTGGCGAGGTGGGCTATCTGTTCTGTGACGACGAGCACATCCTGGAGGTGAACCGCGAGTATCTCGGTCACGACTATTACACCGACATCATCACCTTCGATTATTGTGAAGACGATGTGCTGAACGGCGACCTCGTCATCTCGCTCGACACGGTGCGCTCGAATGCCGAGCTGTTCGGGAAAGACTATGACGAAGAGCTGCACCGCGTCATCATCCACGGCATCCTGCACCTCTGCGGCATCAACGACAAAGGTCCCGGCGAGCGCGAACTGATGGAGGCTGCCGAGAACCGCGCCTTAGCCCTGCGCTAAGGCTAATGAGGCCTATGGGGCTAATAAGGCCAATTAGCCCTATAAGCCCCATCATCCTTTGATTAATTCCGAAATTTCCTCCAGGCTGTTGGCCACGGCGATATAGTCGCGCCACTCGCCGCGCACCATGCCCCGCTGCTGCAAGCGGTCCAGCATGGCGGTCAAGTCGTCCCAGAAACCCTTCATGTTATACAGAATCACCCGCTTGTCGTGGTATCCGATGGTATGGGCGGCAGCGATGGTGAACACCTCGTCGATGGTGCCGATGCCGCCGGGCAGCGCTATGAACACGTCGCTCCTGTCGCCCATCAGCTGCTTGCGGTCGCTCAGGTTGTCGCACATCATCTCCACGTCCACGTAGTCAGAGATGCGCCCGCCCTTCACCACTATCTGCGGCAGCACGCCCACCGTCCTTCCGCCCGCTTGTTTTACCGCACGGGCCACGCACTCCATCAGTCCACTGTTAACACCGCCATACACCAGCGTATGGCCCTCTGTGGCGAGCCACCGCCCCAGCTCCTCCGTCATGGTGAAGAAGTCGGGGTCCAACTGCTCGTTTGCCGAACAAAAAATACCTATCTTCATAGCATCTGCAAATATACTATAAAAATATGAATTATACTATGCAATGGAGATTTTCTTGCTTTATCGGCAAAGAATTATGAATTATTTCGTACCTTTGTATCCGAATTAAGAAAACATATTGATTTTGAAGACATTTGAAGAACTTGGTGTGAGCGAAGGGATTCGCAAAGCCATCGAAGAAATGGGGTTT
The DNA here is from genome assembly GCF_900107705.1 of Prevotella sp. tc2-28. GTDB lineage: Bacteria > Bacteroidota > Bacteroidia > Bacteroidales > Bacteroidaceae > Prevotella. The sequence continues at coordinate 118,946 of NZ_FNRE01000010.1, forward strand.
GTACAGCCCATGCCTGTACAAGAGGAGGTAATACCTTATTTGTTAGGAAACAAAAACGACGTGATAGCACTGGCCCAGACGGGCACGGGCAAGACGGCGGCGTTCGGCATTCCCGTATTGCAACGCATTGCAGAGAAACCACGCCCGCAGCTGGGCGAGATAGGACGCGGCATTCCACTGGCACTCGTGCTGGCGCCGACGCGTGAGCTGTGCCTGCAGATTGCCGACGACATGCGCGACTTTGCCAAATACCTGGACGGCATCCACATCGAGGCGGTCTATGGCGGTGCATCTATAGAACAGCAGATTCGCGCCCTGCGCAAAGGCGTGCAGGTCATCGTGGCTACGCCGGGCCGACTGATCGACCTGATGAAGCGCGGCGTGGCACAGCTGGACGACGTGCAGAACGTGGTGCTGGACGAGGCCGACGAGATGCTGAACATGGGATTCCAGGAGAGCATCGACGCCATACTGGAAGGTGTGCCTGAAAACCGTAACACGCTGCTCTTCTCGGCCACCATGAGCCGCGACATCGAGCGCATTGCCAAAGGATACCTGCATGACTATAAAGAAATTGTCGTCGGTAGCCGTAACGAGGGTGCCGAACACGTGAATCATATCTATTACATGGTGAATGCTAAGGACAAGTACCTGGCACTGAAGCGACTGGTGGACTACTATCCCCGCATCTTCGCCATCATCTTCTGCCGCACGAAGATAGAGACGCAGGAGGTGGCCGACAAGCTCATCAAGGATGGGTACAATGCCGAGGCGTTGCATGGCGACCTCTCGCAACAACAGCGCGACCTGACCATGCAGAAGTTCCGCCAGCATACCGTGCAGTTGTTGGTGGCTACCGACGTGGCTGCCCGCGGACTGGACGTCGATGACCTGACGCACGTCATCAACTACGGACTGCCCGACGATATCGAGAACTACACCCACCGCTCGGGCCGTACAGGTCGAGCCGGCAAGAAGGGCACCAGCATCAGCATCGTACACAGCCGTGAGAAGTTCAAGATTCGCAACATCGAGAAGGAGATTGGTAAGCAGTTCGAACAAGGCACCATCCCCTCGGCAGAGGAAATCTGCAAGAAACAGCTTTACAAGTTAATGGACCAGATAGTCAAGGCCGATGTGGACGAAGAGCAGATTGCCCCCTTTATGCAGGACATCAGCCGCTACTTCGAGTATGTGGATAAGGACGACCTCATCAAGAAGATAGTCTCCTTGGAGTTCGGCAAGTTCTTAGCCTACTATGCCGACGCACCGGAGATAGGTGTGGTTAGCAGCAGGGAAGGCAGAGGTAACAAGGAAGACGGAAGAGGCCGGAAGGGTGATGGTCGTGGAAAGAAGCAAGCTACGCCAACCAGTGAAGGCTACCGCAAGCTCTTCATCAACTTGGGTAAGAAGGACGGTTTCTACCCCGGCGAACTGATGCAGTTCCTGAACAAGAACGTACATGGCCATGTAGCTGTAGGTCATATTGACCTCCTACAGACGATGTCGTACTTTGAGGTTCCCGAGGAAGATGCCGAGCGAGTGATGAAATATATCGACGGCCAGCGCTATAAGAACCGTGACGTTCGTTGCAACGATGCTTCCGAAGGTGCCCATAGCCCCAAATCCCATGCCCATGAGCCCCATAAGTCTAATAAGCCCCATGAGGCCCATAAGTCCGACAAGCCCCACCAAAAAGAAGACTGGATGCAGTTCCTCAACCCCAAAGGCATGAAGTTAAAGGGCGAGATTCCCGATTTCTCTGAAGAAGGCTGGGCCATCCGAAAACCTCGAAAGAAGAAATAAAAAAATACCTCCAAGCTGTCTTGGAGGTATTTTTTTTAATCACTGATTATTATTTTGTGAATGTGATGGTACCAACTTCAGAGGTGGTGCCATTCTTGACTTTAGTAATCTTAATAGTACCTTCGAATCCCTTGTTATTGGTGAATTCTTCCACATATTTTTTGTAAGTACTAATCACCTTGGCATCAGCAGGAGTAGTTCCGCCATCTACCAGTGTTTGTAAACTTGCATCAGCTTCCTTAATAGCGGTGAAGAAAGCAAGGAGTGTCATCTGTTGGTCTTCTGAAAGCTTCTTCACAGTAGCCTCATCGGAATATTCAGAAAAATATCTATCCTGAAATTTCAAAGTTTTGGAAAAATCCTCTCTAATATAACCTACTTTGTTATCACCAGATGTAGAGTTGTCATCATCACCGCATGACTGTACGGTCATACCCATTACTGCAACCAGCAGCATGAGCATCATAGTTTGAAATTTTTTCATTTTGTGTAATTTGTTTAAATGTTAAATTGATAATCGGCTGCAAAGATACATTATTTTTTTGCATCTTACAAAATTATTCCATATTATTTTGCGTCAATCTCTTTCAGCAACCGGTCGGCATGTCCCCATTTGTCCATCATGTACAGCATGTAGCGCACATCGACATTGATGGTACGAGCCAGTTGACGGTCGAAGAAGATATCACTTGACAAACTGTCCCAGTTGCCGTCGAAGGCCAGGCCAAGCAGTTCACCTTTATTATTAAAGATAGGTGAACCTGAGTTGCCGCCAGTAATGTCGGTGTTCGACAGGAAGCAGAGCTGCATGGTGCCTGTCAGGGCATCAGCATAACGGCCAAAGTCCTTCTGTGCCATCAGCTCGTGCATCACGGGCTCGGCAAAGTATTCAAAGTTCTGGTCGGCTTTCTGCATCTTCTCCCACAGCGAACGGGCGGTGGTATAATAGCCTGAAGGACGTCCGCCCAGCGTGTATTCGCCAATCTGTCCGTAGGTCATGCGCAGGGTGAAGTTGGCATCCGAGTAGTTGGGCATGTCTTGTTCCATACGCAGTACGGCAGCACACAGCAGTTTCTCCTGCTCGGCAATCTCGCTGTTCAGCTTCTGGCGAGCATCATTGATTTTCTCTAACGTCTCACTGATAGACAGGCCATATTGCACGCCAAGGTCCTTCTTATAGCTTTTCTTGTTGAAATAGATGGGTTTATCCGACTTCATCAGGATAGACTTGTTGTAGAGTGCATTGACATAAGCCTCGTAGTCTCCCTTGAACTTCTTGTCAATGGTCTGGTAGAAGTCTGGCAGGTAGGTGTCATCCGTTATCTGTTCTCGGTAGTTCTTCATGAGTGCAACCAGTATCTCACGGTCGGTATCGAAGTCCCACTCGTCGCTGTTGTCCTTGAATAGGTGATATTGTTTCTTGGGCTTGTCCTTGGGACCCTCGACGCGCATGTTCCACTGAATCCTCATGGCGCGGTAGGTCAGCTGGTCTTGCATGAAAAACGACTCTATGAACAAGGTACGTGCCTTCGACACAGCCATCCGCTTTTGGTAGAGGTCGGCCATCTTGCTGAAATCAAGTCCTGCAGCCTCAGGAGCCTCATGAGTGCTGAGCCACTGACTGATCTTCTCCTCATACTGGCGCTTCTGCTGGATGAGTCCGATGGAGTCGATGCATTTGTTCATGCCGATAGAGTTCTTCCAATAGTTGCTGGAACTGGCGTACTTGGAGTCGTACTTGATGCGAACAGCCTCGTCAGCACGCATGTGGCGCAACATAACTTTCTGTTTGACACCACGAACCTGGGCTCGTGGTGCATTCAAGGCATCGCGACGCTCCTGGATGCCATAGCTGGACAGGTAGCGGCTGGTAGAGCCGGGATAACCCATAATCATGCAGAAGTCGCCAGGCTTGTAGCCTTGCATGGAAACAGGAGCCCATGACTTGGGGTGATAGGGCACGTTGTCCTTGGAATACTCAGCAGGACCGTTGGTCTTGGGGTTAGCATAGATGCGGAATACGGAGTAGTCGCATGTCTGGCGTGGCCACATCCAGTTGTCCGTCTCACCACCGAACTTACCCATCGACTTAGGCACGGTGAATACCAGACGCACATCGTTGAAGTCGCGGTAGGTGGTGCAGTAGTACTTGTTACCCTCGTAGAAAGGCTTTACTTCCACGCGAAGGGTTGAGTCCTGCTGGCGGATAGTCTTCTGCCAAGCATTCTCGATACTGTCTACCACATGTCCTTGACGGCTTCGCTTGACCCCTTTCAAGGCTGCTGTTATCTCGTCGGTCACATCTTTCTGTTCAATCATGAAACTGACGAACAAATCTTTGTTGGGCAATTCTTCCTCATATGACTTGGCATAAAAGCCGTTCAGCAGGTAGTCATGTTCAACAGTAGAATGCTGACGAATGGCATCGAAACCACAGTGGTGGTTGGTGAATACCAGTCCGTCGGGTGAAACGACGACGCCTGAGCAGAAACCACCGAAGTTGACGACGGCATTCTTCACGGCATTGTCACTCTTGTACAACTGTTCCATAGGCAGTTGGAAGCCATACTGCTTCATCTGGTCGTAGACGGCAGTGGGCAGGTTGTAGAGGGTCCACATACCCTCGTCGGCGTGTGCTCCGAGTGCACACAGACTCAGTAATGATAAGAATAGTTTTCTCATGATGATATTATCTAAAGTATTTTCCAATAACAGGTAACTTACCCAGCGGCAAGTCGAACTTGACGATGACTGCCACAAAGATAAGGATAAGGAGGGTGTTGAAAGCCAGTCGGCCCATCATCGGCCAGTCGACAGACAAGTCCATGAGGCGGAAGAGCACATACGCCAGCACCACATAGAGGACAATTTCCTTTATAGGGTATTTCAGCGGATAGTACTTCTGTCCCACGAAATAGCTGGCGAGCATGGCGACACCATATCCAGCAAAACCACCCCATGCACAAGCCATGAAACCGTACTTGGGCACAAAGATGATGTTGACTGCCAACAGTACGGCACAACCGATGCCGGAGAAGATTGCTCCCCAGATGGTCTTGTCGATGATTTTATACCAGAACGACAGGTTGAAGTAGATGCCCATCATGATTTCTGCAGCCATCACGATAGGAACGACCTTCAGTCCTACCCAGTAGTCTGGATTGCGGACGATGTATTTCAGAAGGTCCATGTAGCCTACCACAATCAGGAAAGCCAGCAGGGTGAAGATGATGAAGAACTTCATGGTCTTCGTGTACATCTCGTGTTGGTCTTTGTCCTTTACTCCTGCAAAGACGATAGGCTCGTAGGCAAAGCGGAAGGCCTGCGTGATCATCGCCATAATCATGGCTATCTTCGAACAGGCACCATAGATACCCAGTTGGGCCCGCATGTCGCTGCCCTCATAGATGTACGGGAATAGCATCTTGTCGGCCGTCTGGTTCAGAATACCTGCGATACCTAATATCAAGATAGGCCATGAATAGCTGAGCATATTGCGTAGCAGCACCTTGTCAAGTTTCCAACGGAAACCAGTATATTCCGTAATCAGGCAGACGGCAAGCATTACCGTACAAGCCAGATTAATATAGAACACATAACCTACATCCTTACCGTCCATGAAATAGAAGTAGATGAGGTTCAGCAGGATGGTCACCATGATGTTCAACAGCTTGAGGGCTGCAAACTTAATGGCCTTCCGTTGTTGGCGCAAGTGAGCGAAGGGAATACACAGAAAGGCGTCGATAGCTATCGTGACGGCCATCACTCCTACGTAGTCGGGATGTTCGCCATAACCCATCAGTTGACTGATAGGCGACAACAATAGCAATACCAATACAGCAAACACCAACGATATCGAACCCACGGTAATCAATGTGGTGCCATAGACCGTCTCGGAGTCCGTATGCGTCTTGTTGGTAAAGCGGAAATAGGTTGTCTCCATACCGAATGTCAACAGCACCATGGCCAGTGCCACATAGGCGTAGATATTGGTGATGATGCCGTAGGCTCCACTGGCAGCAGAGAATTGTGCCGTATAGAGTGGTACCAGCAGGTAGTTCAGAAAGCGGCCTATAATGCTCGATAGTCCGTAGATGGCTGTATCTTTGAAAATGGTAGTTAGCTTACCCATTGTCTTACTAGTTAAAGAACAAATAACATATAGCTATAGCAGCGATGATACCGGCCAGATCGGCTAGCAAGCCGCAAGAGACGGCGTGACGGGTCTTGGAAACGCCAACGCTACCGAAGTAGACTGCCAAGATGTAGAATGTGGTATCTGTTGAGCCTTGGAAGACGCACGACAGCCTGCCTACAAACGAGTCTGCACCATAGGTCGTCATTGCGTCGACCATCATGCCGCGTGCTCCTGACCCAGACAGCGGTTTCATCAGCGCCGTAGGCATAGCATCTACCCATTGGGCATTGGCTCCCGTTAGTTCTACGCACCAGCGCATGCCCCCAATGAGCATATCCATAGCTCCTGAGGCACGGAACACACCGATGCCAACGAGGATAGCCACCAGATAGGGGATGATGCGAACGGCTGTCTGGAATCCGTCTTTGGCACCTTCGATAAAGGCGTCGTATACGTTGACCTTCTTACGCACACCTGCCAGGATGAATCCTGTAATGATGGTCATCAGCAGGATATTGGCTGATGTGGTGCTGACACGGTTCATCGTGTCGGGATCCATCTGTGAGAAACCCCAGATGATGGATGCTACTACGGCACAGGCTCCGCCCAAGGTCAGCAGGATGGTGCGGTTCAGCAGATTGATGTGCTGAAAAAGCGAGGTGATGATAATGCCTGCCAATGTCGAGAAGAATGTTGCCAGCAGGATGGGGATGAAGATGTCCGTTGGCTGGGCTGCACCCATTTGTGCACGATATACCATGATGCTGACGGGGATGAGTGTCAGTCCTGATGTGTTCAGCACCAGGAACATAATCATCGGGTTCGATGCTGTGTCCTTCTTCGGGTTCAGTTCCTGCATCTGTTCCATTGCCTTCAGTCCCAGCGGTGTGGCGGCATTGTCCAGTCCCAGCATGTTGGCGGCTATGTTCATGAAGATGGAACCCGTTACGGGGTGTCCCTTGGGAATGTCAGGAAACAACTTGGTGAATACGGGACTCAGCAGGCGGGCCAGTACGTTGACGACGCCTCCCTTCTCTCCGACTTTCATCACACCCAGCCAGAGTGACAGCACACCTGTCAGTCCTAACGAAATCTCAAATGCGGTCTTCGACGATGAGAACGTGGAGTCCATCATCGCCGGGAATACCTCATAGTCTCCCATAAAAAGTAGTTTTATCGCTGCAATGACGAAGGCAACGATAAAGAAAGCTACCCATATATAATTTAATACCATATCTTTATATTAATATACCTCCGTAACAGTCGGGTAGTAGAACCAGTCTCTCGACTGTTCTTTTTGGGCGGCCCATTGTCCGAAGGAGTGGTTATACTCACGGTAGGTTCCCGTCAGTATGTTGTCTTTGTAGTTGCCTATCAGATTACCCTCCAAAGGCCAGCGGAAGTTGCCTGATGGAACGCACAATGCCCAGAGCATGTGTACATCGTTCTGGTCAGGATACTCGTAGAGCGCCTGTGCCTGCTGATGGGTGTATACGTGCGTCTCCCAATAACCTGCGTTGAAGAGTGTCACGATAAACGGGTCTAACTTGTCTTCCAGAAAGTTGTTCAGAAGGGCAGCAGAACTCTCCTTGAAGGTAATGATATAGGTCTTGGTGATAGGTGTTCTGTGAAGGTTTGTTTCATCTGTGGCTCGTGTCACGTTGATGTTCTTTCGAGTCAGAATACCGATATTGTCGGGGTCTTCCTTGACCATACACCACATGGCATCTTCAAATAGTCGGATGACCGCTACGTTGTTGCGTCCACGAAGCAGTGTAGCGTCTTCGGGGATGTATTTTTTCTGCAATGGATAGCCATCGTCAAATGCCTTTCCGTCGGCTATCTCCACGCTCTCAATGTCGTTATAGTTGTAGTCACACAGTCTGACGGCACCTGCCATTGGAATCTTCGCACCAACGGCCTCTAAAGTGACGTTCAGTTTAACCTGATTCTTTTTACTGCCACGCTCTAAAGACATGCGCATCACGCAGTCGTTGAAGTCGTAGTCGCCAGGCATGGGGAAGTTTTCTTCAAAGCAGTAGGTGAACGCCTGGCGTTTGGGCTCCGTGTTAATCGTAGCCATCACCTTGTTATTGAAGTTCACCGTATTGTCGGACGCCTTAAATTCTACGATAGCATAGCGATTGTCTGTTGTCTTGATGGCAGCATAGAATGTCGTCTTTGCGTCAGGAGCCACGAATAGCATCGTATAGGTGCGTCCCTCTTCGGGATTAGCCTCCTCAGCCATGATCTGAGCATCGCTATTGACGGCAGGGTTTGCTGTAAGCACCATCAGCTTCTCCATATTCTCCAGATTGGCATTGACGTTGATGCTGACAGTCCGTCGCGTAGACAGATTCCACATCTGTGTCTGGTCAATCGGCTCGATGGGGAACTGACCTGTAATGATCTCGTTGTACCCTTCTTGGTCGAACACGTTTTTGCTCTTGCACGACCCTAGTGTCAGCGATGTTGCCAGGATGACAATCAGTGCACTATTTATCTGCTTCATAGTTACGTCCTTATTTAATGGATAAAAGGGGTGCCCATATCTCATAGACACCCCCTTCCTTCTAGTTTATCTTATGTATTTGATGAATTCAATTACCATTTGTAAAGGATTAGCTTTCCGTCTTTATCCTTTTCTTTGTAGTTCAAGTACCAATTAGCATTTGACTGTACATTAGCACCCCATGCGCCAAACTGCTCGTATGGGTTTACAATGTTGATGAACTCCCTAGACCAGAACCACTTACCTGCATTATCTCCTGAGGGATAACCGTTAACAACGATTAGCAATGGAGCTTTACCATGGTTTTCAACACTGTTCTCAACTCTGATAACCTGTCCTTCGTTACCCTGACAGGTGATGCCGAATGGGAGCCTAGACATGTCAGTATTAGCAGGCGGGTTAATAGTACCCAGTGTGACGAAGGTCTTTTCAGGACCAGCTCCGGTATTAATCATATCCTTGATGTTGTCTACGCCAAATGCAGCATGAACCTCTTTGCATAAAATTGTTTCACCGTAAGTTACCTTGGTTGACATGGTACCACCGGCACACATCAACTGAACAGTTGACGTACCATTAATGGGAGCAGATACGCGGATAACTACGTCGTTGAAGTCGAAGTCGTTCGTTGTACCGAGGTCCTCGAATGCATAGTAGTAGTACATAACGGGATCTGGATCCGGATTTTCGGGAATATAAGCAGGACGACAAGTAGTCGGAGTCTTCCATGAGTCAGGAACAGGTGCCGTGAACTGCTTTGTGGTAAAGGTAACCTCACCCTCTGCCACATAGTTGTTCTTGCTGATGGCGTCTACACGTTTCAACGTAAACATCTTATTAGCATCAACACAAATCTTACCATACAAGCAGATTCTGCCCTGAGCATCAACGTTGTCGGTGGTAATAGCATTAGCTGAGATAACTGCCAGGTCGTTACCATACTGGTGGAAGCCCTTGCCGTCGTCGTTTTTGTTGTTTGACTTCAGTGTGCCGTTCACGAGCAGCAGTGAGTTGCTACCCATCCAGAAATAGTTGTCACCAACCCAGTCGAAGCTATCTGCGATAACAGCAGCATCACCATTCAGTACGAAACGGCTACCATCGTCATTACCCATAGTAAACTTGCCAGTAACCGTCAGTCGGCAGTTGTTGAATACCTGGTTGCCACCAGCCTTTACCATATAGGAACCTGACTGATATGTACCGTTGTTAATCCAAATGGCATTGGCGTTTGTGATGTCAGTAGATTCAGTAATGACTACCTCTGCATCTGTGTAGTTTACGAACTGGCTTCCAGCTGAGATGTCAAACTTGTTACCCTTCAGAGTACCATTATTAGCGAATTTGGCTCCCTCATTGGTAAACTTGATGGTTCCAGTGACGTTGACAAGACCGTCGTTCCAGAAATATTCATTAGAGTTTCCTAACTCTAGGCTGCCAACCGTAATGCTTTTGTTTGCAATATTACCATTGTAAATCTTAGAACCGTTATTGTAACCCTTCAGCGTGCCAGTTGCATTGATAGAACCAACATTCCAAAGCATACCTCCTTGACCTACAGTGAAATTGTTAACGTTCTTAATGGTTCCAGCATTATAGATAGTACTATTGTCATTGACATAAGTAATGTCTCCATTCTTGCCGTCGATAGTTCCTAAGTTCCAAATAGTGGTTTTGTTATTCAATGACAATCCACCTTCGAGTGTACCACCGTTGTTGTAAATTGTGGTATTTTCCGTACTAATAGTACCAGTAGTGTTTACGATTTTACTACCACTACTCATATAGATCTTAGAGTTCTTTAATGCGCCCCACTGTTGTGTAATGGTCAGAGTCACATTCTCGGCAAGGAAAATAGTTTTGCCATCATAACCCCATTCTGCGGTTTTGTTTTCAGTAATCTTTTCCTGAGCATTGGCTGCGGTAGGCATGCCCGTAGGCTCTGTAGGAGCTACAATGGGGTTAGTCTTATCGTAAGCAGGCTCTGTGGGTTTTGCAGGAGCTGCACGACGAGCGGCGCGGTTTCCGGTAGTGGAGTTGAAGTTAACTTCTGCCTTTGAACCGGTAGCATCGAAAGCCTGCAAGTTAACAATCTGACCTTCTGCTTTGTAAACAGTAGCGTAAAGCGCCTGAACATCAGCAGGCTTTGTGACAGTAAATGTAGTCTGAGCACCTGCAGTTACATTAGCGGTGTAAAGAGGAGCAACCACGTTTCCAATAGGATTAGCGGTGTAAATTTTCAGAGTACCTGTGGCGCTTGGAGTAACGCTGACTTCCATAGCGTTTGCTGTTGACCATGTCTGGTTAGCGTCAATTGTCTGACCATCCATGACATTCTCAGCAAATGCTTTCTCTGACTCCTGTTGATTCTTTTCTTGCTGTGCGTACGGATTAAAAATATCCGACTTGTTACAGCTTACGGCGACAAGGCCAAATGCTAAAGCGGCCATGCCTTTCATCAAATACATTCTCTTCATCATTATGAAAAATTTAGTTAACTGTTTATAATCAATAAATTTGAATTCGAATGCAAAGGTAAGTACTTTTTTTGAATGGTGCAACTTTTTCGACGAATTTTTATATACTATGTACGTAAAGGTTTACGAAATCCGCATTGCATGAAAGTACCAAACGTGAAAATGCCTCGGTACTATCATGCTAAATTTCATCACAAAAAAGTTTTTTTGATTTTACCCTCCCTTCCTCCCGTCACCCCTCTCAAATGCCGATGTACAGGGCATTTGAGGCACGGGAGGGGAAACAAATGTCCCTCCCGTTACCCTCCCTTTTTTAGTTCGCACCCTCACATTTTGAAAACAAGGGACCCTAGACGGGAGGGAGACGGGAGGGACAATCATTCTCCCTCCCGTCCGTGAACCCCAGTAAATAAAGGCGTTCCGAGCGAAAAAGGGAGGAAGGGAGGGTAAAATCGCAAAAACTTTTTGTGGCGCGAATAAGGAACGGTTATTGATGAATAAGGAACGGTTATTGGGAAATAACCCAAGGTTATGAGGGAACAACCTTGGGTATTAATGGTAGCCGGGAGTCCGTAGGCTTCGGACTCTCAGTCCGAGCCGTTCGGACTGGCAGTCCGTCGGGACGGACTAAAAAGAGAGCCGATGGGAAACTTTGTAGATAATAAAGAATATATTCTTTTATTTCAGAAGAAATGACTACCTTTGCACAATTGATGGAAATTAAAATGTAAAATTTATAAGTATATGAAGAGCGATAATCTTTGGGTATTTATTACCTTTTTGGCTTTCAGCAGTTTGAGTTTGTTTACCGCTTGTTCGAAGGATGATGGTGAGGCGTCGTCAGCGACAGATCCGTATCATTATCCTGACGACTATTTAGCCAACAAGGACCTCTCGGTAAAGCCCGGCGACAGTTTTTTCGACTACTGTAACGGCACGTGGCTGAAGGAAAACCCCATCCCCGACGACCTGAGCAAGAACATCGGCGGAATCTATGCCGCCAAGGAAGCCATGGAAGTAAGGGTACAGGAGTTGAAGAAGACCGTTCCCGACATCGGCCGCTTCTTCACCCTCTCAGACCACATGCACGACTACTCCAAGGAGTCGCGCGACTACATCACCGCATTGGCTGCGAAATACAAGAAGCCCGCCACCAAGGAAGAGGCTTACCGCACCCTCGGCAAGATGTTCATGGACGGTATCGACGTCGTACAGGCCACCCCTATCTGGGACAAGGACAGGCTGAAACTCGCCATCCTGCCCATGTCAGCGTACAGAATCAACACCCAAGAGAACATAGAGCGCATGAAGTCACAGCCACGCCGCAGCCTGTCAACCACCAGGGGGGAAAATGGCGAGACGGCACTCACACTCGTTGCCGAGGGAATGGGTATAGACCCTGCCATGCTGCAGATGTCCGAAGTAGAAATCCTGCGCTGGAACATCTACTGGGACAGCCACAGCGTCGACGACCTCTATCAGGTCATGCAGAGTGCCTTTCTGACCTATAAGGCCTTTGCCGACGAGGCTGGACTGGCCGAGTTCAACAAGACACTGCCTGCCAAGGACCAGGCCACGCTGAAGTCGCTGCGCATCGATGCCCGAATGGAGCTGAACTACCTCATGTCCTACCACGTGCAGCAGAAATACATGCCGCAGAGCCTGAAGGACAAGTTCGTCAACATCACCAAAGAAATCCAGGCATCCCTCCGCAAGCGCATCGCTCGCGTCGACTGGATGAGCGAGACCACCAAGAACAATGCCATCGACAAGCTCAACAACTGCCACATGTGCGTCGGCTACCCCGACACGTGGCACAAGGAGTGTCTCCCCGCACTCGCCGACTGCAAGACCATGGTAGAGGCTCTGCACCGGCTGAAGGCTGCTAATGCCCGACTGACGGCCAAGCTCGTGGGCACCGACGACCTCTTCGCCGTCAGGATTATGAGCTCCATGCAAGGCCCCGACGAGGAACCCATCCCCTCCGACCTCACACTGGTCAACGCCCTCTATATGCTCACCGACAACTCCATCTCCATCTACCCCGCCATGCTCCTGCCGCCCCTCATGCCCACAGGCGACGTCAGCGAGGCCTGCTACTATGCCGTCTTCACCATCATCGGCCATGAGTTCACCCACGGTTTCGACAACAACGGCTCCGAGTGGGACAGGTATGGCGAGCGAAGGAACTGGTGGACCGTTGCCGACAAGATGAATTTCAAGGAGCGTAGCGAGACCCTCGTCCGCACCTTCAACCTCCTGGAGCTCGACCCCGAGCGCGACCCGCTGGTCTACTGCGACGGCGCGCGCACACTCGGTGAGAACATTGCCGACCTGGGTGGTTTCCTCACTGCCCTCGACGCCTACCAAGAGCGCCTCGACCAACAGGGCTTCACCGGCGAGACACGCAACGAGCAGCTCCGCAAGTTCTATGAGTCCTATGCCCACCTTTGGTGCATCCAGTATGGTAGTAATACGTTCGAAATCCTCAAGCATGACGACGTGCACGCCCATGGCCGCCTTAGAGTCAATGGTGTGGTGATGAATACCGACATGTGGTATAACCTTTACAACGTCAATAGGAACCACCTGTTATACCTGCCCGTGGAACGCAGATCATACATTTGGTAAATTGGAAAGAAAAGAATGATGCAAGGATTCTGAGGCCTACGAGCTCTTCTGGAAAGCCACATGGAACAAGGCTTGGGCTGATGCCGGCTATTTCGAAGCTGCCAAGATCAGTACGGCGCAAGGTCGCTCGAGAAGCAGGTTATGGACTATTTCGCAGTATCTCTGCCCGATTTGCTCATTTGGGAGGATTCCCTCGACACGAAGAACCTCATCCATTGCAAGTACATGCTTGCCCTCGGCTACTACGGTATGGACGACAAGGTGCATGCCGAGCGCTATTTGAAGGAAGTGGAAGAACTGGACAACAACCACCAGGGCATCCAGCAGTTCCGTTCGTTAATCAACTCAGGACTGTAAATCTGTACAAAGATCATTCCCGTTTGTATGATAGACTGGGAATGTTTTTTTTTCATTGTTAAGTGGTCCATGGGTTGTTGCGTTTTGTCAAATCGCAAACAAAAAAGCACCTACAAATTTTTTGTAAGTGCTGATTCTCCTGTGTGGACCAGCCAGGGCTTGAACCTGGGACCTCCAGATTATGAGTCATATTTACGGTTTTTGCATGAAATGCCATGTTATTGCAAAAGCCTGTAAATAAAAGGATTATTTCTTTTGGCGTTTGCAGAAAATTGTGTAATTTTGCAGCAGTTTTCGCTCGCGAATTTCACCTGAATTTCACGTTGCATGTTTCAAAACCCTTATAAATAGGAGGTTTATTATGAAAAATGAAAAGATGAATTTCACCGATGAAGTGAAATTTGGCACAAGAAAGTATAGCAGTCGTGGCATTTCAAGCCTTGCCAAGTTCACTTCTGCTAATGGAAATGTATATGGAACGCTGGCTCTCGATACTCGGCGAGCCAATGATGATGACACTCAGGAACTGCCAGTAGCTGTAAGGGTAGCTTATGACGGAAAGACAGTCTATCTGCGCATTGGGAAGAAATATACGATGGGGGAATGGCTTGAACTCTGTGAATGCGAAAAGCAGGGCAGGAACAAGAAAGCTGCTGAACGGAAGGAACTGAAGAACCTGATGCAGAAAGTAGAGAACCAGGTCAACCAACTGATTGCAGAAGATAGTTTCTCTTTGGGGCGTATTCAAGAACTCCATCAGGGAAAGGCAGACAACGATTGTACCATCTATTCCGTCTGGGATTCTATCATCGACAACAAGAGGGAAAAAGAAAGTGCAGGAACAGCCAGATGTAATAAAGATGTGCGCAGACGTTTTGAAAGACACATGGGTTCCAATGTGCAATTTGCAGACATCAACAAATCGTTTGTTGACAAATGGGTTAAGATAATGAAGGAGAAGAAACTAAGTCTTACGACAATTGGTATTTCCCTTCGCACCTTTCGCGCCATCGTGAATGTCTGCATAAGTCGTAAACTGATAAAAGGTAATACCAAGGAGATGTTTAAGGACACGGGGTATAATAAGTCGGGGAGCAGGAAAGCCGATTATCTGGAAGTCCCAACCATGCGCATGCTGTATGACTTTTGGGAAAGAGACGAGGCAAAAGACGAAAACGGGAAGGAACTGTTCTTTCCCAAAGAGAAGCACGCTATTTTCCGTGATTTGGGTTTGTTCCTGTTCATGTATCTTGGTGACGGGCAGAATCTGGCTGACACTCTGCGCTTAACCTATGATGACTGGTACTTTGCCACACATGGCAAGCAACTGAGGTTCTTCCGTCATAAGACGCAAGAAAGAAATGCAAGTGCAAGTGAGGTCATATTCCCTGTTACGGATGAACTGAAAAAGATAATCGACAAATATGGCAACGAGCCAATGCTGGGTGAGAGAGTCTTCCCGATTATGAGCAAGTCCATTACTGCCGACCAAGAAATCTGGGTCATACAACGCTATAACCGATACATCCGTGAACACATGGCTATAGTATCGGAAATCCTCGGAATGCAGGAAAGACCGACATCTACATGGGCACGTCACTCTTTTGCTACAAATCTGAACAACTCAGACAACGTACCTTATAAATATATATGCGACAGTATGGGGCATAGCAGCAGTGGGGATATTACCTCTAAATATATCGGAGCTTACCCACTGAAAAGAATGCTAGAGTACAATGCCTATCTGCTCGATGAAAACGGAGGAAAAAGCAGTAGTGCTGTGTTATTGAAACAGCTTCAAGGGCTAAGCGAGGCAGAGCAGAAAGAAATTCTTGATGCTTTATCCAAGTCAATTAAGTGACAACGCCAACGTAAAAATGTCGGGCTTGTTGACTCGTTTTAATAGAAAAGCAGTAATTTTGCACTAAAATAATACAGACATGAGCAAACTGATACATGTAAATAAGGAATATGCCGAGTGGGTGAAGTCCCTCAACCAGCGTTTTCGCCAAAGCCAGGTTAAGGCAGCAGTGAAAGTGAACAGTGAAATGTTGAAGTTTTACTGGTCATTGGGCAAGGATATAGTGGCAAAAGATGTCGTTGCCAAATGGGGCGATAAAATATTTGTCACCCTCAGTGCCGACCTAAAGGATGCTTTGCCAGGGGTGTCAGGCTTATCAGTCCGAAATCTGCAATATATGAGGCAGATGTATAACACTTTTATGCCCCTCTTAGAAAATACGCCACAAGTTGTGGCGCAAAATGAAAGAGACATTACGCCACAACTTGTGGCGCAAAATGCACTTGACACTATTTGTAGTATTCCCTGGGGGCACATACGATATATCCTGGACAAGAAATACGATGCACATAAATCATACTTCTACGTCATCAAAACATTAGAGAACAATTGGAGCCGCAATGTTCTGCTTAACTTCCTTGATACAGACCTCTACGAGCGGCAAGGTAAGAGCCTTACCAACTTCACGACTACGTTGCCGAAGCCTCAAAGCGACTTAGCACAGCAACTTACCAAAGACCCTTATTGTTTTGATTTTACTCAACTCAAAGAGAAGTACGATGAGACAGAATTGAAGGATGCGTTGGTAAATAACATCCAAAAGCTTCTTCTGGAAATGGGCAACGGCTTTGCTTATATGGGCAGAGAGTATAGAATGGTAGTCGGTGAAACGGAGTTGTTTTGCGATATGCTCTTCTATAATACCAAAATCCATTCCTACATCATTTGCGAAATCAAGACACAGCCCTTTGAGCCCTCTTTCCTCGGACAGCTCAGTGGTTATGTATCCTGTGCCAACCACGTCCTAAAGGGAGAAGGAGACAATCCTACCATAGGTCTGTTGATTTGCAAGAACAAGGATGAGGTGATGGCACGTTATGCACTTGAAGGCTATAACCAGCCCTTGGGCATCTCGGAATATGAGCTTTCAAAGGCATTCCCTGAGAATTTCAAGAGTTCTCTCCCATCCATCGAGGATATTGAAAACGAACTGAAGGAAAAGTAGTTATGATGGGCTTTATTCGTAAGTTGATGACTCTCCAGAAACTTTTCAAAATTCTCAAATCCATAGATCCGAAGAAACTTCAGGGCATCAACGACATTCTGGAACAGGTCTATCCTGGTATCAAGAACGAGATAGAGAGGCTTGTTGAACGTGTGGACATTCATGCCATGAGCAAGACCCTTGACTATATCAAGGCTCATGGTGGTGCTGAGAAGATGGCGGAATATTACAACAACGCAGACAAGAAGGGACAAGATGAAATGCTGGCTGCATTCAATGAGGCTTTCAGGCCTGGTGCACCATTCGAAGATGCCGTTCTTACATTGGATAGCCTTGCAAAAGTGAAGGGCATGGGCATTTATACCCAAATCTTTGGCGACGTGAAAGATAGTATTGTTTTGACAACTATCAAACTGAATTATCGGACTGTTGATGACTGGCGTACTTTCGTTCGTAGGCAGCATGAGGCCAACAAGGATGTACTTCTTGGTATTCTTGACGAGGTACAGAAGAAAGAAGTAAAGGATGAAGGCACGAAAGTAGAAGAAAATAGCCCTGAGCAGGTGGGCAATCAGCCAGACGAAAGCCCCCAATATCCTTTTCCAGAAGAACTTATATCAGAACTTTATGACTATGACAATATCGTTTTCAAGCATATTTCCTCCAAGTCTGAATTGGGATGTATTATCAAGAGAAAAGACCACAAGGAGAAACTGGTAGAGTGTTCTGGCAAGAAGGTGTTGGCTTATCACATCTTGTGGCGATTGCGTAATTTGTTGTCTGATGAACAACGAGAGGATTGGATAAATGACATTGCAGCCGAATGCGGCTACAAAGTCGATACCATCAGCAAGAAATATAAAGACGAGACAAATATGAAACCAGGAAATGTAAAGCTGTTGCATGAGTTAAGTTCACTATTTGACAGCTACGATACCAAGATGTAGTTTTTGACCTCCATCTAAACGAAATCGGCGTATATTCACATCGAATATGCGCCGATTTTGTTTCATGTAATGCCATGCAAACACGTTTCCACGCATTTCCACGCAAACAGCGAGGAGTTTTTCAAGGAATTATAAGGGTGTGACCATAAATAATCAACTGATTATCAACCAATTTTAAACAAATAGAGAAAATACTTATTTTTTTTGCGTGCCACTTGCTAGCACTTTTCCACGCATGACCTTTGCAGCGAAATTTTAAATCGCACAAAGTATGACAGGTAATTTCATTATGATTTCGGAGGAAGACCTTGAAAAGGCTTTCACCAAGATGCTTGAGAATTATCTCAGCACGCACAAGTTAGCAGAAATGCCCTCAACTGATGAGAACAAGTATTTAACAAGTGACCAGGCTTGCGACTACATGCACGTCACTCCCAGTACACTGTGGAGAATGAGACAGCGAGGGGAAATTGCTGTTCACAAGGTCGGTGGCCGCTGTCTCTATTCTAAGAATGATTTGGATGTACTGATTAAAAAAGGATAGGGTATGGGAACAGACATTATTAGCCAGTCATTCAATGACCTTCTGAATAGTGAGCCTGTTGATGGCGGTGGATTCCATGTTGAGCCAATGAACAAGTGCATCGAAGATGCCCATCTTCTGCCACCATTGATTCCGCTCTATCCTGACATCGTGCTCGAAGGTGATCTCAGTATCATCTTCGGACAGTCGGGCATCGGCAAGACCATCTTTGCCATGCAGATTGCCCGATACATCGCCGAGCATGACAAGCGGGTATTATACGTGGACTGCGAGATGACTCCCCGTCAGCTTGGCAACCGCTACGGGACAGCCAATTTCCCTTCCACTTTTCTCCGTGCCGAGATGGATAGGGAGCATCCTGCCGAGGATATCCTAAAAGGGATAGAAGAAGTAGCCGTAGCCAACTATGTGAATGTGGTGTTTATAGATAACATCACGGCTCTTGGGCAGTCACTTGACAGAAGTGCCGATGCAGGAACCCTGATGGCTTCACTCAATGCTCTGAAGAAGAAGTACAACTGGACGCTGGTTGTACTCAACCATGTGCCCAAGATGTTTTCAGGTAATGTCCCTCTTTCCCTTTCAGCCATGCAAGGCTCTGCCAAGATTAACCAGCTCATTGACGATGCTATAGGAATAGCACAATCCAGCATTGACTCAAACCTTGTTTACGTCAAACAATGTAAGTGGCGCAATGGGGAATTGACAATGGGAGCCGACCATGTGGCAGTCTATGAACGCTGCAAGGATGAATATGGTAATCTGGGATTCGTCAGTCGTGGCTTTGGTACTGAGCAAGAGCACCTGAGTATCGAGAATAGCAAAGAAAGGGAAGAAATAAAAGCTCGTGTAAGGGAACTCTCTGCCATAGGAATGACACAGACAGCCATTGCCGAAAAGTTCGGAATCTCGCAAAGTAAGGTGTCGAGACTGCTGAAAGAATAGTCGCAGATTATTCATTATTCACATTATTCATGCTGCATAATTGAATATTCTGCATAAAACTGAATAAGACATGGACGATAAAGAATTGAAACAGATACTCGCAACCAAGGCTCCAGCCTATCAACGGTCTCTCATAGAGATACCGAAAGATTGCTTTGCGCCACATCATTCCTCGTTGACTGACTATCTGGACAGCGTGTTAGGGGATAGTCGTGAGATGCAAAACAGGATTGACAACCTTGTGATGCGCTATCGGCTTGGGGCTGTCGATAAGACAAAGAATGAACACTTTGGCACCATCCTGCCTCGTATAAACAAGAAAGGGATGATTGTTGGCGGCAGTGTCATCTACTACAATACCGATGGCGGGACTATAATTGAAAAGGACAGCCTCGTTGCCCACCTCTATTCCTGGTATGCCTTTGACTATTATGTTGACCCAGACGTGTTCTTTGGCGAACATCTGTTCCGAAACGGAAAGACGGTCATCGTTCAGGAGGAGAAAACTGCTTTACTTGGGTCACTGGCATTCCCTAATATCGACTGGCTGGCAGTTGGTATCGGCAATAACCTGACGGAAGGGATGATGAAGAAACTCATGGGACGGCAGGTAGTCCTCTATCCAGATGATTTCTGTCACGACTTCTGGGCAGAGCATTTCGGTGGTAGATTCAAGGTAGATGACAGTTTTACCCAACGTGACATTAACCAGTACCTGATAGACTTCATCCATAACCAGCAAGTGCCGTAAGCCGAAACGAGTGTGCGGAGAGTAATAAAGGGCTTGCCCTTGATATAGCCCACTATAACTACGAGCTTCGCTTTCGTAGTTAGTGGGCTCTTCCGAGGGACTCAGGGCTTTGCCCTAAGAACCCACCAAGGGCTGCTTGCCCTATGGAACCTCGCAAGGGGGTGACCCTCCCCCTTGACCGCCCCGCTCAGTGGCATCTGCCCCTAAGAACCCTGAGCAGGAAGTGACTCTCTCCCTGCACCCACCAATCAGGGTTCACACCCCGATACCTCTTTGGGGATAGTAGTACAATGGTATAAATATCTAAATTGAGAAATCTATGGAAAAAATAGCTAAAGCATCTGAGCATATCAAGCCGTGCAATATTGCTCAGTGCGAACGACACAACAGAAGGGACGAGGACTATATCAAATCTCTCGATCCAGCACGGCTATACATACGCCTCGAACTAACCCACAACAATGAATGCTATATCGCACCAGGCATGGAGGGTGTTACCCTTCAGCAGCACTACGACTATTTGAAGGCATTGGTCAAGGAAAAAACTGGCAGGGCCATGCAAGAAAAGGATGTGGAGTATAAGGACAAGAATGGTAAAACGAGAGTCCGTAAAGGCAGCAGCCCCATTCGTGAAGGCGTGGTAAACATCAAGCCTGACACCAAAATGGACGATTTGTTGAACTATGTCAATCGAGTGCATGAGAGGTGGGGCATCAGAGCCATCCAGATACACATGCACAGAGATGAAGGGCATTATGAGAATCCTGAGGACAAATCGACATGGCAGCCAAACCTCCATGCGCATATCATCTGGGACTGGATAGACCACCAGACAGGCAAATCCTTCAAGCTAAAAGCCGAAGACATGTCCCAAATTCAGGACATGGTTGCAGAAACGTTGGAGATGGAGAGAGGTAAGCGCAAAGAAGAGACAAGTGCCGAACATCTGGAACGTAACGACTACATCTTGGCTAATCAGAGGAAGCAGAGTGCCGAGCTTGACAACGAGATAGCCGAGAAACGGGAAAGGCTTGACGCGGAGAACGGCAACGCTATCGTGTCTGGAGTAGCCAATCTCTTTGGTAAGGGTAAGTATGCTGATATGGAGAAGGAGAATAAACGGCTGAAAGAGGAACTTCCAAAGCAAAGAGCTGCCATGCAACAGCGATACCAGCAGGCTTTGGAAACAGAACGTAGCCGTCTGAACCTGCAACTTACTGAAAAGGACAAGAAGATAGAGGAACTTCAGGGCAAATATAATGGTGAGAAATTCCGCCATCAGCAGGATAATCAAGAGAAAGACAGGATTATCCGCCTAAAGGATAGCATTATCAATGATTATCGCGAGCGGCTTGGCCATTATCTGTCAACCCTCTCTGAACTGCTAAGAGGTGCTGTTAGGGCTGTTATTGACTTTGTTCAGTCTGGCTATCGCAATTTCACCTACCGTCAGGAGGGCGATGTCAAACGTTACATGAATAGCCAGGCCGACAAGGAGGAAGCAGCAGAAACCGTACTTAGTGCCTCACTCCCTTTCTTAAAGGCAGATGAGCATGAACGAGTGAAAGGGCAACTGTTCAACATCGTACAGGATATGAAGGAAGAGCATCAAAAAAATCGAAACAGAGGAGTCCATTTGTAATATGTCTGGGTTATTGGCACAGTAATCGAAGTGATTGCTGTGCCAATTAAACACTCTGATTCGAACCCGAATCATCTGTATCTTCAATTCTACCATCCAATCAAATCTGCCTTATTTGCCTTTAAGGGATAATTTGGATTTAGCTTTTCCGTTTTTTACACCACTTCATTGCATATGCCAATATTGCAATGGCAGCAACCAAGGTGAAGAAGTGTCTTATAACAAAGATAAATACAAGAAATAATGATTGACCACAATACTGACCAACCTTTTCCATGAAAGAGGCGTTTTCGTCTATCTGATAGAGATGGTATCTTGGCAATATATATTCTTCATTTCCTTCATATAGCCTGAGTGTGTCTAATGACCCATTTACAATAGTTGAGTCTGGATTTGATATTACGCTTTTATATACTTCGTTATCCGAATCAGTCTTAGTCCAAGTAATTATGATATAGGGATGTTTGTATTCATAGTGTCCGTATACATAATCGGTGAAACTGCCAACAAAATCAGTTGAAGAGATTTCTCCCTCTACTTGTGAGTTCGATTCGAACTCTAAACAAATCCTTTCGCAAGAATTGTAATAGCCTTGATAACTCTTGCCTGTAAGATTGTTATTTCCGCAAGAGCATAAAGACAATGCCACAAGGCAAGGGAACACCCACCAGAATTTTATTACAAACCGTTTCATGCTGATATAAATTGGAATTCGTTTAATGATCAGAAGAACCGACCCCTCTGATTGGATTAATGAGTTGCAATTGACAACTTAAGGAGTATTCTCTAAATAATATTGGATATTAAAATTTCTGACATTGATTTGTGGTCGTATATTCTTTGTATTAACTAGCTTCTTATCAGAGTTTGGAATGATGTGTGTGCCGACAATTTGGTATAGGAACAAATTACCTTTAATACACTTGAAATAGAAGGAACGTGTGTAAAAATTTTCTCCTCCACCATACAAGGTTTCAAGGATAAATCCAGTTCTATATTTCTTTATATTGGCATCGAAGTTTTTTACTTCTTCTGATGAAGGAAGAACTATACTTACAATGTCTTTTCTATTCTTGCTGATTAAAAGTTTTTTCACAAACTCGCCTTCTTTTGTAAATCCTCTAAATAATTGAACAACAAAATATTCTTTTTCTTGTGTTCGTATGATTATAGAAGATTCTACATCACATATTTGTGATATACACTCATTACCTTTCACTTTTTGAGTTGAAAAGGTAATAAGTGTGATTAGAATTATAACATACTTCATCTTTTTTTCTGTCCTCCAAAATATAGAATGTCCTGCAGTCCCCGTAGCTTTTAAATTATATAAGGATTTAGAAGCGTTTGACCAACTATAACTAAAAGAACCTCTCTGCCAATTTGTTTTATCCGTGAATACAGATGCCGGAATTGTATATTTTTTACCATAATATTTAACCGTTCCTTTGGGATACTGGGAAAGCTGACTATCAAGAAAATCATTATATATATTTCGATGAATGTAACGTAGATTGTTCGTCATGCGCACATTACATGGGCGCAAAGTTACAAATTTTTAATGAGATAATGGCCTTTCTCTTCTGTTTTTATTGTTATTTAAGCCAGTTTACTGACATTTTGCTATCTCAGACACCCAAAAATGGATTTCCAAGGTGCTATTTGCGATAAAAAATGGCTTCTGAGGGGATTCGTGCGCTCAAATCGGGAACATTGAACAGTTTAAATTGTTGATTTGTCCTTATAATCAATTACTTATACCGACTTTGTTTCATGCAAGGTCGATGAACAACGATTAGAAAGAAAAGAGACTTATTGAAGTATTCGTGGGAAACCTCTACATTAAATACTCAATAAGCGAAGCCATGTGGCCTCGCTTATTCTGTTCGGTAAATTGGAATTTGTCAACGAAGACTATTAATCACACTTTATGGGTCTATAGAAATCTTCCCACTTCTTTGAATCTGAGTAATATGTTTTTGATTCTCCAAGCACAGTTCCGAAATATAATGTATAGTTGGCTGAATCTATCTGCTCGTAATAATAAGGGGGATTGCTCTCGTCCACTATCACTATACCTATATCCGAAAGAGATTCAGGGGTTGTACCAACGGAATCTATGTACGATTCAATCCGTTCAACTATTGCATTACCGCCATCAATCATTCGTGATTCATAGTCGCTGCAACTATAATAGATGAATGAAATGCCTATGTATGTCAGAATCCTAATAGCATTCATTTCGCTAAAATGGAATTTAATTCGCTGAATATCTTTTATGTTCATTCTGCTAATTCCGATTTATCTGACTCTATATTATTCTCTGACTATTATTCTTGAAACTCCCTACATCCCGAGGCTTTTGAGTGAGATAGCGAACGCCATTTCTTTTAGCCCGTAATGCCTTTGGAAAGCGCTTTACCTGCGAAATCCGTTTGCAAAGGTACAGCAAAATAATGAGGAATTGTGCAAACCCACCCACCTTTTATAGATTATTAGCGAAGAGAGGTTTCAGGAAGCAACATACCGAGCCATATAAACAGTTCATGGTATCGCATACCATATTGAAAGATTGCACTGAATTTCATACTCCAACTTTTTCGCCACGAATTTCACCTGAATTTCACAACGAACAAAGAAAAAGCGGCTACATTTGGTGTAACCGCTTGATTTTCAGTGTGGACCAGCCAGGGCTTGAACCTGGGACCTCCAGATTATGAGTTGCAGAAGAATCCGCATTCTGTGAGGCTTTGTGACGCCCTATGACTGGCACTTTCTTTGTTCTTTAAATTCTTAATAATCAAGATGATAGGCAGAGATTTTTAACTTTTGAAAGTTCTTTGTTCCCTGTTTGTTCCCACACCTATATTTTTACACAATCTATGGTTTTTATGGGCTTTTTTAGGGGTCATTGTTCCCCCTTTGTTCCCATTTTTGTCACATTTTGCGAAAGAACGCTTTATGCTATACCATATTGCGCTTGCAAAGATAATAATTAAAATTGACACCCTTTTCTGGTTTACATTTTTTAACGTGCATTTAAAGATTGCTTTTGAGATTATAAGTAACTTTGATGTCGAAAAATAGTATTTAGTGAGCAAATATGACATCGAAAAATAGAAAAATAGGAAAAGGAACCCTTTTTGAAGATAGGGTAGGATCATGCACCATTGCCATGTGTCTTGACAAGAGACATCCCGATAGTGAAAACAGCAAATTGTTTCCTCTGTGCATCAGGTTCACAATATATGATTCTCGGTATTACTACAGACTTGGCGAGAAATGTTCTTACGAAGATTTGGATAAGCTTTCGAGGTCTCAGGGCAACCGCGAAAAACGGATAGGACTTGAAACAACCTTTGAGCGAAAGGTGAGACTTCAGGAAGTCTTTGCAAGTATGGTACACGTTGTAACGACTGTTAGTGAGCGCGGCATACTTACTTTGGAACGAATCAAGGTGGCCTTGACAGGTCGATGCGAAACAGCGTCTTTCCTTTCCGTGTGGGAAGAGATTATCAATGAGAAACGAGCTTTGGGTAAAGCTGGTACTGCCGAAAACTATGGGGATGCCTATAGGTGCTTCAAGCGTATTACTGGCTTCACCTATGCTGATGGTTTCGCCTTGGATTCTGCGGTAATCAACAAATGGATTGACGGTATGACAGAACGTAATATCAAATCCTCGACACAAGGCATTCAGCTTCGAGCTTGCCGAGTCGTAGTAAACCGCTGTATTGGCGAGGGCTACATGATGCCAAAGGCTTATATGTTTGGAAAGACTCGTGATAAGATAAAGATTCCAGCAGGTTCATCACGTAAGGGCTGGTTTCTCTCTGTGGAACAGATGACGGAGCTTTACTTGCATTGGAAGAACCATGATATTGACTTCTCGATTCACAATACCCGTAGAAAGGATAATCCATTGTATGCTATCAAAGACGAGAAATCGCGTACCCAGAGGTATCAGGCATTGGCAATGTTCCTGATGCAATACCTGTGTTGTGGCTGTAATCTGTATGATTTAGCGTTACTTCGATACAATAGTTTCTATTTTGAAAGCAATGGGCGCGCCTTTCGGTTTATCAGGCATAAGACTGAGGACGAGACGGTTAATGGTGAGGGAATGGAGGTGATTGTTCCAATCATTGAGCCATTGAAGGAACTTCTTGATAACTATGCTGCTGAGCCAAAGTTAGATCAGTTGGTGCTTCCTTTTATTGCTGAGGATGCTATTAGTGTAGGCGAAGAAAGGGTTCGTCGTAGAGTTAGCGACGTGAACGGTTATATATCAGACAGAATGAAGAAAGTGTCCGCTGCAATCGGGTGGACAGTATCTCCAACGGGTACTTACGCCAGGCATTCGTTTGCAACGAATCTTCATGCGGCTAAGGTTCCAAGAGACTATATCTCAGATGCGATGGGGCATAGTCTTGGCAACAGAGGACAGATAACCATGCGTTACATTTCGCCTTGGACTATCGAGGATAGGATGACCTATAATAACCTGTTGCTTAATCTTGATAACAAGAAGAGTGACCAGCCCCAAGAGAATATTACAATATTCGAGTCAGGTAAGCAAGCTATCTTTGAGAAGATGCACAGTTTCTCCGAGGCAGATTTGAAAGAGGCTTTGATAATGCTCAAAAAGAAAGAGCTACAGCAACTAGAACAAGAACTTGTAGCTATGTAAGGATAGCAAAATAGTCGATTTTTGGGTTGTTCCTCACATAGTCAAAAGGGTGACAAAATTGGGAAAATGACGTTTTGAGGGCATTTTTGAATGATAGCCCTTATTTAGAATTAACACTTATATGATGACAGAAAAGGATAACAGAATGGCGGCAAATAAGGCCGTAAGGGAATGGAAGAGCCACCATCAGCAGACGTATAGTGACTTCAAACGGCAGGTTGCAGCCATAGGTAGTGGCGACCTGTCGTTAATGGAGAGAACGATGGGGCTTCTCGATGATTGTATGCCACAGAATGCAAGGAACTTCTACGCGTACATATATAAATATATAATGAACCCTGATTCGGTAGCAGATGATCAGACGGCATTTTCCGATTACGACCAGTTGGCTGCGGAGTGTATTTTCCATCACGCAATGATCAAGGTGGACTCGTCTACTGGCGAGATAGAGGAAACAAAGACTCCAGACAGTGACTGCATCATCATCAGGACTGATGACCTCGGCGAGAGCTTTGAGTCTATGCCTTCATCGATGAAGTGTGTCCTCAATGATTTGATCAACCAGATAATAGCCTCTGGCATTGACACCCCATTAGCAGATCAAGACAGGATAGCCCTGCAGAACTTGGCTCTGCTTGTCACAAAGACTGTCTATGTCTATTCGCTCCTGTTTGTGCCCGAATACCTTGAACAACTTTACAAGCGTATTGCCGTTGAAGGTGAACTTCTCGCCTACTGCATCTACTTCTTCGTCACATTCGACCACGGTCTTCGACAGATGGCGGACGTATTCAGCAAGCAGATGGTAGACGGTCAAAGTACCAGTTTTACAGCCGAAATGTTCAGGATGTGTCTGCGGACATTCATAGCGCATAGCCTAACCAGTAGGACTGACACGAAGGAAGGCTGGCAACAGTTGGCCAACGAGACATCAAGCGATGACTGTTGGAAAGAAATCATGTTCACCTTGCGTTCCTGCCAGTCTCATGGTGGCCAGCAGAAGGACAGCCGGACACTTGATGAATTGCTCATTGGCGATAAAGCCAGATTGAAAGCCCATATCAAAGATTACCTATCTGAGAATCCTGGCACATCCCGTTTGGCCTACCTGCTCTATGCCCTTCGCCAGTCAGGTCATATTGAGTCTTGCAACTATATCACCTTCCATCGAGCCTTGCAGTCGTTGTCACCGAAACCACTTGGAGGCCCGGATGTCCCCCAAAGACGCTACCATGAACTGATGGCTGATCCAAAACTGTTAGGCTCAAAGGGAAAGAAATGGCAGCAGGCAAAGGCAATAATTGACCGATGGACTGTCCTATTCGGCAAAAATGACATATAAGAATACAAAAACGCAACTTAAAAGTTGCACAATTAAAAGAATATATTTAATTTTGCAGCATATATGAATTCAAAAGCAGTACAGTTTTTGGAGGCGAACCAGTCAGGTGAGCGTTCCACGTTCGTTGACGATGCCAAGTGGAGGCAGGAGAATGCCTCGTGGCTGAGAAGATCCCGTCGCGTAGCCTATGCCATCATGGACTACATGCAGGATAATGGGCTTTCCCGTAACGATGTTGCTGAGAAGCTGGGGGGCAGTCCTCAGTATGTGAGCAAGATCCTTTCCGGCAAGGTAAACTTCTCGTTCAAGACAATCTCAGAGATTGAAGAGGGTCTTGGCATAGAGCTATTCCAGGCAGCAGCGATGGAGGCATAAGGCTCTATAAAAATTGCACGTAAATCAGCGGAATCTATAAAATTTCGGTAGATTCCGCTGGTTTGAGTACATTTCTCGTTCTTATGCTAAAGGAACAAGTCTCCTAAGCACACTTCATTCTGTATTTCCTTGGAATAGGCATTGTGTGCAAGGCCATCGGTTGTGACCATGATATTATGCACGGCTTTTTGGGTCTTGGATGCCTCTTTAAAGATATTCTTCCTGTTGTTCAAGTCCTCTTGGTAAGATTCCGAAATAGTAAACTTACCCTCATGGTACTTCATTTCACAGAGGTCGATAATACCGTCACTTCGGTCTATCAATAAATCTACCTGGCAACCTTCCTTTTTCCTCTTACCTTTTGCCACTGCAGGTTCTTCATCCTCCTTTTTCTTCTTGGGAATGTATCGCCATGCGTATTCCTCTGTCAGAATTCCGCTAATACCAAGTTTCTGTTTTATCTGGTCAGTATGACAGAGGCAGACGCGCTCGAAGGCACGGCCACACCAGTTGTAATATCGGGGCGTTCCCTCCGTCGCCTGCCAGAAATTTATGCCGTGCCGTTTTCCATTGATATACTCATAATAGAAGAGTGTGTAATGGTCGATGAGTTGAAATATCTCATCCTTTGTTTGTTTGCCAATGACGGAGTAACCACGGATGAAACCACACCATTCCAAATCGTTCAACAGGTCTGTCAGTTTTCCATTATCTTCCAATCCTCCTTCCTCAATAAGCTCCAGTCTAGTCATACCCTCTTTCTTTCCAGCCAAAAGACTGATTACCTTGATGTATGGCTCTGGTTTCTTAAAGAGTGCTGCATAGAGCATACTAAACTCATCATACATATCTCCCTCCTTGGAGAAAATCAGACGGTCAACCTCTTGCGAGAGACTGGCTCCCTTTTGCAGCAGACTCCAATAGTAGGGTACTCCACCGAATATCATATATCCGTTCAGTATCTGCTTGCGTGTCATCTCGATACCACGAGATGCCATCAACTCTTCGCACAGACGGAGAGAGAAAGGCTTCAGGGCTATTCTATGAGTGAGCCTGTTATGCAGTCCACCCTTATTCTTGATAATCTTCTTGACCATCCAAGATGTAGCACTGCCGCACACTACGAATACGATGTCCTTTCTGGCCGATGCCCATCCGTTCCAGAACGATTCCAGTTCAGAAAGAAAACCAGAGCGAGGGGCATCCATCCAGGGCAGTTCGTCAAGGAAGATGATCTTTTTACCTTCTGGCTGAAGGGTGATAAATCGCTTCAGTTCAGAGAATGCGATTATCCAATTGGAGAATACTGGCGGCATATCCGTCTGCCCATGCTCCTTCAGTGCCATGCGGAAACGAGCCAGCTGCTTCCTGGCTGGGATCTTAGCCGCTCCAGTGAACTGGAACGTAAAATGATAGTCGTATGACTCCCTTATCAGGAAAGTCTTGCCAACACGGCGACGGCCATAGACCGCTATAAACTGAGAATACTCATCAGTAAGCGCGTCTTGCAGTATTTTTCTTTCGTTGTCTCTTCCTATCAGCATAATCTTAGAATTTTGGTGCAAAGATAATAAAAAATGTGCTTAAACCAGCGGAATCTATCATTTTTTTTGAGATTCCGCTGATTTACGCACAATTTTTTGGTGTTTTGATGCTCAAACACTTTGAAAGCCGAGGCCATCCATCAGCAGCGATGGAGGCATAAGGCTCGACGGCTAACAGAGCTTAAATAATGGTCGGTTGAATTAAGGAGTATTTCAACCGACCATTTGTTTGATGAACATTGTCTATCTTTGCCGTCGCAAACGGCGAAGATGCTCACGCTCGGCCAATCAAACGAGTTTGTTGGCACTCGCTAAATCGCATTTTTGCACCGCGATTCGGAAAACAGCCAATCGCAAGAATCAGGATAATAACAATTAAAATATCAAAGACATGACAACAACAAATGATTCATTGAAGCTCGCAGAGCTGCTGAAGACTCCCATCTGCAAGATGGACGGTGAGGAACTTGCATTCCTTATTACAAGTATTACATCAAACCAACAGGCACAGATGCTGCTGACTCAGCCCAAACAGGAGGAGCATAATGTCTATGGTATAGCAGGTATCGCCCAGATATTCGGCTGCAGCATACCAACGGCCAGTCGCATCAAGAAGAGTGGCATCATCAATGACGCTATCACTCAGGTAGGCCGAAAGATTGTAGTCAACGCTGACAAGGCTCTTGAACTGGCCAGCAAACATAAGGGTAACATTAACGTAGCTTGATATGATGAGAAAGGATTTTAAGAGTATCGCATTCATGTCCGTGTTTGTGCTGATAGTTGGTGCAGTTTTCTACCTCTTTGATTTCTATGATAGTGCTTTCTTCACCTTACTTGTTGGATTAACTCTATTAGCTATTTATCATGCTGGGCTTTACAATCGTGGAATCATAGAGGATAACACCATAATAAGCCAGCAGGAAATCATAGAGCGGGATAAAGATCTGATTGACTTCCTGCATGGACACATTGGTTTCCTTGAAGACTATATCAAAG
This sequence comes from Prevotella sp. tc2-28, assembly GCF_900107705.1. Taxonomy (GTDB): domain Bacteria; phylum Bacteroidota; class Bacteroidia; order Bacteroidales; family Bacteroidaceae; genus Prevotella. The sequence goes on from NZ_FNRE01000010.1 coordinate 149,672, forward strand.
AGATAAAAGAGGAAAGTGACAAAGTGAAGAGCAGGAAGAGCAAACGATGAAAAACAGCCATCTTGTGGCACCTGTTTTTCTTGCTGGTAACTAACAATCTTCCACAAATGCAGTCAGCCCCATACGTCATTGTGACGAATGGGGCTGACAGGTTTACGTTATACAGCAACTTCTTACCTATAGACAGGTGTGGGGAAGGTGATGTTGCTGGGGATGTAGAAGTCGTCGGAGAGAGTGCGGCCGTCTATTTGTTTGGTCAAGCGGTAGTGGCCGGGCGTGAGATGGAGCAGGCCGATATGGCCATAGACGGTGGCGGAGCCGTGGGCGGCTACGGTGCTCAGGACAGAGGTGAAGCCGAAGTTCTTGGGGAATGGAACTTGCTGCCAGTGGCCGTCAGTCTCGCGCTCGATGGTGTACTCCTGTCCGTAGTTCACATCGTAGTCGTTGGGGTTAATGATCCTCGCCTGCACCACGGAGTCGATTCGCGAGATGCTTTTGTCGATGATGACGAGGCGCAGGGTGTCTGCACTGGTCGCAGCCTCGGTGCTGTCCGTCGGCTGTTCTGCATCTGCCACCGTCTGCCGTGCCGTTGGGCGGCAAGAGGCGAATGCGAGGGCGGCAATCAGGAGGAAGAGAAGTTTTGCTTGTTTCATCTTTCTCTAAACTCTTTTCATTATTCTCTCCATAAAGTCTGCGGGCAATGTCGGTGTATTAGCGTATTTGCGGCGTAGTGCTTCGCGGAGGTCGGTGTCTTTGAATGTAATCATATTACTTGCTTGCTGCTTCTAATTCTTTGCGGATGACATCATTGCCTGGGAAACCGATACTCTTGTAGGTCTGATGGCCTTTGGTATCGTAGATGGCGTAAGTGGGGATGCCACTGGACTCGAAGTGCTGGAGGATGTAGTGGTTTTGTTCTTCCGTCAGGTAGTAGTGGTCACCGTCGATATCCTTAATCATTTCCAGCCAAGTGGTAGGAGGCGACGAGGGCGGGGTGATGTAGATGAACTTGATGTTGCGCCCCTTCAACTCTTCTTTAAGAGGGGCCATCGCTTTATGGCCTGCACGACAGGGACCGCACCATGTTGCCCACATATCGATGAGCACGGCCTTACCCTTATAGTTGTCGAGGATGGTCTGGAGTATGTTCTCTGGCGCTACGCCGTCGTATTTCTTGAAAAATACACTCTCATTGCCGGCTAATTCCCCGGCTATCCGCTGCTCATCCTTCGCATAAACATAGGAATGAATCTCTGCCAGCTGATTTTCAAATCCTTTAGGCGCACGGGCGGCGAAAGTCTTTTCCACTTCTTTCAGCTGCTCCATATACGGAAAGTCTTTCCTTATCATTGCCGTTTCAGATATGCCCAATAGTGCCCGGATTGTGGCTGCATCCACAGGCAGTGATGGCAGGATATCCATTTGTTGTTTCATCCATATCAGCGTAACGGAGTCTCGTTTCTCCCAAGGTGCATTAGCCAAGTCCATCTGCAAGGCTTCTGTCCTCACGTCGCGGCAATATTCCGTCAGACGGTTCTGGGTCTGCTGTTCAGGTATCGGGCTTTCCACTTTCCATAAGGGGTTAAGACAGTCATTGCCCGTCACTTTCACAGTCACATCGGGACACAGAAAGATTACAGTGTAAGAATTAGGACAGCCTTCACCATAGAAAGAGAGAGTGCTCTCAGTAAATTCCTCTACGGGCAGGGTGTAGGCGAAACGTCCCGCCTGCACGGTATCTACCACAGGTACTGTACTACCAGTACCGGCAAATACCAGCGTGCCGTCTTTTAGTGCGGGTGAATAACCAGTGACTGTTGCAGTCTTTGTCTGTGCAAGCCCTGTCATAGTGACGAGGGCGAGCATCATTGTAATAATACTTTTCTTGTTCATAATGGTTTATTCTACTGAAACATTGCGGATGATAAAAGCACCCTGTACATCGCCCTCTATGAAATCGAAGGTGGTTGGGATGGTTTCGAACGGCTCGAAGGTGAGCGTGAAGTCAGAGTAGTAGATGTTGCCCAAAAGTTCGTCTGTAGATTCGGAGGCTTTCACCTGGGTATAGTTGTCCTCATCAAGTTTGATGCCATTGGCTGCTGTCAACTTGTATTTCTTACCGTTAGCGGTGAGGTAAGAATCTTTGGCGATGCGGAACCCATAATCTTTATGGGTGTAATAGCGGAAACTGATGGTAGTACAATCACCATTGAGTTCCATTTTGCGAATAGCGAGCTGTAGATTAGAGCTATTGTCCTGTTTGGGGCCATTAAAAGCCTCCGCCAGTCCCAGAAAATTCCCCAGTCCATAACCAATATGTTTCCAAACGATACGCTTGTCAGGTGAAATCAGGACATAATAAGGTATGGAACTATGGTCGCAGTATCTGCTGCTAACACTCTTCTTGCTGTCATTCAGGTTTATACTAGTGATACGTTTACTGAATTCGTGTTTCTGCCATGCAGAAAGTTTGTCCTGGTTGATGCAGACGATTTCCAGTTTATCCTTCATCATCTCATAAAATACCTTCATTTCTGACTCAGAAGCCATACAAGGACCGCAATTGATCCCCCAGAAGTCGAGCAATACATAGCGTCCGTTGGCAAGTGCTTCAAGTAAGTGATGTTTCTGTCCCTGCATGTCTGTGAGTTCTGCATCTTCGGCCTCGTCACCTATCTGTAAGACACGTGTTGGGTAGATATTGGCATGTATCTCTGCCAATCTATCCTCAGATCCTTTAGGTGCATGTGCTGCAATGGAACTTTCCAAATTCCTTAATTGGTCCATATATGGAAAGTTGGGGGTGTTTTTTGCCGTCATAGATGCGCGCCATAACCAGTAAATCGTAGCAGCATCCACAGGCATTGAGGGTAGGATGTCCATTCGGCGCTTCTCCCATTTCCCTGCAACGGAATCTTTTTTCTCTCGAGGCGCTTGGGCCAAATCCATTTGCAACAATTCTGCTATCACATCATGGCAATGTTCTGTGAAACGGTTTAGCGTATGCTGTTCTGGAAGCGGACTCTCGACCTTCCACAATGGGTAGAAATTGTCAGTACCCGTAAGTCTTACGTTAATACCAGGGCTGAGAAAGATGGGCATCGCAAAATTGGGACAACCTTTGCCTTTGAGAAAGAGATGGCCTTCGGTGAGTTCTTCTACTGGTAGTGTGAAGGCGAAACGTCCGTCTTTCACTGTATCTACAATATTTAGGAAGTTACCTGTTCCTGCAAAAACCAAAGTACTGTCCTCAAGTGCGGGTGAATAACCTGTGACAGTTGCTGTCTTCGTCTGCGCCAGTCCTGTCATTGCGACGAGAGCGAGCATCATCGTAATAATAGTTTTCTTGATCATATTTATCTTCTTATTTGTTATTCTAATGAAATATTACGGATGATAAAGACGTCCTCGCCATCGCCCTCCTTGAAGTCGAAGGTGGTGGGGATGGTGTCGAACGGCTCGAAGGTTAGCGTGAAGTCGCAGTAATTGATGTCGATTCCGTATTTTGCCCTGACGGTGTAGGCTTTGGTTTGGGGTGTGTTGTTCTCGTCGAGCGTGATGCCGTCGGCTGCTGTCAGTTTGTATTTCTTGCCATTAGCGGTGAGGTAAGAATCATGGGCAATGCTGAACCAGAGACCTTTCTCTGTATAACAGCGGAAACTAATGGTGGTGCCGTTGGCGTTGGTATCGATTTTCCTGATGGCAAGATTTGGATTGGCATAATTGTCCTGCTTAGGGCCATTGAGAGCGTCGACTATTCCAAGGAATTTTCCTACGCCATAACCAGTCATCTCCCACAGGATACGGCCATCGGGCGACAATAAGACGTAGAAGGGTGCAGCATTCCAATCGTAATAGTGGCTCTTGACGCCTCCTTTATACCCCTTCCCGTCATTCCAGTTTTTCCAGACGATCTTTTTGCTCCACTCATGATTCTGCCATCTTGGTATTGAATCCAAGTTGATACCAACGATTTCCAGTCGGCCATTCATCCGGTCATAGACCTCCAGCAACTCAGACTCTGACTGTCGGCAAGCGCCACAACCGAGATTCCAGAAGTCGAGCAATACATAGCGTCCATCGGCGAAGGCTTCAAATAGATGATGTTTATTGCCTTGCATGTCGAGGAGTTCTGCATCAACGGCTTTTTCTCCTACCTCCAGAATATGTAAAGTATCAACTGCTTCCTGCTTAGATCCTTTTTGGGAGTCTGTCGTGTTCTTTGATGTTAGCGTGCAACCACAAATGAGTAATAATCCAGCGATTGAACAAATCGCAGACTTCAAATACTTCTTGTTCATAACCTTTTTTATAAGAGTTTTATTTTAGAGAACTTAAATCGTACGAGTAAATATAAGGATCTGATCCATCCTGCATATAGTCAGAATAGAGGTAAAGCGTCTTGCCATCTTTGGATATCATAATCTCCTGTCCAAACTTATCAAGATGAATGATGTGTTGCTTGACACCATTCCAGTCATATACTTCGACGGTATTACCCCACGGGAAGGGGTCTTTCATATCATAATTCTCCATGATTTCGCCCTTGATAGTAGAATGCTTATAAAGCAGAAATATCCTGTCGTTATCTGCGCAGCAATGTATCCGTTCGAGTGACGGTGTCTTGGCAATTCCCGGGATTGGGAGGCGGTCAGAATAGATATGATTCAGGATGTTCGTTTTTGTACCATTAATAGTAAAGATAAAGGCTAACTTTCCCGAATCATCCCAATACAGGTACCTATCTTTACCATTCCCTTTAATGCCACTCCCATTAGTATATACCATCAATTTCTCATCATTCAGGACCTCCGGCGTACTATCGTTGGGCCAATAGTCAAGCGGAGTTACTGTCTGCTTCTTGAAATTGAGGATTGAGAAGATGTGGTGCATATCGTCTAAGGGTGTTCCTACCGTGAGTATGGTGGAGTCTGACAATATGACGAACCTGTCACCACATAACTCAAAAGGAGGCATTTTCGAAAGGTCATACTTCTCCCAATTATCCGGATTCTTTATGGCGGCCAAATTATCTGGATGCTGAATCTTAGTCAGAGCAATCAACTTATTTCTATAAACCATATTGTCTTCCATATAACAATCTATACCATATAATGCGCCATCACCGCCTTGCGACAGATTCATATCCCCGAACTCATTCAGCCCATGTCCGCACGCAAAGACCTTTTCAGCCTTCTGCCATTCTGTTCTTGTCAGTTTCCCAGCATAAACATTCCACTCCCTATCCCGGGCATAGAGGTTGTCGCCAAACATCCACTTGGGCCATTTTCCTTTATTCACGTCTGTCTTTACAAGTTGTCCCTTGAGAGACACTTCAAACTCTGCACCACTTTTGTCTGAACACGACATGAATGATGCCAGGCCGATCAGACATAAAAATAAGATACTTTTCTTCTTCATAAACGTTATAGTCTTAATGATTTGTTTGATTTCATCCGATGGCAAAGTTAGTATGAATATATGAACCGCGCAAGGTTTTGAGGGGGAAATTGCCATAGGGGGTGTTGCATACTTTTTGAAGTTAATTGATTGGTAATAAGATATATAAGTAAAAACGGACAGAGAAAAAAGTGGCTGAGAGGAACGGGCAGAGAAGGCAAAAACCATGAAAAAGACTTGCTAGTATGATGAAATAGCCGTAATTTTGCAGGCAAATAGCAATCGATATGAAGAAACTATTCATCATACTGGCAGTCATGGCCGTAGTGCTTGGTTGTACCGAATGGCAGAATCCCCAGATAAGACAGGCATGGGGACTGATAGAAGAAAAGCCCGAATCCGCGAAAGTCGTTTTGGCCAAGGTGCGTATGAACTCCCTGACGGAGGGTGAAAAGGCCGAATATGGACTGCTGAGAACGATAGCTGCCTACAAGACCTCAGAAAAAATAGAAGATGATTCGCTAATAACTGCCAGTATAGCCTATTACAATCAGCATGGCGACGACTGGCACCGTGGGCGTGCCTACTATTACCGTGGGACTGTCAGAATGTCCAAATTTGGCGATAATCCAGATGCTATTAAGGACTTTAAAGTGGCCGAGTTCATTTCGGAAAAAGCCGACGATGAGGATCTGAAAAATAAAGTATATAATATGCTGCACTATGTGAATGAGATTATCAATAATCATCCGCAAACCTTGAAATATGCACATAAGTGGTTAGATAGCAGCATAGAACTCAAGGACAGTTTGAAGATACTAAGAAATCTGCTCATGTGTGCTACTGCCCATGCTGAAATGGGACAGAAGGACAGTGCATATACCTATATTTTAAAAGGACTTGAGTTGGAAAGACACGCAGACGAGTCCGTTTTGGCTGAACTCTATAGCATGACGTCATTAATGTATGAGGAGAGGGGGGATACCGCAAGGGCAGAGGAATATTTGAAGAAATGGGATGAAATAAACTCTTACCACAGATTAGGCCTCCTCACAGCGGCTCGCTTGCGAAAAAGCCAAGGACAATATGAGAGGGCCTTAGAGCTGGTAAGGGCAGACATGAGAGTGATAAATAGTGACCATCATAACCGCATCAAATACCTGGAACTTCTCATGGAACTATATGAGTTGACAGGCGATCAAGATCAGGCATTAAAGACAAAAGAACAGATAAGAGCGTATAACGATTCGATGAGATATGTTAATCAGGTCATGAAAATGGCAGAGTGGCAGCAGAAGTTCGACGAGGTGCGACAGACGAAGGAATTCTACCGTCGTACGTCGTGGATGCAGGTTCTGATAATTGCTCTTATCGTGGTTGTGATACTTGCTATCGTGGTTGGTATGTGGTGGCATCGCAGGAAGGTGCGTCGCCTAAGTTTCCGGCTGGACGAGGACGCAAGACGCATCAGCGAACTGCGCACAAAGATTGAGCTGCAGGAGAAGAGCGGAGCCGAGAACAGTCAGGAAATGGCACGGCTGAAAGAGGAACTGGAAAACCGAATGGAGCGCATATCGGGAACGCTGCTGATTGGCACGCAGATGTTCAGCCAGTTGCAGCAGCACCAGTGTATCGCTGAGGCCACCGCCAAAGAGCAGCAATGCCTGGTGGACTACTTCGCCCAACTGCGCCCGAAGCGCTGGCAGGAGTGGGAACGCAAGTACAGCGGACTCTCCACCGCGCAGTACATCTTCCTCATCATGCAGGATGACCTCCGCTACGATGATGAGGCCATTGCCGCCGCCCTCAACGTGAAGCGTGTGTCAGTGAGAAGCATGAGGGCAAGGATTAAGAAGAGTGAAAGATAGACAACAAAAGCCCCCGACAAGGGGTGCTCATTCAATTGTAAAATTACAATAGACGCTTTGGGGATTGTTTTGCCCAGACTTGAAGAACTCCTTGGCAATGCGGTATTCCATCCCTCGCTCGAAGTCGTATTTGTCTGGTTCCACATGGATAGTGAACAGGCGGGTACTGTGTGGGGCGAGTTCGTAGCCAATATCATTGAAGGCATAGACGCCTCCGTCTTTCCTCGGCTTAATGGGTAGTATCGTCCACACATCGTTTACCCGTTGCTCAATGGTGTATGCCTCGCCTGTCATACAAGTGCGATCCGTGTTATTCATCATTTCCACGACAATAGAGTCCAATGGAAGTTTCAGTATCCTCCGTATGAGGGAGTTGGTTTGCGAGAGGCTTTTGTCGGTGATGACGAGCCGCAGGGTGTCCGCACTGGTCGCAGCCTCGGTGCTGTCCGTCGGCTGTTCTGCATCTGCCACCGTCTGCCGTGCCGTTGGGCGGCAAGAGACGAATGCGAGGGTGGCAATCAGGAGGAAGAGAAGTTTTGCTTGTTTCATATGCAGGTGATTAAATGTCATTTCAGAAACTTGGTTCTACCTCGCCGCGCTGGTAGTTGATCCAGCCGTCGGGGTCTTTGACGTAATAGCCTTGGATGCGGAGGGTGGTGGCGTCGGCGTAGGCGAAGGTGAGGGCGCAGGAGTAGGCCATGTAGTCGCGATCCGCATCGTCGTATGTGGCGGTCAGTTGCAGGCAGTTGCGCTTCTCGCCGCTGTTGCCTTCGGGACTCCAGTATCTCAGCTGCCATGTCCCTGTGAACGTGCCGCTCAGTTCCACGTCCTCCCAGTCGGTGTAGCGTTGCTCGCCGTCGATGGTGACGGGCTTGCGGGTTTGCCATTTGCACATTCCCGTCAGTGTGCCGTCGGCCTGAAACGTGAGGCACTCAAAGTAACGCTGCGTGTCACTGATGTTCTCGTAGTGCCATGTGCCGACCATGAGCGGCCCGTACTGCTCATTCAGCTTCACGGTCTTTTCGTGTGCCTCCGGGTCGGCATATCTTGGTTCGTCGCTGCCGCAAGAGGCGAAGGCGAGGGCGGCAATTAGGAGAAAGAGAAGTTTTGTATGTTTCATCTTGCTTATGCTTTATATCGTTTCTTTTGTCAATCCGTAAATAAGCAAGTCATAATCATTCCCATCCTTAACGACGGCATTTGGTAAGGTACCCTTATGCTTGAAACCATTCTTCTGTAGAACCCGTATTGAAGCGATGTTTGGTTGAAAGACATTGGCTGTTATTTGTTCAAGCGACAAAACCTTGAATGCAATGGAGCATATTTGTT
>NZ_FNRE01000021.1 GCF_900107705.1 Prevotella sp. tc2-28
CCCATGTCTCAAGATTAGTGCGACTGATGTCTGCGGAGGTGTAAATCTCGCGCAAAGATAAGTCTTTTTCCAGATACAAACGAACTAAATGTTCTTTTTCTGCACAAGAAATCTGCCTGTAGGTCTTATGACGTACTAAACCAGCCTCTCCTTGTTCATCATAACGACGTACCCACTCGAGAATCTGATCACGCCCTGTGTGTAGGTCTTTGCATAACTGGACGATGGGTACGCCAGACTTTACCTTTAATACTGTTTCTAATCTTTCTTTTAATGAATGAAAACTACTCATAATGTACCTCTAAAAGCTTTATGTCTAACTTTAGGGGTGCATTTCACTTAGAGACAAAGACTCAAATATATGGACTATGAGAATCAAAGGGTCATTTGTCCCCATGATTCTGATTCCTTTAGGCTACGTCCTTTTACTGATTTTTATGCGGATTATTCCTATGTTTCGATTTATTTTACTACCTTTTCACACATATTGCATAACAGATAGATTACCTATGGCAAAGATTAACGTCCAAGACACAGAGATAACCGTCATTTCTCATAATGATGATGATTACATTTCACTGACTGATATGGCTCGTAGTCAGTTGCAGGAGCATATCATCTTTCGTTGGCTCAGTCTGAAAAGCACGATTGAGTACCTCGGAGAATGGGAAATGTTGTACAATCCAAATTTTAATTGTACCGAATTCGGTACATTTAGAAATATGGCGGGTAGCAATTCTAGATCAGGGGACTCTGTTACTAAAGAATCATGGGGACAGATATGTCTCCACGGCTACCTTTGACGGCAAATATTATCCAATGTCATTTTACTTTTCATTCAAATCTGATCATTTGAGCGAGTTGCAGGAAATAGTCATTTGACCAGATGCCCATTTCCTTGGGATTGCGGATAAATGGCAGGACGTCTGCCTTTACCTGATTGATATCTGCCGTGGCAAGACGTTCGTTCAGCTTTTCAAGGAATGAATCCTTGGTGATATCCTCATTATTGAATTCTATCGCTCGCTCATGAAGATGTGTGAAGTCAAGTGGAATGTTATGGCGGACGTACCACTCGAAGTCATACCAGTCACGACCCTTTACACGGTTCTTCCATGCTCGATAGACCAGAGCGTGCATCTTACCTGCAAAGAGGTCCGGCAGGGTGAAACAACGCGTCATGAACGACTCTGGCAGCAGGAGCAACTTCTGCTCAGTATTGAACTTCATAGGCGGTTGGGTGTCAACCTCTATTTTGATCTTGATCGATTTCTCGGTCTGGAAGGTAACATCAAACACATCAGTATTGTCCTTTAAGAAAGCGGATTCCACCTTTCCAAAGCTTTTTTTGTCCTTCTTTTTGATTTCAACATCACGACCGACAAGGGCAAACTGGTCAATGATGGGTTGGAAGTACTGAGTGAAGTCAAATCTCTCGTTAGGTGTCAGGAGAGAGAAATCCATATCCTCGGAAAATCGTTGCAATCCATGGAATATGCGTAAGCAGGTGCCGCCATAAAAGGCTGCCTCGTTAAAGAATCCGCCATTATAGAGTCCTGCCAGGATTATCTGCTGGTTGACCTCGAATGTGGCATTGCGTTTCTTCTGTTCTGTCGTCAAATCATAGGCAGACAGCATCTGGTTGAATATTTCGTTTGTACTCATTTCCTAAGATATCTTATAAGGGTAGTAACCGACTTGGCCTTTTTGCCAGCCTGAGCGTAGTGCTCGAAGATTGTAACATCCATGTTTCTGAAGTCTTCAATATCCATGCGGATGTCCTCTTCGAGATAGATCTCTACATCCTTCAGATAACGAAGATTCACCTTGGGCGAGTTGGCTATCATGTCGCAAAGAGCCTTCTCAGGTGTTGCAATCAGAAAAGAATAGCTTTGTTTGTTGATGTATGTGATGCCAATAGAGAAAGCCTCACGTGCTATGCTCTGATATTCAAAGCGTCCGACGGGTGTTTCGAAGTTGCGGGAATGCTTTACGGTCATTGACTGTGTAGTAAATACAGCTTCGGGAATTAGTCCGTAATAACGCAGGGCCGTCTGCTTAGATACATACGAGGGGGCATAGAGATGGTTCGCTATCAACTCGGTTGACAGAGCCACTCGCGACACCTTCGGGCTGACTACATAAAGCCCTTTTTTAAGACGGATGATTTGACCAGCCGCTTCAAGATTACGCACCTTCTGATTTCCAGCTTTCATTTCAGGAAACAAGGATGCTACAGCCGATGTGCTGACAGGAATATTACCAATATGTTCTAAATCCGTAATCATGATGCAAAGATAGCTATTTTTAGAATAACAAACTAATTATTCCTTGTTTTTTTATTCCTGTTTTAGCTTTTTTAATACGGTTGACCTGATTACCTCGTTTTTCTCTTGATTGCCTTTTATTTACGCGCTTTCTGCGTTAATCTTTCGAAAGTGCTTGAGAGTTACATAGTTTTTGAGTATCTTTGCAGCAGAAAAATAATATTGCGTACAGACTGCTATTATGAAATAACATACAAACAATAAAAATATGAAAAGGATATTTATCATGACTATGGCAACGATAGCTACTACGGTGGCTACGGCTCAACAACTGTCTTATCCGAAGGCGGAGAAAGACGGTACAGTAGATGAATACTTCGGCGTGAAGGTGGCTGACCCTTACCGCTGGCTGGAGAACGACACCTCGCAGCAGACGGCTGCTTGGGTGGAGGCGGAGAACAAGGTGACAAACAGCTATCTGAGCAAGATTCCCTTCCGCCAGAAATTGCTGAAAAGACTGACGGAACTTTCGAACTACGAGAAAATCGGGGCACCTCGCAAGCGTCACGGCAAGTGGTATTTCTACAAGAACAACGGACTGCAGAACCAGTATGTGATGTACCAGATGGACAAGTTGGGTGGAGAGCCGCGCGTGTTCCTCGACCCCAACACGCTGAGCACGGACGGAACGGTTGCCCTGAAGGGTGTCTATTTCTCGAACAACGGGCGATGGGCTGCCTACAGCATCTCACGCTCTGGCTCTGACTGGCAGGAGTTCTATGTCATTGACCTGAAGACGGGTCAGCTCACCAACGACCACATTGAATGGGCGAAGTTCTCAGGGGCTGCATGGTGTGGCGACGGCTTCTACTACTCATCATACGACCGTCCTACGGAGGGTAAGGAGTTCTCGAACGTCAATGAAGGCATGAAGATTTATTATCATAAGATGGGTACACCACAGTCGGAGGATGTGCTGTTCTATCAGAATCCCACACAGCCCAAGCGTTTCTACGAGGTAAGCATCAATGAGGAGGAGACGCTGATGTATCTGTTTGAGGCTGGCGCCGGTGCTGGCAACAACCTATTTGTGCGCAACCTAAAACAGAAGGGCTCGCAGTTCATGCAGTTGACGGACAACATGGACTTCCAGTACTCACCCATCTACGACGAGAATGGCAAGTTCTATATCTACACCAACTACGGAGCTCCCAAGGGTCGCATCATGGTGGCTGACATCCGCAAGCCCGGCATCAACGACTGGCAGGAGCTGATACCCGAACAGCAGAACACGCTGAGTGGTGTCGACGTCATCAACCACTTGTTCATCCTTACCTATAATCAGGATGCTTCAGACCATGCCTTCGTCTATGGCTTGGACGGCAAGAAGCACCACGAAGTGAAACTGCCTATGGTGGGTAGCGTGAGCTTTACGGGCGACGAGAAACAACCCGAGTGTTTCTACTCCTTCACATCGTTCACCATGCCTGGCACCATCTATCGCTACGATATGGCGAAGAACGAGAGTACATTGTATGCGCAGCCGAGTGTAAAGTTCCGCATGCAGGATTACGAGAGCAAGCAAATATTCTTTAACAGCAAGGACGGCACGCGCGTACCTATGTTTATTACCTATAAGAAAGGACTGAAGCGCAACGGCAAGAATCCCGTCTATCTCTACGGCTACGGTGGCTTCAACATCTCGCTGGGTCCAGGCTTCGCCGCTATGCGTATCCCCTTCCTCGAACAGGGAGGCATCTATGCACAGGTGAACCTGCGTGGTGGTAGCGAGTATGGTGAGGAGTGGCACTTGGCTGGCACGAAGATGCAGAAGCAGAATGTGTTCGACGACTTCATCAGTGCCGCAGAATACCTGATTCGCGAGAAATACACGTCCAGCGACAAGCTGGCCATTGTGGGTGGTTCTAATGGCGGACTGCTCGTAGGCGCCTGTATGACACAGCGTCCCGACTTGTTCCGTGTGGCCATTCCCCAAGTGGGTGTGATGGATATGTTGCGCTATCATAAGTTCACCATCGGTTGGAACTGGGCCAGCGACTACGGCACCAGCGAGGATTCCAAGGAGATGTTCGAATACCTGAAGGGCTATTCGCCCCTGCACAACCTGAAGAAGGGTGTCGCCTACCCTGCCACCCTCGTAACAACAGCTGATCACGACGACCGTGTGGTTCCTGCCCACTCGTTTAAGTTTGCAGCCACCCTGCAAGAGTGCCATAGTGGCTCGGCTCCAGTACTTATCCGCATCGACACCAAGGCTGGTCATGGAAGCGGTAAGCCTCTGGCCAAAGTGTTGGAAGAACAGGCCGACATCTACTCGTTCATCATGTATAATATGGGACTGAAATGGAAATAACAAACGCAGAAGATATGTTAGTAAACACAACCATCAATGATCGCATCTGTTATGTAGAGATGCAGAATGCTGAGCATTTCAACTGTCTCAGCGAGGCTATGTGCCAGGAGTTATGCGACGCCATACAGTCGGGCTACGACAAGGAGTGTGTGGGTATCGTCATTAAAGCTCAATGTAAGAAAGGTGTTTGGAGCGCAGGACACGACATCCGCGAACTGCCTCAGAATGGTGAAGACCCTTTGGCTTACGATGTGCCGATGGAACAGCTCTTACGCTGTGTACAGGAAACAGCCATTCCCGTAATAGCTTGTGTTGACGGAACTGTTTGGGGCGGTGCATGCGACCTCTGCTTATCATGCGATATGATTGTTAGTAGTGATACTGCCACCTTTGCTATTACTCCTGCCAAGATCGGTATACCATACAACGCATCGGGCATCATGCACTTCATCAACCAGTTGGGCATGAACAAAGCACGTGAGATGTTCTTCCTCGCTACACCTATTACCGCACAGGATGCACTCAACGTAGGACTCATCAACCGTGTGACGACGACTGACCAACTGGAGAACGTCCTTGAGGAGCAGTTCCTCAACCCACTGCGTCGCAACAGCGTGATGTCTATCAGTGCTATCAAACGTCAGTTCCGCATTCTCAGCAAAGCAGCCACCGTGCTATCGTCGGAAAGTTTTGAGCGTATCAATGCCTATCGCACCAAGGTCTATCAAGGCGCCGACTATCTGGAAGGTATCAGATCGTTCCTCGAAAAGCGATCTCCAGCATACAAGGGAAAAGCGTCGGATTTAGACACTAGTAAATAATGAATGAAATACAAAGATCTATTTATTGACTTTGACGATACGCTCTATGACACGCATGGCAATGCTGTCATCGCACTGAAGGAGACTTTTGAGGCGTTCCATCTTGAGCGGTATTTCCCTGACGAGCAGGTGTTCTACAATGCCTATTGGGAGGCCAATATAGACCTGTGGACGCGCTATTCAAAAGGCGAGATAACCCGTCCCTATCTCATCGTTGAGCGTTTCCAGCGTCCTCTGAGTATGGGCAAGGGTCTTGACGTTACAGAGCAGCTCTGTCTTGAGATGAGTGACAAATTTCTCGACTTTTGCGCCTCGAAACCCGGCGTTATTGAAGGTGCTCATGAACTGATGGACTATCTGAAAGGGAAAGGCTATCGCATGCACATGTGTAGCAATGGCTTTCACGAGGTCCAGTATAAGAAACTAGCTGCTTGCGGACTCAGAAAGTATTTCGATACCATTATCCTAAGCGAGGATGCCGGTGTAAACAAACCTTCACCACGCTACTTCGACTATGCATTGGACAGGTCGGGGGCTGAGCGTCAGAACACCCTAATGATTGGCGACAACCTGCAGAGCGACATCCTCGGTGCACTCAATGCCGGCATCGACGCAATGCTGTTCAACCGATGGGCTATCAGCGAACAGGACATCACGCAAAAACCCACCTTTATCGTGGAACGACTGCAAGACATCATGAACATCCTATAAAAAGAAAGTCCCCAACGTTGCGGTTGGGGACTTTCTTGATATAACCAAAAACTATAAACTACTTGTCGAGCAGGATGTTCATCATCTCAACAGCAGCCTTAGCCACAGAGGTTCCAGGACCGAAGATAGCAGCTACGCCAGCCTTGTAGAGGAAGTCATAGTCCTGGGCGGGAATCACACCACCGGCTATCACCATGATATCCTCACGTCCGAGTTTCTTCAACTCCTCAATCAGCTGAGGAATCAACGTCTTGTGACCTGCAGCCAAACTGGATGCACCCACAATGTGGACATCGTTCTCAACAGCCTCACGGGCGGCCTCTGCAGGTGTCTGGAACAACGGACCCATATCGACGTCGAAACCACAGTCGGCATAACCCGTTGCTACTACCTTTGCACCACGGTCGTGTCCGTCCTGTCCCATCTTAGCAACGAAGATACGAGGACGACGACCTTCTTTCTTTGCGAACTCATCCGTCAGCTTGCAAGCCAACTCGAAGTCGCTGTCGTTCTTTGATTCTGAACTATACACGCCTGAAATTGTTCTGATTACTGCTTTATAACGACCTACGATTTCCTCGCAGGCATCTGAAATCTCACCAAGGGTACAACGCAACTGAGCAGCCTTGACAGCCAAATCGAGCAGGTTGTTCTCTGACTTGCGTCCTTCCTTGAAGTCACGGACACATTCGGTAATAGCCTTCAAGGCAGCCTGACAAGCGGCCTCATCGCGATGTGCTCGTACCTCCTTCAAGTTCTCCTCTTGCTGCTTGCGTACTGCGGTGTTATCCACCTCAAGGATATCAATAGGATCCTCATGCTCCAAACGATACTTGTTAGTACCGACAATCGTCTGGACGCCAGAGTCGATGCGAGCTTGGGTACGGGCAGCTGCCTCCTCGATACGCATCTTAGGCAGACCGGTCTCGATAGCTTTTGCCATACCACCGAGTTTCTCAATCTCCTGAATATGTTCCCATGCTTTGTGAACCAACTCGTTGGTGAGTGTCTCCACATAGTAAGAACCTGCCCATGGGTCAATCTGCTTGCAGACTTTTGTTTCGTTCTGGATGTAGATCTGAGTGTTGCGGGCAATACGAGCCGAGAAGTCGGTAGGCAATGCGATCGCCTCGTCAAGGGCGTTGGTGTGCAGAGACTGGGTGTGACCCAGCACAGCTGCCATTGCCTCGATACAGGTACGACCAACATTGTTGAACGGATCCTGCTCAGTGAGCGACCAACCCGAGGTCTGAGAGTGAGTACGGAGAGCGAGCGACTTAGGATTCTTGGCACCGAAGCTCTTCACTATCTTAGCCCACAGCAGACGTCCGGCACGCATCTTGGCAATCTCCATGAAGTGGTTCATACCGATAGCCCAGAAGAACGACAGACGGGGTGCAAAGGCATCTACATCGATACCGGCATTAACACCTGTGCGTAGATAGTCCATACCATCAGCCAAAGTGTAAGCCAACTCGATATCTGCCGTAGCACCGGCTTCCTGCATATGATAACCAGAGATAGAGATACTATTGAACTTAGGCATCTTCTGCGAGGTAAACTCGAAAATATCAGCAATAATCTTCATCGAGAATGCAGGCGGATAAATATAGGTATTACGCACCATAAACTCTTTCAGAATGTCGTTCTGGATAGTACCAGCCATCTCCTCCAACTGAGCACCCTGCTCCAGACCAGCCACGATGTAGAATGCCAGAATAGGTAGCACGGCACCGTTCATAGTCATTGACACAGACATCTTGTTCAAGGGGATGCCTGAGAAGAGTACCTTCATGTTCTCCTCATTACAGATAGACACGCCAGCCTTACCCACATCACCCACAACACGAGCATTGTCTGGGTCGTAACCACGGTGGGTTGGCAGGTCAAAGGCAACAGAAAGACCTTTCTGACCAGCAGCCAGGTTACGGCGATAGAAGGCGTTAGACTCCTCGGCGGTAGAGAATCCGGCATACTGACGGATGGTCCACGGACGGAAGGGGTACATCATTGAGTACGGACCACGGAGATAGGGAGGAATACCAGCTGTGAAATCGAGGTGTTCCATACCTTCCAGGTCTTCTTTGGTATAAACAGGCT
Source organism: Prevotella sp. tc2-28 (assembly GCF_900107705.1). Taxonomy (GTDB): domain Bacteria; phylum Bacteroidota; class Bacteroidia; order Bacteroidales; family Bacteroidaceae; genus Prevotella. The sequence goes on from NZ_FNRE01000021.1 coordinate 8,274, forward strand.
GAATGTCAATCTGCTCGGGCGTACGCCAGTTAGCGCTGATGCCATTCTCCTGCTGCCACTGCTGACCATTCTTCTGCTGAATGCCAGCGTAGATATCAATATCTTTAAAATTCTTACGTGCCATAATTAGATTCCGAGTTTAGCATTGTACGCACGGAGCGTTTCGAGCTGGTTAGACTTAACATGAATGAAGTTCTCAATACCGGCAGCCTTGAGGTCTTCCGAGCATGCGGGAGCACCTGCTACAATGAACATGGCGCGACCGTTGAGATACTGGAATGCAGGGATGGCGTACTCAGCATATTCATCATCTGAAGAGCAGATGACAACGATATCTGCGTTGGCTTTCAGTGCAGCGTCAACACCCTCCTCGACCGTCTTGAAGCCAAGGTTATCCATCACCTTATAGCCAGCGGCGGCAAGGAAGTTGCAAGAGAACTGAGCACGAGCCTGACGCATAGCCAGATTGCCGATGGTCAACATAAAGGCAATAGGCTGTTTCTTAGCCTTCTCCGTAGAGAGACGCAGGGTCTCGAACTCAGAAGCCAGACGCTCCTTGTTGAGTTGGGGAAGTTCACCGGCCTCATGGTCTGAGCCGCAACAAGCACAGCCAGCCACAGGCTGTTTGCCCTCACTAACCTCCGTGAAGTTGGGGAACTGGTTGGTACCCAGGATGAACTCCTTACGGGTAGCGGCAGCAGCGTGACGCTTGTCGTTAGAGGCATTGACGGCATTAACGATGTTACCCTTTTGTACCTCCGAAAGGAAACCACCGGCCTCTTCAACGGCGAGGAACAATTTCCAGCCTTCTTGAGCAATGGCATCGGTGAGGTGCTCAATGGTATAAGAACCACCTGCCACATCGACAAGTTTGTCGAAATGAGCCTCTTCCTTCAGCAACAGTTGCTGGTTGCGGGCAATACGCTCAGCAAACTCGGTAGGCTTTTCATAAGGTTTGTCAAATGGAGTCACCACGATAGAGTCGACGTTAGCCAAAGCAGCCGACATAGTCTCTGTCTGCGAACGCAGTAGGTTAACATAGCTATCGAACAGTGTTTGGTTATATTCTGAAGTGACAGCGCAAACATGCATCTGCGAACAGGTGCAGTTCAATGCTTCGTCACCTACGAACTGGCGGACTATCTGGGCCCACAGCATACGGGCGGCACGGAACTTGGCAATCTCCATGAAGTAGTTCTCGGAAACACCCATATTGAACTTGATGCGTTTGGCTGCCTCGCAAGCACTAACACCTGCCTCAGTGAGCACATTCAGGTACTCTGCGCCCCAAGCCAGCGCATAGCCCAACTCTTGATAGATATATGCACCAGCATTATTCAGCGCCACACTGTTGACATTGACGCAACGATAGCCTGGCAATTCTTTCAGTGCATCAATGAGAGGCTTAGCAAATTGAAGCACAGGTGATACATCCTTACCTTTGCACATCATCTTGCTGATGGGATCGAAGTTGATGCTTCCCTTCAATTCTGCCAAAGGATAACCCTTCTGCTTGAAATAAGTCACCAAAATCTCAGCCAGTTCAACACAATGACGCTGACAGGTTTTAAAGTTCAGCTCCACATATTGAGGCATGATGCCGTCAAGCAGTGTAGAGATGAAGTCCGCACTGATATCCTTGCCCGGAATCTTGAAACCGAGCGAGTCGACACCCTTGTTCAGGATGTCCAGCGCTTTTGCATTAGCAGCCTTGGCATCGTCAACCACGATGTCCTGACGTACATACCACAAGTTGTTGTCTTTCTTGTTTCCACGCACATAAGGGAATTCGCCTGGCAGTGAGTCCACAGCCTTAAGATCCTTCAGGTCTTCACGGCGATAGAAGGGCTGCACGTTGAACCCTTCGTTTGTTCTCCATACGAGTCGCTTCTGGAAGTCGGCCCCTTTCAGGTCTACTTCAATTTTGTCCAACCACTCCTGAGTGGTAGGCGCCTGGAACTCGCTGAAGAGTTTTTCTTTGTTTGCCATAAATTAATGTATTAATTATATAAGTGTTTTAAGCTTTAATGAAATTTCATTCCGCAAAGGTAACAAATAATTCTGAAATGACGAAGATTTTAATAAATATTTGATATTTATGAAAAAATGTATCACAAAAAAGTGATTGTTGCGACCTTTTTTTGTAACTTTGCAGCCAATTTCAACAAGATATGTTATGGAATCTATTCAATGGTTAAAAGATTTGTTTACCACGACTGACTCAGTGGCACATATCGCATTACTCTACGCCATTGTCATTGCGGCGGGCGTGTATTTGGGAAAAATCAAAATCGGAGGAATCTCCCTAGGAGTCACTTTTGTACTATTCGCAGGCATCGTTGCCGGGCATCTAGGCTTCACCGCCCCCGCCCCTATCCTAACCTTCATTCAGGACTTCGGACTCATTTTGTTCGTCTTCATGATTGGTATGCAGGTGGGACCTGGTTTCTTTGAAAGTTTCGGAACAGCAGGTCTAAAACTGAACGGACTGGCTGCTACAGGCATCCTGCTCAACATCCTCGTGATGTTCGCCTGCTATTTTATCTTCTTCGACACCAGTAACATCACCAATCTTCCCATGATGGTTGGTACACTCTATGGTGCCGTGACAAACACTCCTGGACTTGGTGCTGCCAACGAAGCCTTAGGATCTGTCTTCGGCAGTAACGCACCTCAGATTGCATCGGCATACGCCTGTGCCTATCCGCTCGGTGTACTGGGCATCATCGGTGCCACTATATTAATAAGGTATATTTGTAACATCAAGTTGGAAAAGGAGGAGGATAACCTTAATGCGCAGGAAGGTGTCAAGGCTAACCAAAAACCTTATAAGATGCACCTGGAGGTGACCAACAAATACCTCGAAGGCAAGACTCTACTGCAGGTTCACGACTTTCTCAACCGCGATTTCGTGGTTTCTCGCATCGTACATGACGGTGAGTTGTCAATACCTACCAGCAAGACCGTGTTCCACATTGGCGACCAGATGCTTATCGTCTGCGCAGAAGCAGACCACGAAGCTATCATGGCTTTCATCGGCCCTAAGCTCGATATCGATTTCGAACAGTCTGATCAGCCGCTGGTTTCCAAACGTATTCTGATTACCAACCCGAAAATCAACGGAAAATCATTGGCCTCAATGCACTTTTCCAGCATGCATGGTGTGAACGTCACCCGCGTCACCCGTCAAGGCATGGACATCTTTGCATCCGCCTCACTGCCTCTGCAGGTAGGCGACCGCATTATGGTGGTTGGTCCCGAGGACGCCGTCGACCGTGTAGCCAACACGATGGGAAACTCTATCCGTCGTCTTGACACGCCCAACATCGCCACTATCTTTGTCGGCATCATTATCGGTATTATCTTCGGCTCACTGCCCATCGCCATTCCCGGCATGCCTGTACCTATGAAACTGGGTATCGCCGGCGGACCGCTTATTATCGCCATCCTCATCGGACGCTATGGTTACAAGATACACCTCGTCACCTACACCACGACATCTGCCAATATGATGCTACGCGAAATTGGCTTGGTATTATTCCTGGCTTCCGTAGGAATTAAGGCGGGTGCAAACTTCTTCGAAACCGTGGTCGAAGGCGACGGACTACTCTACGTGCTGACTGGTTTCCTCATTACCATCATACCCATCCTGATTGTCGGACCTATTGCCCGTCTGAAATTCAAGTTCAACTATTTCACGATTATGGGTATGATTGCAGGTACCTATACCGATCCCCCTGCACTGGCCTATGCCAATAGTGTATGCTCTAAAGAGGCTCCTGCAGTAGGCTATTCGACGGTCTATCCGCTCTCCATGTTCCTCCGCATCTTTACTGCTCAGATTGTAGTATTGTTCTTCTGCGGTTGATAGACTGATTACGGTATCACATCATACAAAAGAGGCTGACTCTCAATGCTGAGTCAGCCTTTTTTTTCACGCTTTCTCGGAGAATTTCCAAATATAACTCGAAAATAACTGCACAAAAACGCTTGCTTTGTGCGAATATTTTTGTAATTTTGCAGCCGACAATACAAAAGAAAAGAGAAACTATATAATAATACCTATTTATATAATGGAAATTAAGAAAATCTTGTTAGGTTCGCTCATCGTCCTAACCTCACAGGCAATGATGGCCCAAATGGATGCCAGCATTAAGTTGAACGAGGTGATGACACGGAATGAGTCGAGCCTAATTGATGAATACGGAGCAAGGAACGCCTGGGTGGAGATTGCCAACATATCACACTCGACGTACAATATCCGTGGCATGTATCTGACCACAGACCGCTCCGTGCTCGACAAGAAAATGAGTGTACCTGAGCGTGTCAGTCGTATGAGCAAAATTCCCAATGGCGACATACGCACCAACCTCTCAGGCCGCCAGTTGATTGTTCTGCAACTCGGCAGTAGTCCTGCACAAGGTTCGCTACACCTATCTGTTAAGGTCAATGCGACTGAACCGACATGGATTGCCCTATATAACGGCAATGCCACACAGTTGATTGACTCCATCACAGTGCCCGTACTGAATCCTAATCAGTCTTACGCCCGCATTTCCAACAATGGAACGGCTGCAGATTGGGAAACAAAGTCTGCAGACCGTGTAACACCAGGCATTTGGAACGTGACAAGCGTCAGCGAGTCAAAAGTTGAGAAGTTCAAGCGTGAAGACCCCTACGGATTCGGAATGGCACTAATGGCTATGGGTATCGTATTTTTCTGCCTGGCATTACTGTGGATTACATTCTCACTGTTCGGCCTTCTTATGCGCCATCTAGACACAGCCAAGAAGGTTGCTCAGCAACAGCCTATCAAGCCCATCACGAAGACTGTGGAGAAGACGATGGAAGTAGGACACAAGACCGGTGTCATCTTGCAAGAGGGTCTGAAAACCAAAGGTATTGACCGAGAAGTGTACATGGCCGTTATCGGTATGGCCCTGAAACAGTATGAGGATGACGTTCACGATGTAGAATCGGGTATCATCACTATTAAACCACGTGAGACAGGATGGGACGACGAGTATACACAGATGACCCACTTCCACGAACCCGTATTACCTACGACAAGCACGGCTCCGAGGATTCCCACCGGACCTGAGATGAGATAAAGACAAGGGAGAGAAATGAATTATTCAACGGTTTAAGAATTGAAATTTAGAAGTTATGAACAAATATCAGTATAAAGTACAAGGTGTTGATTACGAGGTCGAAATAGAAGAGGTAGAAGGTAACATTGCAAAAGTCAATGTCAACGGTATTCCTTTTGAAGTTGAGTTACAGCAGCCCATCAATGCCGCTAAGCATCCTAATATCGCCAAGGTGAAGATTGATGCCCCCAAGCCTGTAGTAACTGCACCAGTTCAACCAGCACAGCCCCAGCCCGCACAGCCTGTTGCAGCTGGCAGCGGAAACCCCGTGAAGGCGCCTCTGCCTGGCACGATCAACGCCATCAACGTAAAAGTTGGTGACACCGTTGCTGTTGGCGACGTTGTCGTCGTACTGGAGGCCATGAAGATGCAGAACAACATCGAGGCCGAGTATGCTGGTACCGTTACAAGCATTACCGTCAACCAGGGAGACTCCGTTATGGAAGGCGCTGTTATGATGACCATCGGGTAAGTGAAAAGATAATAGTGAAAAGTGAAAAAATTGCTACCGCTATAATATGGGATTTACTAATTTTATCGTAGAAAACTTCAATGAGTTTCTGACCTACACGGGCTTTGCTAACGTAGCAGCAGGAAACCTCATCATGATTGCAGTGGGTGCTTTCTTCATTTGGCTTGCCATCAAGAAGGACTTTGAGCCTCTACTATTGGTACCTATCGGATTAGGCATCATACTTGGCAACATCCCGTTCCGTGCGGACGCAGGACTGGAGATTGGCTTGTACGAAGATAATTCCGTGCTGAACATCTTCTATCAGGGCGTGCGACAGGGATGGTATCCTCCATTAATATTCCTAGGCATTGGTGCCATGACAGACTTCTCGGCCCTGCTGGCTAATCCGAAGTTGATGCTTATCGGTGCAGCAGCCCAGTTTGGAATTTTCGGAGCATATATGTTTGCTTTGGCTCTAGGTTTCGAACCCAACCAAGCAGCAGGTATCGCCATTATTGGTGGCGCAGATGGTCCTACTGCCATTTTCCTTAGCAGTAAACTGTCACCTAATTTGATGGGTGCCATCGCCGTATGTGCCTATTCTTATATGGCATTGGTCCCCCTCATACAGCCACCTTTGATGCGACTGCTTACCACCAAGAAGGAACGTCTCATCAAGATGAAACCAGCCCGTCAGGTCAGTCAGACCGAGCGTATTTTATTCCCCATCATCGGATTACTGCTGACCACCTTCATCGTACCATCAGGACTGCCTTTGCTTGGTATGCTATTCTTCGGTAACCTGCTGAAAGAAAGCGGTAAGACTACCCGATTGGCAAAAACAGCTGGCGCAGCACTGAACGATATCGTGGTAATGCTGTTAGGACTGACGGTTGGTTGCTCGACACAGGCCTCAGAATTCCTGACAATGAATACCATATACATCTTCGCCATCGGTGCCGGAGCTTTTATCATTGCCACGATGAGTGGTGTCTGCTTCGTAAAACTGATGAATGTGTTCTTGCCTAAAGACAAGAAACTGAACCCGCTGATTGGTAATGCAGGTGTAAGTGCTGTTCCCATGGCCGCACGAATATCGAACAATCTCGGACTAGAGTACGACCGTCATAACTTCTTGCTTATGCACGCTATGGGTCCTAATGTGGCTGGCGTCATCGGTTCGGCAGTAGCCGCAGGTGCGCTACTTGGCTTCCTGTCATAAGAAAACACCATGTATATTGCCGTCGCAGGAAATATAGGAAGTGGAAAGTCTACACTGACTCGTCTGCTAGCCCACCACTACGGATGGGAAGCCCGCTACGAGACCGTGGAAGAGAACCCGTATCTGGAAGACTACTACCGCGACATACACCGATGGTCATTCAACCTGGAAGTCTTCTTCCTGAAAGAGCGCTTCCGCGACTTGCTTGCCATCGAGCAATCTAAGAAAACCATCATCCAGGACCGTACCATCTACGAGGGAGTGTACGTGTTCATGCAAAACAACAAGGAGATGGGAAACCTGTCAGACAGAGACTATGAGACATACATGGAACTCTTCGAGCAAATGATGTCTGTTGTGCGTCAGCCTGACTTGCTGATTTACCTGAAAGCTTCCGTCCCCCACCTGGTTGGCAACATCCAGCTGAGGGGACGTGAATACGAACAGGCCATGCAACTGGATTATCTCGAGAACCTAAATCGCCGATACGACGACTTCATCTATAACAAATATCAAGGAGACGTCATGACGGTGGAGAAGGACGGAATGGACTTTCTGAACAACACAAAGGACCTTGCCAAGATTATAGACCGCATCGACCGTCAGTTGTTCGGATTATTCCCGACAGAATATTAACATGCCTAAACAATAAATACTATGCACATCGCAGTAGCTGGAAACATTGGTAGTGGGAAGACGACACTGACCAAACTGCTGGCTCACCGTTACGGATGGACGCCACGCTTTGAACCCGTTGACAACAACCCGTATCTTGAAGACTTCTATGCGGACATGCCACGTTGGTCGTTTAACCTGCAAGTTTATTTCCTGAACAAGCGTTTCAAAGAGGTGGTGGAAATATCAAAGTCAACGGAAACCATTATCCAGGACCGCACCATCTTTGAAGATGCCCGTATCTTCGCACCCAACCTGCACGCACAGGGAATGATGTCAGACCGCGATTTTCAGAACTACAGCGACCTATTCGACCTTATGATGTCGCTAGTAAAACTACCCGACCTCATGCTCTACATCCGTTCCAGTATCCCGACCCTTGTTGAACAGATACAGAAGCGAGGACGTGAATATGAACAAACCATGCGACTGGACTATCTGAAAGGTTTGGAACAACGCTATGAAGAATGGATTGCCACATACAAAGGACCACTCATTGTCGTAGACGGCGATCACTGCAAATTTGGCGACAATCCAGAACATCTTCAACAGGTGACGGACATGATAGATGCCAAGCTGTTCGGACTCTTCCCTATGGAGAATAATATCTAGCATAAAAGGGTACAAAAGCCCTTTTTAATGTTTTTTAACTGCCAACATAAAAGGTAGTCTGATATTTTTCCTAATTTTGCAAACATAAATGAAGAAAGTGTTACTCTCTGAGCGAAGATGACAGACGTCATACTATCTAGTTTTATCAGTCTGTTTGCCCTATTTGGTAAGGAAGAGCAAGTAGACGAGATGCGAGCAAAGAACTTGCTCGTAGACTATTTACATCGTCATTTCGGCATCCGTAACACAGACATATATCTGGACTTATACAGCGATATGCGTATGGCATATGAAATGACGGACGGTCTAAATACCATTGATACCGTCACTTCTATCTGTGCCAACTTGCAAGGCGACATACGCAACAGGGACAAAGCGCTGCTGCTGCTACGTCTAATGGAATTTTGTTGTCAGGACGGAGCTATTAGGGACGACATGTTCAAAACCATGGCCCATGAGTTCAACATTTCTGACGAACAATACAACAATTTCGAAGACTTCGTATTCAATCGCCCATCAGACCATGTTAAACTACATAACTTGGATGGTTTTGACGGACAACTGAAGACATTGCTCGACCCATGTACAGGACTGCTATTGTTTTCCTATATGGGCAATGACACCGTTTTGCTGAACGATATTCCCGTACTGTCCGGTGTCTTCCAAGTATGGATTCAGAGCAGTGTGCTGAAAAACAAAAACGGCAAGCCCGTCTATTATTCATCGATTATCAAGAGCTATGGTCATAACGATGGCGAAACACGTTCCGTTGAGTTTTGTGGACGCGATATCAATTTCCGCTTCCCCAATAGTGACAACGGCATGCATGACCTCAGTTTTACGCTTCATAGTGGCGAGTTGCTGGCTATCATGGGAGGCTCGGGAACAGGAAAGACCACCCTGCTCTCGCTTCTCAACGGCAGTCTGATGCCCCAAGAGGGAACCATTACCATCAACGGTCATAGCATCACAGAACCTCAAGCTAAGAGCCTTATCGGATTTGTACCACAAGACGACCTTCTGATAGAGGAACTGACCGTATACCAAAACCTTTGGTTCACGGCAAAATTCTGTTTCGAAGGTATGTCAGATGCAGAACTGGACAATCGAGTAATGAAAACCTTGAAAGACTTGGGGTTGGAAGCAGCCAAGGATTTGAAGGTCGGTTCTGCCATCAATAAGTTTATATCAGGTGGACAGCGCAAGCGACTGAATATTGCACTAGAGCTGATTCGCGAACCAGCCGTACTGTTCCTTGACGAGCCGACATCCGGTCTGTCGTCAGCAGATACCGAGAAAGTCATCTATCTGTTGAAAGAACAAACACTGAAAGGTAAGCTCATCGTGGTGAACATTCACCAACCGTCAAGTGCTGTTTATAAGATGTTCGACCGTCTGTGGCTATTAGACAAAGGCGGATACCCCGTATTCGACGGGAACCCCATTGATGCAATTACCTACTTCAAAGAAGCAGCCAACTATGCTGACGCAGAGACCAGCGCCTGTCCTACATGCGGAAACGTGAATCCGGAAATTGTACTGAACATCATCGACGAGAAAACGCTCAACAACATCGGAGAAATGTCTGACGAGCGCAAGATGACCCCTCAGGAATGGCATGAACTGTATCTGAAAAACAGAGAGGTCATGAAGGAGCCTGAGGTGAACAGCATACCAGAATCACAACAGAAGAAGCCGAGCAAAATCAAGCAATTAGGAATCTTCTTGCATCGCAACATCAAGACCAAGATTACCAATGTCCAATATCTGTGCATCGCCTTGTTAGAAGCACCTATTCTGGCATTGGTATGCTCCTTCCTGACACGCTATGCCCCTGCAGAAGGCTACACCGTCATGGACAACAAGAACTTAGTAAGTTACTTCTTCATGGCAGTCATCGTGGCTACATTCATCGGCATGAGTGGTAGTGCAGAAGAAATCATCAAAGATCGCGCATTATTGAAACGCGAAAGGTTCCTGAACCTTTCGTATGGCAGTTATATTTGGTCGAAGATTATCCTCATGGCAGGTGTTTCATTGATACAGACATTCTTGTTTATCGTCATCGGAAATGCCATTATGGGCCTTCACGGACTATTCGGAACATGGTGGCTCATCTTATTTGTCACCGCATTCCTCTCCAATTTAGTTGGACTGCTCTTGTCACAATGTTTGAACTCTGTAGTTGCCATCTACATCAGCATTCCCCTGTTACTGATTCCACAGATTCTACTGTGTGGACTGGTTGTCAGTTTCTCAGACCTGACACCTAAAAGCACAACGGGTAACGTGCCTGTGATTGGCGACATCATTCCTTCACGATGGGCTTATGAGGCATTGGCTGTCACTTCTTTCACAGACAACCTTTACGAAGCACCACTCTTCGAACTGGATCAGGAGAAATACGAGAATCAGTTCTACAACGTTGGATTCCTTTATGAGTTGGAGTCGCAACTGGAAACCATGAATCATGAGAAGAAAAATGGAAAGCCTGTTGACCCCATGCACATGGAAACAATCGAGAAGAATCTTCCACAGCTGACCAAATTCTGCGACATGAAGCCATACCATGGTGACAAATCCTATCAATCCCTGTTTCAATATATGAAAGAGGCAGAGAATATCTTATCAAAACGCGGCAACAGGGTCAGTCTCCGACAAGACGCCCTCATGGCTAGTCTTGTTCGCGAGCATGGAAAGGAGGCTTTCCTACAGCTTAAGCGAGACAACTTCAACACGAAACTGGAAGACTGCGTGATAGGTATGGACCAGAAACGAATGCTTGACGTCATTGACGGTTACATCGTACCAAGGACAGGTCTGATTTTCCTGACGCCCCAAAACCATTACGGACGAGCTCCATTCTACAGTCATATCAAGATAGTAGGCGATTGGCACATTAAAACACTGTGGTTCAACATCTGCGTACTGCTGTTAATGTGTCTCGTAGTCGGCGGTCTGCTTTTCAGCGACTGTCCCGGACGATATTTGAGAAAAGACAATCCATCCTAATGAGATAAAAACATTTATTAATTTATAACAAAAAAAACATTTAAACAATGAAGAAACTAACAATTTTAGCTGTTGCATTTACAGCAATTATTTTCGCAGCTTGCGGAGGAAAGAAGAGTGCAAACAATGCCGCAGAAGCAGACTCTTTGAAGAGCTTTGAGCAGCAACAGATTGAAGCAAGTATCAAGATGCACATTGACAGTATTGCTTCTGAAATTGGTAAACTGAAGCAGCCTGCTTTCGTACGCGAGGATGCCAATGGTACCATTAGCCTGACAAAGGAAGAAAAGCAGGTAAAGCCCAACTATCTGATTTCTCCGTCTGTTGCCGAGGAAGCCACTACATTGGCTGAGAAATATCGCATTCTGAGTGCTCTTTCTGTTGACAAGAAGATTGCAAGCCTCTACGAAATGCCTACCGAGGACTACGACAAGACCATCACCAAACTGGTTGCTGACATCAATGATCCCTCATTCAAGGCTATCGAAAATGCACAGACCATCTTTGAGACCACTCAGACATTGTATGACGAGATGGAGAAGAACGGTCGCATCAACTACTTCTGGCAGTTGGCTTCTGCAGCCCTCGTTGAAGAGCTCTACATTGCCAACCAGAATGCTGACAAGTTCCTCAGCACCTTCGATGACGAGGCCGCTTCCAATGTAACCTTCCGTATCATCCTCGTGCTGGATGCAATCAACCGTCTGGCTGAATACGATCCTGAGATTAAGCCTATCGCAGATGCTGTTGCTCCTCTGGAAGTGCTCAATGCCACCACTGTTGACGAGTTCAAGAAGCAGTTAGCAGAAGCAAAGGACAACATTGCAGCTGCCCGTTCAGCACTTGTAAAATAAAAGTATTCCCATATGACCTCAAAACACAGTCTGACACTGCCCAACGATATCGAAACCATCCCTCAGCTTAACGAGTTCATTGATACCGTAGCTGAAGAGATTGGTCTTGACATGTCGCTGACCATGAGTTTGAACCTGGCCATCGAGGAAGCCGTTGTCAATGTCATGGAATATGCCTATCCAGAAGGGGAACAAGGCAACGTGGACATAGAGGTCATCGCTGATGACAAATGGCTGACATTCATCATCAGTGACAACGGAATTCCCTTTGACCCAACAACTCAAAAAGATGCCGACACTACCCTATCGGCAGAGGATCGTCCTATTGGTGGTCTTGGCATCTTTTTGGTTCGACAACTGATGGATTCCATTAATTACCAACGGAAAGACGGAAAGAATATACTTACGCTCAGTAAGAAAATGGAATCCCAATAAACGAATAACAAAAAGTCTTTAGAAAAATGGATATTAAAATCACTGAACAAAACGGAGGATACACTGCAATCTTCGAAGGACGTCTTGACACACCTGCTGCTGTCAAGGCCCAACAGGACATTGCGCCACTTTTGGAACATGCTGATAAGGCAATCACACTTGATTGCACAAAACTCGAGTACATCAGTAGTTCGGGTCTTCGCTTATTTTTGACACTCCGTAAGGAAGCCGCAGCAAAAGGTGGCAAGGTGGTTATTGAGAACATCAATGACGAAATCAAAAAGGTATTTATGATGACAGGATTCTTCAACCTGTTTGAAATTAAATAAACAACACTTGCATATGAAGGACTATGGTCTAGATTTGCACGGAGAGATGCTTCTGGAAGAATACAATTCCCAGAAGCATCTCTTTCTGCTGTTGAAAAACGTCGTCGTTAAGATATTTAGTGAACAGATGGCCCAGAGCCATATCGACCTAAATGCAATGGAAGCGCGCATCAAGCGAGAAGATTCCCTGGCAGGGAAGCTTCGTCGAAAGGGTTCCAAATATCAGTCACTGAGAGACATTACAGATATTCTGGGAGTCCGTCTTATCGCTTTCTATAACGAAGATGTAGACCGTATTGCAGCCATCACCGAATCACTCTTCGACATAGACTGGGCCAATTCTGTCGACAAGCGTAACATGCACCAATTCGACAGTTTCGGGTACAACTCTCTTCACTACATCTGTAAGGTGCCGGCATCGCTTTATTCCGACCCTGAGCATCCAGAACTTAACGAGATACGTTTTGAACTGCAAATGCGTACAGCTTTGCAACACGTTTGGTCAGCCATTCAACATGACATCGGTTACAAGTCAGAGATAGAGACTCCTATGGAATATCACCGCAGTTTAAGCAGACTGGCAGGTATGCTGGAACTCGCAGACAACGAATTCAGTCGTATCCGTAACTCCATTGCCGATTATCGCCGACGTATGCAGAGCCTGGTACAGAAAGGACAATTAGAGGAAGTTCCCCTGGACGGCGACACGTTCAGTTCCTATCTCGCCCTGCACCCGTTTGAGAAACTGAACCGTAAAATTGCAGCGATTACACAGGCAGAGATTCAGGAGGCCTCTTTCGACCACTATCTAAGACTATTGCGAGAGATAGGCATGAAGACACTTGGCGACATCGAGCGTATGATGAGCAACAATTTCGACGATGCTTACAAGATGGCCCTGTTCCAGTTAGGCAGCACAGATATCGACATCCTGTCAGAAACCGTTGGTTTGCAAAATATTTGTTTTGTACATATATTAAAGTCGGGAGGTGGCAAACCAGGATTAATTCAGATGTTCAACATCATCAATGGCATGATGCCTCAAAACGAGGCTCTGGCAGCCATGGTTTACGAACAAGCCACCCGTCTGTCATTTCTTGACCAATAAACAAGACGAGGTAATATATTAGAACCTGACACCCACAGACGTATTGACGAACCAGTCCTTAATACGTCCATGTCCATCTTCTCCATTATCATAATTGAACCTGTTCAACTGACCATAGGCATTGACAAAGAAGCGATTCCAATTATAGGTTAGAGAGACACGCGCATAGTAAGTAAAAGAAACGGGACTATGATGGTAGACAGACTCTCGATAGATTACTTGATCGTTATCCTTTATATCAATGTCTTCGTCCATATAGGTGTCATATAGTTCCGACTTCTGGCAATTGTACACCGTCAGCATGGGCATCACCGTGGCATTGGCAAGAAAGCCCTTGAAAGGAACCCAGTTGTAAGCATATCCTACCCCAAGACTACCTTGACGGACTTTGATGGTTCCTACCTCACGCATCAAACTGACGTATGCCGCATTCCTGTCACTTTCATAACGTATCGTGCTATGATGCCACATAGCGCCAACCATCAGCGATCCGGCAGAGCGTATCTGGATAGCCGACTGATCATACGCCGCCATATAGGAGAAGTGTTTCTTGTTGAAAAAATAGAAGCCGTCAATCATCAAGGAACGTATTCTGATAGGGTCAGGCAACTCCCCTTTATCACCATCTATAGGCAACTCATCTCCTATTTTCATGGTCATGTCAAGTTCCCTAGTAGCAAAAGTACGCATGCGTAAATTCACACCATAACAGCCACCCGTAGCACTGACGGTAAAGAACGTGCCGGTACCTTTTCCCACCTCCGTAGAATAGCCTATCCCATAACCGCGATATCCCAACCACAATCCCACACGATTCGAAGTGTTCGTCCTCAAATTAGAAATCAACTCAAAATCCAGGCCAGGTATTGACTCATCCAAATCATAATTGGAATGCATCGTAACATCAATACGGTCCATGTTGTATCGGGCTATCAACTGCCAAGGTTGCTTGGGTGCGGTAATATAATGAGGATCCACACCCTTGACAGCTGCAGAATCAAGAAATGTGCCAACGGATTTGACAGCTTTTACAAGCCATCCAACTTGTGCCCACATGGTCATTCCCATCATGCAGAACACCACCAAAACACATTGTCTTTTACGCATCTCAACTGCAAAGGTAAACAAAAAAAAGAAATAAAAGCCGTGATTTATCAAAAAAATCCGTAACTTTGCAGTCAGTTATGAATCAAAGACCCAAAATTGCTATTGTAGACAGCAATACACTGGCCTATCTCGGACTTAAGCAGCTGTTATTAAACGTCATGCCTATCATGACGGTTGATACTTTCGGGTCATTCTCAGAATTGGAGAGCAGCAATCCTGACACCTATTTCCATTATTTTGTCGCTATGGACATCGTGCTGCGCAATCGTACTTTTTTTACAACACGCAAGCGAAAAACTATTGTGCTGACCTTGTCATTAAACGACTCCGCCCAGCTCACCGACTTCCATAGTCTCTTCATCAACCAGCCCGAACACGCGTTGGTTCGTGCCTTGCTGACCTTGCAGCAACATGCTCATGGAGACGGGCGCAACATGCCTCCCATGCCTCAAATTTTACAGCAGAAGATACTCAGCGACAGAGAAATCGAAGTCATGTCACTGATCGTACAAGGCTATATCAACAAAGAGATTGCCGACCGGCTGAACATCGGGCTCAGCACGGTAATCACCCACCGCAAGAACATCATGGAGAAATTGGGTATGAAGAGTGTCTCTGCCCTGACTATCTATGCAGTCATGCACGGCTATGTTGACATCAACAATATTTAAAGTTTCACACTGCTGATATCCACCAATCCATTCACGATAGCATAGATGGTCAGTCCTGCCGGACTGTGAATCTGCAACTTGCGCGCAATATTTCTACGGTGGGTAATAACGGTATTAATGGAGATACACAGATGGTCTGCAATTTCCTTGTTCTGCATTCCCTGTACCACACCAATAATGACGTCGCGCTCACGATCAGACAGCGCATCGGTATTCTCCTGTCCGCCCTTGAAAACCATTGAAGAGATATTCTTCGCCACGTCATCTTGCTTCACCTGGTTTTCTAATCGCCGGATGGCAGGTGTAAAGATATGGTCTTCCACCTTAGCATGCTGGCTGAGCCATTCCTCATTATTATAGATATCATACAACGTAGCTGTCAGTTTATTATTCAGATGCGAATCTGAAGGCAAATACTTAATAATCAGCAGTTTCAGTTCACGCAACTTCTTATCCGTACTCTCATGGTGCTTGGAGAACATCTCGATATTATAGTCTGTTGCGGGCTGTTTATCGATAAGTGACTGCACATAGGGGAAGAGTGTTTTCTCTTCATATTTCATGTGGCGACGTATTTCCTGAGCATACTCTTCATACAGTTTCAGAATCAGACGTCCCAGATGATCTTCCTCGTTGATACTCTCTTGTAGTTCGCGACGGATAAAGGGCAACTGGAAGTCAAGATAATAGGCATGACTGGCTTCAAGATAGTGCAATAGTGTAGGTACACTGATTTGCTCGTCATCCTCATAACTAGTGAGGTCGTTGATGGTGAAATTGACGACAGCGAGGAAAGTATAGGTATCTACGCCATTCATCTGGCAGGTCTCAGCCACCGTCTTGTCACCAAAGCCCATGTTAATACCGAAACTGCCCAAAGCCTGCAATATACTGTAATTATCCTTGATAAGCATTATCATCTTATCCTGCGGCTCATACATCTTCACGTTCTTCATCGATTTACACCTTATTAATTATTAACGTTGCAAAAGTAGTAAATTCCCCTGAAACACGCAATAGTTTCAAGGGATTTCATCATTTTTAGGTATTGCAGAAAAACGCGAATCAGAATACCTTTGCAGTCGATTTTTAACCATTACAGTATATGAAAAGATTTGTATTCACTATCCTATCCGCATGCGTTGGCTTGGCAGTCAATGCCCAAGAGAGTGCAGCAGACAGTGTTCTCCAACATATTGGCGGAGGTCGGCTGACTATCGGTGGCTATGGCGAAGCCAACTTCTCACGTAACTATTTCAGCGACCATGTTAGTCGCTACAGTCAGCCTGAAGAGCATCGCAACGACCCCAGCCACGGACGCTTCGACATTCCCCATGCTGTCATCTATTTAGGCTATCAGTTCGGCAAGGGCTGGTCTTTCGGAACAGAAGTCGAGTTTGAACACGGTGGTGCCGGTATTGCCTACGAGAAAGAGAACGAAGAAGGCGGTGAATGGGAACAGGAGACCGAGAAAGGTGGTGAAGTAGAACTTGAACAGTTCTGGATACAGAAATCTTTTGCCTCTTGGGCAAACCTCCGTGCCGGACACATCGTGGTACCCGTAGGTCTGAATAATGCCCATCACGAGCCACTGAGCTTCTTTACAGTCTATCGTCCAGAAGGCGAGAACACCATCCTTCCCTCCACTTGGCACCAGACGGGTGTCTCCTTCTGGGGACGTTATGGTGACTTCCGCTATGAGGCGCAGTTGTTGGCTGGTCTGAATGCCGACCATTTCACCAATGTGGGTTGGATTCACAAAGGGCATAAGTCACCCCTCGAGTTCGACGTTGCCAACAAGTACGGTGCCTCCTTGCGCATCGATAACTACAGCATTCCTGGACTTCGCATCGGTCTAAGCGGCTACTACGGACACAGTATAGGCAACACCTATCCCAACGATGCCAATGGTGCTGGTGCAACCTACAAGGGAGCCGTCGCCATCGGAGCCGTCGACTTTACCTACAACGCCCACAACTGGATTGTACGCGGACAGGCCGACTACGGCTATCTGGGTGATGCCGAGCAGTTGAAATATATGTACAATCGACTGAATTCCAAGTCACCTTACAAGCACTCTGCTTTCGTTAGTGGCAATGCCTATGCCGTGGGCATCGAGGCAGGTTACAATATCTTCTCACAGTTTAAGGACTTACGCCAGAGCGGACAACGACTGTATATTTTCGGACGCTACGAACAGTACAATCCCTATGCAAGTGATACGAAAGGGATAAGCTACGACTACACGGCTGTCAAGCGAATGGCCTTCGGACTCAACTACCACCCCATCCGCCAGATTGTCATTAAGGGCGAATACTCCAAGCGTTTTCTCAAGAGTGCCTACAACAACGAGCCGTCAGTAAATATCGGCGTCGCCTTCGAGGGATTTTTTATTTAAAACCACATAATCAACAAATCACAACGATGAAGAAAATCTTTTACTTTTTAACCATCCTCTCAGTAGGATTCTCATTGACCGCCTGCAGCAACAGTAACAGTGACGGTGACAACGCAAACGTGAATAAGTATGAGGACAAAACTTATGGCTACCAAGCCATTGATGCCTGTAGCAACGTGGTCACTCACCTGACCAACGCCAACAAGACTATCAGCAATGCCCAGCTAACCACCGATCAGGAGACCTTCCTGCGAAATGTCCTGAGCAACTTGACCAAAGAAGTCATCATTCCTACCTATACCCAACTGGCTGACGACGTAGAAGACTTGGAGAAGACGCTCCACGGACTGACCGTCAACACCATCACACAGGCTCAGCTTGACAAGGCTTGCAGCGACTTCAAGAAGGCTCGTCAGAACTGGGAGCGCTCTGAGGCCTTCCTCATGGGTGCCGCCTCTGATTTCGACATTGACCCCACGATTGACTCATGGCCCTTGGACCGTGCCTTACTGTCGAATTACTTCAAAAACGGGATGAGCGATGAGATGCTCGAAGATGCCAGCATCCTGGGGTTCCATGCGCTGGAGTTCATTCTCTTCCGCGATGGACAGAATCGTAAGGTCGCTGACTTGAAGTCCAACGACACCTATACGAATTTCGAGAAGATAAGCGGTGCTGAGGAACTGAAATATGCCCAGATTATCTGTTCCCTGCTCAAGGAGCGCTGCTTCCAGTTGCAGGTTGCCTGGGAGGGAGAGACTGCAGCCAATGCCAATCGTGTTGCCGTAGTCCAGAATGCCGGTCTTGACTACACCACGGAAAAGGGACTGTCCTTCTCTGAGAATCTGGTGAAGGCCGGTGTCAGCGGAAGCAACAGCACCTTCTCTACCCTGCAAGCCGCCATTCAGCAGGTACTCTCTGCCGATGAGGGCTCATGCGTAGGTATCGCCAACGAGGTGGGAACTACCAAGATTACCAACCCCTTCGCCAATGCCGACATCGCTTATGTGGAGTCACCTTATAGCTACAACTCCATCACCGACTTCCAGGACAACATCCGCTCCATCCGTAACGTCTGGTATGGCAGCACCAACGGACAACCCGCTGACATCAGTTTCAGCACCTTCTTCAACAATGTAGGTCAGACGGCACTGAACAACCAGATGGTTGGTGCTATCAATGGTGCCATCAATGCCATTGGCAACATGCCGGCACCTTTCGTGAAATATTGCAGCATCGTCTGGGGTAAGGATTTTGACGACCCTGACTATTGGGAGTCTATCTCTGAGTAAGACATCAAGAATAACTGTATGATTTATCCAACGAAACTCACCAGATTAATGAGTATCGGAATGCTGTCAGCCACCATACTGACAGCATGTTCCGATAGTAACGAACCCACTAACAACCTGGGCAACCTGACTCCTGCGGAAGAAGTGTTCGGCAAGGCTGTCGGCAACTTCACTGCCGAGGAATGGTATCCTGGTGGTGCACTGGGCACTACTGAGAAGGCGAGCTACTCGGCTGCCACTCCTGCCGTGGAGAATATCGCGGGCATGGAGGACGATTTCAACACGGGTGAAGACTTCTTCGAACACCTGTACACCTTCGAGCAGGAGCCTCGCAAGGGACTCGGACCTGCCTGGGTGCGCAACTCTTGTATCGCCTGCCATCCGTCTTACGGACATGGAAAGCGCCAGACAGCCTATCGTGCCAACACCATCGGCAACGGATATCTGCTGGTCATCTACCATCCTGACAACAATGCCTATATCTCTGAGGTAACGGGTATGCCGCAGACACAAGCCATGTCGCCCTTCAAGGCGCCCATTGACGAAAGTCAGATCAGCATCGACTGGCGAAACGTTACGGCTATGGAAAGCGGACTGCCCATGACGTTCGAGGATGGAGAGTCCTACTCGCTCATCTATCCGGAGGTAACCATACCCCAGACGGCTTTCAACACCAATCCTAAGCCAACCAATTACGAGGTGCGCCTGGAGTCGACCATTGGCATCTATGGTACCGGACTGCTCGACGCCATCAGCGACGAGGACATCGAAGCGCAATGGCTGGCTGAATCAAAGCACGTCACACTGAATCCCGCCATGTGGGACCAGGCGGCTGGCACCTTCAAGCCATCGGCGTATTATTCGGCAGCATACAATGACCTTGGAACGTTCCGTAATGGACAGCATGGACCTTTGAAACGTTTCACCTATGCGATGACACGTGGATCTCTGCAGGACGGTGCGGGTTCCAACGCCATCTGGAACATTACCAACGTCACCCGCTCTGACCGCCATTTCCTCTACACCACACCCGCCTGGGCCAAAGCTCAGAGTGAAGATGCCGAGGTTATCAAGTATATCAAGGAAAACGGTGCATCACCCCTGAGCATCCTACATCCCTACTATGCCGACGGTACCGACGAGGGCATTGCCAAGCGCGTAAATGAAATCCTCAGCTGTTCGTCTATCGCCAAGAAGGAGACCTTCGAGAAATACCTCCTCAACGACAGCTACTATGGCGGTAAGGAGGAGATGACTGACAAGCAGTACTATCAGTTCATGGTGTGGCACCGTGGCCTCGCCGTTCCTGCAGCCCGTCATCTGAACGATGCACAGGTTCAGCGTGGCAAGGAGCTCTTCACACAGATGGGCTGTGCACGTTGTCACCGTCCGTCGTGGAAGACCAGCAACGACGACATGTGGGTAGACGCTAGCATCAAGGCCTATGCCCAGAGCATTGGCAAGGACGCCAGCAAGATGCTGCCTAAGTATCCTAACCAGACCATCTGGCCTTATACCGATATGGTACAGCACCGGCTGTTCATGAAGAACGACATCCGCACAGGCTGGTGCCGCACCACCCCACTATGGGGTCGTGGCCTGTCACGCCAGTTGACGGGTGCCGACGACCGTCTGCACGACTGCCGGGCCCGCTCTGTCCTTGAGGCTATCATGTGGCATGGCTATTCCAAGCAGTCTGACGCCTATGGTCCTACGGAGCAGTTCTATCATCTGAAGAAGGAAGACCGTCAGGCGGTGATTAAATTTATAGAATCCATATAATATATGGGTCTTATGCTCCGTTCTTAAAAACATGAAGACATCCGTTATTCTTTTGTACATCGTGGTGGTTGTCGTGATGGCAGCCGCCACGATTGTTGAGAAATACCAGGGTACCGAGTATGTTGGCGATAACATCTACGGTGCATGGTGGTTTTCTGTCCTGTGGGCTTTGCTCGCAGCGGCCACCATGTTCTATTTCATCAAGCACAGGGTGCGCCGGCCTTCTGTCGTCGCCCTGCACCTGTCGTTTGTCATCATCCTGGCGGGAGCACTGCTCACCCACCTGACAGCCCGACGGGGCATCGTACTGCTGCGCCAGGGGGTGATGACCAGTCAGTATCTGACGAAAGACATGCAGGAGCATCCCTTGCCTTTCAGCATGACACTTGACTCGTTTAAGATTGCCTATCATGAAGGAACCAATGCACCTGCCGACTACATCTCGCATGTCACCATCAACCACCAGCCTGTCGTCATCTCAATGAATCAGATAGCCAGCCATGATGGCATTCGACTCTATCAGAGCAGTTACGACGAGGACATGCAGGGCAGCGTTCTCGCCATCAACAGCGACCCATGGGGCATTCCCGTCACCTATCTGGGCTATGCCCTGCTCTTTGTGTCACTCATCTGGATACTCATCGACCCCAAGGGTACCTATCGCCAGGTGTTGCGCCGTGCTGCCGTCTGCCTTGTATGCTGCTATGGCATAGCTGCATACACAACAGCCACCGCTTCGCCCCGAGTGTTGCCCCAAGAGACGGCAGACCGCTTTGCAAGGCTTTTTGTGGTCTACAACGACCGGGTGTGCCCTATGCAAACCTATGCCCTCGACTTCAACAAGAAGCTTTACGGCAAGCGCCATTATCAGGAGTTCTCTGCCGAGCAGGTGCTCACCGGCTTCATTTTCTTCTATGACGACTGGGTAAAAGAGCCACTGAAAGCGGAGAAGAAGCCGATGAAGATGCAGGAGAAGCAGACCATCATCCAACAGATACACCAAGGCACCCCACTGAAGATTTTCCCTTACGAAGAACGGGGTAGAATCACATGGTATGCACCCACCAGCTCCTTTCCTGAGTCCATGAACGAGGAGCACCAGAAGTATATGCGTGATGTCTTCACCCGACTGAATGGCGAGATACAGGCTGGACACTACGACCTTGCCAATCAGTATCTGGACAAGATGCTGCAGTATCAGCAGACCTTTGGTCGACACTCCTTACCCAGCCCGTTGCGTACCCAAGCAGAACGCCTTTACAATCAGTTACCCATACCCACCATACTCTTCATGGCGTGTCTCACCATCGGCTTCCTATTGTTCTTCGTTGACATCTTCCGTCCGTCGTGGCTTCGTTCCTGGCTTCCACGACTGCTGTTGGGCATGGCCTTTGTCGCACTATCCTGCTGTCTGGCCTTGCGCTGGATTGTCACAGGCACCATTCCCCTGTCCAATGGTTACGAGACCATGCTTACCCTTGCCTGGATTATCATGCTGGTGACCTTGTCTATGGGAAAGCGGTTCCCCGTCATGCTCACCTTCGGATTCCTGTTGTCTGGTTTCTTCCTGTTGGTAAGTCATATCTCGCAGATGGATCCGCAGATGACGCACCTCATGCCGGTGCTCAACTCACCGCTGCTCACCATCCATGTGTCAGTCATCATGATGGCTTTTGCCTTGCTGTCGCTTACCTTCATCGCCTCGCTCACGGCTCTCCTCTCACCCAGACGTTCCGACGAGATGCTGCTGTTGTCGCAGCTCATGCTCTACCCTGCCATCACCTGTCTGGGCTTCGGCATCTTCATCGGTGCCATCTGGGCTAACGTGTCGTGGGGCACCTATTGGTCGTGGGATCCGAAGGAGACATGGGCGCTCATCACCTTGATGGTATATGCCGCACCTGCCCATCGGTCGCTGCGTCTCAACTATCATGTCTACATGACTTTGGCTTTCCTCACCATCCTCATGACCTATTTCGGGGTCAACTACTACCTGGGCGGCATGCACGCGTATGCCTGATGACAAAATCGCCGTTTTTCAGTCTTTCTTATATAATTCAAGGAGAATGACTATGAGAAAGATTATTGTGACTGTCGCCCCCGTTTGTCACGTGGGCAAGGAGATACCTGCCGAGTGTAAGAATCCGCTGACTCCTGAGGAGATTGCCGAGGACACCATCAATTGCTATAAGGCGGGAGCCTGCGAGGTACACCTGCACACGCGCGACCTGCAGGGCAACCCGACCTTTGAGTTGGATGTGTTCCGCCAGACCATCGGACTCATCCGCAAGGAGACTGACATGATTGTGCAGGGCTCTACTGGTGGACTGTCGACGCTGACGCTGGCTGAGCGCTGTGTCAGTCTTGACGTGCCTGAGGTGGAGGTGGCCTCACTGAACATGGGTAGTGTCAACTTTGGCGAGACGGTGTATGTCAACACCATGCCCGACCTGCGCTACTGGGCGAAGCGACTGGACGAGACGAACACGGTGCCCGAGATGGAGCTGTTCGACCTCAGCCATGTGGAGTGTGCCACCCGTCTGGCTGACGAGGGAGTCATCCATCGTCCGCTGCACTATAACTTCTGCGTGGGTCCTGGCAATTCCAGCAACCTCTCCGCTACAGGCCGCAACCTCGCCATGCTCTGTTCGCTGATGGAGCCTGGCTGTTCGTGGGGCATCACCCACGACTCCATGAAGGACTTCTCCATGCTGGCGTGTGCCATTGGCATGGGAGCCTCAGCCGTCCGCGTAGGCTTCGAGGACAGCTTCTACTATGCACCCGGCAAGCGTGCCCACACCAATGCCGAACTGGTTGAGCGCCTGGTAGCCCTCATCCGCATGATGGGCTGTGAACCGGCTACACCTGCTGAAGCCCGCGAAATGCAACATATCAAGGGATTTACAATTTGACAATTTACAATTTACGATTTATTGATCGATTGAACAAATCAATTGTAAACAATTTGACAATTTACGATTTATTGGTCGATTGAATAATTGAATTATTTTCCCAAATCATAAAATATCAAAATGAACAAATCAATTGTAAATAGTAAATGGTCAAATTGTAAATTAATTGTTCTTGACGACGACCCTACAGGCATTCAGACCGTACATGGGTGTCTGCTCATCACCCGATGGGACGAAGAGAGCGTGCGCCTTGGCTTCGAGGACAGCGAACCCTTCTTCTACATCCTCACCAATACCCGTGCGATGACACGCGAGGAAGCTGCTGAAGTGACGCGCGAGGCGATGGAGATGGTCATCAAGGTGAATCAGGACTATGGCTACCACCTCATCATCGTCAGCCGTTCAGACAGCTGTCTGCGTGGACACTTCCCACTGGAGACTGATGTCATGCGCCAGTGTCTTGTGGAGCATGGATACACGGTGGCAGAGAAGACACCCTTCTGTCCTGCCTTCATCGAGGCTGGCCGCGTCACCATCGAAGGCATCCACTACATGCGCGACGGCAAACAACTCATTCCCGTCAGCCAGACGGAGTTTGCCCGCGACAATGTCTTTGCCTACCATACCAGCATCCTCACGGAGTATATCAAGGAGAAGGGTGCCAATCCCAACGACTACGAGATTGTCAATGCTGAGTCGTACGACGAACTCTATCGCTACGCTCGTCATCTGACGAATGACATCATCCCTCAGACATCATCCATCAGCCATCAGCCATCAGCCCTTCATCCCTCCGCCATCGTCATCCGCTCGTCATCGTCGCTGCCCAAAGCTCTCAGCGGCATCAGCGACCAACCCCTACTCGACCGCTCCATTCTCACCCCTCAGACATCAGCCCTCAGCCCTCAGCCATCAGCCATCAGCCCTCTCAATCCCGGCTGCTTCATTGTAGGCTCCCATGTCAAGAAGACCACCCAGCAACTGGAACAGCTCCTGCAGGCTGAAGGCACCTGCGCCATCGAGGTCGACGTGCAGCGCATCCTCGACGATTCAGCCCTTCTGATGAGCGAGACCCTCGACACCATCCGGCAGGTGGTGGAAATCGGGCTCACCCCCGTCGTCTACACCTCGCGACAGGAGATACGCCTCGACGATGCCGACCAGCGCCAGCACCTCGGACAGCAGGTCAGCGACTTCCTCGTCGATATCGTCTACCGTCTGCCCTTCACCCCCTCCTACCTTGTCGGCAAGGGTGGCATCACGTCGCACGACATCCTCACCAAGGGCCTCGGCATCCGCTCCGCCCGCGTCCTGGGACAAGTCATCCCCAGCGTGCCCTGCGTCATGGCTCCCCACTTCCCCTACATCATCTTCCCCGGCAATGTAGGCAACGAGCAGTCGCTACGCGAGGTCTATCTGAAATTGAAATAAACAAGCGGGACCGACCATCTTGTCAGTCCCACTTTCCCTTTTAGTCCCCACCCTTGCGCCTAAAGCAGCGCCAGTGGTCCGTGTCCCTTTAGAGCCCCTTGGTAAGGGGCGGCTATAATGCGGGGTTATAGCCTATACACGATACTGTCCCAAATGCCGTCAGAGCAGCCGTCAGAATACTGACAATAAACTGCAAAATCGTCTTCCAAGTTTCTCGTTTCATAGATTAAAGATTAAATTCTTTTTTTTTGGCACGGATGGCCACGGAATACACGGAATTTTCTAGGGCAAAAAACAGTGTCCATCCGTGTCCATCCGTGCCTAAAAATTACCCTTCGTCCACGCCGTCTACGATGCTACCGCTGTCACCGCCCTGGTTGTCACCGCCAGTGTTATCGTTAGGGTTAGGGTTAACGTTAGGGTTCTCCGGATCCTCCACGTTGCCTTCGTCGTCACTGGTCACGCGCTTCACCTCCTTGCCGGTGCGGTCGAAGCAAGTAATCTGGATAGCCGTGTTGGCCAGCTCCTCCTTCAGGTCGCTGTTCGGAGTGAAGATGATGCGTCGACTCGTGATGAGTCCGGACTTCACGTCCTCCACCTTCTCCACAGCCTTCGAGCGCAGTCCGAAGCGCATGGTACCCAGTCCGGGCAGAGCCACGCTATGGCCTTCCGTTGCCCACGCCTTGATCACCTCACCAGCTGCATCCCAGCAGGCCTGCATCACACCCTGGCTCACACCCGAGCGGAGAGCTGCCTCCTTGATGACCTTCTTCTGTGCCAGCGCCATGTACAGCTCTGGCTGCATCACGTAGCGCCATACACCGGGATCGTTCTCATTCTTGTTAAATTTCAGTAGTTTCTCTACAGCTTTTACTTTCATTCCCATAATTCTTTTCTCCTCTTAGTTTAGTTTTTGTTAATTTTTTTAGTTGTTGGTTACTATTTATTGGTTATTGGTTATTGTTTATTGTTCGACTCCCTTCTGGCTTTGATTTTTACGCTCTGGGCAGGCAGAAAATTTTGTCAGGCCTGAAAACAAATTTTTGGTGCCCTGCGCTCAAAATCCATCGTTCCTATTGACAATGCAAAGGTACGAAATTTTCAAAGGTCTTGCAAATAAAATCCCGAAAAACCATACTTTTTGAAGCCTATTTTTCGCCCTAATTTTGCAAGAAATTAAAATGCGTAGAAATGAGAGTCAGAAAAGACACTCAAATACACAGTTTTGGACTTTTGGACGTGGACGATTGGACGTTAAGGGGTTTTCGAAAAGTTCAAGAAGAAAATAATACTTATATATAATATATATATTATATATAAGTATTAAATATATTAACAATTAATTCTTTACATTTCCTGTTTTTACCCTATTTCTCAACCAAGAAAAAAAATTTTTGCTTAACGTCCAAACGTCCACGTCCAAATGTCCATTTCCCATGCAAGGAAGCACTTATTGGAAGCAACGGGCCAGCAGGCCTATAACCGCCATGTGGACGGGATAGTAATAGTAGAAGAACTTGCCGATCCACTTCAGCCGTCCTCGCTGGCCGTTGTACATCGCCAGCAGCGGCACTGCCAGCCAGCAGGCCAGGTGGACCAAGCCGTAGGTGGGGCTGTGGAAGAAGAAAAAGGCGACGGCATAGAGTGAGATGATGGCCATCATCCAGAGCATCTGCTTGTGGAAGCAGCCCCGGTTACGGCCAATCATGAGTATGGCCAGCGGGGCGGCACAACTCCAGTCGGAGGTGCAGGTGAGCAGGCAGGCCACCAGTGTGACACCGACCTTCTGCCATCGTGCAAGTCGCTCCATGTCCCATACTTTCAGCAGTATCAGCCCCCAGAGCAACGGCCAGGCGATGCTCGTGGCATTGAAGAGCAGGTTGCCGAGCGGGTTGAAGCCCGACATGTTGAAATAGCAGAAGGCGAAGTGGCTCACCACGGCCAGCATGAGCAGACGGCGTAGGTAGCGGCGGAAGTCGTGCGTGTGGTGATAGCCCTCGGCTACGAAGAATATCATCATCGGGGCCGTCAGCCGTCCGATGCAGTGCAGGAATATCTGCATCGGCGTCTCAGCCTGCTCGTAGGTCTCGATGCCCACCCATGCCATGTGGTCGATCGTCATGGCGACGATGGCGATGACCTTCAGTGCGTTGCCGCTCAGTCCTTTTTCCGTCATTTCCACTACGCTGCAAAGGTACAAAAAATGCTCTTATTATCTCTCATTTCGGAAGAAAATCTTCTTGATAGTTAATAGCAGATTTAAGATGAAAAAATGGTTATAAGCAAGAATATGTGAATAAATATATGTAACTTTGCAGAAAATTCTTATGCAATATGAATGAAATACAGAACAAAGAAGTATATCAGGGCTTAAATAAACTATATGCCAATGTAACTGAGATTCTTGCCAATGCCAGGAAACGGGCATATACAGCCGTGAACTTTGCGATGGTGGAAAGTTATTGGCTCATTGGTCAGCAGATTGTCGCTAAGGAGTTGTATCAGTTGACCTGTCCCTCGTGATTCTTCAACTGGGGCGTGAGGGCAGATTTTCAAATGAAGTTTTAACCAATGTAATAAAAAAGAAGTATGAAAAGAATCATGAAATGGGTGCTCGCCGCCACCCTCGTTTGCGGCGCAAGTGTATTCACATCGTGTGTTGACAATTCAACAGACAACCCGGTAGTGCCAGAGCCTGGAGTGCCCGCCGTGCCAGACCACTTCATCAACGAGGCATTGATGGACAAGACCGTCAAGCCCGGCGACGACTTCTACATGTATGCCCTGGGCACCTGGTTCAATTCACATAAAGAGGGCGACCGGGGTTACATGGAGTCTTACGATGCAATAAACACCAATGAGGTTGAAAAGAGCCTGTTTGCCTCCGACAACCCCCTGGCCCGGCACCTCGTGCGGAATATTGAGGCTCCTGCGCCGTCATTGAATGAAGACGTGAAGGCCGTACTCGACTATCTGGACATCCAGAAGCCGACGGGAATCGGCATGCTGCTGACCGAAATCGGCAAACTGCAGGACAAGGGGCTGAATCCCATATTCTCGAAAAGAGTGGATATGCATATGCAAAGCCACTCCTGCCAGGAAATAGTGAGCAGAGGCATCCTGACACAAACGGCAGATTATTATCTGGGAAGTAAACAGACAGACGCGCTGAAATCGTACATCAAGCCCATATTGACGGCCATCGACAACGTGGCAGACCCGGAGCGCACGAAGGCGGAAGGCTATGAGGCGGAACTCGAGGAGCGCGTCAGCGCGATTCTCGCCGAGGAGCAATTGATTTATGCGACAGCCCATGGTGGCGGCGATACCTCCGACTCAGACCGTCAGGGCTTGTGGAACGTGCGCGACATACCTGAATACATCGAGGCCGGCAGCATCGCGCGGAGTCGTGCCACACGTGCCGGGGGCGGCGTCGAAGACGAAGTCACCCGGGAGACGCTGTTGGAAGCATTCCATCCGATGGCCGGTGCAATCTTCGACGAATCCCCCGCCTTCAAGAAATATGTGGAACAGAAAGGCGGCATCACGACCGTGCTGAAGACGATGGACAACTGTTACGACTACCTGAGATACTATGCCGTCATGAGCGTATCCAACTACATGAAGGCTCGTTATGTCGGTCAAAGCGAAGGAGCCGCCAAAAGTATTATCGTAGCGGCATTGAAACAGACAAGCCCCTTCCTGATGAACAAGTTGAGTGCGGACGTACTACGGAAGATGGGGCAAGCCGGGGCAGACCGCTGCCTGACGATGCTGGAGAAAATGCGCACCGTGTTCCGACAGCGCCTCGAAACGCTCGATTGGCTGAGCGACGCCACGCGCCAGGAGGCACTGAAGAAACTGGAGGCCATGCAGTTCTTTGTCGGCGTGCCCGACAACCTTAGCGAAGGCGAGTTCACCCTCGACGAGGGGAACACACTGGTCGAGGACGCCCTGTCCATCATGGCGCAGAATGAAGCCATCAGGCATAACATGTGCGGAAAGAAATATGAGCAGCAGATCCGCACCATCATCGACTATGAAATCGATTATAGCGTACAGAACGCCTTTTATAATTGCGAGATGAACTGTCTGGTCATCTTGCCGCAATTCATCAGTGAAGGCATGTTCCCTGCCGATGATGAATACACCCAGTACGTTGTCGCTACAGTCTTCGCCCACGAGATGACCCACGGCTTCGATGCCAAGGGGGCAAAGTATGACAAACAGGGATACCTGAGAGACTGGTGGAAGGACGAAGACAAGGCGAAGTTTGAGGCTAAGCAGCAGGAGATGATTGCGCTCTACAACCGTCTGGAGGCCTACCCGGGACAGCCGGCCGACGGCGAAAAGACGCTGGCGGAGAACATGGCCGACTACGGCGGCATGACGCTGGCCTACTCACTCTTCAAGCAGAAGAAAATAGATGAGGGGCTTCAGGGGGCTGCCCTCGACTATGCCTGCCAGGAGTTCTTCCTGCACTATGCAAAACTGTGGCTGCGATACCCCACCCTTGACCAAAAGAAGTCGTTGTACCTTGACGTCCATTCAATCCCCCAAAACCGCGTCAATGGCATCGTGACACTCTTCGACGACTGGTACAGACTCTTCAACGTGACCGACGGGAAACTCTATCTCGCACCAGAGAAGCGCGTGCAGATCTGGTGATATATATTTCATAACAGAGGGACGGTTCTTTTGTTATCGTGCTGTGATAACGAAAGAACCGCATTCTATGGTAAATTCCAAACATATTATGCGATTTAACTATATATTTAACATTTGAGTATCTATGCAGCTGATTTATTTATCTGATAGACATAATCAGGGTTGTATTTTATTCTGTCTCTAACCATTGCTACAAGGGCGTGCAGCATCTTGTTCTTGATATTATTGTGAATCAACAGAGGATGCTTGCCACGCTCTATGAGGCGTTGATAGTAGTTGTGTATATTGATATCTGACTTGATAGCTGCTAATGCTGCTTGTGAGAGTAGTGACTTAATCATCCTGTTGGCAAACGGACTGACTTTTGGCCTGCTATTGACACTGGTTCCTGA
>NZ_FNRE01000018.1 GCF_900107705.1 Prevotella sp. tc2-28
CCCATGTCTCAAGATTAGTGCGACTGATGTCTGCGGAGGTGTAAATCTCGCGCAAAGATAAGTCTTTTTCCAGATACAAACGAACTAAATGTTCTTTTTCTGCACAAGAAATCTGCCTGTAGGTCTTATGACGTACTAAACCAGCCTCTCCTTGTTCATCATAACGACGTACCCACTCGAGAATCTGATCACGCCCTGTGTGTAGGTCTTTGCATAACTGGACGATGGGTACGCCAGACTTTACCTTTAATACTGTTTCTAATCTTTCTTTTAATGAATGAAAACTACTCATAATGTACCTCTAAAAGCTTTATGTCTAACTTTAGGGGTGCATTTCACTTAAACCGTAGGTCAGAGGTAGGAAAAAATGGGAGTGTGCCCATTTTTTTGCGTTAATAATTGCGAAACATGGTGGTTTTCTTATCTGCGGAAGACGCTGATAAAGCCAAAAGGACCCGTGGTGTTAGCCACATATTTCTCCAATCCGGTGTCACCAGCCTGTCCGTTTTGCAGGATGCCGTTGTTGTTCAGGTCGTACTTCCTGCCGCATTTCGAACAGGTGGCAATGCCCGTTGCTGCCATTCGGATGTAGAACGTGGGGTTGATGTAGTTGTTATTGGCACGCACACAATTAGGACATTGTACGTCGTAGGCTACAAAACCACCGTAGGCGCCATCCGTGTTAAGTGTCTGGAAACCAACGATGATGCCATTGTTCATACCCAGAATGTAGTTGGCTTGCATCTCCATCGCGGTCTCGCGCTTCTGCGACTGCTGACCAGTACTGCTGGTGAAATTAAGATAGCGAACGCCCTTACTCGATGTTTCCGAAATCTGACAGAACACGCCTCGCGAACCATTGTTCATGGCTGACGCCAGCACGTCGTCCAGATAGACGCTGTTATCGTAGGAGAAGCGGCAGGGCCACGTCGAGAACTCCTGATCGGCATTACAGCCAACCAGCATCAGCACCATGAGTCCTGCCAGCCATTTTCTCATTTCAGCAATTGTTTTTCCGCGTTCAACATCTTCTCGAAGGCAAAGCCCTCCACCACGCTTTGCATCAGGGCGCTGATGCGGTCGTTGCACAGGTTGCCTATCGAACCCTCGTGGGTGTGGTGAATATCCTTGTCAGGACGGAAGGTACCAGCCTCAATGTCGAGTCCTACCTTCTTATAAGCATCACGGAAAGGCATTCCTGCTGATGCCAGACGGTTGACTTCCTCCACGCTGAACATCGGGTCGTACATAGGATTGTCGAGGATGTCCTCGCGCACCTCTATCTTATTAATGATATAAGCAGCCATCTGCAGACAGTCCTTCAGCTCGTCGAAGGCAGGGAGGAACACCTCCTTGATAATCTGCAGGTCGCGGAAATAGCCTACGGGCAGGTTGTTCATGATGAGCATCACCTGCTGAGGAAGGGCCTGTATCTTGTTGCACTTGGCTCGTATCAGTTCGAAGACATCAGGATTCTTCTTGTGCGGCATGATGCTCGAACCCGTAGTACACTCCTTGGGCAGTTTGACAAACGAGAAGTTCTGCGAATTGAACAGGCAGGCGTCGAAAGCCATCTTGGCCAGTGTGCCTGCGATGGTAGCCAATGCAAAGCCCACATTACGCTCCATCTTGCCGCGTCCCATCTGGGCATATACCACATTATAGTCCATCGAGTCGAAGCCCAGCAGGTCTGTTGTCATCTGACGATTCAAGGGGAATGATGAACCATAGCCAGCTGCTGACCCCAAAGGATTGCGATTGGTCATCTTATAGGCAGCCTGCAGGAACAGCATGTCGTCGCAGAGCGATTCAGCATAAGCACCGAACCAAAGTCCGAAACTTGAAGGCATAGCCACTTGCAGATGGGTATAGCCAGGCATCAGCACCTTCTTATACTGTTCGCTTTTCTGGATAAGTTCGTCGAAGAGCACCTTCACACCATCAGCCACCTCCATCAGTTCGTGACGAGTGAAGAGTTTCAAGTCTACCAGCACCTGGTCATTGCGCGAGCGGCCCGAATGGATTTTCTTACCCATATCGCCCAACTTGCGCGTCAGCATCAGTTCCACCTGCGAGTGCACATCCTCTACCCCATCCTCTATCACGAACTCACCGCGCTCGCAAATCTGATAGATATTCTTCAGTTCTGCCAACAGCAGGGGCAGCTCGTCCTTTCCAATGAGTCCGATGCTTTCCAGCATGGTGATGTGCGCCATTGAGCCCAGCACATCATATTTGGCGAGGTAGAGGTCCATCTCGCGGTCTCTGCCAACGGTGAATCGCTCAATCTCCGCATTCACCTCGAAGTTCTTTTCCCACAGTTTGTTTGCCATTATACAAAAGGTATTTGTGACAGCGCATCTGCTATCTTCTCAACGCCATCCTGCAACGGACCAGCCACCATTCCCTTCAGCATGAAGGGGATATCGGCCTGTACGGTAATCTTCATCTTGCTCTCCGTAGCTGTGACAGGAAGCACCTGAATCCACAGATTGAAGGGCAGAGGGGTCTGCACACCCTCGAACTTCACGCACTTGCCTTCCTCGCGCTCTATGATGCGTAGCTTTAAGTCGCCTACGGGAGCCACATTGACACTGACGGAATCCTTATCAAAAGAGAAACTCTTCAACTTGTCCTCCGGAATACGGTCGCGCACACGCTCAAGGTTGTTCAGGTCACTGATATTACGATACACATCCTCTACGGGATAGGGTATCTGCTTGACGCTACTTTCAAATTTTGTCATTTCGATTTACAATTTACCATTTATTGTTTCCATGTAGAGGGGCTTTTGCGCCATTCCTTCAACACTTCAATCTCCTCAGGCTTGATATAGCCCGTCTCAGCAGCCTGCTCCAAGACGGCATTGTAGTCGCTGAGCGTGACCAGACGGACACCAGCCTCACGGAAAGCCTCCTCAGCAACGGGGAAGCCATAGGTGAACGAAGCCACCATACCAATCACCTCGACACCATACTGGCGCAGAGCCTCAACAGCTTTCAGTGACGAACCACCTGTGGATATCAAGTCCTCGACAACGATGACCTTGGCACCCTTCTTCAGTTCGCCTTCCACCTGATTACCCATTCCATGATCCTTGGGCTTCGGACGGACATAGGCATAGGGCAAGCCCAGTTCGTCAGCCACCAGCGCACCTTGTGCAATAGCGCCCGTAGCCACGCCGGCTACTGCCTCAGCCTCAGGGAATTCCTGCTGAATGGCGTGACAAAGTTCCAACTTGACAAACGAGCGGACATCAGCATAGCCTAATGTCTTACGGTTGTCGGTATAGATAGGCGATTTCCAGCCCGAAGCCCATGTGAACGGCTCGTTAGGCTGCAACTTGATGGCTTTGATATCCATCAGTTTCTGAGCAAACTGTTTCTTGATAGTATCCATTTCACTATAATTTTGGCGCAAAGGTACAAAAAAGTTGAGAGTTGAGAGTTGAAAGTTGAGAGTTTTTTCTATTGCGGCAGCAAATTTTTCACTTTTCACTTTTCACTTTTCACTTTTTTTTACTTCCTTTGACTGACGTCGAAGGTAGGCTGCATTTCGGAAATAAAACAAAAAAATGGTTTTTTGTTTTGTATTTCGCTCAATTTGCACTACCTTTGCAGCCGATTTAGCAAAGTGCTTGTCAAGGGGTGCTCACGGGTGTGGGCTGAGATGATACCCTCCAAACCTGATACGGATAATGCCGGCGTAG
Organism: Prevotella sp. tc2-28; assembly: GCF_900107705.1. Lineage (GTDB taxonomy): Bacteria > Bacteroidota > Bacteroidia > Bacteroidales > Bacteroidaceae > Prevotella. The sequence goes on from NZ_FNRE01000018.1 coordinate 3,710, forward strand.
GGATGATAGAGTAACTGAACCCCCTTATTTTTGTGTATTAATAAATAAGGTAAAAGAAATGAGAAAAATTTTCATGATGACAGTTTGGTGCGCATCTTTGTCGCTGCAGGCTGCCGAACTGGACACGCTGAAAAGCGTGGAACTGCAAGAAGTAGAGGTAAAGGCCACTCGTGCTACGAAAAAGACACCTATGGCATTCACCAACATGGATAAGGAACAACTGAAGGCCGTGAATTTCGGACAGGACATTCCTTTCCTGTTGTCGCTGACACCTTCTGTCACAATGACCTCCGACGCTGGTAACGGCATCGGATACACCTCACTCAGGGTGCGCGGCACAGACCCCAGCCGCATTAACATCACGGCCAACGGCATCCCCATGAACGACGCGGAGTCAGCCCAGCTCTACTGGGTGAACATGGGCGACTTTGCCAGCAGCGTGCAGTCCATGCAAATTCAGCGTGGTGTAGGTACATCGACCAATGGTGCCGGTGCCTTTGGTGCTACCCTGAACATGCAGACGGAGAACATCGGGATGGAACCTTATTTCGGAGTGGACTTGAGTGGCGGTTCGTACTACAGCCATAAGGAGACTCTCCGCTTCGGTACGGGTCTGATGAAGGGACATTGGGGCATTCAGGGCCGTCTGTCGAACATCGGCTCGAAAGGTTACCTGGACCGTGCTTCCACCAAACTGAACAGTTATTTCGTTCAGGCTGGTTGGTTTGGCGACAATACGGTGGTGAAGTTTATCACCTTCAATGGTGTGGAGGAAACCTATCATGCCTGGAACTACACGTCGAAATATGAACAGAGCCTGTATGGACGCACCTACAACTCATGTGGAGAATACTACGATGCAGACGGTAACACCCGATACTACGACGACCAGACGGACAACTACCACCAGCAGAACTATCAGCTTATCTGGAACCAGCGTCTGGGACAGGTACTGAGCCTGAACGCTGCCCTGCACTATACCAAGGGAAAGGGCTACTACGAGGAGTACAAACGCAAGCGCACCTTGTTCGAATATGAGCTGGATCCTCAGATGACATGGGCCGTAAGCGACCTCGTCAGACAAAAGAAAATGGACAACGACTTCTATGGTGCTGTCGCCTCGCTCGTCTACGACAATCATGAGAACCTGCAAGCCACCTTTGGAGGAGGATGGAACAAATATGAAGGCGACCACTTCGGACTGGTGAAATGGGTGAAGGCTCCTGTCACTCCGATACAGCCCAACAGCCCTTACTACTTTGACAAGACCAAGAAGACCGACTTCAACGTTTATGGCAAGGTGACCTACGATTTGCTGTCTGGTCTCAACGCTTTCGTAGACTTGCAATACCGTCATGTGGGTATCAAGATGGACGGTCCTACGGATGAGATAGACTGGGACATCTACGAGCGCATTGTCTATGACATGAAGCAGTCGTACGATTTCTTCAACCCCAAGTTCGGACTGAACTACGACATCACGCCCAACCACAAGGCCTACATTTCGTATGCCATCGCTCACAAAGAGCCTACGCGCAACAACTTCCAGAACAACCTCAACGCAGCAATGGAACTGCCGAAGGCTGAGCGATTGAACGATCTGGAAGTGGGATATAAATACCAGAGCAAGGTATTCTCAGCCGGTGCCAATCTCTATTGGATGGACTACAAGGACCAGTTCGTGCTGACAGGTGAGATTGATAAAATCGGCGAAGCCATCACACGCAACGTAGACAAGAGCTACCGCCTCGGTGTGGAACTGGAAGCTGCCGTGAAACCTGTCGACTGGTTCCGCTGGGACATCAATGCTACCTGGTCGAAGAACCGCGTGAAGGGCATCACCGTAGTGTTGGATGACGGCAATGTGGCTGACCTTGGCGACCAACCGCTGGCTTTCTCGCCCGACTGGATTGCCAATAACATCTTCACATTCAATTACAAAGGCATGAAAGCCAGCATTCAGAGCCAATATGTCAGCAAGCAGTATCTGACGAATACGGGCTTCGAGAGCTATCGGACACTCGATGATAATGATAAGCCTGTAGATGTGGGCATGATGCTCGACGGACATTTCACCACCAACATCGACTTGTCGTATAACTTCAAGTTACCCAAACTGGGACTAAAAGACGCCACTATCGGTGTGACACTTTACAACCTGTTCTCTGCTGAATACGACAACAACGGATGGGCCGCTCCTGCCTATACCAAGGAGAACGGCAACGTTGTGGCTACTGGCCAGGGCACTCATGACCTGTATGAGGCTGGCTTTGCACCCTCAGCGCCGTTTAACGTGATGGCACACCTGTCGGTGAATTTCTAAGTGAAAAATGACGCTTGACTGGCTGGACATATTGACCACGATACTCGGCCTGATGTATATCTGGCTGGAGTATCGTGCGCATATCGCCCTGTGGGTGATTGGTATCGTGATGCCTGCACTGGACATTATCCTCTATTGGCAACACGGACTCTATGGTGATGCGGGGATGGCCTGTTACTACACGTTGGCTGCTATCTACGGACTCTTTGTGTGGAAGTTCGCGAAGACACGCAAGGAGAAGGAACCGCTCCCCATCACCCACATGCCACTCAGCAAGTATCTGCCCGCCACATTGTTCTTCTTTGCAGCATGGGGCGTTACCTACTACGTGCTCATTACCTGGACAAACTCTACTGTTCCCCTACTCGACTCCTTCACCAATGCCCTGTCGTTTGTCGGCATGTGGGCGTTGGCTCGCAAATATATCGAGCAGTGGTTCTTTTGGATTGTCGTCGATGTCGTCTGCTGCGTGCTCTACGTACAGAAAGGTATTCCCTTCAAGGCTGGTCTCTACGGACTTTATGTCATCATCGCTATAGCAGGATATTTCAAATGGAAAAAACTTTCGACGCAGTCATCATAGCTAACGGAGCGTTTCCCACCCACGACGTACCGTTAGACATCCTCCATCACGCAACGCATCTTATTGCCTGCGACGGAGCCGTTATCCGTGCGCCTCATGCAGATATCGTTATCGGCGATGGTGACAGCGTGCCCGCTGAATACCATAACCGACTCATACAAATCAACGAACAGGAAGACAACGACCTGACAAAAGCCACTCGCTACTGTCTGTCACAAGGTTGGCACAAAATAGCCTACTTAGGCTGCACTGGCAAACGTGAGGACCATACCTTAGGTAACATCTCGCTGCTGATGCGCTACTTCCGCGACATGAACATCGAGGGAATCATGTTCACCAACCACGGATTCTTTACCCCTGCAAAGGGTGACCACACCTTCTCTTCATTCAAAGGACAACAGGTTAGCATCTTCAACTTCGGAAGTACCAGCATCTCATCAGAAGGCCTGAAATGGAACTCCTATGCCTATGAACAATGGTGGCAAGGCACCCTGAACGAGAGTCTTTCTAACACTTTTACACTTCATGCTGACGGGCATTATATGGTGTACCAGACGTACAATCCAAAGGTTACTGTTTAATAACCCGGGGTTATTGAGTGATAACCTTGGGTTATTCGATGATAACCCAGGGTTATTTGATTTAATTGCAAATATATTTGCATTTTCGCTCGCTTATTCGTACCTTTGAGTTGTTTCCGCAACTCGAAGGTAGGCTGTATCTCGGAAATACCCAAATAAATTTGGTATTTCGCTCGATTTGCACTACCTTTGCAGACGCTTAACGTTAAGAGTATGAAGATAGAACAACAGATACAGTCGGCAGCCATTGCTGCCGTGAAGGCATTGTATGGACAGGACGTGCCTGAGAAGATGGTACAGCTGCAGAAGACACGCAGCGAGTTTGAGGGAAACCTGACCCTCGTGGTGTTCCCCTTTGTCAAAATGGCTCGCAAGAGTCCAGAACAGACGGCACAGGAACTGGGTGAATACCTGGTGCAGAACTGTGACGCCATCAGCAAATTCAATGTGGTAAAAGGTTTTCTGAACCTCAGCATAGCTGACCAAGCTTGGCTCACACTCCTACAAGATATCGACAAGGATGAGCACTACGGCGAGAAACAGGCTACTGACGAGAGCCCGCTCGTGATGATAGAATACTCATCGCCCAACACCAATAAACCCCTGCATCTGGGACATGTGCGCAACAACCTGCTGGGATGGTCGCTGGCTCAGATTATGCAAGCCAACGGCAATAAGGTCGTGAAAACGAACATCGTGAACGATCGTGGCATCCACATCTGCAAGTCAATGCTGGCTTGGCTGAAGTGGGGCAATGGCGAGACGCCTGAATCAAGCGGGAAGAAGGGTGACCACTTAATTGGCGACTACTATGTAGCCTTCGACAAGCACTATCGCGAGGAAATCAAGGAACTCATGGCTCAGGGTATGGACGAGGAACAGGCCAAACAGGAGGCTCCGCTGATTAAGGAAGCTCACGAAATGCTGGTAAAATGGGAACAGAACGACCCTGAGGTTCGTGCCCTTTGGGAGAAGATGAACTCGTGGGTTTACGCCGGTTTCGACGAGACCTACCAGAAAATGGGTGTAAAGTTCGACAAGATATACTATGAAAGCCAGACCTACCTAAAAGGTAAGGCTAAGGTGGAAGAAGGACTGGCTAACGGTCTATTCGAGCGCCATGAGGACAACTCGGTCTGGGCAGACCTCACTAACGAGGGACTGGACCAGAAGCTCTTGCTGCGCAGCGATGGCACTAGCGTATATATGACTCAGGACATCGGCACGGCTGAAATGCGTTTCCAAGACTACCCCATCGACAAAATGATTTATGTAGTGGGCAACGAACAGAACTACCACTTCCAAGTGCTCAGCATCCTGCTGGACCGTCTAGGCTTCAAGTGGGGCAAGGAATTGGTTCACTTCTCTTACGGTATGGTGGAATTGCCTAATGGTAAGATGAAAAGCCGCGAGGGTACTGTCGTAGATGCAGACGATTTGATGCAGCTGATGGTGGATGATGCCTATAAGACATCAATGGAGTTGGGCAAATTCGACGATATGACTGAGGATGAGCGTCGCGAGATAGCCCGCATCGTTGGTATGGGAGCACTCAAATACTTCATCTTGAAGGTTGATGCCCGCAAAAATATGCTGTTCAACCCTAAAGAGTCTATCGACTTCAATGGTAATACTGGTCCATTTATCCAATATACCTATGCACGCATCCGCAGCATCCTGCGGAAAGCCGAGGGAACAAACTATTCTCTTACCTCTCACCTCTCGCCTCTCACCTCTAAAGAGGTTGAGCTCATTCAGAAGATGAGCGAATATGGAGCTGCCGTTGAGCAGGCTGGCAAGGATTACTCACCATCGGGCATTGCCAACTACTGCTATGAATTGACGAAGGTTTTCAACCAGTTCTACCACGACTATAGCATCCTCAACGAGTCTGATGAGCAGAAGAAGGCCGTGCGCCTGATGCTGGCCAAGAACGTAGCCAAGATTATCAAGAACAGCATGGCGCTGCTGGGTATCGAAGTTCCTGAGCGCATGTAATATGCAAAACCCTCCCGACTATAGAAACGACACGGTGTTGCCCTTGCCTCTTGAGGTAAGGGCAGACGCATGGGCTGTGGATGCCGCCTGCAGTGGCAACCCCGGGCCTATGGAGTATCAAGCCATAGACCTACAGACTGGCGCTCGTGTGTTCCACTTCGGACCTATGAAAGGAACGAATAACATCGGGGAGTTTCTGGCTATTGTACATGCTTTGGCGCTGATGCAGCAGCAGGGATTGCACGACAAAGTTATATACAGCGATTCCTATAATGCCATCCTTTGGGTCAACAAGCGCCAATGCAAGACAAAATTAGAGCGTACTCCCGAAACGGAGCCGCTCTATCAGATTATTGCCCGTGCAGAACGCTGGCTGAAAACCCATCAGTGGCGCAACCCCATCATTAAATGGGAAACGCAGAAATGGGGCGAGGTGCCTGCTGACTTCGGTAGGAAATAATGGTATTCCCACCATATTCTACCGTATTATATAGTTGCACATAAGCCGGAAGCTGAGGTGCGCGTGTACCATCACTAACGGTGATGGGTGACGTCTCAACCCGTATCTCGTCCCACAAGCCTGCCTTGATGAATGATTCATGTGTCTGACAACCACCCTCAACAATAAGTGATTGGATGCCATGTTGGTAGAGGTCGTCCATTAGCTGGGGGATTGGACGATGATGTGTCAAGACTACTCGCTTGGGATTAGGACCATACCAATGACGAACGGTTAACTGCGGATGTTCACGGACGTCTGTGGTATGTCCTACCAAAATGGCATCTTCCTCGGCACGCAACTGATGCGAGAGCATCTGTGTCTGTTCGTTGGAAATCTGGAGGGCTTTACCATGATCGTCAATAAAGCCATTGGCCGTCTGTGCCCACTTCAAGATAATGTAAGGACGATGCTTGGAATGGTAAGTGAAAAAACGACGGTTTAACCACTGGCACTCCTCCTCCAAAACGCCGACAGTAACATCTATACCTGCCTCTCGAATCATCTCCACGCCCCTGCCCTGCACCTTTGCAAACAGGTCTATGCAGCCAACGACAACACGCTTTACCCCCTTACGGACTATCAGCTCGGCACAGGGGGGCGTCTTGCCATAATGGGCACATGGTTCCAGCGAGACATAGATGGTGGCATCCTTCAGCAAAGTTTCATCCTCCGGATTCACAGAGGCAAAGGCGTTCACCTCCGCATGCCCCTCGCCACAACGCACATGATAGCCCTCGCCGATGATGCGGTCATTGGCCACAATAACTGCACCTACCATCGGATTAGGTCTGGCACCATGAATGCCGTTGGCTGCTAGTTGTAGGCAGCGTCGCATGTATTTTTCGTCTTTACTCCTATAATTTTTCATTTTTCACTTTTCACTTTTCACTTTTCTTCGTACCTTTGCAGTATGACTTACAATGAACTATGGCACCTGCTAGCACCGCTCTATGGCGACGGCGAGGCGAAAGCGATTGCACGGATGGTCTATGACGTGCGGTTCGGCTTATCGCTGTCGGACATTTACATCGGCAAAGATACACAATTATCAGCAAACAGCCAAGCAGAACTCAGAAGATTTGCGGAAAGACTATTGCAACAGGAACCCGTGCAGTATGTACTGGGACAGGCAGACTTCTGCGGAAGAACATTCTTAGTCAACAAGCATGTGTTAATACCCAGACCTGAAACGGAAGAATTGTGCCAGTGGGTAGCGTCTCTCACTCCTTCCTCCTTAAAAGGAAAGGAGGCAAAACTTCTCGACATCGGCACAGGGTCCGGATGTATCGCCATCACACTGGCATCTATGTATCCCAAAGCGAAGGTAACGGCATGGGACATCTCAAGAGAGGCATTAGGGGTGGCACACGAAAATGCCAGGAGGCAGAACGTCAACGTTACATTGGAGCAAGTAGACGCCCTAAACATTTCTCACATCTCTCAATGGGACCTCATCATCAGCAATCCTCCTTATATTATAAATAAGGAACGCGCACGAATGGAAGCCAATGTGCTAGACTATGAGCCACATACCGCTCTGTTTGTACCTGATAGCGACCCATTGTTGTTCTACCATGCTATTGCACAGTATGGTCGGCAGGCGTTAAAAGAAGACGGATGGTTGTTCTTCGAGATGAATCCGCTTTATAACCAAGAGATGACTGAAATGCTTAGCACTATGTCCTACCACGACATTGAAATCAAGAACGACCAATTCGGTAAACAACGAATGATTAAAGCAAGGCGATGAAACAAAAGACAGAACAAGAAGCTTTCCTGACATTGGCTACTCTTTGTGCACAGGCGGAACACTGCCAATGGGAAATGACAGAAAAAATGCGCCGATGGGAATTGTCCGAAGAGGCACAGGCTCGCATCATGGAACGTCTCACGAAAGAACGATATGTGGACGACGAGCGCTTTGCACGTGCCTTCATCAAAGACAAGGTACGCTACAACAAATGGGGACGACGCAAGGTAGAGCAAGCTCTATGGCAGAAACATATTGCAGAAGACATTCGACAGCAAACACTTGACGAAGTCAGCAATGAAGAGTACCTTGACGTACTGAAACCGCTAATCAAGCAAAAAAGCAAAACAATTAAAGCAAAAAACGACTACGAGATGAACCAGAAACTGATGCGCTTTGCACTCAGCAGAGGCTTTACCTTTGATATTATCCGACAATGTATAGATGTGGAGGATACGGATGAAAACGAGTTGGCTGACTAGAATATTAGACTTCATATCGCCCCGTTTGTGTGTGATATGCGGTGAGCGATTAGCGCCAACAGAGCGTTCAATTTGCTCTGCCTGCATGCTTCAACTGCCTCGCACAAAATTCCAATATGCTGCTGATGATAACCCAATGGTACAACTTTTCTGGCACCTGACACCCATCCGACGAGCAGCTGCTCTGGTATTCTTCGAGCCACACTCTGAAATGGCGCAAATTATCTACAAACTGAAATACGCGCAACGTCCTGACATTGGCGAGGACATGGGCAGACTGATGGCAACGGAGATGAAATATGGCAACTTTTTCGAAGGCATCGACGCTCTACTTCCTGTCCCGCTAGAACGCAAGCGGCAACGTCAACGAGGCTACAACCAAAGCGAACAGCTGGCCATTGGAATTAGTCAGGCAACAGAATTACCTATCATCTCCAAAGCGCTGAGCCGAAAACGGTTCGTACAGAGCCAGACACAACTCAACAGGCGTGAACGACAAGAAAATGTCAAAGACATCTTTCACTTGGAAAACGCATCACTTCTTAAGAACAAGCACGTCCTATTGATAGACGACATCTGCACAACAGGAGCTACATTGATAGCCTGCACCAACGCCATCAAAGCTGTTGAAGGCATCCGCATCAGCGTCCTCACCTACGGTTTTACCAAAAGTTAAAGGAAGTACCCCGACCCAGAATCGAACTGGGAACTAAGTCTTAGGAGGACCTTGTTATATCCATTTAACTATCAGGGCAGCAAAATCTGGTGCAAAGGTACAAAATAATTCGCAAATATTTCGTACCTTTGCACTATAATTATTCTAAAACAAAGAAAAAGCATGGGAAAATTAGTGATTAACTCTTACGATGAGTTTGCTGCCCATTTGGGTGAAGAACTGGGAGCCTCTGACTGGCTGCAGGTAGATCAGGACCGTATCAACCTCTTTGCTGACGCGACACTAGACCACCAGTGGATTCATGTCGACGTGGAACGTGCAAAAGAAGAAAGTCCATATAAGTCGACCATTGCACATGGTTATCTGACACTCTCGTTACTACCTTACATGTGGGACCAGATTATCGAGGTCAACAACATCAAGATGCTGGTCAACTATGGTATGACGGATATGCGCTTTGGGCAACCAGTTATCACAGGAAGCCGTGTACGCCTTGTTACCAAGTTACATAGCATTCAGAACCTGCGTGGCATCTGTAAGGCAGAGATCAAGTTCAAGATTGAGATTGAGGGCCAACGGAAACCAGCCCTAGAGGGCATCGCCTCTTTCTTGTATTATTTTAATTAACTTGATCTACTAGTCATACTATAACAACTTGTTGAAAAGTCAACTATAAAAAAAGCCCGCCTCCATGAAAGGAAGCGGGCGATTTTTATTTTTAGAAATTGTTATGCCTTAGTCTCTGTTTCTTCCTCACGGATGGTACGACCCATCACGAGGAAGGCTGTAGGAGCAGCAATAAAGAGTGAAGACAGCGTACCGAAGACAACACCCAAAATCATGGCGAAGGAGAAGCTGCGGATAGAATCACCACCGAGGATGAAGATGCACAGCAACACGATCAGAGTTGTGACAGAGGTGTTGATAGTACGAGCCAATGTCTGGTTCAGCGAATCGTTGAACAACTGCTGACGATCGCGCTTTCCATAGAGTTGGAAGTTCTCACGGATACGGTCAAACACAACCACCTTATCATTGATTGAGTAACCTATCACAGTCAAAATAGCACCGATAAATACCTGATCAATTTCCAGTGACATCGGCAAAATACCCCACAAAGCACTATACATACCGATAACTACCAAGGCATCGAGAGCCAGTGCAATAGTTGCACCAGTAGAGTAAGCAACATTGCGGAAGCGAAGCAGGATGTAGAGGAAAATTGCGATAAGGGCAATAATCACAGAAACGATGGCACCATAAGTAATGTCCTTAGCAACGGCAGGACCTACCTTAGCTGAGCTGATGATAGAGCCACCCTGACGAACGTCTGGATTCTTGAATGCCTCAACGCTTTCCTGACTTACAAAGCCTCCTTTCTTTAAGGCGTTATAAAGAATGGTCTCTGCCTCATCATCTACCGTCGGGCTGTTAGACTCGATGTTCCAGTTAGTGCTGACACGAATCGTCTTACCATCAGTACCCAGAGCGATTACGCTAGTGTTAGCTTCCTTACCTGTATTCTCGCCTACCGAGTTGACAAAAGTACCAGCAAGAGCCTGTCGAACATCCTCAACGTGAGTTTCTTTGTCAAGTGTTACCACATAGTTACGACCTCCAGTGAAGTCGATGCTCTGGCTCAAGCCACGAACAAAGAAACAGCCGATGAAGAATATTGCGGCACAGCCCCAGATAGCAAAGCTCTTCTTGTACATACCCATGAAGTTGTACTTGGCGTTCTGCATCAGGTTCTTGGAATATCCGGTAACAAAGGTCAAATTGAGCCACTTATCCTTCTTCAGACGGTTCTCATAAACCAGACGTGTCAGGAACACAGCGGTGAAGAACGAGCAGAAGATACCAATAATCCAAGTGGTAGCAAAACCTTTAACAGGACCTGTACCGAAGAACAGCAGGATGAAACCAGTAATCAATGATGTAACGTTAGAGTCAAAGATGGCTGAGAAAGCATTTGAATAACCCTTTTGCAGAGCTTCCTTCATTCCCATTCCATGACGTAACTCTTCCTTGATACGCTCATAAATCAGTACGTTTGCATCAACTGCAGTTCCCAAGGTCAGCACAATACCTGCAATACCTGGCATTGTCAACGCAGCCTGGAAGGATGTCAAGATACCCAACGTAAAGAACAAGTTGAACAGCAGAGCAATATCAGCTAAGATTCCGGGGATGAAGCCATACAACATAATCATGTAGACCATCAACAACACGAAAGCAACAGCAAATGAGATGACACCCTGCTTAATAGACTGAGCACCCAGTGAGGGACCAACGACTTCCTCTTGTACGATGCGAGTAGGAGCCGGCATCTTACCAGAATTCAGCGTGTTTGCCAAGTCCTTGGTGGTCTCAATGGTAAAGTTTCCTGTAATCTGAGAGTTACCACCATCAATCTGTGTCAGAATACGTGGAGAACTATATACTGCATCGTCCAATACGATAGCCACTCCACGACCAATGTTCTGTTTCGTGATTTGTGACCAGCGACGAGCACCGTCGGAATTCATCTGCATAGAAACAGAGGGATGACCCATCTGGTCGAACTCATCCTTGGCATTAGTAATCACGTCACCTTCCAGCGGAGCACGACCGTTAGGCTCTGTCACCTTCAAAGCATACAAAGCAAAGATGTCACCCTTAGTGCTCTCGCCACCGAAGTCCTCAGGCTGAGCACCCCAGCGCAGTTTGCACTCTGCAGGCAGCACCTGGCGGGCAATGTCAGAATAGATGACCTTATTAACGTCTGCAGTATCACGGGCGTTAGCATAACCAACGATAGACAAACCTTGTGGAACGGGCTGGAAAACAGCGAAGAGAGGATTTTGCTTCAGCGCATCAGCCTTAGCCTTTGCATCAACAGCGTTTGCCTTCTTACCTGCAGCCAACTTAGCAGCCAAATCATTTGAAGAAGCCACTGCTGTAGTATCAGCAGCAACTGCCGTCGTGTCAGCGGCTACTTCCTCTGCTTCACCACCAGTAATAGCATATTTCTGATTCAATTGAGCAAGCATCGGATAAATTTCCTGTGCATTGTAAGTCTCCCAGAACTCCAGATTAGCAGACCCTTGTAACAACTTACGAACGCGCTCAGGCTCTTTGATACCAGGCATCTCAACCATGATGCGACCGGACTGACCTTCCAACTTCTGGATATTAGGCTGTACGACACCAAACTTATCAATACGATTACGAACGACATTGAATGAATTGTCTACAGCAGACTGCACCTCTGCACGAAGAGCTGCCTCTACCTCAGAGTCTGAAGACTGCGTGCTGACCTTACCCTTCATCTGCTGAGTAGCAAAGATGGCAGCTAAGGGACGACCATTGCCATTTTTCTTCCAAGCTTTGATGAAGAGAGAGATAAAATCATCTTGACTGGTCTCTTCTTCTTTCTTAGCCTCTTCCATTGACTTCTTGTAGGTTGCGTCAGTCTTATGATCAGCCAGCACATCTACGACGTCAGGCACTGACACCTCAAGAATAACGTTCATACCGCCCTTTAGGTCAAGACCAAGGCCGATCTCCATCTCGCGGCACTGTTTGAACGAATAGATTCCACAGTACACTTTCTCGTTCATGATCGAGTCCAGATACTCCTGACCTGCCTCTTCACTCATGGCTGCTGCCTTGTTCTCGTGGTAGCGAGTTACGAATGAGAAGGAAAGGTAGAAGCAGCAAACGAGAATCAGAACGATTGCGATAAATTTTACAATTCCTTTGTTTTGCATTTTGTTTATTGTGTTATTAAATTTTATGATTCCGCATTTTAAGCCTGCAAATATACTTATTTTTCTTCACTTACCGAAATTTATTGCCAAAATTCGTCGTTTTTTCAAGGAATTCACCTTATTTTAAGCCAACAAAGCACCGGATTATGATCACTTGCATCCATTTCGCTGTCTATTTGGCAGTTATAAGGCTGAATGTCTTTTGAACAAAAAACATGGTCTATCCTAAACGAAAAGGCCTTCTGATTATATGACAAACCTATGCCACGACCTGTCTCAACAAAGCAATCGGTGAGTTCCTTACCCATCTCATGTCGGGAATAGGATATAGGATTATCATTAAAATCTCCACAAACAACAACAGGATACTGAGAATGTTCCTCCACGTATTGCTTGACAGCTCGTATCTGAGGGGCTCTTTTGGCATTGGCCTCAGCAAGTTTGACGAGCAAAATTTGGGATTCTGCTCGCATAGAGTCACGCGACACTTGCCCCTTTATCAATTCTCGATAACGACGGCGGTCTTCCGTGTTCAGATGACAGCTTTCAAAGTGATTGTTTACAACAATTAATGTATCCGTTCCTACCCGTAGCCACCATGCGCAACTGCCATTTGAAGTCGAGGGGTATACAATACGTTCTCGTTTCACGATAGGAAAACGGGAATGAATTCCCAACGCATTGAGTGTTAGGTGATTATTCACCAAAACCAAGGTGTCGTTATAGGGGAATACCTTGCCATATTCTCGCATCACATAACGGCGCCAGGTATCTGCATCCTCCTGCACACAAACGATGTCTGGCTGCTGGTCACGCAAGTAGTCGAGCACCTTCCCAAAACCATCCTCATATTTATAGTTGCCACCATAGGAACACACATTATAGGAGATGAGTTTGATGGCTTCGTCAGGTACATCCTGGGAAGGATGAATAGGCATATATATACTTATAGGTACGTACGCGAGAAGGAAACCAATCACCGGAACCCATGCTCTTGTCCATTTGAATACAATCCAAAAAAACAGGAACCCCATATTCATCAACAGGAAAAAGGGAAATGTCATTCCTACTGTAGACACCATTGGATGATCCGTAGGATTGACATGGTCACTATACCCTACAAGTAACATCAAGATGACAGTGGCAATATTAGCTCCTGTCAACACTTGCACCGTGAAATTCCTAAACTGCTTAATCACTACTGACGACTTTGATCAAACAACTTTTGCTTTTCCTCCTTCGTCAGACTGTCATAGCCACTTTTCCGTATCTTATCTAGGATAGCGTCAATCTCATCCTGGTTCTGACGCTTACGGGTATTATATTCCTCGTCTGTCTCACCGCGTCGGTTCGTGGGCTCAGCTTTCATCCTATTATTATGCTGACGCTCATCAAACTTACGTTTCATATTGTCAAAGAACTCCTGACCATGACTGCGTCCAAAGCGCTGACTGGAATCAGGATGCTTCTGCCAATATCGAATAAGAAGAAAGCCAAACAACATTCCACCAAGATGCGCCATGTGGGCTACCCCATCACCAGGGCCACTCATTGCCGAGAATAGTTCTATTGCAATGTATCCTGCTATCAACCATTTAGCCTTGATAGGAAATGGAAATGGAATTATGAACAAACGCTCATTAGGGAATATCATACCAAAGGCCAACAAAATACCATAAACAGCACCTGAAGCTCCGATGGTTGTCCACAGGTTGATATAGGCATCTGTCGTCATCTGCACCCCACCCGCATTCACATATTGGTAGGCTGCAATGCCTTGAATGCTGAAGTCGGCATACTGAACCAACTCTTGGATAATACCGGCACCTACACCGCACACAATGTAATAAAAAAGAAATTTCTTCGGACCCCACACTCTCTCTATCACGCTACCAAACATCCAGAGGGCAAACATATTGAAAAGGATATGTGTAAACCCTCCATGCAAAAACATATAGGTGATGAACTGATAAACCCGGAAGTCACTAGCCAAGAAGAAATGGAGTCCCAACATAGATGTCAGGTCTACCCCACTACGCTCTAACACCAATGTGGCGACGAAAGCCAAAACATTGATGATAAGAAGATTCTTGGTCATTGTTGGTATATTATTCATATCTCAGTAATATCGTTTAATTTCTATTTGGCACACTTACCACTGATTTCGAAGGCAAAATTACTAAATTTATCTCGTTTTTAGCATAAAAAACGCCTAATACGAACTTTTTTTAGGTAAAAAAGCATTTTTTTTTCATTTTTTGTTTGTCATTTGACAACTTTATCCTATATTTGCGTCAGAATTTCTACTTTATTCTATTAATAATTCACTTAAAACAACAAAATTATGAACAAAACAGAATTAATTGACAAGATTGCAGCTGGTGCAAATCTGACCAAAGTTGATGCAAAAAAGGCTCTCGACGCTACAGTAGATGCTATCAAGGGTGCTCTGAAGAAGGGTGATAAGGTTCAGCTCGTTGGTTTCGGAACATTCGATGTTGTTAAGAAGCCTGCTCGTGAAGGTATCAACCCTGCTACCAAGCAGAAGATTAAGATTGCTGCTAAGAAGGTTGCTAAGTTCAAGCCCGGCACTGAGCTTGCAGAAGCTGTCAACAAATAATTTGTAAATAAAAATTTAGAGGGGCCTCATCAATGATGAAGCCCCTCTATTTTTATTTACCCCAATTACTGAGGCTGCTTGCCGATGTATGCCAAGATACCACCGTCAACATAGAGGACGTGGCCATTAACAGCATCAGAGGCATGAGAAGCCAAGAAGACAGCGGGGCCACCTAACTCAGAAGGATCGAGCCAACGACCTGCGGGAGTCTTGGCGCAAATAAACGAGTCGAAAGGATGACGGCTTCCGTCGGGCTGACGTTCACGGAGAGGAGCTGTCTGAGGAGTAGCGATATAACCCGGGCCAATACCGTTACATTGGATGTTATACTCACCATACTCTGAACAGATGTTACGGGTCAGCATCTTCAGACCACCCTTAGCTGCAGCATATGCACTCACTGTCTCACGACCCAACTCAGACATCATTGAACAGATATTGATAATCTTGCCTTCCTTGCGCTCCATCATCTCAGGAATGACGGCGCTAGCCACAATGAACGGAGCTACCAAATCAACGTCAATGACCTGCTGGAACTCAGCACGTTTCATTTCGTGCATAGGGATACGCTTGATAATACCAGCATTGTTTACCAAAATATCAATCTGGCCTACCTCAGCGTGAATCTTTTCTACCAAAGCCTTCACGTCGTCTTCTTTCGTCACGTCACAAACATAGCCATGAACATTCTCAATGCCAGCCTCCTTGTAGTTAGCAAGACCTCGCTCCAAAGCTGCTTCATTGATGTCGTTGAAGATAATGTTCTTAATACCTGCGGCTACAAATGCTTTTGCAATGTTAAAACCGATACCGTAAGATGCGCCGGTAATCCAAGCGTTCTTACCTTCCAATGAAAATGGATTTGCCATAATAGTTCTGTTTTTATTTTAAATCAGTAATTTGAAAAAAATCTTGATCTCCATAATCGAGGTTCTCACCACCCATGCCCCAGATAAATGTATAGTTGTGAGTAGCAGCAGCCGAATGGATACTCCATTCTGGCGAGAGCACAGCCTGCTCACCACGCATCCAGATATGACGTGTCTCTTCTGGTTCTCCCATCAGGTGACACACAGCCTGATCGTCAGGTAGTTCAAAATAGAAATAGGCCTCCATGCGACGAGAGTGCACATGGGCTGGCATCGTATTCCACACAGAACCTGGAGCCAGCTCTGTCATACCCATCTGCAACTGGCATGTCGGCAAAACCTGATTAACCAACATTTTATTGATATCACGTTCGTTCGACATCTCCAGCGAACCCATATGAGCCACTACTGCGTTTTGTTTGTTCACCTTTTTACAAGGATAGGACGTGTGTGCCGTTGCTGAATTGAAATAGAACTTGGCTGGGTTGGCTGCGTCTTTCGAGCAAAACTGCACTTCCCTGTCACCACTACCTATATATAAAGCCTCCTTGTAGTCAAGGTCAAATACTTCATCGCCTACCTTGACGGTACCAGCTCCACCAACATTATAGACACCAACCTCACGACGATGTGTAAAGCAAGGAGCCTTCAGTGGGTCTATAGCTTCTAGCGTAAGTGTTTCTTTAATTGGCATCGCTCCACCCACCACAATACGGTCATACATGGAGTACACCATATTCACCTCATCCTTCTCAAAGAGTTTTTCTATGAGAAAATCACGGCGCAAACGCTGTGTATCATAGTGTTTCACGTCCTCTGGATGAGCCGCATAACGTATCTCATAATTTGTCTTCATATTCGTTTTAGCAGTTTTCTTCCGCAAAGATACAAAAAAAAAACGTACTACCAACATAATCGCTCACGTTTTAATTTAGATTAATATTTGACTGTATTGGCATAAATAAAAGAAGTGACCTAAAAAGGCCACTTCTTTGCGTTGTCCAAGGCGGATTCGAACCACCACAAACAGAACCAAAACCTGTTGTGCTACCATTACACCATTGGACAATCATGCTGTTAGCGGGTGCAAAGGTAGTGGTTTTTTAGTCCACCACCAAATTTTTTCTCGATTATTTCACGATAAGCAGGTAATAATTCTTCTTACCTTTCTGTGCCAAAAGGTACTTCCCGTCTATCAAATCGTCAGTTGTCACTGCGCGATTTTGATCTGTCAACTTCTCTTTGTTGAGTGACACGCCACCACCCTGAACCATCTTACGCATCTCACCCTTAGAGGGGAATACTGGAGCCACAGTGGTGAACAGCTCTATAGCAGGTTGCCCCAATTGATCCTTAGAAATCTCAAACTGTGGGACACCATCGAACACATCAAGGAAGGTTTGCTCGTCTAATTTCTCCAGTCCTTCTTTGGTTGACTTGCCGAAAAGAATGCTGCTGGCCTCAATTGCAGTGTCGAGAGCCTCCTGGGAATGTACCATCAAGGTTACCTCCTCTGCCAGACGTTTTTGCAGCACACGTCGGCCTGGATCCTGCTTGTGTTCTTCGACAAGGCCTTCAATGACCTCTTTCTCCAGCGAAGTAAAAATCTTGATATAGCGTTCGGCATCTTCGTCACTGACATTCAGCCAGAATTGATAGAACTTATAAGGTGTGGTGCGCTTAGGATCGAGCCAGATATTGCCACTCTCCGTCTTGCCAAACTTCTTACCATCACTCTTGGTGATAAGCGGGCAAGTAAGAGCGAAGGTCTCTACATCATTTCCTAAAGTACGACGAATTAACTCTGTTCCTGTTGTCATGTTGCCCCATTGGTCATTACCACCTAACTGTAACTTGACACCTTTATGCTGGTAGAGGTATAGAAAATCATAGCCCTGTAACAGCTGATAAGTGAACTCGGTAAATGACAGACCATCACGGGCTGTTCCGTTCAAACGCTGCTGAACAGACTCCTTGGCCATCATATAGTTCACGGTGATATGCTTGCCAACTTCACGAGCAAAGTCCAAGAAGGTAAAGTCCTTCATCCAATCATAGTTGTTAACCATCTCTGCAGCATTGGCATCCTTTGATTCAAAGTCAAGGAACTTTGCCACTTGTTGCTTAATACACTCCTGATTATGACGGAGTGTCTCATCGTTCAGCAAGTTACGCTCCTGCGATTTTCCCGAGGGGTCGCCAATCATACCTGTAGCACCGCCAACGAGAATGATGGGTTTATGACCGCAATGCTGCAAGTGACGCAGCATCATGATGCCACAGAGGTGGCCGATATGCAAGGAGTCGGCTGTAGGGTCGGTACCCAAATAGGCCGTTACCATTTCTTTCTGGAGCAATTCCTCCGTTCCTGGCATCATCTGTGCCAGCATACCACGCCATTTCAGTTCTTCTACAAAGTTCTTCATATTATTGTTTCTTTCGTTATTTCTTTATATCGTTGTTCTGATGTTTAAGGAACAGGGTCATACCCCGATCCTCCCCAGGGGTTACATCTTAGGATGCGCCACACAGCCAAATACAAGCCTTTCACCGGACCATGCTTGATGAGAGCCTGCCGTGCATACTCGCTACATGTGGGCGTAAAACGGCATGAAGGACCTAACAACGGGGAGATGGCAATCTGATAGAAGCGGATAGGCAGCAACATCAACCACACCAGACCTCTAGACAAAAGATGCGCCAAATTTCTCATAGCTTTTCGACCACTCGTCGCATCAGCGACACCATTTTGTCCGTTATCTCCGCAGAGGGGCAATGCGCGTCAGACAACCATATACAAGCCAGTTGCAGTTGTACTGTTTCAGGCAGAGCCTCAACGAGCATTTGTCGATGACAACGCCATGCCTCTCGAATTTGCCGTTTTACTCTATTACGGTCCACTGCATGCTTGAAGTGTCTTTTTGAAACGCTTACCAATAACTGTACCGGAGCATCATCCGCTTGACGTTCACATGTCCTATATACTATACGCAGGGGGAAAGTTGCCAGAGAATGACTACATTTACCACCAAAGAGCGTCTCTATCAGTTGTCTGCTGACCATGCGCTCCTGTTTTGGAAACGTTAAACGCCCGGAGCTAGTCATACTTTATCCTTGTTTCTCCAGCAGGTAGTGCTGTAAGGCACCTGTCATCGAAGGATATTTCTCCGATGGGGCTTCCAAGTCTACACGCAACCCTGCATCCTTAGCGGCCTGTGCTGTCGAGGGTCCAAAAGTAGCAATGGCAATCTTGTCTTGCTTGAATCCCGGGAAGTTCTTGGTCAGCGACTCAATACCCGAAGGACTAAAGAAAACCAACATATCATAGTCGAAGGATTTCACTTCCTCTGGTGTAAAATCATTGCTGACAGTACGATACATTACACACTCGTCATGCTGCAGTTTCTTGGCATCGAGCATCTTGGCAACACTATCGCTATGGACATCACTCATGGGCACCAGGTATTTCTCCTGTTTATGCTTGACCATCGTTGGTATCAAATCATCGATCTTACCAGTCGTCCCGAAGAACACCTTACGCTTACGGTACTGAACATATTTCTGGATATAGAGGGAAATGGTCTCTGTCACACAGAAATACTTCATATCCTCGGGGATGGCAAGACGCATCTCTTTAGCCAACGTAAAGAAATGGTCAATGGCATGACGTGAAGTGAACACAACGGCAGTATGGTCAAGGATGCTGACCTTCTGCGCACGAAACTCCTTAGTTGTTATCCCTTCCACTTTAATAAAAGGACGGAACACTAGTTCTACCCCAAATTTTGAAGCGATGTCGTAATACGGTGATTTCTCACTGGAGGGTTTAGGTTGTGAAACCAAAATCTTCTTTATCATTGATGTCCTAAAATTTTATTTTCAACACATTCGCTGTGATATCCAAAATACTCCATAAAGCGAGCATCGGTACCAATTCGAGCGCACAAAAGTACAAAATAATCTGCAATTTGACGACATTTCGATAAAAAAAGATAATAAAGCACTTGAAAATCGTCAGTAATTTAACAAATACCAATACTGTTACAACATAAATCACCACTGTTTTGACAGAAAGATCGAAATAAGCCTGCATCATCACAGCAGGGAACAGCAGCACACCTTCGATGGCAGTTATAAAGAGTAATGCCTTCATCCATTGTCTGTTTCTTTTACCATCGAAAAGGACTACATTCACGATTTGGTATAACAGTATTTTCAACAAGAAGTATGCAATGAATATTCCTAAATATATGGCGATAAGATAATATTGTGACGCCAAGACAAAGGTCTCGCCAATAAAGCGCAGGGTATAGAAGTAATAGAGCAGCGAGGACATTAAACCTGTCAATATGGCAAGGAATAACTGGAAACGTAACTCCACAAGTGTTTCGCTAGTATTTCCCTCATCATCATGGAAGGGACTAAAGAATTTGCTGTACTGGCGTACTATGAAGCCTTTCGCACTGGAAAATGCCAGTATGGCCAGAATAAAACAAAATAGCAGGAGACCTGTCATCACATTGTCCGTATTCACCGTATCGGGGACGGGGTCACCCGCCACGCCATAGCGTCCTCCAGTCAGTTCTGGGTGGAAGAGGGTATCTTTGGAAAAGAAGCCTTCGCGATAATACTGTGGGATATCCACATCCAGCATGTTATGTCCCTTGTCATGGCCAGGCAAATGAAGGGTATCAGGGCGTTTACTCCATCGAATCGTATCCGGCTTGAAATGAGCTTGGATAGCAGAATCCTGCTGTGCAGGCGTTGCATTACGAGGGAGCCATTTCAAGACCTGTGCAGGAGTAAGCTGACGATGGGTGGCAACTACCGAGTCGCCTCCCACCGTCGTATGCTGTTGCTGTATGCTGTCTTGCTGTGCCAAAGTACTTACAATGCAAACTCGTGCTTAATGTCTTCTACCCTGTCCAGTTTTTCCCAGGTGAAGAGTTCCACATCAATGGTCTTCGTCTCGTGATATCGACTGGTGAACGTCTTTTTCACCACCTCCGAACGACGTCCCATATGCCCATAGGCAGCCGTTTCCACATACATTGGCTGACGTAGTTTCAATGTACGCTCTATGGCCTTCGGGCGCAAGTCGAATAGTTTCTCAATACGCTTGGCAATCTCGCCATCCGTCATATTGACATGACTACGTCCGTAAGTATTGACATAGATATTCATAGGCTTAGCCACGCCGATAGCATAGCTTATCTGTACCAACATCTCATCAGCGACGCCTGCCGCTACCATATTTTTAGCAATATGGCGGGCCGCATAGGCAGCAGAGCGGTCTACTTTAGAAGAGTCCTTGCCCGAGAAAGCGCCACCGCCATGGGCACCCTTGCCTCCGTAGGTGTCAACGATAATCTTACGTCCAGTCAGTCCGGTGTCACCGTGAGGTCCGCCAATAACGAACTTTCCTGTAGGATTGACATAATACTTGATGTCATCGCCAAAGAGGTCGAGCACCTTCTTGGAATGGATTTTTGACTTGACACGAGGTATCAGAATGTTGATGACATCCTCGCGAATCTTAGCCAGCATGCGTTCATCGTCCGTATCGAACTCGTCATGCTGAGTAGAGACGACAATGGTGTCGATGCGCTCTGGAATACCTGCGTCGCTATATTGGATCGTCACCTGACTCTTGGCGTCGGGCCGGAGATAAGTCATCAGCTTACCTTCCTTGCGGATTTCAGCCAAGGTATGAACGAGGAGATGCGCCAAGTCCAGTGATACTGGCATTAAACTCTCCGTCTCGTTCGTAGCATATCCGAACATCATGCCCTGGTCGCCAGCACCCTGTTCGTCCTCGTCGCCATTATCCACGCCACGGTTAATGTCTTCGCTCTGCTCATGGATAGCCGTGAGGATTCCACAGGAATTACCGTCGAACTGATACTCTGCCTTGGTATAGCCAATCTTCTTGATGGTGTTACGGGCTATTGTCTGCAGATCGATATAGACATCGCTGCGTACTTCGCCCATAATGACCACCTGGCCGGTAGTAACAAACGACTCACAAGCCACTCGTGCATGCTCATCATAAGCCAGGAACTGGTCCAGGATGGCATCACTTATCTGGTCGGCCACCTTGTCGGGATGACCTTCTGAAACTGATTCTGAAGAAAAGAAATAGGACATATTATTTACTGTTTGAGTATTTACTGTTTATTATTTGCGTGCAAAGGTACGGAGTTTTTGCCAAACAACAAAATAAAACGGCTTGTTTCCATTAGGAGCAAGCCGTTTTACCTTTATTATATGTCTTCTGCTATTTAGCCTCGGGAGTCATGATTACCTCAACGTGGTTACCACTCTTCAGGAGCTGGTTGAGGAAGTCGCGGACGGAGTCGACGGTCAGCGCCTCAACAGTCTTCTTATAGTCAGTATAGAAGTCAAGACCATACTCCTTGTAGGTGGTGATGGTGTTAATCCAATAGCTGTTCTTCTTGGCATCGATGTCGGCCTGCTTCAGCATGAAGTCCTTCACCTTCTGCAACTGGTCGGCATCTACCTTCTTGGTCATGCTCTGGATACCCTCGTGGAGCAGGCGTACAGCCAACTCAGACTTGTCAGGATTCATCGGGCAGTAAGCCATCAGCATGGCCTTGGGCTGCTTGGAGCCCGTGTTGAAGTAGCCGGCGGCTCCGCAAGAGTAGGCAGCGCTCTCGTCCTCACGGATGGTCTTCAGGTAAATCATAGAGAGCACCTGACCTACAGCATCCAGCTTCACGTTGTTCTCGAGTGTGTAAGGCATCTCGGCGTACCACATCTCACGGGCGGTAGCCTTGGGCGACTCGGTCTTCACTTTGAACTGGTTAACCACCTCACCCTTGGCTAGGGTGATGCACTCCTTGAAGTCCCCAGCCTTCTTCTTGGCAGCGGGCAGCGAGGCGATGTACTGCTCGATGAGCGGACGGATGGTCTGCTCGTCGAAGTTACCTGCGATGACGAAGGTGAACTGTCCTGCATTCTGGAAGCGCTCCTTGGCAATCTCGAGGATGCGGTCGTAGTTGATGTCCTTCAGGTCCTCCAACTGCGGATTGCTGAAGCGCGGATTATGAGCATAGGTTGTGGTAGCCACTGAGTCAGAGAACACGGCATCTGGCGACAGCGACTTGTTCTTCAGCGCCATGTCGAGCTGAGTCATCAGGTTCTGGAACTGCTTCTCGTCCTTCTTCACGTTGGTGAAGTAGAGGTATGACATCTGGAACATTGTCTCCAGGTCCTTCGGAGTTGAGTGAGCGGAGAGATACTGACGGGTGTTGGCCAGCGAGATGTCGGCGTTTACTTCCTTGCCAGCCAGTGCCTTCTGCAGTTCTGTGCTTGAGAAGTTGCCCAGTCCGCTCATGCCGATGGCAGTGTCGAACACCTTGAGGTTGGTGTAGTCAGCTGCGCCATAGAGCGACTTGCCACCCTTTGAGAAGGCTTGCATCTGCACCTCATCGTCCTTGAAGTCGGTCTTCTTCAGGATAACGGTGGCACCGTTGGACAGTGTCAGCTCCTTATAACCGAAGGTCTTGTTCTCAGTCTCCTTCGTAATCTTACCCTTCTTAATCTTGGCAGCGTCCAGCAGCGGCTCGTCCTTCACATTGTCGACGTAAGCCTCCAGTTTCTCGGCACGTGCTGCAGCGATGGCAGCGGCCATGTCTTTCTCGGTCGGGTGTACCTTGCCCTCCTTGTCCTGTGCCATGATCATGACAACCAGGTTGCTGTCCGTCGGGCTGATGAGTTCAGGCAGCATCTGGTTGATGGCCTGTACGGGGATGTTGGGTGCAATCTGCTGCATGGTCTGATAGAGGATGTCCAATGGTGGGATAGGCTCGTTGGTCAGATAGTGGTCGCGATAGGCATTGCCGAACTCGTCGTTCTTGCGCTTGTCGCGGTTGGTGTAGCGCTTCTCCAGGCTGCTCAGGTAGTCGGCTTTGGCACGCTCGTACTCTGTTGCGGTGAATCCGAACTCACGTGCACGCTTGGCCTCGCGGTAGAGCACCTTCAGTGTCTCCATCTCCTTGCCCTCCTTGGGGATACCGATCAGCTCGAAGCAGTCCTTGGTGCTTGAGAGCAGGTACTGGCTGTCGTCGGCAAATCCCTGGAAGAAGGGGCAGGCGGCGTCCTGCGTCATTTCCGACAGGCGCTGGTTGATCATCTGCGAGATGACGTTGACGGCATAGTCCTGGATGAGGTAAGCCATGCTGGCCTTCTCCTCGGGCTTGGTGGCCTCGTGCTTCATCATGACGAAGACGTTGGCCATCTGCATCTCCTTGTCGGTCTCGTAGACATAGATGGCTTCCTTGTTGTCGGGCACGGCCTCTGGCACTACCTTGGGAGCCTTGGGGTCGACCTTGATACCGGCGAAGAGTTCCTTGATCTTGGCCTCCATGTGGTCTACGTCGACGTCGCCCACGACGATGATGGCCTGGTTGTCGGGACGATACCATTTCTGGTAGTAGGCGCGGAGTGTCTGGGGCTTGAAGCTGTCGATGACGGACATCAGGCCGATGGGCAGGCGCACGCCATACTTGGAGCCGGGATATACCTTGGGCAGGGCACGCTGGATCATGCGCTGCGAGGGTCCTTCGCCCAGTCGCCACTCGTTGTGGACGACGTCGCGCTCCTTGTCAATCTCGTCGGGCTCGAGGGCGAGGCCGTTCGACCAGTCTTTCAGGATGAGCAGACAGGAGTCGAGGGCTGTGGCGCGCTTGGTGGGCACGTTGCAGACGCGGTAGACGGTCTGGTCGATTGAGGTGTAGGCGTTCAGGTCGCTGCCGAACTCGACGCCCAGCGAGCGGGTGAACTCGATAATGCCGTTGCCCTTGAAGTGCTCAGAGCCGTTGAAGGCCATGTGCTCCAGGAAGTGGGCCAGTCCGCGCTGCGACTCGTCCTCGTTGATAGAGCCTACGCGCTGGGCGATGTAGAAGTTGGCCACGTGTTCGGGATACTCGTTGTGACGGATGTAATACGTCAGTCCGTTGTCCAGTTTGCCGATGCGCACGGCAGGGTCAACGGGGATGGGCGGCAACTGCATGGGTTGAGCCACCATAGCTGTCGTGCCGAGCAACATCAGCGCAGCTACAAAGATTTTTCTCAGTTTCATTGTCGTATTATTAGTTAGTTGGATAATAAAAAAATACATGCTTTCGACGCACAAAGGTACGTAAAAACTACACGCGTTGTAATAAATCGTTCTGATTATTAATATTTTTTATCATTCAAACGTATCAACGGCACCTTCGATGGGGGGTGTCATCATGGTCCTGCGCGGCACCTTGTTTTTATTTTCTCCGTGGACTTTTACGCAGAAGTCCGTGGAGTTTTCAGCCGAAGTCCGTGGAGTTTTCAGCCGAAGTCCGTGGACTTTTCCATCAAAGTCCGTGGACTTTTACGCAGAAGTCCGTGGAGTTTTCAGCCGAAGTCCGTGGAGTTTTCAGCCGAAGTCCGTGGACTTTTCCATCAAAGTCCGTGGACTTTTCCGCAGAAGTCCGTGGACTTTTCAACAAAAGTCCGTGGACTTTTGCATCGAAGTCCGCGGACATTATTTTCAAATAAAAAAAAGATGCCCCGGCTAATGCCGAGACACCTTATTAAATATATATAAAGAGTAGTTTGTTATTCGGTCTTACCGTTCAGCGAGTAGACGTAGGCGGCACCCTTGCCCTGCGTTTCGCGCGTGTTGTTGTACTTAGTCAGCGGACCGTAGATGACAACCACGTCGCCCACCTTGATCTGCGGGTCGGCCTCGGTCCACTTGCGACCGCCCAGGTAGTTCACCTGGTAAGCCTCGAAATCCTTCAGGTAGTCGCCTGCCTTCTTGCCGTCGCTGGAAATCCAGAAGGAACCGTTGCCGTAACCGGGGTCGAAACCGGTCTTCACCAACTCCGACACGATACCCTTCACGTAGACAGCGTCCTTACCGCCGCCGTCGACGTAGGCAATGGCCTGTTCAGGGGTGAACGGATTGTTCTTCGTGCCGGGGTCGTTGGACGCCTTCTTGATGGAGTATACGTAAACGCTGCCTGAGAACTCGGGAGTCTCCTTGCCGGTCTTGTCCTTGTAGTACACCAGCTTACCGGTGATGACCACCTCGTCGCCGACACCAATCTGACCCTCAGCCGTGAACTTCTGGTTGTCGAGGAAGTAGGAGCGGAAGACGGTGACGAAGTTCTCGTCGTTGCCGTTGTCCGAGATGTTGAAGGTGGCATTGCCGTACGAACCGGTGTCAACGCTGGAGATGGACGAGATAACACCCTTGGCGAAGTAGATGACGCCGTCCGTGGTGTTGCCGATGGCCTTACACTTGGCGACAGCCTCGGCCACGGTGAACGGATCCTCAGGATTCTCACCGTGAGGCAGCACGTTGGCGGCCTGCTTGATGGTGAAGTTAACGCTCGACGAGCTCTTCTCGTTGCTGCAAGTGAAGGAAACCACGGCGGAACGGCCCTTGCCCTCGTTGGCGTCGACGGCGAACTTGACGTAGGCGGTGTCGGCAGGATTCGGCGTGACAGCGGTCACCGTACCCTTGACAACGGTCATGTTCTTATAGCGAACCCAGTTGCAGTCGTCGGGGATGCCGGGAGCGAGATTGCCCTTGAATGCCAGCTTCACGGTCAGGTCGCCACCTTCCTTCGCGATTTCCGGAGTCTTCGCCGGTGCGACAATCTTAACCAGCGACTTCTCAATCTTCACGACGGTGACGTCAACCAGCTCTACCGTGCCGTTATAAGTCTTCTTCGGACCTTCCACGGTCACCACGTCGCCTGCCTCAATGCCCAGGCTGAGGAAGTTCTTGGTGGCACCCTTGGCGTCAAGCGTACCGTAGATGTATATCTCGCCGGTCTCATCCTTCAGATACCAGTTGCCATAGGTGTCGTTGGCTATCGTCGTCACAGTACCCTTCACGCGGAATGTCTTACCGTCGGCGCCTTCAATCACCTGCTTACAATTTGCCAGCTCGGCAACGTTCTTGCCTTGCAGGATATTGATTTCCTGGACGCTCGAACCGCTAACCAGCTTGATGGTTGCACTCTTGGCACTGGCGGCCTTAGCGGCTGTCAGCGTGACTTTGCTCTCACCGGAGCTGCCTGTGGCCGGCGCTATCGTCAGCCAGTCGGGAACATTCTGGAATGCCCAGTCTGAAGAGGCATTCACCGTAAGCTCAGTAGAACTGCCGTCAAGAGAGAAAGCCAGGTAGGACGAAGACACACGGAGATTGCCCAGATAAGAACGCTCAAAGTTCTCGGAACATCCTACCAGCATGGCGAAAACTGCCAGCAAAGACGGAATAAAATATTTCAGTTTCATAAATCTGCCTTTCTTTAATTAGTTGAAGATATACTTAATACCGATAGAGGCATACCAGCACTGACCAATGGTGTGGCTGGGCTTCCATGTCTGCGTGTTGCCATTGACGGCCGACGGCGTAGAGAAGGTGGCATAACCCTGAGCGTCCACGCCCTCGTACTTCAGAATCTTACCGCCGTTCAGGTCGGGATTCATGTACTTGGCAACACCCCAGCTTGAGTTGAAGAAGTTCAGCACGTTCTTCATGTCGAAGCTCAGCTGCAAGGTGTGGTGAGTCTTGCCGATATTCAGGTTGAAGTCGTGCTTGTAGCTGAAGTCCAGACGGTGAACCCAAGGGGAATATACGCTGTAAGCCTCAGCATACTCGCCCTGATGCTTGCTCAGATAGTCGTCGTTGTGCACGAAGTCCATGAAGCGCTGCTTGTCATCCTCTGAAACAAAGCGGAACTCGTTGTTGGCTACCTGCAGGTCCGTTGGTACATACACCAGGTCATAGACGTTGCCGTCACCGTTCATGTCGTTAGCCATCATGTACGAGTAGTTGCCGTCACCACGCCACGTCTCATACACCAGTGAGTAGTGGTTGTTGGCCTTGTCGTGAATGGTGGCGCTGGCAATGATACGGTCTGGGGTCACAAACTGCGAGTTGTGCAAGCCCAGGAAGTTAGGACCGTCAACAGAGGGGATGTAAGAGAAGGCTGACGAGGCGTTAGAGCCTGGCATACCGGTCAGCTCTTTCTGCACGGTATGTGTGTAGGCTGCCATCAGGCTCATCCACTCGAACGGCTGCGCATTCAGAGTCACGTTGGCTGTGAATCCGTAGCCCTTGCTGGTATTCTCCAGCACGTAGGCATTAGGCATACCAACCACCTTGCCGTCTGCTCTGGTATAGGTCAGCTTATAGTCCTGATAGATGGCACGACTGTCAGCACCGTTCAGACGGGCATAGCCACCCACGTCGCGCAAGCTCCAGTCGGAAATGCACACTCCGTTGACGGTCTTGTTGAAGATACCCTCAACAGTAACAGAGAACGGGAACGATACGGGAATCTGATAGTCTACAGCCAAGGAGGTCTTCCATACCTGAGGCATCTTGAAGTCGGAGGCAATACCGTTCACCGTACCTGATGCTGTACCGTCTTCCGGCGTGATGCTATACGGACCGAGGCCATTGTCTACGATGTAGCTTCTCAAGGCTTCGATGCTGGGATAGCCATTGCCATCCACCTTCATGCCGCCGGCAAACTGTGACATATCGGTCTTCGTGCCGCTGCTTCCTGTGGCGTTCCATACACCTACCAACTGATACATGTTGGCATTCGAAGGCATGTTAGTGAAGAACACGAGGGGCAGACGACCCAGGAAGAGTCCGGAACCTCCGCGCACCTTCAGGCTCTTGTCACCGAACACATCCCATGTAAAACCAACACGGGGTGAGAATGACATGGCATTGGAAGGCCACTTACCGGTATCAACACGCTTGCCGTTATAGTCGAGTGCCAGAATAGCATTGTTGGTCATCAGGTCCTTGTCCTTGAAGAACAGGCCGTCAAGACGAAGGCCATAGGTCAGCTTGAACTTGTTGCTAACGCGCCAGTCGTCCTGTGCATAGATACCCAACTGGTTGAAGTTGACATTACAGCTGGGATTCTCAACACCGTTATAGCCATAAGTCAGGGCAACAACAGATGGTGCTGCATCGGAGAAGAAGTCTTTCATACTCTCATAACGGTAATATCCCGTACCGTTACGCATATAGTGGTTCTCGGCTTTCTGGTATTCATAGCTCAGACCACCGGTGATGGTATGGCTGCCCAGATAGTAGGTCACGTCGTCCTTGATGTTCAGCACGTTGTTGTTGACAGCGTTGTGCCATGTGAACAACTCATAACCCAGTGAGATGTAGTTGCCGCCATCGCCGTCCAGGATATCAACGAACGGGAAAGGCCTCGAGTTAGAGTCGCGTTCCTGGTCATTCTTAGAATAAGTGACCAGCAACTGGTTAGACAGATTATCCGTCAGACGGCTGTTCAGATCGAAGGCGAACGTCTTCACATAATAATTTGTCTTGTACATAGAATTAGAGAACGACATTGCATAGAGCGACGTTCTGCTGTAAGGCAGCGTACCACCGTTTACCGACATTGACGGACCTGTCCAGTCGGTGCTCTTGGTGTAGTTGTAACGCAGTGCCAGATGATGTCTGTCGGTGATGTTCCAGTCTAAGCGAGCCAGCAACTTGTAGGTCTCGGTATCGCCCGACCAGTCGGTGTAAGAACCGGTATCATAGCCGTACTTGTTCTTGACGAATGCAGAAACGGCATCCATATCTGCTGTGGAAACACGTGACTGATAGTTCTCTGCATCATATTTTCCTCCCTCAGAAGCACGCCAGCGGTTGATAATGGCAGGTGATTTCACCATTTCACCGCTTCCGAAGAAGAACAGCTTGTTCTTGATAATCGGACCGCCAAAGGTGAAACCATAGGTCGTTGTCTTGCTGCGCTCACGGGCACCGGCAATCTGCTCTCTGTCGACAGCATCACCCTGCATGTTCTCATTCTTATGGTAGATATAGGCAGTACCCTTGAAGGTGTTGGTACCCGACTTCGTGATGGCGTTCACACCACCACCGATGAAGTTGGTCTGACGAACGTCAAACGGCGAAACGACAACCTGCAACTCCTCGATAGCATCGATAGAGATAGGGTTACCATTACCTGGCAACTTATCTGACAGACCGAAGTTGTTATTGAAGTTGGCACCGTCAACCGTGAAATTGGTCATCTTACCGTTACCTCCGGCAAAGCCCATGCTGCCACCGCCACCTGAGCCGTAAGGAGAAAGGCGTACCACATCTGTAATGGTACGGTTCACCGTAGGCAGGTTCGTAATCATCGCATTGTTGATGTTGGTAGAAGCACCGGTCTTTTCTGCAGCAAACTTGGAAGCCTTACCGCTGACAACCACTTCTGACAACTGGTTGGCATCTTCCGACAACCAGACGTCCAGGTTGAAGGTCTCAGCAAGCTCCAAGGTGATACCCGTCATTGTCTTCGGCTGGTAGCCAATGTACGAAACCGTCACCTCGTAAGGGCCACCGGTACGCATTCCTTGGATGGTAAAGTTACCCGTAGTGTTGGTAACCGCCGTGTAACGCGTACCAGAAGGTGCGTGTACCGCAACGACTGTTGCACCAATAACTTCCTCGCCTTTGGCATCGTCGAAAGTCACCTTACCGGCCATGCTCGAAGTCGTGATTTGTGCCATGATGGTCAGCGTTGATGTCAACATCAGAACCACCAGAAACAGCATTCTTTTTTTCATAGAATTGAAAGCTTTATAATTAATTAATGTGAATTTGGCTGCAAAAGTAACTAAAAAAAATCAAACCTACGTTATAAAATCAGAAAAACTTACCTTTGTCGTACATCTTTTTATCGTGTCCCATTCGTGCCTCAACGACATTTACTACGTAGTCGCCCAATTTTTCACACTCGTTGATGATATCCATGTATATCGTTCCGACAGCATAGGTATAGGCATGGTTGTTGATGTCGTTGATGTTTTGTGACTTCAGCTGATTACGGTAGTTGTTGATTTCGTGCTCGATATTGAACGAGCGATTCACATCGTAGGCTTCCTTACGGCCGCCCATCAAGGCATTCATCTGACTAAGGGCCTGGTCGGTCAGTTCCATCATCTGATGGATATGCTCATACTGTTTCTCGTTGAAATGGTCTTGTTTGCCCTGTACCTTGCGGTTAATCGTACGGGCGATGTGGTAGCAGGAGTCACCGATGGACTCCAGTTCCGATATCTCACGGAGCATGGCGCGTATCTTCGCCTTCGTATCGTCCGACAAGTGGGCATCGCTCACCTGGTCCAAATACTTGGCAATCTCTATTTCCATATTGTCGGAAATGCCCTCATATTTCTCGATGCGGGCGTACTGCTGGGCGAACTGCTGCTCGTTCTTTTCCGTCAGCAGTTCGCGCACCATGCCGAACATGCGTTGCATGCGGTTGGAGAACGAACGGATTTCCTTCTGTGCCTCCAGCACGGAGAGCTCCGGGGTTTTCATGATACCCGACTGGATGAAGTGCAGACGGAATTCCTCTTCTTCGTCCACACTCTTGGGCTGAACGACCCAACAGACAAAGCGCTCTATATACTGCGCAAATCCTATCAGCAACAGGGTGTTCGCCACATTGAAGGACGTATGGAAGGCTGCCAGCACCACTGCCGTATGAAGGGCAAAGCCGGGGTCTGTGTACGACATCTGCGGGTCGTAGTCCACCAATTGGCATACCAGTCCGAAGAAAGGTCTGAGCAAGATCAGCGCCCATGTCACGCCCACGGCATTTACCACAAAGTGGGCAAAGGCCGCCCGTCGTGCCTGTACGTTGGCGGTAGCAGCGGCAATATTGGCAGTAATGGTGGTACCCACATTCTGCCCCAGCACCAGCATGATGCCCGGTTCGATGTGGAGCACACCTGTAGCACAAAGTGTCATCGTCATCGCCATGATAGCGGCCGACGACTGTGCGCAGAGCGTCAGCGTGATACCTATCAGGAGGAAGAACAGCGAGTTCCAGAAATGCGTCTCGTTAAGTCCTTCGAATGACTGGATGAGTGCTGCATGGGCCACTTTATCCTCCATCAGTCCGAACCCCGTACTTGTCAGCGTGCTCAGTCCCAGGAAGAGGAAAGCCAGTCCGAACAAGAAATCTCCCATGGTGCGCCGGCTCTTCATGTATATCAGCACGATGCCCAGGAAGAAAGCAGGATAGATAACCACCGCCATGTTGAAGGCGAATCCCAATGACATCATCCACGCCGTGATGGTCGTACCGATATGGGCACCCATGATGACGGCCACAGCCTGCAACAGCGTGAGCAGTCCGGCATTGACAAACGAGACTGTCATCAGTGCCGTTGCCGTCGAACTCTGTACGGTAGCGGTGACTATGATACCGGCTATCATGCTTGTAAAACGATTGGAAGTCATGGTTGCCAGCACATGACGTAACTGCGGACCTGCCATCTTCTGCAACGCCTCGCTCATCGACTTCATGCCGAACATCAGCAGCGCCAGCGACCCCAAGAGTCGGAAAATCACCCAAAAAGACATAGCATCTGTATTTTTTTTATACTTAAAAAGTTATTTATCCGAGATTATTCGTATATTTGCACCAACTAAAAACTAATGTTTTATGGAACAACAAGTCATAATCCGCTGCAAAAATAACAAAAAAACTCTAAAAGTAGCTATTGGCAGCACACTTTCTGATATTTTTTCCCAATCTGGCCTGGAAATGGACTACGGCCCTATCAATGCCAAGGTGAACAACAAGGTTGAAGGAATGCACTATCGCGTCTACAACCAAAAGGACGTTGAATTCCTCGACCTGCACGATGCTTCCGCTGTCCGTACCTATACGCGGACGCTCTTCTTCGTGCTGAACAAGGCGGCTCACGACCTTTGGCCCGACTGTACCGTCATCATCGATATTCCCGTCAGCAACGGCTACTACGTCGACTTGCGACTGGACCGTCCCGTCACACCCGACGACGTCAATGCTCTTCGCAGCCGCATGCAGCAAATCATCGACGCCAACATTCCTATCCACCGCCACGAGACCACCACGGAGGAGGCCATCCGCATGTTCACCGAGTCGCGTTCTTTCTCCAAGGTCAAGCTGCTCGAGGGCATCGGGTCACTCTATACAACCTTCTACGACATTGACGGCTACCTGGACTATTACTACGGTGCCCTGCTCACGTCTACCGGACAAGTCACGCTCTTCGGCCTGGAGTACTACTACGACAGCGTACTGCTGCGCATCCCGTCGCAGGAAGACCCATCCAAGCTTGGAGCCTTTGTGCGCCAGGACAAGATGTTTGAAATCTTCAAGGAGCACCATCGCTGGCAAAGCATCCTCGGCATGCGCACCGTAGGCGACCTGAACCGCGCCATCACTGAGGGACATACCAACCAGCTCATCCAAATCAGTGAAGCCTTGCAGGAGAAGAAAATCTCCCAGATTGCCGACCAGATAGCACACCAGAAGGGCATTAAGCTGGTGCTCATCGCCGGACCCTCATCCAGCGGAAAGACCACGACCTGCAAACGACTCAGCGTGCAGCTGGCCGTCAATGGCATCAAGCCTGTCGGCATCTCGCTCGACGACTATTTCCTGAACCGCGAGGATACCCCACGCGACGAAAGCGGCGACTATGACTTCGAACACCTGCACGCCCTGAACATCCCCCTGCTCAACGAACAGCTCAACGCCCTCTTCCGCGGCGACGAAGTGGAACTTCCCCGCTACAATTTCCAGAAAGGCACGAGCGAGTGGAGCGGCAAACGACTGAAATTGAAAGGCAACGAGGTGCTGGTCGTTGAAGGCATCCACGCCCTCAACCCCGAGCTGACTGCCGACATTCCCAACGAACAGGTCTTCCGCGTCTATGCGTCAGCACTGACCACCATCCTGCTCGACAACCACAACTACATCCCCACCACCGACAACCGACTGCTGCGCCGCATCATCCGCGACCACAAGTACCGTGGCGTTTCCGCCCAGGAGACCATCCGCCGGTGGCCTTCCGTCCGCAAGGGTGAGAATCGCTGGATATTCCCCTTCCAGGAAAATGCCGACGCCATGTTCAATTCCGCCATGCTCTTCGAACTGGCCGTCATCAAGCGACAGGCCGACCCGCTGCTTGAACAAGTGCCGGAGAACTGTCCTGAGTATGCAGAAGCCTACCGGCTGCGCAAGTTCCTCAAATACATCAAACCCATCTCCGAAGACCAGATACCGCCCACATCCCTGCTTCGCGAATTCTTGGGCGGCTCGTCGTTCGAGTACTAAGCACCCACTCTTTTTCCTGTATAAAAATGCAAGAACGGAATAATAATACAGCCCGTTCTTGCATTTTTATCGTTTTTTATTTGGTTATTACATTGAAAATTACGACCTTTGCAATCGTTTTTCAAAAACTCATACATATTAGATATATTATGGCTGAAAAATTAGAAGCAAAAGAACTGGAACAGGTTGTTGTCCGGTTCTCTGGTGACTCCGGCGACGGTATGCAGTTGGCCGGAAACATCTTTTCTACGGTATCAGCTACCGTAGGTAACGGTATCTCAACATTCCCCGACTATCCTGCCGACATCCGCGCCCCGCAAGGCTCGCTGACGGGTGTCTCAGGTTTCCAGGTACACATCGGTGCCGGCAAGGTATACACGCCGGGCGACCTGTGTGACGTGCTGGTGGCTATGAATGCTGCAGCGTTGAAGACGCAGCTGAAGTATGCCAAGCCGCAGGCTACCATCATCATCGACACCGACTCCTTCGGTCCCAAGGACCTCGAGAAGGCACAATTCCAGAGCGACGACTACCTGGGTGAACTGGGTGTCGACCCCGACCGCGTCATCCAGTGCCCGCTGACCACGATGGTCAAGGACTGTCTGGCTGACACCGGCATGGACAACAAGGCCATCCTCAAGTGCCGTAACATGTTTGCCCTCGGTCTGGTTTGCTGGTTGTTCGACCGCGACCTGTCGCTGGTGGCCAACTTCCTGAAAGAGAAATTTGCCAAGAAGCCTGCCATTGCCGAGAACAATATCAAGGTGGTACAGGCTGGTTACGACTACGGACACAACACCCACTCCTCGGCTGTCAACGTCTATCGCATCGAGTCGAAGCACAAGGAGCCTGGCCGTTATATGGACATCACCGGTAACAAGGCAACAGCTTACGGTTTCATTGCTGCTGCCGAGAAAGCCGGTCTGAAGCTTTACCTGGGTTCCTACCCCATCACCCCTGCTACCGACGTGCTCCACGAGTTGTCGAAGCACAAGTCGCTGGGTGTGACCACCGTTCAGTGTGAAGACGAGATCAGCGGTGCAGCCTCTGCCCTCGGTGCCTCGTTTGCCGGTGCACTGGCCGTCACTTCCACCTCTGGTCCTGGCATCTGCCTGAAGTCGGAGGCCATGAACCTGGCCGTCATCATGGAACTGCCCCTGGTCATCCTCGACGTACAGCGCGGCGGTCCTGCCACGGGTCTGCCCACCAAGTCGGAACAGACCGACCTGCTGCAGGTGCTCTTCGGCCGCAACGGTGAGAGTCCCATGCCCGTGCTGGCAGCCACCAGTCCTGCCGACTGCTTCGATGCTGCCTACCAGGCTTGTAAGATAGCCCTTGAGCACATGACACCCGTCGTGCTGCTCACCGATGCCTATATCGCCAACGGCTCCGGTGCGTTTAAGTTGCCGGAGATAGCCAAGTTGGATGCCATCCAGCCTCCTTATGTTCCTGAGGAACTGAAAGGCAAGTGGACTCCCTATATGCGCGCCGAGAACGGTACCCGCTACTGGGCCGTACCGGGTCGCGAGGGCTTCACCCACATCCTGGGTGGTTTGGAGAAGGACTCCGAGACGGGTGCTATCTCGACCAATCCCGAGAACCACGACCTGATGACGCGTCTGCGCCAGCAGAAGATTGCCAACATCCAGGTGCCCGACCTCGAAGTAGAGGGCGACGTACAGGATGCCGACCTGCTGGTCGTTGGCTTCGGTTCTACCTATGGCCACCTGCACTCTGCCATGGACGAGCTCCGTCAGAAGGGTTACAAGGTTGCCCAGACACAGTTCAAGTTCCTGAACCCGCTGCCTAAGAACACCGCCGAGGTCTTGAAGAAGTACAAGAAGGTGGTTGTGGCCGAACAGAACATGGGTCAGCTGGCTGCCTATCTCCGCATGAAGGTCGACGGCCTCGTTCCCTACCAGTTCAATCAGGTCAAAGGTCAACCGTTCGTGGTAGAAGAGTTAGTGAACGCATTCGAAGACATCTTGAAAAAGTGAATAGTGAAAAGTGAATAGTGAAAAGAAAAGAGATATGAGTTACACAGCACAAGATTTCAAGAAAGGCCAGCCACGTTGGTGTCCCGGTTGCGGTGACCACTTCTTCCTGGCATCATTCCATAAAGCATTAGCAGAAATCGGCGTAGCCCCCGAGGATACCGCCGTTATCTCAGGTATCGGCTGTTCAAGTCGTCTGCCCCACTATATGGCCACCTACGGCATGAACACCATCCACGGACGTGCCGCAGCCATTGCCACGGGCGCTAAGGTTGCCAACCCCAACCTGACCGTATGGCAGGTCAGCGGCGACGGCGACGGACTGGCTATCGGTGGTAACCACTTCATCCACGCCAACCGCCGTAACATCAACCTCAACATGATTCTGCTCAACAACCGCATCTACGGACTGACCAAGGGACAGTACTCGCCCACCTCACCCCGCGGCTTCGTCTCCAAGTCAAGCCCCTACGGCACGGTGGAAGACCCCTTCCGTCCCGCTGAGCTGTGCTTCGGTGCCCGCGGACATTTCTTCGCACGCGCCGTTGCCACCGATGCCCAGGGCACCGTCGACATCCTGAAGGCTGCCTACCAGCACAAGGGTGCTGCCGTCTGCGAGATTCTGCAGAACTGCGTCATCTTCAATGATGGCACCCACGAGGCCGTATATAATAAGGAGGGCCGCAAGAAGAACGCCATCTACGTCCGTCACGGCGAGAAACTGGTGTTCGGCGAGAACAATGAGTTCGGACTCGTACAGGAGGGCTTCGGACTGAAGATCGTGGAGATTGGCAAGGACGGCTATACGCTCGACGACGTACTGGTGCACGATGCCCACTGCGAGGACAACACCCTTCAGCTGAAGCTCGCCCTGATGGGCAACGGCGACGGATTCCCCGTGGCCCTCGGTGTCATCCGCGACGTCGACGCTCCCACCTACGACGAGGCCGTCAGCGCCCAGATTGCCGAGGTCAGCGCCCAGAAGAAGTACCACAACTTCGCTGAACTGCTGGAGACCAACGACACCTGGGAGGTGAAGTAAAAACGACCATACAATAATAAAGCCCCCGCAACTGCGAGGGCTTTTTTGTGTTTAGTCGGCCAGCGACTGGTTGAGTGCGTCGTCGATGACCTCGGGTCCTGCGGCCTCGATGGTGTAGAAGTATTGTCTGCAGTCTTTGCGACGGTTGTCGGAAGCACTGCATCTATCACGGGGGCTGTCTTTTACTTATTCACGTATTTCTTGCCACGATAGATGACCAGTCCGCGGGTGTTCCTGCTGACGCGCTGGCCCATCATGTTGTAGGCGGGAGCGTTGTCGTCAGTCGGTATGGCGGCCTCGACAGTGTCGATGCCCGTGCTGGCGAGAATCTTCTTCAGGCCAGCCACGGCGTCAATGAGTCCGTAGCCCGCCTGCTGGATGTCCTTCGAGGGGCACTGGTCTGCCGTCACCGTCATGCAGGTCTCCCGCATCACGTCCTTGATTCTGTTCACCGTGAGTGTGTTGTCGGCCTCCATCCACAGTGCCACGATGCCTGCGGCGTGGGGACATGACATCGAGGTACCGTTCATGGCACCATACCAGTATTTCCTGCCTACGCCCTCTATCTGTTGCGTTTCAGGCACCAGGAAGGAACAAATTTGCGAATTTAAGAGAACATTGGGCACATCGCCATCGAAGCTCGTGATGTCGTACGCGTTGTAGGCAGAGAGGACCATCTGTCCGGGAGCCAGCACCGTGGGACGAGCCTTGCCGTTGTCGTCGGCGATACAGTAGGACGAGAAGTCGCTGACGTCGCCAATCCTCGGGGCTTTTCCTGTCACCTTCGATTCCTGCAGATAGGCGACGCCACCTGCCGGTGCCTGATAGTATTCCCACTGTGTGCGGCTGACGGTGCTGCCCACGCTGATGACGGCGTCGTCGCATACGTAGGTGTTGATGGAGAAGTTGTTGACACCCTCGGTATAGCCTTGATTGGCCAATGCAGCAGGCACGAAGAAGTTGCGCTCCCTTGCATTCTCGTCGTCATTGATCAGCTTGATGGTCTGTCCCTGATTGCCCTTGACGAAGATGGCCAGTCGCTCATAGGGGTCTTTCAGCACGGATTTTGTCCTGTAGGTAGCCTTGTAAACCACTGCCGTCGCACCGCTTGCCGTGGGATAGTTGTTGATTTTCGTCAGTTCGATGGTGCATGGTTTCGGATTCATGACGTCGCCGTCGGTCATCTTGCCCGTCAGGTCGTCAGTCACGGCACCCGTCTTGGTATTCACAATCTTGATTTCTGCCGTGAAGTCCTTGCCGTCGGCAGCGTAGGCAATGAAATCGATGCTACCGTATTCGGGCATGTCGCCGATGACGGGGTCCAGGTTCTTTATTTCATTGTCGCAGCCCATGATGGCTTTCAGCTGATAGCCGTCGCTGCCCGGTGCGCCCAGCGTCTGGACGATGCCGCCCCACATGCAGGCGGAGTTGCTGGAAGATACGAGCACAGCCCTACCTTCCGCGGTGCCGTCCTTGGTGACTTCCTTGATGGCCTTTGCCACCAGTGAGCTGCCGTCGTGGAGGTCAGTCTCCTTGCCCAGGCTGATACTGATGACGCAGGGCTTTTTCACCTCGTCGGCATACTCGGCGATGTACTTGATGCCCTGTGCGACATTCGATTCTGACATGGTATTATACAAACCTACTGCCACCATCTCCACCTCAGGGGCCACGCCTTGCAGCGAGTTGCCCTGTTCCGTACCGGCAGCAGTGGCCAGCGTGTGGGTGCCGTGTGACATTTGATTGAAGTCAGTAGTCAACGCCTTGATTTCTGCCGGTGTCGTGTATTTGGAGTTATTGCCGGCGTCGGTATGGAAAATCATCACGCGCTTGATGCGGTTGTTGTCCTGATAGTCCAGAAACGCCTTGTGGTTGAAGTCTATGCCGGTATCGACAACGCCCAGCACCACGCCCTTGCCGGTATAGGCCTTCGCCAGTCCCACGGTAGCGGCATTGGCGTCCACCGACAGTAAACCGGCTTTGGTCACCTCGCGCGCCTTGTCATTCATGAAGTGCACCAGTTCGTCGGCCTTGGCAAACTGTATCTCGTCGACATCCTCCAGTCGGGCAACCTTGTCGAGGGGTACCGACAGCACGGCGACATCATCTACCACGTAGCGCACCGTGATACCCATCTGTTCCAGTCGGCTCGTAGGACACTGTGCCCCTTTTTTCAGGTAAGCCTGGACGCTCACGGCTCTCACGCTGCCGGCCTCGTCGTAGTCCACGGCAATGCGGTCCTTCACGGCCTCGGCACCAGTCTGTATGCCCTGTGCACGTCGTTGTGCGGTTTCCACTGCCAGCCGAGTCAGTCGCTGGTCAACTTTCTGAGCCCCTGCCATGGTAGCGGTCAGCAAGGCCACCAAGAGTAAAAAATTTCTCATCATGTGTTTATTTCGTTTAATATTATCCCATCAGTCAGTTTGTTGCGTGCAAAATTACTTGATTATTATGAGAATTTCCCGTTTTGATGTTTTAATTTGTGTTAACACGCGAGCGGTATCATTTTTTTGTTATACCTTTGCCGCACTATTCAACGAAGGTACCAAGAAACGTTATAACCACAATGAAGAAAAAGAATTTATGGATGCTGGCTGCCATCCTGACTTGCGGCCTCATGCTTGACTCCTGCGCAAAGGAAGACGCACCTGCCGTCGCCCCCGTCCCCAGCGATATGCAGCAGAACACAAACAAGTTTGAAACCGATGTGCCCGCCATTTCCGGCGATGCCAAGGTGATTGCCGCACTGAAGCAGATTCCCGGCGTGACGGACATCAAGTGCTTCGAGCATGAAAGCGAGGACACGATGTACTACTTCAACTTCGAGCAGGACATCGACCACCGCAACCCCGCACTGGGCAAGTTCAAGCAGCAGGTGGTGCTGTTGTATAAAGGCAAGGACCACAACAACGTGCTGTACACCGAGGGCTATGCGCTGGCCGGCGACCCCGAGGTCAACTACAACCGCCTGGACAGCCTCGAACTGCCGGCTATCGTCGATATGTACGAGACCAACTACGTGGGCGTAGAGCATCGCTACCACGGATGGTCGCTGCCCCAGGGATTTACCAACGATTTCACATACCTGAGCACCTGGCAGCAGTCTACCGACCTGCACTGCATCGTTACGGCACTGAAGGCGTCAGGCCTCTTCGCCGGCAAATGGGTATCGACCGGCGTGAGCAAGTGCGGTGAGACCACAGCATACTACGCCTACCACTACCCCAACGAGATGGATGCCTACGTGCCCTACTGCGGTCCGTACCTGACATCGCTTGCCGACCCGCGCGTGGGTGATTTCGTGCTGGAACCGACCAGCATCAAGGCCGACATCGAGAAGGTGAAGACAGCCTACAGCTATGCCCTGAATAACAAGCCGTTGATGGACCAGCTGCTGTCACTCCTCGTCAAAGAATATGGCGAGAGAGCCGGAAAAACACGCGAGGACCAGACCGCCTCACTGGTGTCCACGCTCATCGGGAACCTGTTTAGCAAGGAGAGCCTCGTACACATCAGCCTGTGGAGAGACTGGATTCCCACCGAGAAGAGCTCGGCAGAGGAATTCATGAAATTCCTCATGGCAGACGAAAATACCAAATACAAGAACGAGAGCCAGCAGGAGATTGCAGCCCGCCACCGCATGAAGATGCGCGACATGGACCTGCAGACCACCTTCGGACAGTTCAGCCGCCGTGCTGCTCCCATCGCCAAATATGGCAACCGCTTCAAACCCTATAACGTGCAGAAATGTATCGACCTGGGTGACTACGTTTACTCCTACGCATGGTTCGAAGACCTGCTGGGTACCGAAAAGGTCAAGATGCTCAAGGATGCAACCATCGAATCCCCTGATAATTATGGCGTCACCTACGACAACGGCAAGTTCGTCAAGGAATTCCTGGAGGGCATGAAGACCACGCCGTGTAAGATACTCTTCGTTTTTGGCGGTTCCGATCCCTGGACGGGTGCTGCCATTTCCGACGACATCGTCAGCGCCAATGCCAACATCAGCAAGCTGATCGTATTCGAGGGAGTACACACCGACGTTACCACTCATTGGAACAAGGAAGACATA
The DNA here is from genome assembly GCF_900107705.1 of Prevotella sp. tc2-28. GTDB lineage: Bacteria > Bacteroidota > Bacteroidia > Bacteroidales > Bacteroidaceae > Prevotella. The sequence continues at coordinate 45,142 of NZ_FNRE01000018.1, forward strand.
CAGACACTGAAAAAATTCCTCGACCCCTATCTGAAAAAACAATAATCAACAACTAACTGACATGTTCAACAACTATAAAGGTTTCCACCTCGTACAGTCGTACCACGACTTACGACACATGCGGAAATACCATCCGTCAAACGCCTTCGTGCGCTTTATCAAGATTCTCATCGTCGCCATGGTCACCCTGACGCTCTGGAACATGCCTACCGAATGGTACGGCATACAGAACCTCACCGTCGTCCAACAGCGCATCATCGCCATCTTCGCCTTCGCCACCCTGATGTGGATACTGGAGATTGTCTCCTCGTGGGCCACGTCGGTAGGCATCATCGTGCTGATGCTGCTCTTCTGCACCGACAGCGGCATCGCCCCCATGGTGAAGGAAGAGGAGGTAGGACAGCTGCTGAGCTATAAAGGGGTGATGGCCACCTTTGCCGACCCCGTCATCATGCTGTTCATAGGCGGTTTCGTGCTCGCCATCGCAGCCACCAAGACCGGACTGGACGCCCAGCTGGCGAAAGTGCTGCTGCGCCCCTTCGGTACCAAGAGCGAGATGGTGCTGCTGGGCTTCCTGCTCGTCACCGGACTGTTCTCCATGTTCGTGTCGAACACCGCCACGGCAGCCATGATGCTGACCTTCCTCACCCCCGTGTTCCGCCAACTGCCTCCCGAAGGCAAGGGGCGCGTCGCACTGGCGATGTCAATCCCCGTGGCTGCCAACCTGGGCGGTATGGGAACACCTATCGGCACACCGCCTAACAATATCGCACTGAAATACCTGAACGACCCCGAGGGACTAAACCTCGGACTGGGCTTCGGACAGTGGATGATGTTCATGTTCCCGCTCGTCGTCGTCCTGCTGTTCATCAGCTGGCGCATCCTGCTGAAGATGTTCCCCTTCACCCAGAAGACCATCGAACTGAACATCGACGGCGAGATGAAGCGCGACGCACACTCGTACATCGTCATCGCCACCTTCATCCTGACCATCGTGCTGTGGCTCACCGACCGCTTCACAGGCATCAACGCCAACACGGTGGCTATGATTCCCTTCTGCATCTTCGCACTGACAGGTGTCATCAACAAGCGCGACCTGGAGCAAATCAACTGGAGTGTCATCTGGATGGTAGCTGGCGGTTTCGCACTGGGCTTCGGTCTCAACAAGTCTGGACTGGCGGAGAATGCCATCGAGAGCATCCCCTTCGGCGAGTTCTCTCCCGTACTCATCCTGTTGCTGGGCGGTGCTATCTGCTACCTGCTCTCCAACTTCATATCCAACTCAGCCACGGCAGCCCTGCTCATGCCTATCCTCGCGATTGTCTGCGGAGCCATGGGCGACAAGCTGGCACCCATCGGTGGCACACCCACCGTACTGATTGGCGTCGCCATCGCTGCCTCGAGTGCCATGATCCTGCCCATCTCCACACCGCCTAACGCACTGGCCTATGCTACCGGCTACGTGCAGCAGAAGGACATGTCGAAACTTGGCATCATCATGGGTGTCATCTCGATGGTGCTGGGATTCGGCCTCGTCTACATGATCGGGCTGATGAAGATTATTTAGGAGTTAAGAGGTGAGTATTCAAAGAAATCAAAGTCTACAGAACCGCCGAGGCGCTTGGTGGCGTAATTGAACAGGGCAAACTTGGAACCCATGAAGAAACGCTGCCAGTCGAAGCGCAACTTATAGTCGGAACCTAACTGCTCCCAGGACTCACCGTCAAGACTGTAGTGGAACGAGGCGATATCGCGCCCTACGTTGAAGTCGGCATCGATACGGAGCCATACCATAGGGCTGTTGAGCGCAACCTGTCTGACGACATGCTCGTCGACACGCTCGACAGCCTTTTCGCGTTGGGTCAACTTGACGGACTGCTCGCTGAACGAGAGCACCCATCGGCGCCCTTCCTTCTTGACACACAACACACCAGCGTCGCTGTTGAAAGCAGAGAAGCCGGCACAGTCGCCATCCTTCATCTTCGACAGGTCCATCTTCACAACACCACAGCACTGGGGACCCTCCATGCGCTGCGTCAGCGTATTGGGAGCCAGGAAGAGGTTGGGAACCACCCTACTGGTCTTCAGGCGCAGCCAGCCCGGACGCTCGGTGAGACTCCAGGCAGCATCCACCGGATTGTGGTTCCACTGCCAGTGCAAGCCCAGCTTAGCTCCGGAGAAGTCGTCACTGCAGACAATGTGGCGCTCGGGCTCTCCCGTCTTCACCACACGCATACGGTCGGGAACACGGCCTTCCTCATCGCCCAGCAGGGGCCATCCGTCAATCCAGCGACAAGGCATCAGCGTGGGAACACGGCCCACACCGCCACGGTCCTGGAAGATAATGGCATACCAGTCGCCATACTCACTGTCGACAATGGTACCTTGTCCGACATAGGGGAAACCGCCAAAGTCGGATTCCAGGATGACGTGCTTCTCATACGGTCCACGGATGTTGTCGGAACGGTAGCAGACCTCACGGCGGTGACGACCTGGGACACCCCATACCTGCGAGATCATCAACAGGTAGTAGCGCCCCTTGTACTTCAGCATGCGACTGCCCTCCAGAATGCCCGTTTCGTCAGCCTCACGCTTGAACAGCTGGTGGTGGGAGCCCTCGATGACGTCGGAGAGGTCTTGTTTCAGTTCCATCATCTCACCCGTACCATAGACCACATATACCCGGTCATCATCGTCGAAGAACAAAGAGCAGTCGTGGAAGTGGCGCATGCGCGACAGCAGCGTCCAAGGTCCCTCAGCGCGCTCAGCCGTATAGATATAGGTATTACCCATCGGACCCGCCTCGTTAGGTGCCAGAAGGGCATAGAAACGTCCGTTATGATACTTCAGCGACGTGGCCCACTGTCCGCGTCCGTAGGCTGTTCCCTCACGCAAGTCGTACTTAGGCGAGTCAGTCAAGCGGTCGAAGACGTAGCTGACGGTCTCCCAATTCTTCAAGTCACGCGAGCGCATGATGGGCGCACCCGGCATGAGGTGCATCGTGGTGCTGACCATATAATACGTGTCGCCTACGCGTATGACGTCAGGGTCGGGCACATCAGCCCACAGCATGGGATTGGGGGTATAAAAACCATCAGGGCCACTGGAACGCTTTCCAGCAGCCTCTGAAGTAACAAAACAAACTACTAATGATATTACTACTAAAACAAATCTATTAAATTCTGAAAAAAACTTTTTTCCTTTCGATGTTGCAAAGGTAGACATTCTTTTTGAATCAGCCATAATCATATGTTTCATGAATTTTGTTATTTGTATCATGCGTTTATTTTTTCCTATTATTGTACGAAATTCCACTTGGAATTGTCACTTTTTTCATCATATTCCGCCAGTGTCGGGGTGGAATCAGCAGCAGCATACAACACATAACGCGTGTTCAGATGCTCATCACCAGGCAGACGCTTGGGCATGATACGATAGGTGCCGTCGACAAGTTGCTCGATACGCCAAAGCTGTTCGTCGGTGCCGGTGAACGCAGGCAGCGTGACCAGTTCCTTGTCAGCAGTAGCCGCCAGCGTGCGGTTTGTTCCGGCAATGACAATCTGATAGTAAGGACCACCCAGATAACCACCGCCCTCAGCGACCGGCTTGATGGTCCATAGCTGATGCGGACGGAACATATAGTCGCTGCAACGCACGGGGATATCACCCTGGGGCCACGTACCCACCACGTCAGCCAGCGACTGGTTGGGAATGGACTTCAACGGTTTCGTCAGATCCATCTGCCAGAAGCGCTCACGTTCCTGAGGGATGCGTACAAAGTCGACAGCCAGTTCGAGTGAATAGCCGCGACGCTCCGACAGGATGGCCAGCGTACCACCCTGGAAGCGCCGTCCGGCAACAGGCCAGCCGTTGCGCCATAGCAAGGGACGGATGCCCAGCACACTGCGTCCGCTGCGATCGAAGTCGGCTTCATAGTGGCACGACATCACCTCCACACCCTCGTCGATAACCGTCCGTCCGAAATGACCTGGTCCGCAGACGCGGTCGCCTGCGGCAATCACCATCCTGCCTCCGCCATTAAGCATATCACGTCCTACGTTGTCTATATAGGGACCTTCCACCGTGCGCGAGCGCCCCACCACAATGTTATAGGTGGAGTTCACACCGTCGCAGCAGGTGCCGTGGGTGCCCAACAGATAATACCAGCCGTTCCTGTAGATGAGGTCGGAAGCCTCGCAGTCGATGGCGATGTCCTTCTCCACATTACCCTTCACGCGCTCCCCCGTCGTGGGGTCGAGTTCTATCAGGCGGATGCTGCCGAAGTAGGTGCCATAGGTAGCCCACAGGCGTCCCGTGGTGGGATCAAGCAACAGACTGGGGTCAATGGCATCGCAATCCTCCATGCCGTCGCTGGATGCAACCTCTATGGGAGTAGTAAAGTGGAAGTCAGGCGATTTCGGGTCGAGCGTCTTGTTCCACATGGTCAGGATGCGTCCGTTATGACCACCGAAGAGACCACCTCCCGTGGCACCGTATATAATAAGGTAGCGGTCGCCTATCTTCAGCACATCAGGAGCAGCACCGCCACCAGGACGCTCTGCCCCACTATGCCACGACCAGCCATCTTCGGAGATGAGTCCTCCCCCACCCGTTCCGAAGGTGTAGTATTTGCCTTCGCACGCGGCGATGGTCGAGGGGTCGTGAATATAAGGATTCCCTACCTGCGCATTGGAAGAGACGACATACAGGCAGAGCGCTATCAGAAATAGAACAGTTCGTTTCATCATCTTATCGGATTATAGTATAGTGAAGTACCGGATTTCCTTTCTCATCAATGAAGCGGACACAGAAGTCGCTCAGTCCAGGACCGTTGACCAGACAGAAGCGGAGCACGTTGCGCCCAGCCTTGAGTGTCAGGCGCGGTGACACACCATCGTCCTGCACCATGCGGCGGTCTCCGTCTAGCGTCAGCACGGGCTGGTTGTCGAGCCACCAGCAGGAAGCGCCATTGCTGCCTACAGCCAGTCGCACGTTCTGCAACTCCTGTGGACAGTCGATAACCGTCGTTCCCCAGAACAGCGAGTGATAGGGCTCGTTGCCTGTCAGTTCGGCAAAGCGGAATGCACGGACGTTGTAGGTCCGGCTGTCTATGGTATGCCATTTCCCCTTTTTCCAATTCACCTTAGGCCACTCCTTAGCCACCATGTCGTTCAGGTAGCTCTCCGTCAGCATGATATTGGAGCGCACCTCATAGTGAACAGGCTCCAACAAAGTCCAGCGGCGGATAAAGCCCTCAGCATCAGGAGCCAAAGGCGCAGCACCGGCAGACACTTCGCTGTAGTATTCCGGACGGTTGCGCAACTGCACCCAGTCGACATCCACCGCCTCGCCGTCGCAAGTCACCGTGATATCGGCAATGCCCTTGGGAAGGGCTGTCAACGGTGCCGTCAGCGTCAGCCACTGGTTGCTCTGGTCTCTGCGGAAACCGCCACGCTCCGTGATCACCGTCACGGGAATGCGGGCTATCTGCTTCTTACCTGCCGACAATATCATGCTGGTGTTAGCCTTCGCCCTCACCTGCACGACAGCATAGGCACCGGCACGAAGCGGCGCGTAGTCCACATCGTCATAGCGCACCTGACTGCCTTTGTGCGGCAGGGTGACAAACCATCCCTTGAAGCGGTTCAGCGTGTCGAGAGCGGCAATGGCAGTGCCCTCACTGGCTGCACTGTAGCGGTCTACCTCCATGCGAGCGGTAGCTTTCGTCGTTCCGACGCCGCGCAAGGTGGGCTTTACCTCTTGGATAGTACCGTCCTTACGGAACGTGACTCGTTCGATACATGCCGAACGACGTTTGTCCACCAATGGAGAATAATCGTTATGATGGTAGAAGAGATACCATTGTCCCTGATACTCCACGAAACTGTGGTGGTTGGTCCAGCAACTATCGGCATGCTCCGCCATGAAGACACCCTTGAAGTCCCAGGGTCCCAGCGGAGAGCGTGACATGGCATAGGCCAGCGTCTCCGTACCCTTTTCCTTGCGCACCCAGGGGAAGGTCAGGTAATACCAGTCGCCACGGCGGAAGGCAAAGGGACCTTCCTTGAAGCCGTCAGGCAGCCCTTGCATCTGCTGTCCACCCACCTGCATCGTGCCACCCTGCGGAAAGGTGACCGTCTCCAGCTCGCCATCCAGTTCCGTCATGTTGTCCTTCAGCCTGGCACCGCGGATGCCCATGCCACTCCAATAGAGATAAGCGGTGCCGTCGTTGTCGACAAGCACACAAGGGTCTATACCCATGACGCCACGGATGGGCTCTGCAGCTATCCGGAAGGGACCTGTGGGGGAGTCGGCAGTAGCCACGCCAATGGCAAAGCCTCGTCCGCTCTTCGGAGCATTGGGGAAGTAGAAGTAATACTTCCCACCCTTCTCCACACAGTCAGGAGCCCACATGGAGTAGGCATCAGGCTTGCCCCAAGGCACCTGTTCCTGCGACACGATGACACCATGGTCCTGCCAGTCAGTCAGGTTGTCTGACGAAAAGACGTGGTAGTCTGCCATACAGAACCACTCCGAAGCCTGATGACCTGCAATCTTCGACACGGAAGACGGTGCAGGAATGTCGTGCGACGGATAGAGATAGACACGGCCGTTGAAGACGCGTGCCGTCGGATCGGCGGTAAACTGATTCCTGACAATGGGATTCTGTGCAGATACCGACAGCGTCGCCACCGCCAATAGGGACAAGAGTATTCTCATCTGTTTAGTTATTAGTGATGACCACGCCTCCATTCTGCGGAATGGTAACCGTCATTTGCTGCTTCTTATTCATGCGCTGAGCCTTCATGCTGCCCTGCAGCTGGGCATCGTCAGCATAGACGGAGAGCGCTGTTCCTTTCTCGAACATAGGCAATGTCAGCGTTTTCTTAACAGCTTGCTGCTCGGCATTGATACCGACAACAAACCACTGGCTGCCACTGCGACGGGCCAGGATGATGTACTTTCCGGGATAGCCGTCGATGAAGCGCACCTCATCCCATGTCGTCGGCACCTTTTTCATGAAGTCGATAGCCCACGCAGGAGCATCGGTCAGATTATTGGGTGCCAAGGCAAAGTGCTGTACGGCACTCTGGAAAAGAACGGCAGCGGCTAATGCATAGACATCACTGGTGCGGCGGATGGTGCCATGCTGGTTGTCAGTGCTATAGAACTTATTAAGTGCAGAACCGCCAAAGTCCATCGAACCTACCGTGTTACGCACGAAGGGATGAATACAGGCATTGCGGGCCTCAGCATCGCAGGCACCCTGGCCGAAGTGCAGGTTCTCGGAAGCCAGCACAGCCTCAGAAGCCACGTAGTTAGGATACATACGCTCCCAACCGCGGGGCAACGTACAGCCATGGAAGATACAGAGCAGTCCAAAGTCGTTGGCATCGCTGAGGATGTCCTCGTAGAGCTGCATCATAGGCTGCTTGTCACCACCGAAGAAGTCTACCTTGATGCCACGGATACCAGTCTCCTGCATCCATTTCATCTCCTGACGACGGATGCGGCTGTTGTTCATCTTACCGATAGGTGTCTGGGGTGCGTCATTCCATGCACCGTTGGAGTTATACCACAAGAAGAGGGCCACACCCTTCGTCTTGGCATAGCGGGCCAGTTCAGCCACACGCTCATAGCCTATCTGCTTGTCCCAATGGGCATCGACGAGTACCGACTGCCAACCCATGGCTGCCGAGAAGTCGATATACTCCTTCTGCTCGTCGAAGTTGCAACTGGAGTCCATGCGGATAATCCACGACCAGGAGCCCTTGCCGTAGACGTATTCCTTGGAAGCCTTGTACTTCGGCTGTACGAGGTCGAAGGGCACCGTGGTCTCAACGATATTGGCCAACGAACCGATGGTGATGGTGCGCCACGGTGTCTGGGCAGGCAGTCCAAGGGCAGGTGTTGTGGAACCTTGTCCGTTCAGTTCGCCAAGCATGGGGAATCCAATGCGATAGTTACCCCCGCCCTCGTTCAGCAGTCGGCAACCTACATATCCGCCGTCGGTACCCGTCTCGCTGATGAGCACCCAGCAGTCCTGTTCCTTAAACAGGCAAGGGAAGGTATAGCCATTGCCCCATCCGTTCTTGCCCATGGGTTCGTCCAACGTATAGGATGTCTCGTAGCTGGGCATGGTACGGGCAAAGCCTACCATCGCCTGCGACTGCGGACAAAGGAAGGTCGTGGTACCGTCGGGCAGGGTGAAGCTACTGGCCTCACTTTCAACGACACACACGCGACGGGTGTTGCCCATCGGATCGGGTTTCTTGTCGTGCAAACGATAACAGAAGGCCACGTCGCGGTTGCTGACACGGAAGATGACATCCATGACGGGCTCACCCTTTTGCATATAGGTGGCCACCGCCTCGTTGGCACGGTAGTCAACATGGCGCTGTTTGATGTTACGCAACTCATAGACCTCTGCGACCTCGCGGCTTTCGACACCCTTCAGTGCCAGCCCTTGGGTAAAGTCTCCGATGTTTGTCTTCAGTCCTAAGACGGAGGGGGTTACCACCTCCTTGCCTTGATAGTTCACCCGATAATAGGGTTTGCCTTGATCCTTCAGTTCCAGAAAGACCAGTATCTTACCGTCAGGACTCTTGATGGTTTGTGCCACAGAGGTCAGGCACAACAGTGCCAGCCCCATCATCATTAATTTCTTCATCATATGTTCATATTTTATTTCTTGTTATACTCCAGCGTCCAACCCTTACGTTGCAAGAGTCCAGGGTGTTTGCCCGTCAGCATCTTGGCAGCCTCACCGTCTCCCTTCAACTGCCAGTCAAGCCATGCCAGTGCCGGAATGGTGAATTCACCGCCATGAGCCTCACGGTAAGTACCGCCATGGCCTACGGGATAGTTGGCCACATAGGCAGACACATGTTGGATAAGGCGGTAGTCGTCCATGCCATTCTCATAGGCTATGTCCTCCTTACCTCCTAAGATGTAGAATACAGGGGTATGGATGTCCTTCAGCTTCGACTTCTGAGGCATGGGCATTCCACCCACCGCCTGGGCAGCATTCTCCACCTTGAAGAGTCCGCTATTGCATATCATCAAGGCGGTGATGCGCGGATCGGCACAGTTGAACAGCGACTGCAAGCCACCACACGACATGCCAGCCACGCAGATATGCTTCGTGTCAATCTTCTCAAAATAAGGCGACTGTGGGTCTGCATTCTGTGCTACAGCCCAGTCAATGCTCTCTATCTGCTGTTGCGTTGTTGACATAGGACCCTTGTAGGGCTCGTCATCCATGGGGATATAACCCGTTGCCAAGACGAGATAGCCATGAGAAGCTATCTCATTGAGAAATTTGTAGTGCTCCCATGGAGAGTTGCTACAGGCACCGTTGCCCCATACCAATACGGGAAGCGGGTGTTTCTGACTGAACGCCGTGAGGTCTTGGGGTACAAACACTGTATGAGCAGGCAGTGTAGCCACTTCTTTCATCACTGCCTTATAGGCACCCGTGCCGCCTTCCTCAACGATACGCGAACGGGTTTGTGCCGACATTCCCTGCACCATCAAGCCAAGCAGAGCCAGCACGATCAGCATTGTTTTCTTCATCTTATCTGTTTTTGGTTTATTGTTTACAGGTTTACTGCTGCAAAAGTACAAAAATTTAATGAGACGCACTTTTCTGCACGTCTCATTTTATTTCCAGTATGTAACATAACAGGAGTCTGACTAACCTAAGATGTACTTCTCGGCATTCAGGTGGAAGAGCTTTTCTTTTTCCTCTTCTGTCAGATCCAGCGTTTTCACGAACTTCATCATGTCAGCCAGGCACACATAGGGATAGTCCGATGCGAAGATGATGCTGTCGATGCCGAAGACCTTCTTGGTACACTCAAAGCTGATTTTAGACATAACGCCGCTGGTCGTCACCACCACATTCTTGTTCTTGAAGTAGTAAGCAACCGTGTGCTTCATCTTCACCTCGTCGTCCCTGATCCATGCAAAGCGGTTGTCCACCCTGTCGATGATGAACGGGAAGAATTCGCCCAAATGGCCGAGAATCATTCTCAGCTTGGGGAACTTGTCGAAGGTGCCGTTGAGAATCAGTCGCAGCGACGTCTTCATGGTATCCAGTCCGAATCCAAGACCAGGCGAAGAATACACATAGCCCATATCCTTCATATCCGTGTCGTCGGAAGCCTGCGGATGAACGTAGACAGCACAGCCCAACTCCTCGGCCTTGGCCAGCAGAGGCAGGTATTTCTCATCATACAGGTGCTCGTGCATGTAGTTGGAATGCGTGTGCCAGTATTTGAATCCCAGTTCTTTAACGCAACGCTCCAACTCTTTGATGGCCTCATCGACGTATGGCGTCGGCAAAATGGCAGTACCCATGAAGCGACCTGGGAATTTCTTGATGAGTTCTGCCACAGCGTCGTTGGATTTCTTGGCGAAATACACACTCTCCTTTTCGGGCAGTTCCTCCACAGCGGGCGAGCTGGACATCACACCGACATCGATGCCGTTACGGTCCATCTCCGCCACGCGCTCTGCTCCAAAATTCATCATTTCGTCAATGAAAGGATAGGTGTTCGTCACACCACCGAAATGGGCATAGACATGATCCCTCACTTCCAGGACTTTTGTTTCCGGATAATACCTCATGGCCTTGTCTCTCGTAGCGAGATAGTCCATCAACTCGGGCAGATAATAATGAAATTCGCAATCAATAATTTTCATGTTGGATTGTATTTTAAAAGCTAAAAAATAAAAAAATAAAAAAGTAAAATCTAGTTGCTAACTGTTCGCCTTGTTGTCGCCTCTTTTCTTCCTGTCGTAATAATCAGCTGTAGCGGTAAAGAACACGTCACTGCTGGAGTTAAGGGCTGTCTCAAGGCTATCCTGTATCACACCGATGATAAAGCCTATTGCTACAACCTGCATAGCCACGTCGCTGCCGATATTGAAAAACGAGCAGGCCATAGGTACCAACAGCAGCGAACCGCCGGCAACACCTGACGTTCCACAAGCGGCCAAAGTGGCAATGATACTCAGGAAGAGAGCCGAGGCGAACGTCACTTCAACACCCATCGTGTGGGCTGTAGCCAATGTCATCACCGTAATGGTGACAGCAGCACCATCCATATTGATGGTCGCACCGAGTGGGATGCTCACAGAGTAGAAGTCCTCATCGAGTCCCAACTTCTTGCACAGGGCTATGTTGATGGGGATATTGGCAGCCGACGAACGGGTAAAGAAAGCCTGTATTCCGCTCTCCTTTAGACAGGTGAATAGCAGGGGATAGGGATTGCGGCGCAACATCAGGAAACAGATGAGTGGATTGAAGATAAGCGCACAGGCAAGCATACAGCCTATGAGCACCAGCACCAGATGACCATAGGTGCTAAACACCGTCAAACCGCCATCAGACACTGACGTGAACACCAGACCCATAACACCGAATGGCGCAAACTCGATGACCCACTTCACCGTCAGCGTAGTGGCGTCTGAGATGTCCTGCACCACCGTAATGGTCTGCTGGCTCGCCTTCATCTTCAGGGCAATGCCTATCAGAATCGACCAGAACAGAATGCCGATATAGTTGGCCTCCGAAATAGACACCATCGGGTTGGTCACCATATTGGAAAGAAGGTTGCTGAACACATCGGAGAGGGCACCTGGAACAGACTGGTCAACGGTATTGCTCAGCTTCAACGTGACAGGAAACAGGAAACTGCCCACCACGGCACACATCGCTGCAATAAACGTGCTGAGCATGTACTGCGAGATGACCACCCGGAAACGGGATCCCAGTCCGCTACCTGCTTTGGCGATGCTGGCTGCTATCAGCACAGCCACCAGTATGGGGGCTATGGCTTTCAGCGCACTGACGAACGTAAAGCCCATGACGCCTATCCAGTTCCACTGTGGCACAAAGAGTCCGAGACAGGTACCGATGATGAGTCCGCCCAAAATGCGGAGCACAAGACTCATCTGGCACCATTTGTCAAAAATCGATATATTTGTCATATACTAATATACTTTAATACGATATATCTTCCCATGCGCCATAGTAGTCGATAAACAACTGCCACTTTTCCATGTTCAGTTTCTGACCGAGCATCACCATCTTTGTGTTGGCTCCCTTGGCTTCGCTCACATGCACAATAGGGTCGGTTCCGCTGTGCACTTTAGATCCTTAGCTTTTATCTGGAGTAGCCGAAGAGCAGCTTGAAGCACTTGTTGATGCGAGCTGCCTGGAAGTCGTAGCTCTGAGTGTGGCCAGCGGTCTTCGGGCTGAGGTTCTTCTTCGCCAGTATGCGGTCGAGTATTGCCAGTGATGCCTGCTCGTCGCCTACCACTCTCACATATTCGTATTCAGGAAGATAGATACGGTTATAGACGATGGGGTCAGCCATATTCTTCATCTTGATGGTCAGCGTCACGTTGACTTCAGCTGCAGGGAAACGAACAGGGATGTGCTTAATGTCTATTATAGGAGTAGAAGTCGTGGGATACCCATTCTTACCATCATCATCATAACCGACAACATAGCCAGTAGTTCCATTATCATCTGAATTTGGATCAAATTTCTTTTGCTCCATGATATAGTCATAATCATAACCGGATTTACCATTTCTGGTATCTGCTCTGTTAAGTTTTGCGATTCTGCGAAATACATAACTTATCCCCTCCCCAGGTTCAAAGAAGTTATACCCAAGACCATCTCTCCAGAACACCATCTGCGGCTCGATAATATATTCGTCTTCCGTTGCGGGACCAAAAGTTATCAGTTCTTGATGTATAGTCTCCCTTCGATCGTTCCAGGCCCCGAAATTATCATAATATGACATTAACGTTCCAATACTATAGCCGGTTTGGCCATTTAAGATGGGTTTCGGGTAAGTTAGATTTCCTAATGTTTGTTCTGGGGAACCCTCTGCGGCTAAGAAGTTGAATACATAGTCGTCTACTTCACTTCCGTAAGATTTTGTCCAGCGCACCTGGTCATCTACGAAGTTCTTTGTAGCAAGAGGCTCCATGCCCATCGTAGTTCTGAACGAGTCCACTTCCTGCGTTGTCAAAGACTTGCGCAAGCCGGCTACTGCGTCCACCTGCATCCACTCTATCTGATCCTCGGGGAATACGTTAGGATTGAGTACCACTTCTACGCTGCTGGGGTCGAAGAACGACCAGTGGGCAGCATCTACAAGCCAATAGTACGTTTTGGTATATTGATCGTGTTTTGGTATGAACATGAAGTAGGTATTCGCACTATTGGTGGTGTATATCTTGGGAGCTGTCTTCAGGTTCCATACACCTTGCCCGACCGTCGAAGTGCTAGAGAAATCCGTTGCGAGGGGGAATGTGGGCGTAACAATGCCTACGGTGGGCTGCGAAGTGCTGATGACACCATCGATGTTGGCAGTACCCTGGGTAGTAAACGAGATAGTACCTGTTGGGGCTGGGCCGGAATCGCCTCCACTGGAGAAGGTACCTTTCAGAGCAATAACATCCTTTCCGAACGCTATTCCATTGCTGATACCGCCCTTAACGTCTCCGCTTCTTAAGGTGGTGATGGTTTTAGCAAGACCTGTACCGGCCTTGACAACATCTTTTATCTTACCAAACAAGCCTTTTGACTTTTTAGCAGAAGCCTTTGTTAAATCAATAAAATCGCCCTTGCTCTCAGCTGTAAAGGTGCTGAAGAGCGAGACATGGCTATCGGACCACGAACGCATCTGCAGACGAATCTTCTCTGCATTGGGGTCAATCGTCTCTGAGCGATAAGTCGAGAGATCGACATCGAAAGCCCACCACCCTGGATTAGGCATAATACATCCGTCGTTGCTCATGGTGCCGACATAAGGTGTCGTGTCGTCTGCCCAAGAAGTGCCGTCCGCTGTCAAACCGTAAGCATTCTTGGCATTGACGGTCTTGTCCATCGGTATGCCATAGCGCAGGTCGTAACGGTCGGAGAGTCCCTGCGTCATTGTTACCTGCCACAAGTGGTCATTGCCAGCTCCGTAGCCCTGAGGCAAATAGTAGAAGAAGCGCAGTATTCCGAGGTATTTGTTGTACAGGGCGAAGAAGTTGCCGTTAGGCGTGCTACGCCTACCACAGTAGTTGAGCACCCACTCCCATCCGTTTTCAGGCGTTATGTCGGCGCAGAAATCCATCGGCAGGTTGCTGATCACCGTTCCGTTGTACCAAGGCAGGTTGACACTTGCATAACCCTCGTTGCCATTTTCGTCCTTGACGCCCTTGCTCACACCGTCGTAGATGTAGATGGCCTCTTGCTGGCGCCATTGGTCTACCTTAAAGTCCTTGTCGTTGATGTTATAGGTGTCGGCTTCGGCTCCGTGCATGGAGTTCTCCAGCGCCAGCAGCAGGTTGTCGTAGTCCTTGGGAGCAGGCTTCATCGTCTGTGCAGCACCACCGTCACCGAAGGTGATGGCTCCGTCCTGATAGTGGAAGACGAGCGCCATCGGACTTCCGTCCTGCCCTTTCTCGCCCCTGCGCTTTGCCCTGATGGTGCCGTCGGCAGCTACGCTATAGTCGAAGGTGCCATTCTCCAAATAGCGTCCGCCAAAGAGAGCGAGGGGCTTGCTGGCATCGTCGGCAGCAAACATCATCTTCCACCACGTTCCCGTGCCGTCGGCATTGAACTTCACAGCCTGCACCACGCGGCTGTAGGGAGTCTTGGCCACGCCCACGATACCCGATTCTTGATAGTCGGCATACCACAGTCCATAGATTTTATCACCCAGCGGATTGTACCACGCTGCATTGTCTCGCTCAGCCACACAGGCTGTCAGCATCATCACAATACCTATCAGGATTGCGGAAAGAAAATAACTACGGTTTTTTGTCTTCATATTCATTTCAATTTTAGGTTCTTAGCAATAGATGTTGCAAATATACAACATTTTTTTTAGATATGCAAGCTAAATCACCATTTTTTTCACCGTTTAAAATTACACCGTCTCCGGTTCCCCGAGCCAGAAGGTAGCTTTTTTCACAGAGCTGAAATTTCAGCCCTGTAACATTAGTTTATTCAAATACTTTCCTTAAGTGTGACGAGGGTGATGTCCCCCTATCACACCGTGCCTGGCACCGTGTGACACTAGGGTAGTACAAAGTGTCTTGCCCTGAAAAACGTTGAATCAAAAACAACGTTTAAAAATGGAGAAAACAGAAGATTCAGATTTGTTGGAGTTGCAGGAACTCGCAC
>NZ_FNRE01000020.1 GCF_900107705.1 Prevotella sp. tc2-28
GAAAGGCCTTATTATACACACTGACCAGGGATGGCAGTACCAGCATTACGGATATTGCAGAAAACTACAAAGCCATGATATCATCCAAAGCATGTCAAGGAAAGGGAACTGCTTAGACAATGCTGTGGCTGAGAATTTCTTTGGGATAATGAAGTCGGAACTGCTATATGCAGAAAACTTTGATTCCCCAGAAGAATTTATCAAGGCTTTAGAAGAATATATTGACTATTATAACAATAAAAGAATAAAAATCAAGTTAAATGGTATGAGTCCAGTACAATACAGAATGACTCAATTAAATACGTAAATGTTTAACCCGTCCAACTTCTTGGGGTCACTTCATAAGATACTCACGCTCGAAACTAAAAATATATCGCGATTTATTTTGTAGTTTGCTCGCTTATTCGTATCTTTGCAAAATCGCTTGTTAGCCCTTAGGGGTAAGCGGGCGGTCTTATTTTATGAGAAAGACGTTTTCGGACGTCTGTCGTTGTGAGACACGAACTTCGCAAATCCGTAAAACCACAACAGACAGATGACAACGAAGCGTCACGTGGGGCGTATCTATATACCTCTTTATATATAGTTCGTTCTGGCGTGGGCTAACTGCGTTGTCTATCCTGTGTGGTTTGGGCAATGCGAAGGCCTGTGTCTCCGGGATGGGCAGAGAAACAGACACCTACGCCTTTTTTGTATCATAAGCTGAACCTAAAGCAAATGTTTAACTGCCTACTCTGGGGTGTTTGTTGGCATCAATAACTATGAGATTACTATGTATAAATCAAATAATACCTCTAACCAGACAAAATGTGAAGTCAATTTGTATTCCAAGATGATAGAATATGTTCATAGTCATAATGGTTATAAGTCTTTGAATGGATGTGATATTCTGTGGTTTCCATTAGTAACTCCACTGAATGTTTCTATGTATGATTATCTGAAAGATGTTTTTGAAAAATATGAAGCCCTTATTAATCTGCATGAATTTACAAACGAAATATCATCAGAAATAAAGGATGAAGTAAAAAAAGTAATTAATGGATTGCTTAGTGTCTTGATGATGTACAAAACCGGTGATGTCATTGAAGCATTTAAGGAATTTGAGGTGTTAATGGATGGATGCTATAAAGATTCATTCCCTATAAAGAAACTCGAAATAGGTCATACTTTTTATAGAATGCGTGCTAATAAACATAACATTATGGATGAGAAGGAATTTTACCATATTCCATCAAAACTCAGACATTTATGTGCAAGCTATAGATTCAGTATTGCTGGATATCCTTGTCTTTATCTTGGTTATTCTAAAAACGTCTGTTTCTCAGAGATATCAAACAATGGCACCATGTGTGGCCTTGAACTATTACGACAACAATCAAACGATTTATTCCTTCTTGATTTGACATTCCCCAAAACCGTTGAAAAGGCAGAATCCGATACAATTTCAAATTTCATTAAAGCGTGGCCACTTGTGGTTTCATGCTATATTGTTATGGCAAACAGTCAAATTAACAGAGATAGTAAATTTAGGGAAGAATATATTATTCCGCAAATGTTAACTGCATATCTAAAGCACAAAACTAAATTGGATGGAATATGCTACTATTCTACTCGCAATGAGAATTTAGATCCATATGGTAAAGATGAAGAGGATTATAGAAATGTTGTGTTGTTCACGAATCTATCAGAGAATGACGATTACGACATAAGTTTGATTGAAAGATTTCATTGGTATAAACCTTTCAATGTTGGGACTATTGTATAAAATAGTTATTTACTGCTATCCAATAATTATATGTGTAACTTATGTGACATGGAAACTGTATTTATTAATAATAACTAAAAAGGAAAAACTATGAAACAGAAAAGAACATTTATGATGGTGATACTAAGTTTGGTATTTGTCATCTGTGGATTTGCACAAAGTCAAACTCAAATTCCTGTTGAGAAGATTGCCAAATTGTTTGCTCAAGGTTATAGTTACTGTGGAGAATTTCATGATGGAATGGCAAAGATTCAACGCAATGGGAAATATGGCTATATTAACAAAGATGGAGATTTAGTGGTCCAATGTATATACAAAGAAGCAAAAGATTTTTCTGATGGAATTGCATTGGTGGCAATTGAACGAATGCAAGATGTAGAAGATGTGGAATCAGAAGAAAAAGGAACTGGAAACCAAAAGTATATTGTAGATAAAACTGTTATAAAAAAGGAATTAGTAACATTATGGGGAATGATAGATAAAACAGGAAAGAGTGTATTACAATGTGAATATAATGATATCCAAAAATACACTTCTGATTTTTATGTAACAATCGTGATACCAAACAAATTGCCTCGGAAGTGGAGATATGGTGCGGTGGATAGAAACGGGAAAAACATCATACCAATTATTTATGAAAATATTGTTTGTTTTAGATTATCATCTGAAGAACCCATGGCGACTGAAGCTCCTGTCGTAGTATGGAAAAAAGACGGTGACTCATCTAGTTGCGCATTGTTTAACACAAAGGGAAATGTGATTGTTCCTTTTGGCAAATACGGTGGTATCGGAACATATAAAAATTCTTACTACATAATTCGTGATAAAACAATAGGATGTGGGCTTTTGGATAAGAATGCCAAAATTATTTTCCCTGCATCTATGTGTAATGATGTATTTGAATATGATGAGATAATATATGCAGAAATTGACAAATCAAAATATAAAGTTGCAGTAAAGGGTGGAGCACAAATATTACCTGAAGTGTTTGACGATTATGATAAAAGAGAAGGTTTTATGGAATTTAAAAAAGGAAATGAATCGTTCTATATAACTCCCAATGGAGTTAAGCTACCCAAATCGAAATATCCTAATTATAGATTCGAGAAGTATAAAAATGGTCATTATATAGTAAAAAGTGACAAGGGCTATGCCATAATGGATTCTTATGGAAAAATAACATCGGCTTTTTACAAGAAAATACATCGGATAACTGATGATGGCTTCGCTGTTGTTGAGAACGAATCAAAAAAATGGGGGGTTATCGATTTTAAAGGAAATATAATATTTCCGTTTAAATATAATAGATTTAGTATTGCAGAATGTAAAGTTGATAATAAGGATTATGTATATCATCCTATAAATAATTATATGGTAGTGTCAGAATTCGGAAAGAATGGGAAATCTAACTCTGCTTTGTTTGACAAACAAGGAAATATAGTAATTCCATTTCGTGAAATGGAAGGAGGTTATACTTTTAAAAATAATGGTGATATATTATATAGAATTATTTGGGGTGGAAAGTGTGGCTTGCTAACAAAAGAGGGAAAAGAATTGCTACCTATGATTTATGATGAAATTGGAAATCGTTGTGACGGCCTTATTCCTGTAAAGAAAGACGGTGTGTGGGGATATGCAGATGAAAACGGGCACAGCACCTTTGACTATAAGTTTGAAAACGTTAAGAATGAGCAAATAGAGGCAAAACCTGCACAAAAGGAAAACAAACCTCAGGTTAAAGAGAAGAAAAAGAAATCAAAGTTTTTGAATTTCATAAATAAGGTGATGGAAGAAGGTAAGAAACAACAATAAAGAGGAAACAGATGAAATGTAAATATTGTCAGGCAGAGATTGAACAAGATGCAATGTTCTGCACTAATTGTGGAAAGGACTTGTCAAAGTTTCCTAGATGTGTGAAATGTGGCGAGATTCTGGACGAAGATTCGGAGTTCTGTCCATATTGTG
This sequence comes from Prevotella sp. tc2-28, assembly GCF_900107705.1. Lineage (GTDB taxonomy): Bacteria > Bacteroidota > Bacteroidia > Bacteroidales > Bacteroidaceae > Prevotella. Next base: position 3,731 of record NZ_FNRE01000020.1, read on the forward strand.
GTACTAAACAGCCTAAAAAAGAACCTATTTTGAATGAAGAAGAACCTAAAAAGTCAAATAAGTGGCCTTGGATAGTAGGGTGTTTGGCACTACTCATTTTAATCATTGGTGGTGCGTTGCTTTATTTCAATAGGTCATCGGAAACGTCAGGAAATGAGTTGGCACAAGATTCCATTCCTGTTGTAGAGAAAACGGAAAATGGTGTTAAGGAGAATATTTTTAAAGAGATTAACAAGAAAGACGTATGGGTAAAAGCTGCTGATGAATATAAGATTATTTATATTAATATAGATTGGCCGGAAAATTTGGAAGTAGGAGATGTTAAGACTCTACAAGACAAATTGTCAATGGAAGGATTTGGATTTAAGGGTCTCAGCATTGACGAAGCTATAACCAAATACATTTCAAGCATAGGAACTCCAATAAAGACGCCTGAACTCTCACCTGACGACAGAGACTATAATGGGTGTGAAGTAACCGATGTTTGTTTAGAAATTAAGAAAGTAGCTTTTGAGCAGGGTAAATTTATTACGTTCTATGTACAAAAGAATGAGGCTCCACATTTTTCATCGGCTTATCCTGGTGACTATGACTATTTTACCTACGACTTGAAAGAAAGTAAGTTCTTGACAAAGTCTGATATCATTAAGAATTTTAGTCCTACAAATGCTGAGTTAATGGATATTGTTAAAAGTAATATTCGAAAAGAGGATATAGATGTCCTGACCTTTAGTGATGCTGATGGGATTAATAATTTGGACCTTTCTAATGATATATATGTAGGTGATAAGTCTGTAGTGTTTACTTTTACAGGATACCATAATTATGAAGTAAAAGTGCCTATTTTCTATAAAGAGATAAGTGACTTCATAACCAATAGAATATACGAATATTTTAAGGAATATAATTAAATAGCGTATGTATTGCAAAAAGTGTGGAACAGAACAACATTTGGGGCAGAAGTTCTGCCCTAAATGTGGTACACCATTTCCCGTCATTGAAAAAGAGGAAAAAGTAGTGGAAGAAAAAGAAACTATGGTTGAAGATGTTGAGCCAGAAACTGTTGAACCTGAAATAGTTGAACAAGACAATGCAACGGTGACAGAAGAAACAGAATCCATTGTAGAAACTCCTGCCGATATTGAAAAAGAGGATAAGGAGGAAATAGTGGAGAATGAGGAGGTAAAAGAGGATAATACTGTCGCTGACGATTATGTAGAGAAATTGAAGACGGTGATAGATACGAGTAAGGGAGCTGAGGCTATAGACAACTTAATCACAAATTTGAAAAGTGTAGATTGGGAAGAAAAGAAAGTAAAAACTATCAATACATTGCAGAACTTCATTTCTGATTCCGATAAACTTAGGAAAGCTACTATATGGATAGCTATTATTGCTGTTTTATGGTTCTTCGTTTTTAATCATGGATTTTCCTCATCTTGGACATGGTGGCTGTTTTCTATTGCTTTTGTTGTTGGCGCTTTCTATAAGATTGAGGCAAAAGACAAGATTGATGAATTGAACAAGGCGCGATGGTCATTTGGAATAGCAGTTATACTTGGTTTTGTTTTTCTATTTCATAGTCCAAGAAATGATGCTTTTGGCGATTTCGATGATGATATAAATGTTGAGGCTAACTCTTCAAGTGAAGAGCAAATACTTATGAAAATGTCTAATATAAAAGCAGAAATTAGATCATTGCTTCCTGAGGTTGAGGAACTTTACAATATGCACCAACAGCATTTAGCACGCGGAGGAATGGATTTGAATTCTCCAGCATGGGGAAGGTGGCAAAAATATAATAATAGGATTAATAGACTATGGGATGAGTATATCAGTTTGGCCAGACAACTAAGTGATAATGAAGACATAATACAAGAAGCTAAAGAGTCGAGGAATAAAATGGACAGGGCTTTTTCAGAGATGTTTGTTCGTCATAATTATTAGGCGTAATGGATAGTAAGAAGTGTAAGACAAGAAATGGATGTATAAAAGCATTTGTCTTATCCGTCTGTGTTATTGGATGTGTTTTGCTAATATGGGGGTTGTTAAAACCTTCATCTACAGAAAGTAATAATAGTAGCAATCCTTCTGAATACAGCAGCGGTGCTGATGTGGAATTCACAAGGGAAGGGGACGTTTGGCTGTACTTAACAAGCCATAGTTTCACTTCTCAGGATGGACGCACTATTTCCTTTTCTTATCGTTCAAGCATGTTGTATAGCAACGGAAAGGCAATTCCACAAAGTGCCGAGATGCAGACTTTTTCAAGCACTTCTGCAACAATTCGTACTCGAAACCCTTATGGTAAAACAACATTGTATCTATCTAATGGCTTTTTAAAAGATTCAGAGGGGACATGTTATTACGCTAAGTAAACAAGACAAAACAATTGGAATAAAAAACAATAGGAAAACTATGAAATGTAAATATTGTCAAGCAGAGATTGAACAAGATGCTCAATTCTGTACAAATTGTGGAAAGGATTTATCTAATCTTCCGAGATGTATAAAATGTGGTGAGATACTGGACGAGGGTTCAGAATTCTGTCCATATTGTGGAACCAAACAACCAATGCAAGGGAGCCCACAAATAGAAAAGGCTAATGGCAAAACAAAGTATTGGATTGTCGGCGGTATCATTGCTATTCTAATAATTATAGGTTGTGGTCTGTTCTATTATTCTCAAACGAAAGGTAACAATGAGCAAACGGAATCAGACTCAACAGCCGTAGTAACAGAAGAAATAAAAGCGACCGATAATATTTCTTTTGAAGACATGTTAAAGGTTGCCGATGTGATTTTTTCTTATGGAGAAAGCGGTGATAAGGATATGTCAGCACTCAATAAATTGGGTGTAGAATTATTATATGAATATCGGGTTGAACGAGTTGACGAATATGGTGATGAAAATATATATTATGGCAAAGATGCAAAAGTATTACCTTCATCAAACGGGATAAAGTTTGAAGCCAAATCGTCACACGCTATCGTCATCGACAAATCCTTTACGACAACAGACATCTATTTTATAAATGAATCAGACTATGAGCTATTTAAAAAACAAGCTTTAGAACATGGGTTAATAAAGGTAAAAGGTAATCAATCTAATTATTATATAATTCCAAACGAAAAACATGAAGAAGGTGTTATCGAGAAGGAAATGATGGATGCATATAAAGATGCAAAATACTATCTTAATCTCGGTGGGAAAAATGATAATGGATGGTATTCTTGCTCTGTGAATGAACCTACTTGAATTAATCTGTTGAAATTATGTTTTGTAAGAAATGCGGTAAAGAACAAACGGCTGGGCAGAAATTTTGCCCGGTCTGTGGTGAACCATATCTGGATGAAAATGGTAAGCCATATTTGAAAGGATTTAAGAAAGATATTCAGGATGCTAAAGAAAAGGTCTCGGACAGGATTGATGAGATCTCTCAAAAAAGCATTGATTTTGGAGCAAAAGCCAAAGAGAGAAGCAAGGTGTTTGCAGAAGAGGGACAGAAGGCTTTAAAAGAGAAAGTTGTTCCGAAATTGAACAAGGCAATAGAAGAGGTAAGAAACTTGCGTCAGCGTCCCAAGAAGCTGACACTTTACATTATAGTCATTATTGGAATAATCTTTGTCCTTCGTCTTATATTCGTAAATGGGGGTGAGGGTACTTCACAGTCCTCATCCATTTTCTCTGTTTTTTCGTCATCAAAAGAGGTAAAGATAGAATTGTCATTTGAAGGAGAACGACAAGTTGACGAAAAAAGAAATTATGTTACTGATGTAGTTACATCCGTATCCAGCAATTATGGAGGAGGGTCAAACGATAGGGCAGTATTTACTGATTGTATTCTTGTCCCCAATGGAAAGATGTGGATTTTTAAGAATTACACCACAAAAATTAATACAAGCGAAGGATTTCATGCACAATTGTACTATTTTCGCGGAAAGAATCTCAATAATCGTCGTGTCTATTATTTCCCCAATGATGAAAGGGATATCCCGATATTTAGAGAAGGGGATATAATCCAAATTGTTGTACCTCGATGGGTTGCAAATGTACCTGTAAAGGGTGAATTTGAAGTAACATTTGTTGAGAAGGATAATGAGTATTGATATGTGAGATTCGTGGGGTACTGCTGATTCTTTCTTGAAGTTTCTCCGGCAGTAATTTCAAATACTCCGAATAGAAATTAAATTTCTCCAAAAGTAACGAAAAATACTTTCGGAAAATTAGGAATGCGATTTTACCCTCCCTTCCTCCCGTCACCTCCCTCAAATGCCGATGTACAGGGCGTTTGAGGCACGGGAGGGAGAATCATTCTCCCTCCCGTTACCCTCCCTTTTTTTAGTTCGCTCCCTCACATTTTGAAAACAAGGGACCCTAGACGGGAGGGAGACGGGAGGGACATTTGTTTTCCCTCCCGTCCGTGAACCCCAGTAAATAAAGACGTTCCGAGCGGAAAAGGGAGGAAGGGAGGGTAAAATCGCAAAAACTTTTTGTGGCGCGAATAAGAAACGGTTATTGATGAATAAGGAACGGTTATTGGGAAATAACCCAAGGTTATGAGGGAACAACCTTGGGTATTAATGGTAGCCGGGAGTCCGTAGGCTTCGGACTCTCAGTCCGAGCCGTACGGACTGAAAGTCCGTCGGGACGGACTAAAACAAATGCCGGGAAATGAAAAAAATGGTGTTTTGTTTTGAGTTTCTCTTAAAATATATTAATTTTGCACGTTGAAACAGACGTCCTGATGAATAACATTAAACGAATCGTATTGACTGGTGGTCCTTGTGCTGGTAAGACAACGGCCCTAGTGCGCATCATTGAGCATTTTTCGAATCTGGGTTTCAAGGTGTTTACCGTCCCGGAGGTTCCAACCATGTACAGTCAGGGAGGGTGGAGTTATCTGACGCCTAATCCTAAGCTCTATTACGAGGGCGAACTGGCTATCCTGCAGACGCAGCTGGCGCTGGAAGACTCGTTTATGCGACTGGCAGAGACTTGCACGAAGCCTACCTTTGTGGTGTGCGACCGCGGAACAATGGACATTTCCGCCTATATCGCTCCCGAGATGTGGCAGGACATTACAGCCAAGTGCGGCACGTGCAGCAACCAGCTTCGCGAGCGCTATGATGCCGTGCTCCATCTGGTGTCAGCAGCCGATGGTGCCGAGCAGTATTATACGGTGGCAACCAATGCCAATCGCTATGAGCAAGCCAACGAGGAAGGCCTTCAGTTGGCACGTGACTTGGACAAGAAGGTAAACCGCGCCTGGACGGGACATCCCCATCTGCGTGTCATCAACAACCACGACGATTTCGATACCAAGATTCATCGTGTGCTGAAGGAGATTTCCAACGTGCTGGAAATTCCTCAGCCCATCGAGGAGGTGCGCACCTATATCGTTGAGGTTACAGGACAATTGCCTGAGTGCATCGAGAGTGAGATTACCCAGACGTACCTCGTGGCCGATCCCGACTGTGAGGTACGCCTGCGCCGTCGCGACTGGGGTGGGGAGGTGGTTAATGTCCACAAGACCAAGAAGCGCATCTCAGCTACTGAGGTGCTCGAGACGGAGCGCCAGGTGAGCAATGCCCTCTACGAGTCGCTGTTGCAGCAGGCCGATCCGTATCGTTTCACGATTCGCAAGACGCGCCGTTCGTTCATTTGGAAAGGCCAGTATTTCGAGATTGACTTTTTCCATACGCCCGTCAGCAACCTCACCATCCTTGAGACTAAGGGTGTGGCAGAGCAGGAAAATGTCAACTTCCCGCCCTTCATCAAGGTCGTCAAGGACATTACGGGAAACAAGGAGTACTATAATTATAATATAGCATTGAGAAGATAACTATATAGTAAATTGAACAAACTAAAATGAAGAAAAAGTTTTTATTATTGGTTGGTACATTGATGCTGACCATGGCGGCTCATGCCCAGTGGAGGCTGGGAGCCACTGTGGGAACCACAAGCAACCACTATCGTATGGACCGACAGTACTTGACGGACTATTACTTGAAGGACCGCTGGGGCCTGACGTTAGGCATTACCGGTCAGTATGACATCAACGAATGGCTGGGCGTGCGAGCCGACCTGAACTGGACGCAGAAGAACCACCGTATAGGGCGCGATCGCGTGACGATGTGCTATGACTACACGAACAACTACTTGCAGCTTCCTGTCATGGCGTCGTTCAGCTTCGGTGGCAAGAAGTTGCGCGGCTTCTGCAATGCAGGCGTCTATGGCGGCTACTGGCTTTCGAGCAACTATGAAGGCTATGACTTTAGCAGTATCAGCGATGTCAATTTCAAGGTCAAGGGACACGTCGACTTCAACTCCGATCGCGACCAACGCTGGGACTTCGGACTGGTGGGCGGTCTAGGCATGGAGTATCGCTTTGCCCCTCACTGGGGAGCACAGGTGGAAGCTCGCTACTACTATAGCGCAACCAGTGTGCAGAAACAGTATATGCGCGTGGATGACTACCGCTACAACTCGACTTTGGCTTTTCAGGCTGGCGTGAGTTACTTCTTTTAATGTTTGAGCATTAACAAATAGAAAATGACAATGAAAAACAAGATAGGTTTACTGGGAGCACTGCTCCTGTTGCTGACTTTCGGCTCGTGCCAGAAGGAAAGTACGACATTGATTCCTTACGACCACGAGAACGTCGTGTCCTTTGCGGCAGCCGACACCAGCTTTGCCGCTAAGTATGATGTATTCTGGAACGGTATGAACCAGAACTATGCCCTCTGGGACTACGAGATGGAACACGGACTGGACTGGGATGCCGAGTACGAAAAATTTTATCCTCAGTTTGCGGCACTCGACAAGCAGAAAATCGTGATGGACGAAGACCTGAGGGCACTGATGGAACAGATGGTGGCTCCCCTGCACGATGGTCATATGTATGTTGACTTTTTGAATCATCGTACGGGAAGATATGTTACCGTCGATCCACAAAGCCTTCGCATTAAAGAACGCGCAGACTACAAGGACGGATACATTCCTCCTGTGTTTACGGAGCGTTGGGCACTACTGGCAGCAGTGAATCAAAATGATTTGCTGGAGGAGTACCTTGGTTCTACGCACCTGAAGACAGCTTTTTCCCATGTGCTGAAAGGAGGCAGTACCAACCGGTGGATAGAAACGGAGATTGAAAGGCTGTCAGCAAAGACCACACCTACCGAGAAAGAGGTGGAAAGGCTGCATGGACTCAAACAGCTGTCTGAGTCCCTGAAAAATATTATTCAATCTTATTATGGCACACAGCTCGTCAATAGCTACAACCAGCTGGTGATGGTCTACGCCTATCTGAATGTGCCCGGATTGGAGGAAATCAGTCCTGAATTCGTCAATAATGGCATGAGGGTGTCCTACGCACTCTTTAAAGGAAATATTGTCTATATGTATCTGAGTGACTTTAACCTGACAACCTATCTACTCCCCTCATCCTACAACAAAATGAACCTGACGGGTAGCAATGACGTGATGGGCAAGAGCATTCAGATAGCTTGGCAGAAGTGGTTCAATAAGATTCAGGAACTGCACAAGGCAGGCACCTTGGGGGGTGTCATTATCGACCTTCGCGGCAATGGTGGCGGAAAGCTTAACGACTTTCAGTTCGTATTGGGAGCCTTATTGCCCTCCGGCGGCTTCACTCCTTGCCAGTTACGCTTTAAGCGCGGCACCGGCCGACTGGACTATTCGCCTCTGATGCCTCAGGTGATGCCGACTTTACCTGATGAGCATGCTGTCGTTACCGAGCCTATCGTTGTGCTGGGTGACTGCAACTCTGTCAGCATGTCGGAGATGACTGTACGTAGCTGTCAGCTGATTCCTAATGCACGCTTCATTGGTAAACGCACTTGGGGCGGTCTGTGCGGCCTGAATGATAATTACTTCTATTCTATCAACTATTCTGGTCACGTCGGTGTGAAAGGACAGACGAGCGTCTATGTCTATACCCCTGTGATGGCTTCTTTCTCTATGGATGGAAAGCAGCTTGAAGGAGTCGGCATTGATCCCGACATAGAGGTTGACCTGGATACCAAACTCTTTAATGCCAACACCAAAGACACCCAGTTGGAGCGGGCTCTTCAGTACATCCGCACTGGGAATTAACAGACAATTCTTTGACCTAAAGGTACAAAGCGTTTTAGAAACGATTAAAAAAGAGAATTGAAAGATGAAAACAAGACGTTATAATAATAAGCTATGGGCGCTGCTGGTCGCTGTGCTGTTGGGCACCATGACGACCAGTTGTGAGCGCGACAACGAGGTGGAAGCCCTCAATAATCCCTATGAGGCAAAGCAAGGCGAGTCGGAGTCAACGACCCCCGAAGAAGAGGACTATATAGCCAAGGCACTGAGTGCCATCCCCGGCATCAGCGATGTGCGCATGGATCTGCAAGTTTTATCAACTCGGAAGGGCTACTACTTCAAGGTTGAGCAGCTTGTCGACAACAGCGATGTCTCCAAGGGTACCTTCAAGCAGCTCTGTCTCCTGGAGGTCAATGATCTCGATGCTCCTGTGATGCTCTATACCAACGGCTATAACCTCGATTCATACATCGGTAATATAGGACCCGAGGATATCGCCAAATATCTGAATGCTAACTCGCTGTATGTTGAGCACCGCTACTTCGGACAATCATTGCCCGAGGATGCCAACGACCTCAATTTCACGTACTTCAATGCACAGCAGGCCGCTGCCGACCTACACCGTGTGGTGACACTGTTGAAGCAGTATCTCTTCAACAAAGGCAACAAGTGGGTAAGCACCGGTGCCAGCAAGTGTGGCATCAACACAACGCTTTACGCCTATTACAGCGATTTGTACGGATGGGACGACATAGACCTCTATGTGCCTTTCTGCGCTCCCTTCCTGGTTGGTACGCCCCAGTCGCCTGCCGACAAGTCCGTAGGAACCTACCTCAAAGACGTGTGTGGCAGTCACTATCCTGCCAACAGCCCGCAGGCTAAAGCCTATCAGTATCTGCGTGCCTATCCTTCAGCCATCGCTAACAACAAGGCCCTGCGCGATGCCTGTCTGCGCTATTTTAACCAGACGGATAGTTATGACTATCTGCGACTGCTGAAGGACTATCCCAACGACATTGAAAGGGCTGCCACTGCTGGTGTCTTATACGTATTCTACGCGTATTTAGCTGAGAAGTTTGCATACCTTGACTTCAGCGACTGGTGTTCCTTGGTACCTGATCCTACGGCTATCAGTACTACCAAGCCGGAGGACGACTTTCGTCTGTATGAAGTGCTCGAGTTTATATTTATGGACAAGAAAAAATTGGAGGCGAAATTGCCGGAGCAAGACACTTCTGAGGAAGGTCCCGCCTCAGTCCGTCGCCGTAGCGGATATACCGAGGAAGAAATCCTAAAATTGCGTAGCACCTATCCGAACGCTCCTTACGATATCCAGGCAGTCCGCGAACTCGGCAGTATATTCTTCGATTTCTCGCTGCTGCCCGCTAATAGCTTTGTCACTAGCGACTATTGTGAGCAGGTTGTCAAGAATAGCTTAGCCCCTGTGGCCAACTACGGACTCTATGCGGGACAATGGGATGGTGGCAAACTGATGACGAGTGTCCGCAACTGGGTCAATACCACCAAGAAGCACATACTCTTCGTCTACGGTACCAACGACCCATGGACGGGTGGTGCCATTGACAGCGGCAATCCTTGGCCGGGTGAGGTCATTGCCGTCAATCCGGCTAATGCCAACGTCAGCAAAGTCCTGTCGTTGCACACCAACCATAACAGTGATATTCTGGATGCCAAAAGCTATCCTGTAGCTGCCTCTAATGCCATCAAGCAGGCACTGGATAAATACATTAAAAGCAAGTAAAAAAGCCTTTTCGCTGAAAAAATAAGACCGTTCACTGAAATTTTCATGTGGACGGTTTTACTTTTGGTACCTTTGCAACGTCTTATTAATGTCGGCGACAAAAAACGAAAATGAATGTTTCACTAAAAAACAACAAAACAAAATGAAAAAGATTTTATTGACAATGGTTGCCCTGCTCTCAATGACAGCAGTAATGGCACAGGATGGTGACAAGAAAGAACGTAAGGCTCCCAAGGAGATTACTCCTGAGCAGATAACAGATCGTATGGCAAAGGATCTGGAACTGACGGACGACCAGAAGGCTAAGGTGTTGGCTCTCAATGCAGAATATAAAGATGTGCTTCGTGGTCCGGGTATGCGTGGCGGACATCGTGGTCCGCGTCCAGATGGGCAGACAGGTGCTACCCAACAGAACCAGCAACAGCGCCCTGAGCGCCCTCAGCTGACCGACGAACAGAAGGCCCAGATGAAACAGCAGATGGAAAAGCGCAAGGAGTATGACCAGAAGTTGAAGAGTATCCTTACCGATAAGCAGTACAAAAAGTTCCAGGAGCAGCACAAACGTGGTCCTCGTGGAGGTCGTCATGGCGGTCCTCGTGGTCCTCGCGCCGAAATGCAGGATTAACAAACGGATAGTGCTATGAGACGGAGAATGGCGATTCTGCTGTGGCTGACGAGTTGCTGGGCAACGGTAATGGCGCAGGGATTGACGCGCTCAGGACTGGATCCCCAGCGATTCGACTCCGTGATGGACGGTACGCGCACAGCACTCTATACCCTCGTCAATCGGCAGGGCATGGAGGCTTGCGTGACGAACTACGGAGCACGACTGGTGAGTCTGGTGGTCGACGGCAAAGACTGTGTGACGGGCTTTGACAACGTGGGCGACTACCGGCGCTACCGGCAGAACTATGGGGCTACGGTAGGTCGCTATGTCGGTCGAATCAAGGGTGCCCGTTTCGTGTTAGACGGCATGGAACACCGGCTGCAAGAGAACGGGCGGGGCGTGACCTCGCATGGGGGCTATCCCGGTTTTGCCGACCGCATCTGGACGATGACGGCGCTGACGGACAGTACGGTGACGCTACAGTATGTGTCGGCAGACGGAGAAAATGGATTCCCCGGAGAACTGACCGTGCGGCTGACCTACACGGTGAGCAGCAGGAACGGACTGGAAGTGAGCTATGAGGCTACGACGACAAAGCCTACGGTGCTGAACTTGACGAACCACTCGTTCTTCAATATCAGCGGACGGATGGACCGTGAGATTACTGACGAACTGTTATGGGTGAACAGTAGACGCATAGCCGAGTTCGACGCACAGAAGAACCTGACCGGACGAATGATGAAAGTGAAGGGTACGCCCTTTGACTTCAGAAAGCCGCGGAGGATAGGCGACCGCATCGATGAGGATCATGCACAGCTGAAGGTAACCAAAGGCTACGACCATAGCTTCGTGCTGGACACGAAAGGCAACGACCAAAAGGCTGCTGCCATCGTGACGGACGAGGCGAGCGGGATGCAGATGACGGTTTACACGACAGAACCAGTGCTGCATATCTATACGGGCAACGGACTGAAAGGCAACACCCGAGGCAAGCAGGCTGTATGCTATCCGCGTCGGTCGGCAGTATGCTTCGAAGCGATGCATTTGGCAGACTCGCCCAACCAGCCGTCGTTTCCGTCGACTGTGCTGAGGCCTGGCGAGACATTCCGCTCGCACACAGCCTATGTGTTTTCTAAGATAAAGTAAGTACGACCTCGCGGTTGGGTAGAATGTCCACCGACTGGTCTTTGTAATAGAGCGTGCCGCGGCCTTCCGTGGCACGTACTTTTATCTGTCTGCGGTCCATCGAAACGTGTATCATGCCATGTGGTGTGGGCACATCTCCTTCCATCCATTCCAAGTCACCCAAAGCAGGACGCACCTCGTATTCCTCGTAGCCAGGCTTGGTAGGTTTCACTCCTAAGTAATACTTGCCCAGCAGATAGACTGGCGAGGCACCCCAGGCGTGACATAGTGATTTGCCGTAGGGACGCCCGTACATGGCGAGATGCTGGGTCCCCTGTTCCGTAGGGACATATTTCTCCCAGAACGAGGTGGCTCCTTCGCGCAGCATACCGCCCCAATAGTCGCGCATCTCCTTCAGCACTTGTGTGTGCAGACCGTCCATGCAGAGCACTTCCAACTCGTAGAATCGCATGTAGGGGGTAGTGATGGGGGCAACGTCAGGATTGAGCATGACGCTTTGCATGATGTCACGCCGTTGGTCCTCGTGAGACAGTCCGTAGAGAATGGCAAACATGTTGGGGAACTTGGTGATCTGCTTGTTCATCTGTCCGTCCTCGATGGCGTGATAGTAGGCCTTCTCGTCGTTGCTCCAGAAGGTTTGGTTGATCTTCTCGCGCAATGCTTCAGACTTCATGTGGTAGTCGTTCTTGTCGATTCCCAGCAGTTGGGCACAGACTGCCATCGTCTCCATCGCCTTCATGAGTAGGATCTGTTCGAAACACAACGTACCGCGCTTGTGCATGGGGAAGTCCACCCAGTCGACGAAGATCCAGTCGTCAGGCTGTCCTTCTGCCATTCCATCATTGTTCAGGCGCCCCTCGACATAGTCCATGAGTGTTACCATTCGCGGCCACATCTCACGAACGAAATCCACATCGCCCGTATATTGGTAGTAGTCAAGAACGGACTTAAACCAATAGAAAGTGTAGTCCATGATGGTATTCACATGAGCTGTTACAGGGTCTTTCCCTCTGAGTTGTCGAATGGTGCGCTTCACACATTCTGTATCGAAGCGCAGGTAGTAGTTCATCAGGTACGATTGGATGGCATCGCCCGACCAAGTCCAGCGGTCGCGCTTGATGCCGTCCATGAAGAACTCGCGGGTGGTGAGGTCCATCGTGTAGGCTCCCACTTGCCATATCTTGTTAATTTCCTCGTCGGAACAACGGAACGAACCGCTATGGTTCTGGTCGTGCGGGGCGTATTCGTAGTCCATCAGTACCTCGCCATAGGTGGTGCCTTCCTCTTTCTCTATATATACATAGCGGAAAGCCTTGCTGGCGATGTCTGAGGGATGATGGCTGATGGATGATGTTTGAGGGCTGACGTCTGATGTTAGCACATCCAGCGTTTCGCAATGCTCCTTATCCTGTGCTTCCTCAGGGCTCTCTCCGTAGTATATGCGGATAGACCCTTGAAAATCTTTCACTTTCAGATAGCCGAAGGTCTCCTTTCCGAAGTCGTAAAGGGTGCCGCCTGTTGCTGTGGTACTGCAACTTACAGGACGGTGCTCCTCGCGCGCTAAGTGGTAGGAAGAGGGCGGGGTGTCGGGACTGTCGAAGCACCAAGAAGCTGCAGGGACGTAGATGCCTGAACCATGGGCTACACCGTTCTCGTCAATCCACAGTTTGTCTTCATAGGTGGCGAGCCAGGTGGAGTCGGTTATGATGGTCTTACCCTTGATAAAGAGGGCAGGAGGCGTGGCCTGGTTCCATACCTTCAGGTTGAGTTTGTGCGCTCCTGCTGGAATGGTGTAAGTGGTGGAGGGAAACAGTAACTTTCCATCGAGTTGGAAGTTGAACTGACCTTCGCAGACTATCGTGATGGTTTCCGATTCCTGGAGGTTGAAAGCCTTCGAGAATTCTACCGTCGCATAGTGGGAGTCTTGTTTCCAAAACGGTGGAAACATGGCGCCACGCTCCGTTCTGCGATTGTTGAAGATGTTGCCGAGCCATATCTCGAAATCGCCCGGATACCATATCCATGTTGGTTTACTGTTTGCCTGCATTGCGTTTGATGTTTTCGTTTACTTGTGGTCCGTTATTCTCCCAGATGTTGCCAGGGCCGTTGGCATTCTTCAGGAACTTCTCCTCGGGGGTCCAGTTGTCTTTCAAAGTGATGTTGCTGGAGCCTTCGTCGGTATAGAGATAGAACCAGTGGTTGGGGTCGTGAACATAGGAAGGCTTGGCAATGTCGCGCACCACATTCTCCGTAATCAGGGTGCCTGGTTGGTTGCCAAGGGTATAGATGCCGGCACAGTCGTACATGTGCTGGGCGTAGTTGTAGATGAGGTTGGCGTGTACTTTGTTGTCCTTCATGCACACCAAGTCGCGGTTCCATCCCCAGCCAAGCGAAATACCTGTATAGGATACGTCGTGGATGGTGTTATGCTCGATATTGATGCCACTCACGTAGCCTGCACAGATAGCTACACAGCCCCAGTCTTCGTTGGTGATGTTGTAGAACTCGCAGTTGCTCACCTCCTGTTGTGTGCACACCTCACGGAAGTCGGTGGGTTGGTAGGGCAGATGGGTCTCCAGTCCCTCGGGTGAGAATGAACCGCAGACATACCCGTTCATAGCGATATCGGTAAACGTGCAGTTGGTCGTCGTGCCACGACGACATGCCGTTATGTAATCCAGGCCAGAGCCGCCTAAATGTTCGAAACGGCAGTCGCTGAAGTGACAGTCTTCCGTGTAACGCAGCTCCACCGCAGCATCAGCACGCCCCAACCATCCTTGGTTGTCCAACTTATGGTTGTTGGGACGGTCAATGGACGGACGTAACTTATAAGCCTCCGTCAGGTACATGCCGGCCTGCAGGGGAACATGTCCTTTCTGCGAGGGACGCATCCAGGTGGTATGCTGGAAAGAGATACCCTTGATGGTGACGTTGCGAACTGGACGTTCTGGAGAACCGATGAACTCCAACAACGTCTCCAACAAAGGGACGACGGCCTCTTGTATCGTCTCACCCTGATGAGGCATATAATACAGCTTGTGGACACGGATATCGTGATACCATTCTCCAGGCTCATCCAACAGCTCTTTGGCATTGGTCAGATAGAACGGCGAAGGGTGCTTGGTGTCGGGTGTCATGGGTGAAGGCCAGGGGTGCTCAAACTGAAGCTTAGCCTCCGGATTGTGGAATCGGACGGCGACAGAGTCTCCTTGTGGAGTCAACGACTTAATACGTAAGTTGCTGGTGCACCACATCTCATGCAGCACCATCTCGGCGTATGGTGCCTTAAGAATCTTCTCTACTGCCTTCTTGGGAACCCAAAGCACATGGTTCTTCTTGTCGTAAGTGCGAATGCGCGTCATCTGTTCGAAATCGCTGACGTCGCGAGCCCGAGCGGCCTTCTTTCCATTTATCCACAACTGACGGAAGTCTACGGGACATCCGTTGAAGTCTGGCACGTCTGCAACCATTAGCTTGCCTTGCTTCTTCCAGTTGGTAACCTGCATACCACCACTGATGACGGCGTTATGCCCTTCTATTGTCAGACCACTGTCCTCTGGGCGCAACCGGAGTGGTTCGTAAAGATGGTAAGTTCCTGCCGATAGGTGAATAGTGACCTCTGTAGCCTTGCCCAGACGGCGCATCTCACGAGCCTTGCGGACTGCATCGGTGAGTGACGAGTCGGGTGTGATGTTGATTTCTGCAGCCTGCAGTCCGATGGTGCAGAACATGCAGATGGAAAGGAATAACTGTCTCATATATTTCTAAGACGCATCAATTGCCAAATTGTCACTAGTAAGGTATTAAACCTTAAGACCGTGAAAACGTCTAATAGGCATGTTATAAATTACTATTATCAATATTGCAATATGAGAGATTTTAATTATTATGCCCCTACGGAGGTGGTTTTCGGTGAGCAGGCTGAAGAGCAGGTTGCTCATCTGGTGAAAAAATACGGTGGAACGAAAGTACTCGTGCACTATGGCGGAAAGAGTGCCGTCAAGTCCGGGCTTTTGGATAAGATATGCGGCCTGCTTAGCGAGGAAAATATCGCGTATGTGACCTTAGGCGGTGTTGTGCCAAATCCACGCCTGTCGCTGGCCCAACAGGGTATTGAACTCTGCCGCAAGGAAGGTGTCGATTTCATCCTGGCCGTAGGTGGTGGTAGCGTTATTGACTCTGCTAAGTGCATTGCCTATGGTGTACCCTATGAGGGTAATGTGTGGGACTTCTATCTAGGTAAGGCGCAGCCCGTGAGCATGTTGCCTGTAGCCTCGGTGCTCACCATACCTGCCGCTGGTAGTGAAATGAGCGAGAGCAGTGTTATCACCAACGAGGACGGCGACGTGAAACGGGGCTACTCTCACAATATGTCGCGCCCCAAGTTTGCCATCATGAATCCGCGTAGAACGTTTACCTTGCCTCCTTATCAGACGGCAGCTGGTGTGACGGACATGATGATGCACATCTTTGAACGCTACTTTACCAAGGACGATGATATGGATCTGACTACTGATCTGGCTGAGGCGACCTTGCGCAGCATCAAGAATGCCGTGTTTGCCGTGCTGAAGAATCCTGAGGATTACCGCTATCGCGCTCAAATCATGTGGGGCGGCAGTGTAGCCCATTGGGGACTGCTGGGTAAAGGTGTTCAAGAAGACTGGGCCACCCACCAATTGGAACATGAACTCAGCGGTATGTTTGATGTGACTCATGGTGCCGGTTTAGCTGCCGTATGGCCTAGCTGGGCCCGCTACTGCATGCACGAGAATCTGAGTCGTTTCGTGCGTTTCGCCGTCAATGTGATGGATGTGCCTAATGACTTTACAGACCCTGAGGGCACAGCCCTGCGTGGTATAGAGGCTGTAGAGCGCTTCTACCACGCCATCGGTATGCCTGTCAATATCAAGGAACTCATCGGACGCGACATCACAGATGATGAAATCAAGGAGATGGTGCGCAAGTGCAGCCGTAATAATACCGCTACCTGTGGCGCTCTTAAGGTGCTCAAGGCTGAGGATATGGAAAAAATCTATCAAATGGCACGCGGATGAAAATCTTAATCATCGGTGGAACAGGTACTATCAGTAGTGCCATTACCCGACAGCTCGCTGCTGCAGGTCATGACCTGTGGCTGCTAAACCGCGGCACACGCAAGAGCGAGGTGCCCTCCAGCGTTCGTCAAATTATCTGTGACATCGACGACGAGAAAACCGTGTTTGACAACATTCAAGACGAAATGTTCGATGCCGTCTGCGAGTTCATCGGATTCGTGCCTGCCCAGGTGGAGCGCGACATCCGACTCTTCAAGGGACGCACCCGGCAGTATGTCTATATCAGTTCGGCATCGGCTTATAACAAACCTGCTGCCAACCACGTGATAACCGAGGGTACTACTCTTGCCAATCCGTATTGGCAGTACTCGCGCAACAAAATAGCCTGCGAGGAACTTCTGATGAAGGAGTACCGTGAGAATGGCTTCCCTGTCACTATCGTACGTCCCAGCCATACCTACTGCGAACGTGGCGTGCCGACTAGTGTACATGGACCGAAAGGCTCGTGGCAGGTGCTAAAACGCATCATAGACGGGAAACCTGTTATCATACAAGGTGATGGCACCTCGCTATGGACACTGACGTGGAATGAAGATTTTGCCCGTGGGTTCATCGGCTTGCTGGGCAATCCGAAAGCCATTGGTGAGGCTTTTCAGATAATGAGTGACGAACAGCTCACATGGACGCAGGTGTATCAGAGTGTGGCTCGTGCTTTACACACCACACTGAAGCCGTACTACGTTTCTTCTGAGTTCTTGGCCGCCGTGGCTCCCAAAGAGTGGGAATTCGAAGGAAACCTGATGGGCGACAAGTCGCTGACAGTTATCTTCGATTGCTCAAAGCTCAAACGCGCGGTTCCAGGCTGGCAGGCTACTACTCGCTTCGACGAGGGGGTTCGCCGCAGTGTCGCATACTTGCTCAGTCATCCGGAACTACAGATAGAGGAGCCAGATTTCGACGCATGGTGCGACCGTGTCATTGAAGTACAGGAGGAAGCCAAACGCAAATTCTAAGATGGATTATGGATAAAAACGGAACTATGCGCGTCGGCATTATCGGCGCAGGTTGGATAGCCGAGAAGGCTGCCATTACCCTCAATGGAATGACAGACTGCGAGGCCTATGCTATAGGCTCGCGCTCGTTGGAGAAAGCTGAGGCATTTGCCCGAAAGTGGAACATGCCAAAGGCTTATGGCTCTTATGCCGAAGTCATCAACGATCCGGCGGTAGACATTATTTATGTCGCCACACCACACTCGCATCACTATGATGTGACACGCCATGCTTTATTGGAGGGCAAACCCTGCCTGGTCGAAAAAGCATTCATGGCTAACTATCGGCAGGCTAAGGATATCATCGACTTGGCATATGAACGCAAGGTGTTCATCGCTGAGGCCATCTGGACGCGTTATCAGCCCTGTGTAGGCATCGTTCGCCAATTGATAGCTGAGGGCATTATAGGTACGCCGCGACTCATCACGGCTACTTTGGCTTACCCGATGATGAAGAAGGAGCGCATCTTCCGTCCCGACCTCTGTGGCGGTGCACTGCTTGATGTCGGGGTCTATGCTCTCAACTTTGTCCGCATGTTCACCGATGCTCCTGTGGCTACGCTTGACGGCCATTGTGTCAAGAGTGATAAGGGCATGGATCTGACCAATACGATGACGATGGTACTTGAAGATGGCATCGTGGCTAATCTGCAGTCGAGTGCCATGTGTGTGGGAGATAACACCGGTGTCATTGCCGGCTCAGAGGCTAATATCGTCATCGACAACATCAACAATCCGCAGACCATCACCGTCTATAAACGAGATCGTGTTCTGGTCGATCAAATCTCCGTACCCCAGCAGATTACAGGCTACGAATACCAGTTCTCTGCCTGCCGTCAAGCCTTGATTGATGGCCTGCTGGAACCTCGCGAGATGCCCCATCAGGAAACGCTCTACGTCATGCAACTCATGGATGATCTGCGTGCTAAGTGGGGCGTGCGCTACCCGATGGACTAACTGATTAGTATTACCAAATTACAATATACGATGAAAAAGATTGCATTGATAACAGGCGCCACCAGCGGTATTGGTGAGGCTTGTGCAAGGAAGTTCGCCCAAGGAGGCTATGATGTCATTCTGACAGGAAGAAATGCAACGAAGCTACAGGCGTTGCAGACTGAGCTGACCCAGCAGGGGACGAAGGTGCTGACACTGACCTTCGACGTGCGCGACAAGGAGGCTGCCCGACAGGCGGTGGACAGCATCTCTGACGAGTGGAAACCGATAGACGTGCTCATCAACAATGCCGGACTGGCTATTGGTATGGACAAGGAGTACGAGGGCGATGTGGATGAGTGGGCGGTCATGATTGACACCAACATCAAGGGACTGCTGACGATGACACGCCTGATAGTGCCCGACATGGTGGCACGCAACGACGGACATGTCATTAATATCGGAAGCATAGCGGGCGATGCAGCCTATGCCGGTGGCAATGTCTATTGTGCCACCAAGGCTGCTGTCAAGACTCTGACCGACGGCCTGCGCATTGACTTAGCCGAATCGGCTGTTCGCGTGACGAACATCAAGCCCGGACTGGTAGAGACCAACTTCAGCGTTGTCCGGTTCCGTGGTGACCAGCAGCGTGCCGACAATGTCTATAAAGGCGTGAAACCGCTGATAGGCGACGACATTGCCGATGTCTGCTTCTATGTAGCATCCGCACCCAAGCATGTGCAGATAGCCGAAGTCACCATCCTGGCTACCCATCAGGCCAGCCCGTTCCTCATTGCACGCAAACTATAGACCTCTTTCTGATTAGTATGATAAAAAAATCCCTCCTTCGCTGAAATCCTCGTTGATAGGAGTAATAGGCGAAGGAGGGATTATTATATTTTGCCTTATCGTTCCAACGGCAACCAAAGCGACATGTCGTCGATACCTCGGTTGTCCCAGGCATAGTAGGGGATGAGTCGAATTTTGGTCTTCTTGTTCTTCACGGGACGCAGTTCGCGGTAGAGCTCGTCCTTGCCCCAGGAGCCTTGGCCTGTCACGGGGACTTCGGCTTCGAGGGCTACCATCTCGTGGCCTTCAATCGTTATTTTGGTTTCCTTGAACTGAACATCCGTAGGAATCGCAATATCGTTTATGCGATAACCTCCTTGAATGTCCTGACCTTCCAGACAGTAGACGATAGGACCGCGCATGACAGCAATCTGGTTCTTTGCCTCCTCAACCAACGGATTCGCCTCCATGAGACGGGGCTTCATGGGGAGTTCGAGTTCGACGACGTCGCCCTTCTTCCACTTGCGCGGTTGGCGCAGGTCTTCAGCCAGGATGGGCTGGCCGTTCAGTCGCAGCTGCACGCCGGTAGCCCATCCGGGAATGTGCATGCGGATGCTTTTCAGCGTCTTGGCTTTCTTGATAGTCAGCGTGATGTGTCCGTCCCAGGGATAGTCGGTCGTCTGTTCTACCTCGAGGTCCTTGGTCTTGAGCGCATTCTGGCCGTAGAGGTTCACCCACAGCGTATCGCCCTTGACGGAGTAGGCGTACTCCTGAGCTTCGCAGAGTGTGCGTAACGTGTTAGGAGGACAGCAGAAACAGGTGATGTAACGCTGACGATGCTTGGGCCAGCGCATGACATAAGGAAACTCTTTGGTACGACGCAGGGCCTCGGTGTAGAAGAAGTCTTTTCCGTCGAGTGAGATACCGCTGAGAATACCGTTGTATAGCTCGGTCTCGATGTTGTCGACGTATTTCGGATCGCACGTTGTCTGGAACATGCGCCAAGAGAAGAGCAACATGCCAATTTGGGCACATATCTCGTTGTGGGCAGCCTCCTGAGGCAACTGAAACTGGCGGCCATAGGCCTGGTGAATCTGCTGGATGGAGGGTTGGTTGTAGGTGGTTCCGTCGGGCGAGACACCATCGTACAAAGCACCGCATCCGCCCATGATGTAAATCTTGTGATTGACGATGTCGTCCCAGATAGCCGACAGGTTTTTCATCAACTGACGCTCGCCCGTCTCTGCATAGAGGTCTGCTACTCCCGCATAGAGGTAGTTGGCGCGTACGGCATGCCCCATCGCCTCGTACTGGTCGCGGAACTTGTGGCGATCCTGGTTGTGGTCCTCACCATTTGTCACAGAGTCACGGATGGCAATCAACCCCTTGGCCAGCGTCAGGTATTTCTCGTCACCCGTCTCACGATACATCTCAGCAGCACCCATATAGTGACTGGGACAGATGGCATTACGCGAGAGCTCGGCAGCATCGTTGGTCAGGAAGTTGTAGAGGAAGTCGGCAGCCTTTTTACCACACTCGAATAGCGTGGTCTTGCCCGTGGCGCGCTTGTGGATGATGCCGGCGGTAATGAGGTGTCCGAGGTTATAGGTCTCGAAATTCAGTCGTGAGGCAAAGGCATGCTTCTGGTCTTTCCCAATCTCAATACCTGCTGCATTTTCCTTGACGGCATGTGAGTCAATGCCTGCATTGCGTTCGGAAATAACTACGGGAGTGTGGATATAACCG
Organism: Prevotella sp. tc2-28; assembly: GCF_900107705.1. Taxonomy (GTDB): domain Bacteria; phylum Bacteroidota; class Bacteroidia; order Bacteroidales; family Bacteroidaceae; genus Prevotella. The sequence continues at coordinate 24,919 of NZ_FNRE01000020.1, forward strand.
TCGGCACGCTGGGCGAGAGCAACCTGTTCGATGAACTTGTCCATCAATGCATCTATCTTAGGGTCTTTCGTTACCGCATAGACTGCAGCACATGCTTCTAACCACTTATACATATCACCATCATGGAAGGGAGGACCGTGATGCTTGCCCTTGACGGTGCCAGCAGCCACTTGGAAGTTAGCAAAGCCGTGAGAGCCATGCAGTCCTAATGCGTCAATCGTCTCGTAAGGAGTGTTCCAAGTGTCCCACATATCCCATATACCCGTTGTCGACAGCATGTTGAAACGGTCGCCCCAGAAACCACCAGTCCATTTGACAGTTCCCATAGGGGTATTCTGCATCAGGGCTTGTTGACTGTGACTCATGTCTGTCAGTCCCTGAGCCATGGTGTTCATTGCTGTGCCACAGCAACCTACCATACAAAGAAGGAAGAACTTTTTCATATCATTATTTAATTAAAATACACATAGAGACCTATCATGACAATGGCAAGTGTTATCCAAAGCGAAATAGCCAGTTTCGACCACCCTTCATGGATAGGCTCAGGAATCTTGTACTCTGTCTTGTCCTTGTCGGTGAGGGAGATAAGAACCATTGCTACGACAAGAATGACAAACAACTCAAAAGAGAGCATCATGAAATGTGGCCAGGCTACATGCAGCCATTCGGGTGGCCAAAGATATAGCACTCCAATGGTGAGACAGAAAAGAGTTCCTACGGTCAGTGAGAAATTTGCAGCACGTGCTGTACAGCGCTTCCAGAAGATACCTAACAAGAAAACGGAAGCCATTGGTGGAGCGATGAAACCTAACACCGATTGGAATACATTGAAGAGGTTGAGCCCCTTAATAGCATCAATAGCAACCGTCATAACGATAGCTAGAATAGCACCGATGAGCACCACGATGCGTCCTACCAGGTTGATTTCCCACTGAGGTGCTCCTGGCTTGAAATTCTTGACATACACATCCATCGTGAAGACGGTGGAGAGAGCGTTGAGGGCAGATCCGATGGTGGATACGAGGCAGGCCGTCAGCACGGCAAATACCAGTCCGACCATACCTACAGGGAATAAATTCTCGACCATTGTCAGATAGGCTTCATCAGGATTCTTTAGCGTATCTCCAAACAAAGCGAAACAGATGATGCCGGGCAGGATGTAAAGAGCTACATCAAGAATCTTCAACCATCCGGTGAAGTTGGTGCCTAACTGTCCTTCGCGAAGGTCCTTGGCGGCCAGAACAGGCTGGACCATGGATTGGTCGGTACACCAGAACCAAACACCCATTACCGGATAGCCCAGTAGGATGGGGAGCCAAGGAAATGCCTCGTCGCTGTTGGGCTTGAACATCACCCAATAGTCAGAAGGTACCTTGTCGACCAAGGCTGACACTCCACCCACTTTGTCAAGTCCGACAAGTACTAGGATGAGAGACACGATAATCAGTAGTACCATCTGGTAGACATTCGTGTATGCCACAGCCTTCAGGCCGCCTAGCATGGTAAAGAAGGCAGAGATGACGACCAGTACTAATGCAGACATCCACATTGGGATATCGAATACCTGTCGGATGAGTACGCCACCGGCAAAGAGTGTCAGGGCCAGCCACGAGATAATGACGGTAACAATGGTGTACCACGCCAAGATATTACGGGTGGATTGTCCGAAGCGTAGTCCCATGAATTCAGGCAGTGTTTGGATGTTTGCACCTAAGTAACGAGGAGCAAAAACGAAGGCCAGCAATGCAATGAATACAAAGGCATACCAGGCATAGTTTCCTGATACAATACCTGTGGTGAAACCTGCTGAGGCAGATGCGATAAGCATAGACGGTCCAACGTTGGTTCCCCACATGGAGAAACCGATATGGTGCCAACGGAGTGAGTGCTCGGCAAGAAACAGTGAACCGCCTTTCTTTCGTTTACTACTGGCCCATAGACCAATAGCAATAAGCACAAAGAAATAGATTGCTAAGATGAGCCAGTCAAGACTCTGCATGTAGTGACTTTCCATTATAATCCTTTATAGTCTTTAGTTATTCTGATTGTAATTGCTTTGTTCAAATCCATGTCATCGGTAGAGTCCACCTCTTCGGGATAGACGCTAATCTGCGCACTTGGACGGACAAAGACGGGCATTTGGTCGAGGGGTACTTCTACGTCATAGTACCAACGGCCGCCATCTACTCGCTCGCCTGTAAAGAAATTCACCCACAAACCCTCAGGCAAGTAGATATCCCGTTTGTTCTCGCTATTCATCACTGGACAAACCAAGAATTCTGAGCCGAAATAGTATTCATCGTCAATATGCCAACACTGATGATCGTGTGGGTGATGGAACAACAAGGCGCGTACCATTGGATAACCACTCTTACAGGCCAGTTCCGATTGCTCTATGATATATGGTAAGAGTCGATAGCGTAACTGCCACCAGCGTTTCACGATGGGAGCAATGGCAGGGTAATGCCAAGGCTCACGTTTACAGGTTCCGTGATAGCGCATGTGGCTGGAGAAGACACCAAACTGCGTCCAACGTACATAGACATTCTCGTCCAATGGTGAGTTCATGAAATCTGGGATGCTATGGAAGCCAGGGACATCGTGACTCCAGAAGGCAAAACCGGAAAGACCGAAGTGCAGACCGCCCTTCAGAGAACCTGCCATGCCGTCCCATGATGATGCACTGTCGCCGCCCCAATGTAGTGGATAGCGTTGACAACCAGCCCAAGCTGAACGTGCCCATACAATGCCGTCGCCTGTAACTTCTTTTGTCACCTCAAAGGCTGCACGCTGATAGAGCAGTGAGTAAATGTTGTTCAGTCGCTCGGGTTTCATAGCATGATAGCGATGGTCCATATGGATGTTCTCGCCGAAGTCGGTCTTAATGCACTTAACGCCCATCTCCAGCAGGGGCTTTAGCAACTTATTCTTATACCAGTCGGTGGCACGGTCGTAGGTGAAGTCAATAGTACCTGCATAATCAAGCGCAGAGAAATTGGATGCTCCACCTGTAGAGGAATCAACTTCCTGGGTGGACTGACTGATATATTTGTTGGCTTTAGCTTCTTCTAATTGCTCGGCACCCTGAGCCACATAAGGCAACTGCCACAGCGACACCTTAAAACCTTGTCGGGCAAGTCGCTGAACGAAACCTTTGGGGTCGGGGAATCGCTCAGGATTGAACTTCCATTCACACAGCCAGTCAGTACGGAACCAGCCAGTGTCAAGATGGATAACGTCGCATGGATAATGCTCACGTCGAAGATGGTTGCAAATGTCGTCAACTTCGTCTGCCGAGAAATAGGTCATACGACTCATCCAAATACCAAATGACCACAGGGGAGGCATCTGCGGGAAACCGGTTAGCATACGGTACCCTTTCAAGATTTCTTCTGGTGTTTGTCCGCCAATAAGGAATACGTCCAACGTGGCGTGGTCATTGAGAAATTGGACACTACGGGTAGAGTGGTCGGCTAACGAGAGTTTGCAATAATCTGAGGTGTGATAGAAACAGCCATACATCCTGCTACTAAGAAAGAATGGGATGTTCTTATAACAACGACGGTTGTTGACACCTTGTCCATCCTGATTCTTCAACTGGAAGGTCTGTCCGCTTAGGTCCATCTTACGGAAACGCTCACCAGTGCCCACAAAACACTCGCTGGGAGTACATTTAAAGGAAATCGTAGCACGCTCTGCATGAGGTGCTGTGACAAAACCAAGAGGCAAGGCATCATACCTGGGAGGCGAGAAATGATCATCACTCAAGGCTATTCCTTTCGTTTTGTCGCCATCGGGATAGAAAGTAATGAATGGTGCCGGCTGGGGAGCAGGAAGTAGGTCACTCCAGTGGTCTAATTGAGGTGCACTGAGGTTGATGGCGGCAACTTTTTTCCCGTTTATGGCAACAATGTCGCTGCCTTCAGATCGGAGTGGGAGGCGCTTGATCTCAGAATCAAACTGCAACATATCATCAGCTTCTACCATTTCGTCACCATTCATCGTGGTAAACAGACGGATGATGTTGGGCTCATAAGCACGGATAATGAGGTCGAACGATTGTTGAGGCGCCTCAGTATCTGGCGCCATGTCTTCCTGGTGCAGTTGCTTCTGATAGGGGATGGTGACGATGATGTCGCCCTCGCGCTCTTCTATCTTCGTGGGTGCATATGCTTTCCACAAGGCTTCGTCCTTCTGCAAGGACGGATCAAAGTCCATGAAGTCGAAGAGATGATAGTTTGTCTGTTTCATTGTTTGAATATGAGGTTAGGACCGGGGTGGTTGTCGCCAATCTCGTCACGACGTATGGGCCGTTGGTTAGTGAGAGGACGACCGGCAATCCCGGGGGCGATGTCGCCGGTGTAATTGTTCTCGATAGTAAAACCGTCGGTACGGGCATCCAGATAGATGCAGAAACCGCGGTCGTTGGTAGCATATGGGGCAGGGTAGGGACGTGAGACCTTGTTGCCGCTAATCACGGAACCTGGCTGGTTGCTGAGCGTATAGATGCCGCCGGCGTCATAGAGCTGACGGGCATAGTTGCTGACATTGTTACCCTCGATGCGGTTGTTCTCCATACCCGTGTTGAGGGGTGTCCAACCCCAACCGACGCAGATGCCCGAGTAGCTGAGAAAAAACACGTGGTTCTTGCTGATGGTGCAGTGGCGTACATAGCCCAAGCCGATGCCTACGGCTCCCCAGTCCTCGTTGGCAGCATCCAAAACGATGTTGTCTTTGATGGTAAGCCGTTGGCAGCGCTTCGCCAAGTCGGTGTAGGGACGGTGCACCTCGCGAGGACTCTCTGCAAAGGAACCGCCCATGATGGCCGTGCCGCCAATGTTGCCGAAGGTACATTTCTGCACTACACAGTCGCTGATATTATCGACAAAGTCCAAGGCTGTGGCTGCCAGATTCTCGAACACCACCGAGTAGAAGTCAACGTGGTGGGCGTTGCACACGGTGACAGCACTCACGGGGCGCTCAATCCACGCCTGGTTCTCGAGATCCTTATCCCAAGGTAACCCTGGGTTTTCTTTCAGCTTATAGGCATCAACGAGAGGGAAACCGCCCTGTAGGGTAACGTGACCTTTGTGCAAGGGACGGTTCCAGCAAGTATGTTTGAAGGTTATGCCTTCAAAACGTATATAGTTGGCGCCGTCGACGATGACCAACTGTTCAATGCCGTCACGCTGTTCTGTGGTGCGAAGCAGGAAAGAACTGTTCCCCTTCTCACCTCCGATGACGGGTTGTGGCCAGGGGTGCTCGAACTCCAGACGGCTCTCAGGTTCCATAAACGATACCACTGTCTTGTCGCCCTCTACTTTCATATCCTTTACACGCAGAATGGCGATGGCCCATCGCTGGTGAACCACCATTTCGAGTGGGGTCTTCTTCGAGACAAAATCTCGAAGCACAGTGGCGGGTGGAGTAGGGATGGTTATCGTTCTATCGTTGGTGTTGAAGTCGAGCATGCGCTCCATGCCTTTCATTGGAAGACCGTCATCGTGTTTTATCGGAAGGCTGTCACATTGTTCTTTTAACGGCCACACCTGGGTGTGACGTTGGCGGGCATCGCCACAAATGACACTTGTGTGCTTCTCTCCAATACCTCGGATGACGAGTGGTGACTCCTTCGTGCCGCTGTCCTCGGGGCGCAGGAACAACGGCTCGTTCATATAGTAACGACCAGCTTTTAAAGTGATAGTGATACCTCCCTTGCAGCGAGGATCGTTGGTGCGTCGCCACTCGCGTGCTTGTCGCAATGCGTCATGGATACTATTGCCTTCGCTGACAATAATTTCTCCAGCATTTGCGTAGATGGCAATCAACAACGATAGTGTGGTTAGTAAACGTTTCATGTATATGCGCATTATAGTTTTATGACGTAGCGAAAGGCGATTTGTCATCATTAGTGACAAAATGAACCGTTTCTCGTCTATTATTAAAGGTATAGAAGTGACGACGTTATGAAACGGAATATGAAACAATGGGTGGCTGATGTCATCAGACAGAAAGAGGTAATGGCTGTGCCCGTAATGACACACCCAGGTATCGAACAGAATAAGCATACTGTACGCGAGGCTGTAAGTGATGGACGTGTACATGCAGAGGCTGTCGTTTGGCTGACTCAACACTATCCCTGTGCTGCTGCTTGTACCATCATGGATTTGACCACGGAGGCCGAGGCCTTTGGTGCTGAGATTGCTTTTAGCGATATCGCCGTTCCTGCCGTGAGCAGTCGACTACTACCTGATGCGGAGAGTATTTATCGTCTGCAAGTTCCTGCTCTTTCTGCAGGACGTATCCCTGCCTATCTGAAGGCAAACCTGCTGGCTGCCCGTGCTATTAACGATCGTCCCTTGTTCGCAGGATGTATTGGTCCGTTCTCGTTGGCAGGACGTCTTTATGATATGTCGGAAATCATGGTGCTTATCTATGAGAACCCAGATGCTGCTCACACACTGTTGCAGAAGTGCACCGATTTCATTATGAAATATTGTATGGCTTTAAAACTTACGGGGGCTAATGGCGTGGTAATGGCTGAGCCAGCTGCTGGTCTGATGTCGAATGACGATTGCAAGACGTTCTCATCGCAATACGTAAAACGTATCGTCGAAGCCGTACAGGACGACAACTTTATCGTTGTCTTGCACAATTGTGGAAACACAGGACATTGCACAGAGGCAATGGTCGCAACCGGTGCAGCTGCCTACCACTTCGGTAATAAATGTCGCATGGAGGAAGTCATCCGTGAGGTGCCGCCAACGGCTTTGGCGATGGGAAATATTGATCCTGTCAGCGTCTTCAAAGATGGTATCCCTTCGCAGATGAGAACAGCGGTCATTGACCTCTTGGAAAAGACAAAGGGGTATCCTAATTTCGTGCTGTCCAGTGGCTGCGACACGCCGCCACACACACCACTGCATAACATTGATGCATTCTTTAAAGCTTTGGCCGAATACAATCAGCAGTGACGGAGAAAACCCTGACATATGACGAACTGAAGATTACCCTTGCTGATATCTACGAACAGATGGGGTATCATGATGCGCAGCCTGATGAGGCGACACAACAGGAGACACAGTTAATCATCAACGAGGTGCGCCAATGGTTGCGCCCGCAGTTCTGTTATCTGGTCGTTCCTGAACAGCCAGACTTTGATATGGGAAAGATTATCCTTCGTCAGCTGCGAGGTTCTCAGGCCTACGTTCTTTTCATCTGCACCAGTGGCGGGGAATATGAAGCATATCAGCAACGGTTAAAGGACCAAGGCGATATGGTGCGTGTATTCATTGCCGATGCTTTGGGCTCTGTCATTGCAGAGAAAACGGCAGACCAGATGGAATGTCATCTGCAGGAGAGTATTGAAAAACTTCATTGGCATCACACCAATCGCTTTTCACCAGGCTATTGTGGTTGGCATGTATCTCAGCAACAACGGCTTTTTCCTATGTTTAACGAACATACCTGTGGCGTCCGCCTGACGGATTCATCGCTAATGGTGCCTATCAAGAGTGTTAGTGGTATTATCGGTATTGGTGAAAAAGTCCGCAAGTTGGATTACACCTGCGGACTCTGTGATTTCAAACAGTGTTATAAACGGAAGTCAAAGTTTGCCAAGTAGTTGCTTGGCTACGGTGACTGCAGAGTTGGCGTTGTCGCTGTAACCATCGGCCCCTATCTCATCGGCAAAGCCTTGTGTGACAGGCGCTCCACCAACCATGACCTTTACTTGGCTACGGATGCCCGCTTCTTCCAGCGCGTCAATCACTTCTTTCATATAGCCCATCGTGGTGGTAAGCAAGGCCGACATACAGAGAATATCCGGCTGGTTCTTCTTGACCTCTTCAATAAACTTGTCTGCCGATACGTCAATACCGATATTGACAACCTCAAAACCACATCCTTCAAGCATAGATGCCACGAGGTTTTTTCCGATGTCGTGGAGGTCTCCTTTCACAGTACCGATAACCACCTTACCTATGGCAGTACTGGTTGCTCCTGACATCATAGGTTTAAGTAGTTCCAACGCGGCTTTCATGGCGCGTCCGGCCATAAGTAGTTGGGGAACAAAGGCCTGTCCGTCTTGGAATCGCTGGCCGACCTCACCCATGGCTCGAATCATCTGCCCGTTGATCAGGTCTTGAGGAACTGCGTTGTGAGCTAAAGCATTTCGGGTTGCTGTAGCGGCATCATCGCTTTTTCCGTTTAAGATGGCTTGGAATAGTTGTTCTTCTGGGGAATCTTGTGGCGTACTTTGGGGTGCGGGGTTGATGGTGCGAACCTCGTTAGTAATGCTTGTCAGAGTTGTTGCCCGCTCTTCGCTCAGTGCGGACAGACGCAGCCCTGGTATGGGCTCAATGGCTTTGGCTATCATGCCTATGTGAGTGTCTGTGGTACCACAGCATCCGCCAACAATACTCAGACAATGGTTCTCCAAAAGTGGCCATAAGTCGGCAACCAGGCTCTCGGGCGTTTTGTTGTAGCGTCCGTTGCCATCAGGCATACCAGCATTGGGATAGAGACTGACTCGGGTACCATACCGACTCAGTTTCTGTACCAATGGTGACATGGCTGGTATATCGGCTACACAGTTGATACCAACAGAATAAATGGTCTTTGCTTCTAACGACTCGATAAATTCAAATATATTCTGTCCTAGCATATTCTGTCCGTTGACTGTAGAAACATTGAAACTCAGCATGATGGGTTTTTGAGGGGCAATACGCTTCGCCTCCTCTATAGCTATCCGGGCATTTTCAACATCGAAAATGGTCTCAATGAGCAAGACGTCTACACCGCCATCCACTAATGCTTGTATCTGTTCGGCATAAGCCTCTCGAAGCAGGTCTTTGCTAAGCGGTTCTCCACTGGTTGCTACTGATGTCGTGCGACTGGTCGGTCCAATACTACCTGCTACAAAACGCGGATGGTCTGGGGTGGAGAATTCGTCAGCACATTTGCGAGCTATCTGTGCTGCTGCCAGGTTGATGTCGCGACAGCATCCTTGTAGGCCGTAATCGCTCATTGAGATACGTTGCGCATTAAATGTGTTGGTTTCGATGATGTCGGAACCTGCCTGAAGATATTTGCGGTGGATGTCGCTTACCACAAAGGGCGCAGTAAGTGATAACACGTCATTGCAACCCTTCAACTCCTTGGGATGATTGGCAAAACGTGCACCACGGAAATCCTCCTCACGCAGTTCGTATCGCTGAATCATGGTACCCATAGCTCCGTCAAGTAAGAGTAATCGGTCTTTGGGGAGTTCACTCGTATTATTAGTCCCACCAGTTATACCAGCCTCTACTTTCTTAATAATCTCGGCCACTTCACGGTCGGCTTCATCGGTCATGTTGGCAGGGTGTAGGTTGCGGCAGTGATTGAAATCGTCTACGATTTTTAGTGCTTGTTCTACTTCACGCTCATGGTGAAAGTCCATCTCCAGATGTACTCCATCGCCACCGATATGGTCGAGAAGCGGTCTTAGCTCATCCAGTGTTACCCAGCATGCCATGATACTCTTGCCGCCTGCCAGAATCTTCTTGTACAGGTCGTACCATTTCGGGCTGCCGCCCTGTGGCTCGCCAACGCCGGGAGTCCACTGGATAGCGTTCAGCTCTTTGATTTCCAGCAAGGCGTCCAGATGGTGCATGGCTCCGACACCATCAAGATGATACAATGTATAGTCAATCTTCTGACATTGTTCACGGATAAAGGGTTGTACGAAACGGCGATAGTCATCAATGCTAATCATCGTTGAAATGTCACTTTGTAGTTTCGACATCTTACCAGGCGCCCAGGAAGAGAAGTAGCAGAATGCCATTTCGTCACCCTCGCGGATAATGTCGTACAACTCGTCAAAAACTTGGAAGTAAATGTCGTTAATCTGTTGCATCTGTTGCTCCAGGACCTCAGGCTGCATCACGGTGTCAAGCAGCACCTTGTCAGTGCCCTTAATGGCAGCAAGAACGTCGAGTCCTTCCATTAAGTCGGGCATCCCTACGTAGTAATGTCCTTTTGCCTTTTTCTTGCAGGCTCGTAGCAACTCTTTGTGCAACAGCCAGTTGGGGTGGGTGGGGTCAAACTTTATCTCGTCCGTATAATTGGGATTAGGGTGAATCCAAATAGTATCTTCACCGCCTTCAAAAACACCACCCAGTATCGCAGCTAGCGAGCCTGGTCCCAGTTGGGTGTTTGCTACGGGAAGCATGTCGGCCATCAGACTCGAGTGTGCCACATACCAGTCTAAGTATTCTGCACGCCATTCTGGGTCGAACCATCGTTGGTTCAGATCCTTGTAAGGTTTAGGCTCCGGAACGTCAGCATGCGGTTTTACACCCTCTTGAAAGTGTTCCCACATGTTGAGTACGATGCCTTTGTGGTTCCACCAATTGATATAATGCTGTTTGGTCTCTTCGAGATTTGGTTTCCAAGTATTCATTGTTAGTTCGTTTTATCTATAGACGGGTTGACAGGCGAAATGTCATCAGACGTACATGAGCCCGCTCATTACCATGTCGCTGACAAATAATCCTTTGCGAGTCAGGGCTAACTGGTTGTCTTGCAGTTGTAGCAAACCATCATTGAGGAACGTCTGTGCCTCCTTGATACAATAGTGGCGGAAATGGTTGTCGAGTGTGGTGAGGTCTAGTCCTTCTTTGGTTCTTAAAGCTACCGTTATGCGGTCGTTATAACGGGTGTCGTCATCCAGCAACTCTTGTTCGCAGGGAATGATACCTTGTTCAATGGATTGGATGTACTGATTGATATCGCTGATGTTCCAGCTTCTGCTCTTTTGGTCAAAGCTATGCGCAGCAGCTCCTAGTCCGATATATGGTACATCATGCCAATAGCAGCTGTTGTGTTGTGAACGGAACCTTGGTTTAGCGAAGTTGCTGATCTCATAATGCTCATAGCCTGCTTGTGTGACTTTGTCAATGAGTTGTTCGTACATCTGTCGTTCTGTCTCTTCGTCGCATGGATTGGTACGCATCCGATAAAGTGGCGTACCTTCTTCCACCATGAGGCAGTAGGCAGAGATGTGCTCCACGTCCAAAGTCAATGCCGCTTCAATGTCGCATAGCCAATCCTCCAATGTCTCGTCAGGGAAGCCATACATCAAGTCAATGCTGATGTTATGGATACCAGTTTTCCTTAATAATTTTACGGCGTTAGTCACTTGCTCTGACGTGTGTCGCCGGTGCAAGAATTTTAGCCGTTGGTCGTTGAAAGTCTGGGCACCCATAGAAACTCGATTGATGGGAAGCAGTGACAACGTTTCGGCAAATTCGGGCGTGACGTCGTCAGGGTTACATTCTATGGTGACTTCTGAAGCAGCAGAAGGCAAAGCGTTGAAGATCTGTTGTAATTGTGTCGGAGTCAATAGGCTAGGCGTACCACCTCCCAAGTAGATTGTATTCAGAGGTTCTTTTAATTCCTGCTGTCGCAACTGCCATTCACGGCATAGAGCATTGACATACTGCTGGCGCTTCTCCATCTTTGTGGTGGAGTAGAACCCGCAGTAGATGCAACGACTTCTGCAAAATGGAATATGAAGGTAGATTCCTGCCATAGTGATGGCAAAGTTACGAAAATAATATGAATAATGTATAATGCATTTGGAATTATCCTGTTTTTTATGCTAATATCGTCGGATAATTACTAATAAAGTTTAATATTTGGAAGGAATCGTTGGTTTTTTGCGGAGAAATGTCTACCTTTAGCCTCCGATAACTGAAACATTAACAACTTAAAACAATAGCCTTATGAAAGTTTATCAAACTAGCGAGATTAAAAACATTGCATTGCTTGGCAGTGCGGGTAGCGGCAAGACCACACTTGCCGAGAGTATGCTTTATGAAGCTGGAATCATCAAACGCCGCGGTACGGTAGAGCAGAAGAATACCGTCAGCGACTATTTCCCAGTAGAGCAAGAGTATGGTTACTCAGTATTCTCTACTGTCTTTCATGTGGAATGGAACAACAAGAAGCTTAACATCATCGACTGCCCGGGTTCTGATGACTTCGTAGGAGGCGCCATCACGGCACTGAACGTGACCGATCAGGCTGTTATCCTCATCAACGGTCAGTACGGTCCTGAGGTTGGAACACAGAATGCCTTCCGTTATACCGAGAAGTTGCAGAAGCCCGTTATCTTCCTCGTCAACCAGTTGGATCGCGAACATTGCGACTTTGACGTCATTCTGTCGAACATGAAGGAAATCTATGGTGACAAGTGCGTTCCCGTGCAGTATCCTATTGCTACAGGTCCTGGTTTCAATGCCGTTATCGACGTGCTGCTGATGAAGAAGTATTCTTGGAAGCCCGAGGGTGGTGCGCCTATCATCGAGGACATCCCCGCCGAGGAGATGGATAAGGCCAAGGAACTCCATGCTGCTCTTGTTGAGGCTGCTGCTGCCAACGACGATACCCTGATGGAGAAGTTCTTCGAGAGTGAGAGTCTGACCGAGGACGAGATGCGCGAAGGTATCCGTAAAGGTCTTGTCACCCGTTCTATCTTCCCCGTTTTCTGCGTTTGCGCAGGCAAGGATATGGGAGTTCGCCGTTTGATGGAATTCTTGGGTAATGTCGTTCCTTTCGTCAGCGAGATGCCTAAGTTGCACAACACCCGTGGCGAGGAGATTAATCCTGATGCTGCCGGTCCTACATCCGTTTATTTCTTCAAGACAGGTATGGAACCACACATTGGTGAGGTTAGCTACTTCAAGGTGATGAGTGGTACGTTGAAGGCAGGTGCTGACCTGACCAACGCCGACAGAGGCTCTAAGGAGCGTCTGGCTCAGCTCTACGTTTGTGCTGGTGCTAATCGTATCGCCGTTGACGAGTTGCAGGCTGGTGACATTGGTTGCACCGTGAAGTTGAAAGATGTGAAGACGGGCAATACGTTGAACGATAAGGATAGCGAGAACCGCTTCGACTTCATTAAATATCCTAACTCGAAGTACTCTCGTGCCGTTAAGGCCGTCAATGAGAGCGAGACCGAGAAGATGATGGCTGCGCTTACCAAAATGCGTCAGGAAGATCCTACATGGGTTGTCGAGCAGTCTAAGGAACTTCGTCAGATCATCGTTCACGGTCAGGGAGAGTTCCACCTGCGTACCCTAAAGTGGCGCATGGAGAACAACGAGAAGATTCAGATTCAGTATGAGGAACCCAAGATTCCTTATCGTGAGACCATCACGAAGGCCGCTCGAGCTGACTATCGTCATAAGAAGCAGTCGGGTGGTGCCGGTCAGTTCGGTGAGGTACATCTTATCGTTGAGCCTTATGCCGACGGAATGGAGTTGCCCAGCGTCTTTAAGTTCGGTGGTCAGGAGTTCCGCATGAACGTGAAGGGTCAGGAAGTCATCGACCTCGACTGGGGTGGTAAGCTGGTCTTCATCAACTCTGTTGTCGGTGGTGCTATTGACGCTCGCTTTATGCCTGCCATCCTCAAGGGTGTGATGGAGCGCATGGAACAAGGTCCGCTTACTGGTTCGTATGCACGCGACGTCCGCGTCATCGTCTATGATGGTAAGATGCACCCCGTAGACTCTAACGAACTCTCGTTCATGCTTGCGGCTCGCAATGCCTTCTCTGCTGCTTTCCGCGAGGCAGGACCGAAGATTCTGGAGCCCATCTACGACCTCGAGGTATTCGTACCAGCCGACTATATGGGTGACGTGATGTCCGACTTGCAGGGTCGTCGTGCCCTCATCATGGGCATGGACTCAGAGGCCGGTTATCAGAAGCTCAGTGCCAAGATTCCTTTGAAGGAGTTGTCTAACTACTCCATCGCGCTCTCGTCACTCACTGGCGGACGTGCTTCGTTTACCACCAAGTTTGCTTCCTATGAACTCGTTCCGAACGATATTCAGCAGGAGCTCATCAAGCAGCATGAGGCTGAGGCTAAGGAAGATGAATAATGATCAAATGATAGAAGAAAAGGAAAGGGAACCCAACAGAGGGTTCCCTTTTCTTATGCAAACTTAACAAGAATGCGGAACACTTTGGCAGGAGCCTCCATCCATTGTTTCATTGCCTCTTCGGCTTGTTCCGGATTTACCTCATTGGAAATCAGGATGTCGTAGGGTGGGTTGTTTTTCTCGAGATAGCGGATGACACCTTCGAAATCCTCTGGCTGGGCATTGCGTGAGCCGCGGATGTCCAATTCTTTCTGCACGAAGAGCTTGGTGGTGAACTGAACGTCCTGCTTGGCATAGCCGATGCAAACGACACGACCGGTAAAGGCTACCTCGTTAACAGCCATTTGGTATGTCACAGGAGCACCGACAGCCTCGATGACGACATCAGGACCAGCACCCTTGGTGATTTCCTGCAAACGCTCGTGAACATTCTCCTTGGCAGAATTGATGGTGTATTCAGCTCCCAAACCACGTACAATGGCCAACTTCTCGTCGTCCATGTCGCAGGCAATGACCTTGGCGCCGCGCATGATGGCGCGAACCACGGCACCTACGCCCACCATGCCACAACCAATGACCATGACGGTATCAGTGTCAACAACCTGAGCGCGGCTGACAGCATGGAATCCTACGGACATCGGCTCGATAAGGGCGGCATGCTCCACGGTGATGTTACCGATGGGGATGACCTTCTGCCAGGGAACGGCGATATATTCACGCATGGCACCATTGCGCTGAACGCCCAGCGTCTCGTTGTGCTGGCAAGCGTTGTAGCGGCGGTTCTTGCATGAAGGACAGTGTCCGCAGTTGGTGTATGGATTGACGGTGACAGCCATTCCTGTCTTCAGGTGAGCAGGAACATTGGCGCCAGTCTCAGCAATCTCTGCACCAATCTCATGACCAGGAATCACTGGCATCTTCACCATCGGGTTCAGTCCGCGATAAGTGTTCAGGTCACTTCCGCAGAAGCCCACATAATGTATCTTGAGCAGCACCTCGTCTGCTCCGCATTGAGGTTTCTCAATGTCTACAACCTTCATCACGGAAGGTTCTGTAATCTGTATTGCTTTCATTCGCTCATATTTTTAATATACGGTAATTCTTTCAGTTCGCCGAAACCAAAGAAGCGACGGGCATTGTCAGAGAGGAAGAGCTGTTTCTCCGCGTCGTTCAGTGCCTGGGATTTCGTGACGAAGTCGTACGACATCTTATAGGTGATTGCCGTAATGGTGCGCGGATAGTCCGAGCCCCACATCAGTTTCTCGATGCCTACTTCGTCAGCCGCTTCCTGTATGGCGCGAACAGCTGACGGGAAGGGGTAGAACTCGTCGTTGAAGAGCCACGTGATGCCGCCGCTCTCCACGTAGACGTTCTCGTGGCGTGCCAGTCGAATCTGTGACATCCATCCCGGACGCGTCACCATGCCGAAGTGTCCGATGGCTATTTTCAACTGCGGACACTCACTGATAATCTCTTCCATCTGTCCTACCTGTGCGTCGCCGTCGGCAAGCTCGATGCCGAGAATGATGCCGCGGTCTTCCATCAGGTGCATCAGCTGCATCATCTCGTCGTTGAGGAACTGCTGTGGCAGTCGCGCAGCGGGAATCTTCAACCCACGGAAACCCTGTTGGACGAGCGCTTTGCCTTCAGCGAGGAATCCAGCCTTCCGAGTGTCCGGCATTCCGAAGCAGAAGAAGCGGTCGGGGTATTCGTGCTGCACTTGCATCAGATAGTCGTTCTGCAGTCCGTCGATAAATTCCTGTGTAATGACGGCGGCTGATACTTGCGCATAGTCCATGTTCGACAGGAATCGCTCTGCAGTGTTCTGTCCGTCCGTCATATAAGGAGGCAACATCTGCCGCTCCTCTCCGAAGAAAAGGCTACGGCTGCGGTTCGGTTCCAACGGGTGAATGGGCGAGCCATTTACCACCGTGTCGACATTCAGCCACAAGTGGGCATGCGCATCAATTATCTTACATCTTACTTCTTCCATCAGACATCTTTATGTGTTCGCCCATGAAACCCGCTGTTGGTCACCGATGATGTCACGTACTTCCTTGACCAGTTCTTCGTCCATCGGTTCACTGAGATATTCCAGATTTTTCCTAATGGCTTCTGGACGGGTAGTACTGAATACGGTTGTTGCTATACGGGGATTGGAACAAGAGAACTGCATGGCGAGTTTCTCGATGGGGTAGCCCTTTGCCTTGCAGTGTTCTGCAGCCTGACGGCATACTTCCACTAATGGCTTGGGAGCCGGGTGCCAGTCGGGCACGCCACGTTCTGTGAGCAAACCCATAGAGAAGGGTGATGCGCTCATCACACCAATGTGATGTTGTTCGAAGAAGTCCATAAAGTCTACCAGTTTGTCGTCACACAGACAGTAATGGCAGAAGTTCATGACACTCTCCACCGTGCCTTCTTCCGTGTGCTCAATCACCCAGCGCAGGTTCTCCAGCTGCAGGTCGGTAATACCCACATGCCTGACGACACCCTCTCGTTTCAGTTCATGCAGTGCGGGTAGGGTCTCGTCAACCACCTTCTGCAGTCCGCCTTCCATACGGCCTTGGAACTCAATGTCGTGAACGTTGATAATGTCGATATAGTCGATGTGCAGGCGCTCCAGACTCTCGTAGACACTCTCTTTGGCACGTTTGGCAGAGTAATCCCAGGTGTTGACACCATCTTTGCCATAGCGACCAACCTTCGTCGACAGGTAGAACTTGTCGCGTGGAATGTCCTTCAGGGCTTTTCCCAGTACCGTTTCAGCCTTGTAGTGTCCGTAGTATGGCGACACGTCGATGATGTTGATGCCGGCGTCGACAGCGGCAAATACGGCATCAATGCCGCGATGCTCGTCAAAAGAATGGAACACACCGCCCAAAGAAGAGGCGCCGAAGCCTAGCTCCGACACCTTCATTCCTGTATTTCCTAATTCGCGATATTTCATAATGCTCTTATACGTGGAAAGCATCGCTCTCGTTCGGACGGTATGCCTTGCCGTCTTCGTCCTTCACATAAACTTGCAAGTCGGTGAAATAACCGGTCTCTTGCAGCTTCTTCAATTCAGCCTTGGTCTCTTCAAAGCCGTGAAACTCCTTGGCCGATGCGATGTGGTTGGTAAACTCCAGTTTCTTCTTCTCAGTGTCGAGAACAGAGATCCACTCATCCTTGGTGCGATCTCCAATAATGAATTTCTTGCTCATAATTGTATAGTTTTAAATAGTTTTGTGATGCAAAGATACAAAAAATATTTGTTTGGCAGCAGATAATTGACATTAATTAAACGTAATCGTTATTATTTTATCAATTCTGCGGCTTCTTTGGTCAGATATGGACGAATCTTGTCGTAAGGAATGCAGAAGCTGGGCAGTCCGGCAGCGTAGGGCGCTATCTCGTACTGTTGGTAGCCAAATTCCAGTCCTCGCTCTGAGAAGTAGGGGGCAAACTGGGGGAGTGGTATCTTGTTGATGTCTTCCACGCCATTGAGTTGTTCGCTCAGCTCCTCGTCGCTGATCGGGTCTTTGCTGAACTCGGCAAAGTAACTGCGCACACCTTCTTTCAGCATGGCTTGCAGTTTCGGATTCTCCGTAATGCGGAAGAGAGTCTGGTTCTTGATGACAAATTTCTCCGCCTTGCTGTCGTACTCGCTCTCATAGCCGATGCGTTGTCCGTTGCGCTTGCTGAACGTCATACCGTAACCCATATTGTATCCGTGAGCACCACCCGTAAAGCCCTCTGTATGTGAGAAATAGCTCACGTATTTGTCGGTCTCAATCTGGAAGTGGACGCCTTTGAAGTAACCGTAGGTCATGCCTTCCGCATAGCCTTCTTCCTTGCTTTCGTGCCATATCTTCGCCAACTGCTTGTAACTGTTGACTCCGCAGGCTTCTACGGCAGCCTTTCCGTCTTCATAAAGCTTCACCTGGGGCTTGTCCTCGCCTATGACGGGTTCACCGGAAAGTTCCTCGCAGATGAATTTCCGAATGCTGTCCACGAGAGCTTTTGGACCGTTCTTTGGCCAGATGATGCTGATCTTTACCGATGCGATGCTGTCCTCTTTCTCATACTGTATGGTGTCGAGGGTAAGTTCTATCGGCGTGTCGGGGATTGGCATGCTGTCGACAGCCAGCGAGTCGTTGTCACTGCTGGTGTTAGAAGCACGATGGCCGCATGCTGTTAGCAGTGCGACCATCATGATATACAGGAAGGTAGATTTCATATTATTCACCCTTGATAGCAGCTACACCGGGCAGAACTTTACCCTCGATAGCTTCGAGCAGAGCGCCACCACCAGTAGAGATATAAGAAACCTTGTCAGCCAGACCGAACTTGTTGACACAAGCTACAGAGTCACCGCCGCCAATCAGTGAGAAAGCGCCCTCGGCAGTAGCCTTGGCAATAGCATCGCCAATGGCACGAGAACCCGGAGTGAAGGTGTCGCACTCGAAGACACCGGCAGGACCGTTCCACAGGATGGTCTTAGCACCAGCGATAGCAGCAGCGAAAGCCTTCTGGCTCTCAGGACCGGCATCAACACCCTCAAAACCAGCGGGTACGTTGTTGGCAGGGCAGGTGATAATCTCAGCACCGGGCTTTACGCTCATGGTGTCGAAGTCGAGGCCGTTGGTTGCGGTGCAGTCTGAACCGAGCACGAGCTCTACGCCGTTCTTCTTGGCCAGTTCCTCAACGCCCAGGGCTACGTCCAGCTTGTCCATCTCAACGATAGAGTCGCCAATCTCGCCGCCGTGAGCCTTTGCGAAGGTGTAGGTCATACCACCGCAGAGGATGAGCTTGTCAACCTTGCCAAGCAGGTTCTCGATGATACCAATCTTAGAAGATACCTTAGAACCGCCCATAATGGCGACAAACGGACGCTTGATGTTGCTGAGCACATTGTCAACAGCCTGAACCTCCTTCTCCATCAGCAGACCCAGCATCTTGTTGTCAGCGTCGAAGTAGTCGGCGATGACAGCGGTAGAAGCGTGTTTGCGGTGAGCAGTGCCGAATGCATCCATCACGTAGCAGTCGGCGTAAGATGCCAACGTTTTTGCAAACTCCTTCTGGCTGGCCTTCATAGCCTTCTTAGCCTCGTCGTACTCAGGAGTACCCTTCTCTACACCTACGGGCTTACCCTCTTCCTCAGGATAGAAGCGGAGGTTCTCCAGCAGCAGGGCCTCGCCCATCTTCAGGGCCTTGGCAGCATCAGCAGCCTTGGCGCAGTCGGGAGCGAAAGCAACGGGAACACCCAGAGCCTTCTCGACAGCCTCGCGAATCTGACCCAGCGACTTCTTCATGTCCACCTTTCCTTTGGGTTTGCCCATGTGGCTCATGATGATGACAGCACCACCGTCAGCCAGAATCTTCTTCAGGGTGGGCAGGGCACCGCGGATACGGGTGTCGTCTGTAATCTTACCATTCTCGTCCAAGGGTACGTTGAAGTCTACACGTACAATTGCCTTTTTGCCGGCAAAGTTCATTTCATTGATAGTCATAATATTAATGTATTTAAATGTTGAATATTCAAAACTGGACGCAAAGATACAAATAATAAGTGAAAAGTGAAAGGTGAAAAGGGAAAAATTAAGTCTTTTTTGCGAAGTATTCATAATAATGTAAAATAGAGTTTGCAAAACTCAGAGAAAACTATTACCTTTGCATGCCAAAACAGGAAAAAACGTATAGATTAAAATGGAACCAATCAAGAATATTCCCGTCCTGTTGTTGACGGGTTATCTGGGCAGTGGTAAGACCACGCTGTTGAATCGTATCCTGAAGAATCAGGAGGGTATTAAGTTTGCGGTTATCGTCAATGACATCGGCGAGGTGAACATTGACGCCGACCTGATAGAGAAGGGTGGAGTAGTGGGCCAGCAAGACGACTCGCTGGTGGCGCTGCAGAACGGCTGTATCTGTTGCACACTGAAGATGGATTTGGTGAAGCAGTTGCAGGACATTCTGGCCATGCATCGCTTCGACTACATCGTCATCGAGGCCAGCGGCATTTGCGAACCGGCACCTATTGCACAGACCATTGTCAATATTCCGTCGCTGGGCCCGGAGTATGTCAAAGACGGTTATCTCCAGCTCGACTGCATTGTGACCGTAGTTGATGCGCTGCGCATGCGCGACGAGTTCAAGAACGGCAACGACCTGCTTCGCCAGCATATTGACGAGGAAGATATTGAGAATCTGGTCATTCAGCAGATTGAGTTCTGTAACATCATCCTGCTGAACAAGGCTTCTGAGGTGTCGAAGGAGGAACTGGCTGAAGTGCGTCAGATTATCCGTGCCATCCAGCCTAAGGCCGAAATCATTGAATGCGACTATGGCAATGTGGAACTTGATAAGATTCTGCATACCGAGAAGTTTAACTTCGAGGAAGTTGCCACCTCTGCCACCTGGGTTCGTGAGTTGGAAGGTCACGACGATGATGATGATGACGATGACGACGATCATCATCATGCCCATGAGTCCCATGAGCCCCATGATGATCACCATCACCATCACCACCACCATGACGAAGGCGAAGCCGAAGAATACGGCATAGGCACCTTCGTCTACTATGCCCGTCGCCCGTTCGATTTAGGACTCTTCGACGACTTCGTTGCCCGCAAGTGGCCAAAGAGCATTATCCGTGCCAAGGGAATCTGCTATTTCAAAGGCGAGGAAGACATCTGTTATGTCTTCGAGCAGGCAGGCCGTCAGGTATCGTTGCGCAATGCCGGTCAGTGGTATGCCACGATGCCCAAGGACGAGCTCGACCAGATGATGGCACAGAACCCGCAGCTCCGTAACGATTGGGACGACCAGTACGGCGACCGCATGCAAAAACTGGTCTTCATCGGGCAACACCTCGACAAAGACCAGATTACGGAAGCACTCGACTTCTGTTTAATATAACGATACTTTCACACCGGCAGTCACCCATGCGCCCGGCTGTGGCACGTTGCCGTAGTCGACGTATCGGTGACTGGTCAGGTTGTTTCCTTCCACGTAGATAGCATAGGTTTCTTCCTTCCACGTCACCTTACCGTCCAACACGGAGTAGGGGTGATAGTTCTTGACCGTTCCCTGCGTGTCGGTATAGCTGCCCATGCGGTCCTGATAGCGATAGCCTATCCTCACCTCCAGCTTCTCGGTCAGTCGTGCCGTCACCTGTGCCGTCACTTTGTGGCGCAGGTATTCCAGCGAGTATTGCGACTGCACGTATTCCGCCTCGTTTTTGTTTTGGTGTAAATGACAATAGGCTATTTCGAAAGAGGTAAGAGGTAGGAGGTGAGAGGTGAGAGATATCTCTTGTCCCAGGGTGTTTACCTTGGTGTGGTTCACACTCTGCCAGACGGCATCAGCCTCGCGCGTGTCCATGACCCAGTCTATCATGTTGCGGGCATGGTGGTGAAACACGCAGGCCTTGGCTGTCAGCCATCGGTTGCTGAACTTCACACCACCCTCCACGGCGCGCAGT
The DNA here is from genome assembly GCF_900107705.1 of Prevotella sp. tc2-28. Lineage (GTDB taxonomy): Bacteria > Bacteroidota > Bacteroidia > Bacteroidales > Bacteroidaceae > Prevotella. Next base: position 46,315 of record NZ_FNRE01000020.1, read on the forward strand.
TCCTCGGGTTTCAGGTATTTGTCGGCTTTGTGTCCGCCTACGCTATAATAGAGTTCGGTGAACGACGGCATGCGCAACGACTCGTTGTACGAGGCATATACCTTCCAGTTGTTGCCTATGCGGTAACTGGCGTCCACACCGGGATAGATGGTGAAAGGCATCTCGTTCCACGTGTTCTTGATGGCGAGGAAGCCTGCCGACAGCGTGAAACGGCTGAGCAGGATGTTGTGCTCCAAGTGGAACGAGAGGTTCGACCTGTTCAGTCCCATTTTATAATGGCTGAAGGGATTGTTCAGCGCCTCGCCCAGATTGGTGCTCACAATGTCTTCGTTGCGAAACTCGGCACCTAAGGCAGTGCGTCCTAACAGCCAGTCGAAGTAGCTGTTCAGGTTGATGCCGAAGACATCGGTGCGGTGGTAGTTGAAAGGCACCTTGGCCTCGGAGCCTCGGATAAGTTCAAAACGGTCATAAGAGCGATTCCAGTAGATGGATGGGCTGAGGTGAATACATCCACCGGTCTCGCCCTTAATGGCCGTATATATCTTCGTGGTTTTCTCGTATTGTTCGTCGTACTTGGCACTGTAGAACGTGTTCGAACCGTAGCCCTTGGTGCTCATTCCCACATGCCAGGATATTTTAGGGGTGAGAGATGAGTGGTGAGAGGTGAGAGAGTAGCTGCCTTGATAGAAGACTTTTACCCCATCGTAGTCGCTGTTCAGCGCACCCGACTTGGCGCGCTGGTAACCGTCGCTTCGGGTGTAGTTGGCAGAAAGGCTGTGGCTTGCAATCCCCACACGTCCGGCAGCAGACAGATAGCCGAACGAGCCACCCTCCAGTCGCGCTTCTACATTTCTCTTACCTCTAACCTCTAACCTCTCACCTCTCACCTCTCTCCTCTCACCACTTTTAGTTACGATATTGATCGCTCCCAGCAGCGACGACGTGCCATACACGCGTCCGGCAGGACCTTCCAACACCTCGATGCGCTCGATGTCGGAAATGTCGCAAGGCAAGTCGAAGGCGTTATGTCCCGTCTGCGGGTCGCAGATGTTGATGCCGTTCAGCAGAATCGTTATCTGCTCACTCGTGCCGCCCCGGATGCTCACATCCGTTTGGGCACCGATAGGACCGCGCTGGCGTACATCTACGCCAACAGCCATCTTCAGCAAATCGTTAATACTTTGTACTGGCGCCGCCTGAATGTCCTCGCGGCTCAGTACAGTGACCATTCTCGCGGCTTGCCCTAATGCAAGCGGTGCGCGCGAACCCGTTATCTCGACATCGTCGAGCGTCGCCTCCTTGTCCGTCTGTTGCTCGTCGCTCGTCTTCTCCGTCTTGGTGCTGATGTCATCCGTTGCAGCACTGGCACTCTCCAGTGTCGCAACGCTCAGCACGCCGATGGTGACGACGCGTCCCAGGCAGGCAAACAGGGCATACCCCTTCCGTATAAACTGTCGGAAGCGGAGGGCCTTGCGCTGATTGAAAATTGGTTTGTACATACTTTGTTATCTAAAAAACGCTGACAAAGGTACGAATAAGCGAGCAGAATACCAAAAGAATTTTGAGTTTTCTCGAGCGTGAGTACCTTCGACCGCAGGTCAAAGGTAGTGCAAATCGAGCAGAAAAACCAAAAGAATTTTGAGTTTTCTCGAGCGTGAGTACCTTCGACCGCAGGTCAGAGGTAGTGCAAATCGAGCAGAAATGCAAAAAAAATCCCGCCGACTAGCAAAACCCAGTCAGCGGGACCTCCTCACTCTTACCTCTTAAAAAGGTCCGTGCCCCATGCAACTGGTTGTACCCAGTGCCGTCAGGAAAGCTG
>NZ_FNRE01000005.1 GCF_900107705.1 Prevotella sp. tc2-28
CAGGAGCATCACGCAGCCGTAGACCATGTTCGCCACGTGCTGCAGCGTGGGCTTGTTGCACGGGTACTTCTGCGTGTTGACGAATTCCTCCAACGTAAAGTGCTTACTGAGTCTTGTGTGCTCCATGATCGTTGCGCTTGATGATTTTGATGTATTGGTCGAGTCCGAAGATGGAGCCAGCCAACAGGAACGACTGCGCCACATAATAGAGCAGTCCGCCGGCGACGTCCTCGATGCTGACCACTTGATAGGCTACGAGCGCGATACTGCTCACGATGAGCAGCACCGCACAAGCATACTGAGAGATTTTGAATCGCGTGTTTTCCATCGTCGTTTTCAGAACACGAATTTCACGATTTCCTATCCGTTTTCTGTCCTTTGTCCCTTGCCAGCAGGAAGCTGATGACGAGCTCGATAAATGTCAGAATTGTTTTCCATGTCTTGTTCATAATCGTGTGTTTTTTAAGGTGAATTATTAGGGTTATTAGCATCTCTGTTGCTACGGCAAAGATACGAAAAAAAAGCGAGAAAAGCAAATATTCCGGGCATTTCTTTGCCGTTCAGGAATAAATTACTATCTTTGCCTGCGAATAAAGACCTAATAGGATGATGACTAATCAAGCTATAACGCAGCAAATCGTTGATTACTTCAAGACACAACCCGTCGTGAAGGTATGGATTTTTGGTTCCTATGCACGAGGTGAGGAGAACGCCCAAAGTGATGTAGATTTGTTGATTCAGTTCGACCACAGCACCCCCATTGGCCTGTTTTCTTTTGTCCGTATGCATCGTGAATTGGAAGAGCGCCTTGGACGTAAGGTTGACCTTGTAGAAGAAGGTACTCTTCGCCCTGCCGCTGCTGCCGCCGCTGCAAAAGACCTAAAGATAATCTATGAGAGAGGCGCTTAGAGACATAGATCGACTGCTCCATATCAAGGAGCGTATCGGAAACGTTATGAGCTTCCTTGAAGGAAAAACTTTCGAGGACATGAAGTCTAATGTCATGTGCTATCATGCTGTGGTTCATAACATCATGATTATTGGTGAAGCTGCAAATCTTCTCACCAAGGAATTCAGGGACAACCATCCCGAGGTGCCCTGGCGTGATATTGTTGATATGCGCAATGTGTTAGTGCATGGTTATTACACCACGAGTCCCATATTTATCTGGGAAACATACACTAAGGACTTGCCCGTTCTTCTGCAACAGATAGAGCAATATATCAAGGAGATGGAAATGAATTTATAATAATAACATTATGTTTAACCCTTTAAAACAGTAGTTGCCTATGGGCTGAGAGAATGATTTAATTAAAATGGACATATAGGATTTGAACATCCACTTTTAGATTCTTGTTCTAGAAAATCGCCAAATTTAATAGAACGTAATCAAGAACTGAAGTTGGAGTTCACGTCATTAGACGTGGGCTTTTACTCGTTTAAGATTACAAGGTGTTTGGCGATACCTCTAGAACGTAGACGAAGTAAATTGTCCACGTTTCTTTTTGTGTGTATTCAAACAAACAATAATAACTTAAAACAAAATCATTATGAAAAAAATTAAGATTTGGAGCATGATGATGCTCGTAGCAATGACACAAACAATGATGGTGGCTTGTGGTGGTGATGACAGCGATGGCGGTGGTAGTATAAGTCTTACTCCGTCTAGTGTGGTGATGTATTATGATGGCACTCAACAATTAAAGGCTGATGGGGCTACTAATTGGTTGTCGGAGGATGAGTTTGTTGCTAAGGTGGACCAAAACGGCCTTGTTTCTGGTAGACACGTCGGTACGACAACGATATTAGCAACCAATGGGAATAGTAAAGGGACATGTGAAGTGACAATTAAACCCAAATATAGTTTAGTTGATACGCCATTGTTTAAATGGGGAGCTTCAAAATCTGCTATTCAGTCAGATGAGACACATAAAATATACGAAATGTCGAACCTTGACGCATTAGTGTACGACTATACTTATGGCACCACAGCATGTTTAGTAATGTATGTTTTTGATAATGACAAACTGAAATCAGTAAATGCATTACTTAATAAATCAATGTATGCAACTGCAGGTTATTATCTTTTAGAACGCTATCAGCCTGTAGGAATAGGTAGTGGAACTGATGTCTATTTTATTGATGCTATGACAATGGAGGAAGCGAAGACTGCTGGTATGCTTGATTACCTTGACTGGAAAAATACCACTATGACAAGTATATTTTATACTGATATTTCAATAATAAAACAATCTTCAGCTCCTAAACGCAGTTTATTGCAAAGATTTAAAATTACTGAGGATATAGAGAAAGTTCTTCTAAATAAGATGGATTAATATTATCATTCAAGTACACAAAAGGGACAGTTCTTTTTGTGTATAGTTATTGAACTACAGAAATTCAATTCTGATCCATTTTGAACATTACCCGTGGCTATTGTGACCACGGGTATTTTTGTTATTAATGACAAAAGTACACAGGCATACTGGGAGATTTTGAATCGCGTGTTTTCCATCATTGTTTTCACAACCTTAACACACTGGCTGCTGAGATTTGTGCCTTTGATGGTGATGCAAGGATACTTGGATGACAAGTGCACAGCGTAACCTGTCCCGTTGTGCGTTTGTGTACTGAAAAGATTTTGACAAGGGTAAAAATGCCCTTTTTTAAAAATGTTAAAACCGGAAAGAAATCTTCCGTTGCATGATGGATTGTTGGCGGATTTTTTGTAATTTCGCAACCTCGTTTCGCCTTTCCGGAAGGCGGGATGATTTGCAACTGACGAACAATAATCTACTAATCAATTTTTTCTGGTTTTAATTATGATTGAAGCAATTTTGAAGCAGGGTAACGAGGACCCTTTACAGGAAGCAATGGCCTTTATGGCTCAGTTGATGAAACATTTCGGCACCATCCAGCAGGCGTTGGAGGAGAACGTGCAACTGAAGCAGCGGGTGGCTGCGCTGGAGAGCGAGAATGCCGCTCTGACGGAGACGCTGGAACAATGGAAGCATAACGACGAGTGGTCGAACCGTGTGACCTACGACAACGTGGTGGACCAGATAGCATCGCTCGAGGATGCGTCGAAGCGTGACGATGCGCGCAGGATGTTCGAGGCGCTGCTGAAGAAAAGCCAGGTGGCCCAGTTTCGCCGTGACATCAAGAAGCGCGTGAAGGAGTTGAACGAGGAGGGCGACACCTACAGCGACGCTCAGGTGGCCGAGGCGCTGGAGTCACTAGTGGGCAAGGGCCAGGTCATCGACGCCAAGTGGAAGTGGGCTGCCGTCTACTGGTATCTTCGTTGGACGTGCAACTACCCGGTGGATGTCAAGGAGTTCTGTGTCAGGATCAAGCGTCTTGAGCTAGCCATTCCCGATGACTGCGACTGCAGCTACGAGAGTATCCGCAAGATTTGCACGCTGTCGTTCATGAACTACGACCCGCGATGGATGGACGTGGTGCGAGTGAGCAAGAACGACCAGAGCATGTTTTCCCAATGTCGGGAAATCGTGCTGAAACTGGCTGAAGAGCTGGGCAAGACCGGTCTTCCGAAGGAGTAGATTTCCCAAATCCTTCCCAAATCCTTCCCAAAACGTTCCAGACCATCTGGGGCGTTTTTTTTATGCGTATTTTTGCACTCGGAATCCACCACCGGAGAAAAAGCTGAGCACGGCTCCGGGCACGAGATGAAGTACGCCTATCTATGTCATCGTGCATGTGCGAGAAGGCATTTTTATACCTATTATAATTATGTCAAAAGTACAAAACTCCAACCTTGAGGGTTGGCACCGTAACACGGATTTGTCCGTGAATCTGAAAACCATCCTGTACAGCGACCGCAAGATGAAACCATGTAAGGACTATCAGGGCGTGCTGCGCCTGGACGCCGAGGGCACCGTAGAAGAGTTCCTCAGCCGCGATGCACACTACACGTTTGTCGAGACGCTGCCCTGGACCACGAAGCGCAACCCGCGCCTCTTCAACGGCAAGTACATCTCTATCACGCGACGTCCTGACGGCAGCCTGCGCCCGAACTTCAAGCCGATGAACATCGGTAGTGACTTCAACCTAGAGCACTATGCCTTCAGGGTTTACCTGGAACTTCATCAGGCATTGAAAGGCCTGGTAGGGAATGAGTGAACCGACCCAAAATCACAGTATCACAAATCACAGTTTTAAAAAAGGGTACCCCCTATATCGGCTTCCCCTTCTTTTATTACTTATAACTTATTGATTATTAGATATATATATAATATATATAGATATAAAAGAGGGGAATGGGATACCCTTAAAAAAAAACTGTGATACTGTGATTTGTGATAGCATGGAATAATTAACAACTTAATTTATTAAGAATCAATGAATTACGATATTTTTAGTCGCACCGCTCCGGCGATGCCAAAGCCTGGAAAAGGCACAGAAATAGTGAAATTACTGCTCTCACAAGTCTCTAAAGGCATGCAGGAACCTATTCTTCCCATGACTTTACCTGCACTTGCTGCTCATGTATCTGGCGCAGAATTCAAGTATCCGGACAACAAATACTATGAATTATGTGGTCAGATGGGGCACTTGATAGGTCCTTCGGGCATAGGTAAGGATGAGTTGCACGATCTTGTAGAGGCTATTATGCGCTCTTTTCGCGACCATGATGAAGAAGAGTATAAGAAGCTGGAGAACTGGCAGCACGTGAAAAATACCAAAGGTGACAACAAGGACAAGCCCGACCGCCCCGAGGTGGCTATCTGGTTTCCACCGATTGACGTGACCAGCGCGGCATTCCTTCAGAACGCCCTGGGCTTGGAAAAACTGGGGGGCAGGACGCAGTATCTGAACCTGCCCGAGGTGGAGATGGTTGAAAAGATGTGTGGTGGACGCAAGAATGTCAGCGTGATGGTTCGTAATATCTTCGACCGCAAGCGTGTGGGTGCCCTTAGAGCTACTGCCGAGGGCGTGACGGGAAATCCTCTGATTCGGGCTAACCTGACGTTCAGCTCAGTCCCTGAGGTCGCCCGATTGTTCTACAAACGTGATATGACAAACGGATTCTTCGCCCGTATTCCTTTTGTCTACAAGGCACGTGGAGAGCGCAAGGGCAAGATTCCCCGCAAGGGTGAATATGACGAAGCGTTCCTCCAGAAGCTCGACGAATACCTGCTGCGCCTGGACAACTGCAAGGGGCGCTTTGTGGTTAAGCCGCTGAACAAGGTTGCCGACCAGTTGGCAGAAGAGATGGCCAGTTTAGCCGACCTTGCTGACGATGATGTGCTCTTTGAACTTTCGCACCGCAGTATCATTTCTGCATGGAAAAAAGCCGCTACGCTGTGGATACTGAACGACCAGACATGGACGCGCTCCATCGGCGAGTTTATGGTGTGGTTTTGTTATTACGACCTGTGGTCTAAAGTCAAGGTGTTTGGTGACATGTTTAAAGGCGGCGAAGCCTCAGAGGATGATTCACAGAAACGAGGTCCTAAGAACATGCTCGACAGTCTCCCCAACAGCTTCAACGAGGCTCAACTCGAAGCAATACGCTTGGAGTTTGGCAAGAGCAAGGAGGGTACTAAACATCAACTCAGTTCTTGGAAGAACCGCGGCTTCATCGAGTACTCCAGCGAGACTGGACTGTACACGAAAACGGAGAAATACCTGAAGATGTCTGATGTAAGAGGTAAGATGTAAGATGTAAGATGGAGAAGTATGAACTGCAAAAGCTTCGCGACCTGCCCATCGAGGGGGTCGCGGAGCGACTTGGACTCTATGTTTCGCGACATAAATGCCTGTGCCCGTTCCACGACGACCACCATGCCTCAATGTCGTTCCGCGTGAATAAGAACACCTATCGCTGCTTCGTCTGCGGAGCCTCGGGCGGACCGATAGACCTGGTGATGAACTATCTGAGGAAGGATTTTCTCGAGGCCATAAAATGGCTGCAGACCCTCCCCTCTGCCCCTCCCTATAGGGAGGGGAATGGTTACTCTTGCAATGGTATTTACTCCTCTCCCTACAGGGAGGGGTCGGGGGTGGGTCTCTTCGATGCCTCGCGCTACGAGCGCTTCTTTGAGCATCCTTGGCTGAACGACGAGGCGCGGCGGTTCCTCTTTGACGAGCGCAGGCTGGATGCGAGGGTGGTGCGCTGGTGCCGGCTCACCTCGTGGAAAGACCGGCAAGGGGTGCCGTGGCTGCAGATACCTTATTATAATCAGGAGGGGCAGCTCATTGGCGTGCAGAACCGCAACCTGATCAAAGGCGCCTTGCCTCGCTTCCGATTCCCGCAGGGCTCCAGGTGTGGCGTCTACAACCTGCCCGTGCTCAACATGCTGCAACCGGGCGACGACCTCTACATCACCGAGGGCTGCTCCGACTGCTGGGCGATGCTCTCAGCCGGTCACAAAGCCATCGCCATCCCGTCGGCCACGCTGCTGACGCGCAAGAACGCAGAGCAATTGTTATCGTTATCGTTATCGTTAACTTTCCACATGTACCCCGACCGCGATGCTCCCGGCGAACGCCTCTTTCTGCAACTGCGCGAGATGCTGCCCGCCTTGGTTCACCATCAACTGCCGCCAGACTGCAAGGACTTCAGCGAGTACTATTTGAAATTAAGAGCGAAGAATTAAGCGCCACTTATTGTGCAATAACATGCCCTTATCGTGCAATAAGGATGGGTTATTGACGATGCAAAAAAGCGTGTGTTTTTCTGCGAAAAAAGTGGTGGAAATGTTTGGTGGTTTCGGGAATTTTTTGTATCTTTGTAGTGTAGTTGAAAGGTAGTCTAATGCCATGAAACACACATAGTTAACTTTAGTTATTCACCATAAAAAACACAACAAAAGGTATGATTGAACTTTATCTTTCAAAGGTTACCGAGAATTCGGAATCTGAACAGGCGGGCAAGCTGTACGCCCGCGTGAGTTACAAACAAACCATGGACCTGCACGACATGGCTCACCACATGGCGGAACACAACACGGCCTTCTCCGAGGGTTTGATAGTGGGTGTGCTGACCGACTTCGTGAAGTGCGTGCGCGAGATGGTGCTCAACGGCAACACGGTCAAGGTGGGCAACCTGGCTATCTTCAAGGCTACCGTGGAGTCGAACGGGTTGGAGGTGCTCTACGATGCTCAGAGCGACAAGGTGGCTTCGGCTACGATGGGCACGCTGAAGGAGGGCGACAAGACCGGTCCCGCCGTGAAGACCATCAAGTTGCTGGCGCAGTCGACGGGCGACTTCACGCGCGAGGAGCTGAAGAAGGACGCCAAACTGGCGTGGACCGACAAGACCAAGGCGGAGATTGCAGCGGCTAAGGGGGACCCTAACCCTAACGCTAACCCTAACCCTAACGATAACGGGAACGGGAACGGGAACCCTAACGCTAACCCTAACCCTAACGATAACACTGGTGGCGACAACCAAGGCGGTGGCGGTGACAGCGGCAGCATTGTCGACGGAGTTGACGAGGGTTAAGCGACTGAACCTTAACCAATGGGAAGAGGGGACTGGCAACGATGCTGGCCCTCTTTTTGTTACTGACAAATTGACATAAAAATCCGTCATTTTGTCGGTCTTGCGCACTTCGGCACGTTGTTTGTCCGCCTATCGGCAGAAACGAATTAAAATAATAGGAGGACAAAAGTATGACATTAGACAAGTTTACGATTAAGGCGCAGGAGGCGGTACAGGAGGCCGTCAACACGGCGCAGCGCAACGGGCAGCAGACCATCGAACCGGTGCATCTGCTGGCGGGCGTACTGAACAAGGCGAAGGACGTGACCGCCTTCCTGTTTCAGAAGTTGGGTGTGAACGCACAGCAGATAGACATGCTGGTGCAGACGGAGCTGCAGCACTTGCCCCGCGTGACGGGTGGCGAACCATACCTGTCGGGCGATGCCAACCGCGTACTGCTGAAGGCGCAGGAATATGCGCAGAAGCAGGGCGACGAGTTCGTCTCTTGTGAGCCAATTCTATTGGCTTTACTGACCGACGGTGCCACCGCAGGCCGCATTCTGAAGGATGCCGGCATCACGGAGAAAGACCTGCGCGCTGCCATCCAGGAGTTGCGCCAGGGTCAGAAGGTGCAGTCGCAGTCTGCCGACGACAACTACCAGAGCTTGGAGAAATATGCCAAGAACCTGGTGGACATGGCTCGACAGGGCAAGCTGGACCCCGTCATCGGACGAGATGACGAGATACGCCGTGTGCTGCAGATCCTGTCGCGCCGCACGAAGAACAACCCCATACTGATTGGTGAGCCGGGTACGGGTAAGACCGCCATCGTGGAAGGACTCGCCCAGCGTATTGTGCGCGGCGACGTGCCCGAGAACCTGAAAGACAAGCAGCTATACTCGCTGGACATGGGTGCGCTGGTGGCTGGCGCGAAGTACAAGGGTGAGTTTGAGGAGCGCCTGAAGTCCGTCATCAACGAGGTGACGAAGGCCGAGGGTCGCATCATCCTCTTCATCGACGAGATTCACACGCTGGTAGGTGCCGGTGGCGGTGAGGGAGCGATGGACGCTGCCAACATCCTGAAGCCAGCCCTGGCCCGTGGTGAGCTGCGCAGCATCGGAGCCACGACGCTGAACGAATACCAGAAATACTTCGAGAAGGACAAGGCCCTGGAGCGCCGATTCCAGACGGTCATGGTGGACGAGCCCGACGAGCTGTCGGCCATCTCGATCCTGCGTGGTCTGAAGGAGCGCTACGAGAACCACCATAAGGTGCGCATACAGGATGATGCCTGCATCGCCGCCGTCCAACTGTCGGAGCGTTACATCTCCGAGCGCTTCCTGCCCGACAAGGCCATCGACCTGATGGACGAGGCTGCCGCCAAGCTGCGCATGGAGCGCGACTCGGTGCCCGAGGAACTGGACGAGATTATGCGTCGTCTGGCTCAGCTGGAGATTGAGCGCGAGGCGATTTCTAGAGAAACTAGAGATTCTAGAGAATCCAGCAAACTAGAGCAACTCGACCGCGAGATAGCCGAGCTGAAAGAGCAAGAAACCCAGTTCCGCGCCAAGTGGGAGGGCGAGCGCCAGCTCATCAACAAGATTCAGCAGGACAAGCAGGAAATAGAGAACCTGCGCCTGGAGGCTGACCGCGCCGAGCGCGAGGGCGACTATGGCAAGGTGGCTGAGATACGCTACTCGAAAATCAAGACGCTGGAGGATGACATCAAGTCGATACAGTCGCAGCTGGCTTCTGCCCAGGACGGCAATGCGATGGTTCGCGAGGAGGTTACTGCCGACGATATCGCCGAGGTGGTGAGCCGCTGGACGGGCATCCCCGTCACCCGCATGCTGCAGAGCGAGCGCGAGAAGCTGCTCAACCTGGAAGAGGAACTGCACAAGCGTGTCATCGGACAGGACGAAGCCATCACGGCCGTCTCTGATGCCGTACGCCGCTCACGTGCCGGACTGCAAGACCCGAAGCGCCCGATAGCCTCGTTCATCTTCCTCGGTACCACGGGTGTCGGTAAGACCGAACTGGCGAAGGCACTGGCAGAATACCTGTTCAACGACGAGACGATGATGACACGTATCGATATGTCGGAGTATCAGGAGAAGCACACCGTCAGCCGACTGATTGGTGCACCTCCGGGCTACGTGGGCTACGACGAGGGTGGCCAGTTGACGGAGGCCGTACGCCGCAAGCCGTACTCGGTGCTGCTGTTCGACGAGATAGAGAAGGCGCACCCCGACGTGTTCAACATCCTGCTGCAGGTATTGGACGACGGCAGGCTGACCGACAACAAGGGCCGTACCGCCAACTTCAAGAACACCATCATCATCATGACGTCGAACGCCACCCGTGAACAGCTGCGCGCAACGATGCGCCCGGAGTTCCTGAACCGTATCGACGAGATCATCACCTTCCAGCAGCTGACGCAGGAGCAGATAGCCGATGTGGTACGCCTGCAGATGAAGCGCGTGACCGACATGCTGGAGCCGCAGGGCATCCGCCTGGAGACTACCGACGCCGCCATCCGCTACCTGGCACAGGAAGGCTACGACCCCGACTTCGGAGCACGTCCTGTGAAGCGAGCCATCCAGCAACTGGTGCTGAACGACCTGTCGCGTAAGATATTGGCCGACCAGATAGACCGCGAGAAACCCATCATCATCGATGAGTTCGGCGACGGACTGGTGTTCAGGAACTAAGCCTAGCGCGTCAGCGAGAATTTGAGCGACAGTCCGAAATCGTGGGTGGTGGTAGGATAGCTGCTTGACGACAGCAACGGCGTGTTGGTCTGCCTGTCGTAATAAGCCGAGAGCGTCATCAGGCGCGACAAGGTATAGTCGGCCATGAACGACATCTTAAACGCTGAGTTACCGCTGGACGCTGCCGAGGTGCGCGTGGCAATGTCGCGGGTGATGGCAGCCTGGTCGCGCAGCGAGATGTCAAGGCGCAAGTTGAGGTCGTGGTTGATGCCCGACTTCCGATTACTGGTAGAACTGGTCTGAGTTGTCTGACTGGTTCTACTATTTTTTCCGCTCTGTGCCTTCCTGATCTTCCGCGTAGCCCCGCTGCCGAAAAGGCGGAAATCGCTGACCTTATAGCCGACGCCGATAACGATATCGTTGGAACGACTCTCGTTGATCTGCACACTGGTCATCGAGAGGTTCAGCACACGGGTGCGCCGATACTCAGCCTTGAGCGTCAGGTTGTTGAGGAAAGTGACATCAGCACCTATCAGCGGTGAGAACGACTCGTTGATGCTCACCGTAGGCACGTTCCACCCCAGCAGCGACGCCGTCTCCGTGCTGCTGGTATAGCTGCCGAGGGCGAAGATGCTCTTGTAGGAGTGGTTGAGGTTCACCGACTTGAAATGGTCGCTGAACCAGCGCAGCTTCGAGAGTCCCGAATAGCGGATGGTCCAGTTGGGCAACAACTTCCACAGCGACGGCATAAAGTCGAGCGAGCCGCGTCCGCTGGAGGTATAGGTATCCAGGAAGGCCGGTATCATGACCGCCGCGCTGTACTGCTTGACATCAGCCACCCCGTAGTGTTCCGCAGCCATCTGCTGGAAACGGGGCAGTGCATCGCAGAAGCGCTGGAAGACTGCCGAGGGATAGCCGCTATTGGCATCGCCCATGCCTTCGAAAGCCGACGAGATGGAGATGGTGGTCATGTTAAACGTGCCCGACTGGGTGGTAGGCATTCCGTGATACATATACTGGATGCGGCGCGAACGGCTCTCGGTGCGCGCTGCGTTGAGGTCAATCTTCAGGTCGCGGATGGGTTCCAGCGTGGCGCGCACCTGCAGGTCGGTAGTCTGGTTGGTGGAAGCCGGTGTGGCAATACTGTCGGCCATTACCAGCCAGTTGTTGTCAACCGCTTTCTGCAGATAAGAGTCGCCGACAACACCGAAGGCGAAGTCGAGACCTGGAGCCATCACGCCACCGGTGCGCTGTCCGAAGGCATCGCCGATATTCGGCTTAAATCCCGGCAGCGACATCGAATACTGGTTGCGGTAGCTGATGCCGATGGAGCGCACCATCATCAGCAGACGGGCAGCACTCTGAGCGGGCTTGTACCACCACGCATTCTCCAATGGCGGCTTGGCGGTGACGGTCAGCTTGACATCCACGCTGTCCACACCTTTTATCTTAATCTTATTCTGGTCTACCACCTTATATTTTATAGGATAAGAGTGGCCGTCCTTGGTGCGCGCGGTGACTATCAGGCGCTTGGTCTTCTTGTTGTGCGTCACGATGAAGGAAGAGTCAGGCAAGAGAGACAGCTCCTTCTGGAAGGAATTCTTGTTCTTCGGCAACGAGGCCTCTGCCTTGTTCTTGGCGGCATTGTCGTTGGTCTTGCCACTTGTCTTGGAGGTCTTGGGATCCTTCACTTCCTTGGGCTTCTTCGGAGCCTTGGTGATGGGTTTGCGGAAGCGGTCGTTGACCTTTTTGAGAAACGGGAAGTGGTTGTAGAGCGTCTCCATGTTGAAGTTGCCGTTGATGTTCAGCTGACGATTGTTGGAGATAGTGTTACCCAGATTGGTACCGTCGTTGAGTTCGGTACCCCTTACCCAGTTGTAGGTCGCATTATACGTCGCGTCAGAGGTTACCCAGTCGAAGATAGGCAACTTGTTGAGCGGCAACTGATAGGAAGCGGTGAACGTCTGGCGATAGTCGAGGGGGCGTCCGAAATGTTTGATGCTCTGCCAGACGGAGTCCTTCCAGGCCTCATAGTGGTCGGGATAGAGTTCCTTGTTTACGGGCAGGTTGCTCAGCGGCTGTTCGATTTCAGCCTGCGTACCCGACTGGAAGTTCATGTGCAGGTTGCGGGTGAAGTCCCATCGCAACGAGAAGCTACGGTTCCAGAGGAACTGCGAGTTGAAGGTGATGGGCAGGCGCGATCCTCCCAGGTCCTCCATGTTACGCTCCTGCAGCTCGTGGTAGACGCGCGTCATCTCCGTATTGAACGAGATGTTCTGCGGCAGCCAGTTGACGCCAAACGACTTAGGCAGCGCCATCCACTTCGACTTGCTCTTCGACTTGGCAAACGGTTCCCACGGCTTGTATACCGGCGAATAGGAATAGTTCAGCGAACCGCGCCACTGGTCTTCGCGCTCGTAGACCGTTGTCTCGCCCGACGTATAGCGGTGGGCGTGGCTGTAGGAGAAGGAGAAGTTGGCAGGGTCGTAAGGCATCGGGTGACGCTTGGTCTTGATGCCGAAACGCACGTTAGACAGCGAGAAGTTGGTGTTAGTGGTACGCGTCACGGCAATGCTCTCGATGGAGTCGCGCTCATGGGAAGTCATGGCGTCCAGGGCATCGTCCAGCTCCATGTCAGTATCCAGCGGGTTGTACTTCGGCCGGGTCTCTTCCTTCGTGACCGAATAATAGAGCGGAGCGGTCACCTTCATCTTGTCGGGGAAGAACTTACCCAGTTCAACATTGGTGGTCAGCGAGTAGGTCTTGTAGTTGTCCTTCGAGCGGGCTGCAACGCCATCCTCCAAACCACCGAAGCCCTCGGTGATAATCTTACCCGTCAGGTTGACGGTGGCCACGTCAGACAGTTGCATGTTCAGCGCTCCAGAGGCTGCCCAACCGCCGCTGCTCACCACATCCATCAGGCGCAGTTCGTTGACCCACACCTCACCCGACTTGATGGTACCCGAGAGGTTGCGCACACCAATCATCATGGTCTTCACCTCGCCCAACGAGGGGTTACCCATGATGCTCACCTTGTTGTTGGGACGGTCGGGATCGTAGTCGGAATAAAGCATCGAGTAACTGCCCGTACCGATGGAGCGTGCCTTGTTGCGTGCCTTCTTCAACCGCGTGAAGATAGAGAGGTCGATGTCCACCATATTCTCCTCGGGCCATACGGCGCGGCAGTCGTTCAGGTTATACTTGTTGTAGTCATTGCGGTCGGGGGTGAGTTTCAGCGGGACGACATACTCGTAGTAGTTGCTGGTATAGTCGTTACCCAGGCGCACGAAGACAGCCAGCTGGTCGTCAGCGAGGTTATAGTCGTCGATGAGATGGTTGGCATGTACGAACATCTGCATGCGCTGATAGAGGCGCAAGTCGAGGGTGGTATTGCGGTAGACAGCCTTGGACTCGCCCAAAGACAGGTTCTTCACCACCATGTTGAGCGCCTGCTCGTTAGCCTCCGTCAACTGGGGCTGCGAGGGGTCGGTAACGCGGGAGATGCCCGGAGGCAGCACGTAGTTGACCGGACGCTTATTGTTGTTTTCCTCGATGTTGACGGCGCTGACCACGATGTTGCCGCTGTTGCTGCCGGTAGTCAGCGGCTGATCGTAGATACGCCATTCGCCACGTACCAGGTCAAGCGAACCGAAGCGGAGCACGATGGGCTTGTTGAAGTGGGTCAGGAACATGCGCATGAAACGGATGCTGGTCAAGTCGACGGTACCTTCCTTGTAGCTGTACTGCGACAGAGGGATACGGAACTGATACCACTTGACCGTCTCGCGGTTTCCGTTGCGCAGCGTCACCGAAGCCTCGCGGATGTCGGTGATGAAGTTCTGACCCAGTTGCAGGTCCTGCGGACGGATGCTGACATGATACTGCAGGAAGCGCTCGTATTCGTTGAGGGTGTAGTCCTGATTGATATCCTCCACATCGGGGAATGTCTTGTAAGAGGAATCGTAGCCCTCCGTCTGCTGGTCGCTGTCCGGTGAGTTGCCCTGAGGCATGTTGATGCGCTTATAGCGGTCCAGGATAGATGTCTTGCGTTCGTCAAAGTCACTGCCGCGGAAGTAGTGGTAGTTATCGTTGGCAGGGTCATTATTCCACGCCTGGCGCACGCTGTCGTTGACCTGCACGTTCTGCAGGAAGGCCGCATAGGCAGGCTTGCTGCGCTCCTCCTCGTCGGTCAGTCCGTTCAGTCCGACATCCTGCTTGGCGCGCGCGCCGGTGGTGGTGGCAAAGGCATAGGTCTGGGTGGGCTGCACGGGAATCCTACCCCATGCCGTCTGCGTGAAAGAACCCGTTCCGTCAACAGGCATTCCACTCTCATAGAACTTCTTGCCATCGCGCAGGATATCCTCGCTGACCTCGCCCAGGTTGATATAGAGGTCGCCGCCGTAGTCTGACGCATCGCTCTCGTTTCGGCTGTAAATAAAGGGGTCGAGCATCCAGAACTCGATATACTCGACATTGGCTGCCTCGAAGTCGTTGGTGTCGAGCTTGCGCATCATTCCGCCCCAACGCTGGTAAGGATTGCGCAGCGTACCGTTCAGGTTGACATCGGTGGTGAGGTTATACGGACCGCGCTCCTCCGGATAGTAGGCCATGTTGAGCACGGGCAGCGTGTTGGTGGCACCGCTGTAAGTTGACTGGTTGCGGTTGGGATAGAGCTCGTTGACATAGACAGCACGCACATAGTGGTTGCTGAGCTGGTCAAGGTCGCTCTTGATATGGCTGGGCGTCAAGCTGGACGAGCGGTAGGTGAACAGCGGGTCAATGTTATACCAGGCCAGCAGGGCACGGTTGAAGCCGCTGGTCACCGAGTCGTTGTCGGCATATTCGGGGAACAACTTAGGCACACTGGAGATGACCCACGACTTAGGTTCCAGCACGCTGATGCCGTTCTTGGCATTCTCGAAGTCGTCGATATACGAAGCATTGTCCTGCGTACCGCTGGCCGTTCCGGCTATCAGGTGGGCAAATTCACCGGTGAAGGTTATCTGCGAAGGCGCGGTACAATGCAACAGCGGCAACTTGTCCAGCATTCGCGTCAGCCACTGGCTCTCGGTCTTCCAGTTGATGTTCAGGCCCCACAACGTGTTCTTCAACGGCTCAGAACCCATCACCACCTTGGAGGTGAGCGCCTGTTCGCTGAGGTGTTGCAGCGTACCGCCAATCTGTAAGTTCTTCGAGAACTCATACTCCCAGTTGAAGCCAAACATGCGCTTCCGCTGCATACCATACTCGGTATTGCTCTCCAGGGACACGTTGACTGCCGTTCCTGCATCGATGATGCTCTGGTTGAGGATGGTCACCTCACCGGCTGAATAGTCGACGCTATAATCTGAACCTTCCTTCAAGATGACACCGCCGGCAGTCACCACCACGGAGCCCTGCGGCACGTTATAGGCTCCCAGCGAGATGACGTTGGCTGAGGTGCCCTTGAACTGTCCGACCAGCTTGAACTTGTTCTTGTTCGTCATCTGACGGGCTGCCGTGCGGGTGGTATCGTACAACTCGTAGAAGGTGTATTTGGCAATGCTGTCCTCAGGGAGTCCACAGCGTCTCAGGAATTCCTCCAGAGTCTTACCGAAAGGCTCAGCAGAAGGGAAGAACACGCGACCGTTATGCACGGTGTAGCCTTCCACGAAGTCGAAATAGCCGTTAGGGTTGACGCGGTTGTTGTTGTCCAGGCGGTCACAGCCCAAGCCTCGCAACAGGGTGGTATTCTTCGAGCGTGAATCCGGGATATAGTTGAGGTAGACACCTGCCGTATCGCTCTGGTATTTGATGTCCAGACGGAAGCGGGTGCGCTCCACGGTAGATGCCAGGTAATACACGTTCTTCATCATCAGGTCCCAGTTAGCCTGATGCGGACTGTTGCTGGTATTCTTGAGGGCTTTGACATAGAGCGCCTGACTGACATTATCGCTCTGGTCGGCGGCAAACTCGCCCACCCTAAAGGTCTGTCCGCCATAGGTGTATTCGTAGGACACAGCGAGCACTTGGTCGGTCTGCAACGTGGTCTTCAACGAGATGTATCCCAAGGCAGCGTTGAGTGTATATTCCGAAGTGGTCAGCAAACGGGCAGAAGCCAGTTTCTCGTAGTCCTCACCGCCCTCGAAAGGCGCTGTCAGCACCGTACTTGTCTGGTCGATGTTACGGGCGTCTGCATAGGTTGTCGTCAGTTGCTGATACTCGTTGTTGGCATTGTTCTGCGGCAACTGCGACTGGTTCCCGCTACCACCCCACTTTCCGGAGGTGCTCTCGCCCAGTTCCGAGAATGCCACGATATTACGCGTGTTGGCAGTAGTACCGGTCTTGTTGGTCACCCACACCTCGATACGTGTCACGTTGATGCCGGTTGTCAGGTTAGGCAACTGCTGCATAGCGGCATCATAGCGCTCACGGAAATAGCGGGAGAGGAAGAAGTGGCGGTTCTCTTCGTAGTTGGCTACGTTGAGGTCGAACGGTGTCATCTGGGTGCCTCCCTTCGAAGAGACGCTCTTGGTCGTTGAGTTCTTCTGCGAGATGACGGTCTGCAACTTCAGCCTGCCGAACTGCATGTCGGTGCGGAGACCAAACAGACTGCTGGCTCCCTTGACCAGCGAGTTGTTAGAAGGGAAGGTGACGTTGCCTGCCTCTACCAGTTTGATAATCTCATCCTCCTTGCCTTCGTAGCGCAGCTTGATGTTCTTCGTGTCAAAGTCGAAGGTGGCATCGGTGTTGTAGTTCAGATTCATGTTCACCTTGTCACCCACCTTACCAGTCATGTTGAAGTTGATTTTCTCGTCGAAGTCAACAGCCTTCGTCTTGCGGTTGTTCTCAGGCAGCGAGGGATTGTCTACATTTTTCAGGTTGACACCCAATTTCAACTCTGCCGTTCCTTGTGTCTTGATGCGCACACCACCAGGACCGAAGATCTTTTCTGCGGGACCTAAATCGAAGTGCATATCGGTGAAATCGAACTTCTCCTTACCCTTGTTCGCCACATTGGCGGCATCTTTCTTGCGGAAGAAATCGCGCAGCTCACGTTTTTCCGACCATGCCTGATACTCTTCGGGAGTCATCAGCACAGGGGCATTCAGATAGCTGTCTCCTATCTTCGAGCCTATGACATACATGCCCGTGGAGTCGTTATAGGTCACTTCCTGACGAATGTTCTCGGGGAAGTGGAGGTCGATAGCCGACGAGTCAAGATCGGCTACCTCAATAGGTGCGGTCTTCTGAATCTTCCAACGGGGATGAAGCAGCGAGTCGGGTATCTCCTCATCTTCTGCATGTAATACAGGTTGCCCATGAGGCACAGGCTTCTGCTGTGTCTTGTCGTCCTGCGGAGGCATAGCCAGAGCGCTGATGCTCAACAGGATGGCGGAGATATAGGCAACGCGCTTCAACGATTACTTAATCTGTTTCAGCGCCAGCTTAACCACTTGCTCAACAGGCAGGTCGGGCTGTTCGGTGAGGATGGCTACAACGACCTTCTGAGTAGGAGCCGGAGCAAAGCCTAACATGGTGAGGGCACTGACGGCCTCGTCCTTCACGGCATTGTTGACAGGTGCTGCCATCGTTCCGCCAGCAGGTATCTCTTCAGCAATGCCCAGGGCTACAATCTTGTCGCGAAGGTCTACGATGATACGCTGTGCGGTCATCTTACCAATACCCTTGATGCCCTTCACCAGACGCTCATTACCCGTTGAGATGGCGTTGCACAACTCGGCAACACTCATCGACGAGAGCATCATACGCGCCGTATTCGGGCCCACACCGCTAACGCTGATGAGCAGTTCAAACATCTCACGCTCCTTCTTCGACACAAAACCGTACAACAAATGAGCATCCTCGCGGATAGACTCATAGACATACAACTTCACGTCCTTCTTGCCCTGAATGGCACTATACGTATTCAGCGAGATATTCAGCCCATAACCTACACCCGCAGTTTCGACAGTTGCCAATGCGGGGGTTAACTCTGTCAGTTCACCCTTAATGTATTCAATCATAAAAAACTAATATTATAATATTACACAAAAAAAACGGGCAGAAACGCCCGTTTATTGTGTTATAGCATCTAAAATGCTAAAAAAGCAAGTTTAGAATGCTGGGTAGAACCATGAGCCGGGAACACTTACGTTCTCCTTCATCCAATCCCAGTCAACAGGTGTAGCGATGATCATAGGAGCCTCGCCAGCCTTCGGGAACGGAATGTTGAACACAGCACCATTGTCCTTGTTTCTAACCTTGACAGAGATATTGTTGGTCAATGGGTTCCAGCCTTCGATATCAAACTTCTCCTCGAGATCCTTACCAAGCACACCCTGCATCTCAGGCAGTACAGTGTTACCAATGGTCAACTGGAAGGGCAGCAAACCACCCAGGTGACGCAGAACAGCACTCTGTGTCTTCTCAGTCTTAACCAGATCGTTAGCGGTTACCTCACCGTTGGTCAGCGTTCTCTTGTAAGTATCCTTCACATTCTCTGTTACATCAATAACAACATCGTTGAAGTCGAAGTCACCAATGCTACCCAGGTCTTCAACCATATAACGCTTGGTGGTAGATGACTCAACTGTGTACTCATCTTCTTCAACCTTGATTTCCTCGGGAACTGAGGGGTTACCTACGATTGCCAGAACGACATCATTGAAGTCACCGTCAGAATTTGCACCATTATTGTCCTCAATACCAACATACTTCACAATAGCATCCTTGTGCATCTCAATGCCCTCGGGCTTTGCATCAGTATCAACATAGATAGCCTGACCGTTAAAGGTACCAACAGAAGGCTTTTCTGTCTGTCCTTCCTTCACATTGGCAACGTAGATTTCAATCGGGGTGCCTACAGGAGCCTCTACATACAGACCATTCAGTGCTGCCGTTTGGCCTAATTCAAAAGTATAGCCATCAAACAGAGACCAGTGAACTTTACCTGTCAGCCACTCGCCATTGACATAGGCACGAGAAAAATCTGTCCAACTCTTTGAGTAAAGTTTTACGGGTTTTTCGTTGCCGACCTTCACATACAAATCATGAGTCCACATGCCCTGCACACTAACAGGATAGATGGTGAATGAGTTGCTGGGAGCAGTCAACACAACGGGAACGCCTTCATGCTTCGTACCATCGGGGAGCACCTTCTGGATGGCATCAAACAGCGGCTTGTTCTTTCCGATTGTACGGTTTGTCAGCTTATACTTACCAAAGCTATATTCTACATCATAGTCCAAACCAAATTCCAAACCTTTTACAAGCTTGGTTTCAATTGCAGTAGTAGCACGAGTCTGTGAAGCAGAGAGAGTCGTCAAGTCCCAAGACTGATCGAGACTGATTCCTTCATACGTGTTTACGAACTGCTGAGCATACTGAGCCTTCTGATTGCTCTCGATAGCAGCAGGATCGTAAAGGTTTGTTTCCTTTGTACAAGCCACCATTGAAAGGACGGCTGTACCGATAACTAACAGCTTTTTCATTTGAATAAAAATTTTAATGGTTTATTATTTAATCTAGAAAGTTCACACCTTCAATTGATTTCGACTGCAAAATTACACATTATTTTTAAAATAAGTGTTTTTTTTACCACTTTTTTTGAAAAAAAATTCAATTTCCTTGATATAAAGCATAAATTAAAGGACAGGATTTCGCATGCGACTCGAAAGTTTTTCGATAATTTTTAGGGCAAAATGTCACGATATTAAAGAAAAAGTAGTACTTTTGCAAGCAGAATTACAAAAATCGACCAACAAAGAAACAAATTATGAAGAAAATCAGAGCAGCCGTCGTAGGTTACGGCAACATTGGAAAGTACACCGTTCAGGCACTGGAAGCCGCTCCCGACTTCGAGATTGCAGGTATCGTACGCCGGAACGGTGCCGATGAAAAGCCAGCAGAACTGGCTCAGTATGAGGTTGTTAAGGATATCAAGGAATTGAAGAACGTTGACGTAGCCATCCTCGCCACCCCTACCCGCTCGTGCGAGGAATATGCCAAGCAGATACTGCCGCTGGGCATCAACACTGTCGACTCATTCGACATCCACACCAACATCCGCGGCTATCGCGAGCGTCTGATGGCCATCAACAAGGAGACGGGCACCGTGAGCGTTATCGCTGCCGGATGGGACCCGGGATCCGATTCCATCGTACGCACACTGATGCAAAGTCTGGCTCCTAAGGGACTGAGCTACACCAACTTCGGACCCGGTATGTCAATGGGCCACAGTGTCTGCGTACGCTCCAAGAAGGGTGTCAAGAATGCGCTTTCCATGACCATTCCTTTGGGGGAGGGTATCCACCGTCGCATGGTATATGTCGAGTTGGAGGATGGTGCCAAACTGGAGGATGTTGCTGCCGATATTAAGGCCGACCCCTATTTCGCCTCTGATGAGACGCATGTCTTCCAAGTGGAGAGCGTAGATGACGTTCGTGACATGGGACACGGGGTTAACCTTGTACGAAAAGGAGTCAGCGGACAGACACAGAACCAGCGCTTGGAGTTCAACATGCAGATTAACAACCCTGCTTTGACCGGTCAAGTTCTGGTCAATGTGGCTCGTGCATCCATGCGCTTGCAGCCTGCTTGCTACACGATGATTGAGATTCCTGTCATCGACATGCTTCCAGGCGACCGTGCCGACCTCATCGAGCACTTAGTATAACCCGCTCATTATCATACCTTCCATAAGAAAAGTGCCCCCTATTTCTGGAGGGCACTTTCTTTTTCTTTACCTTCAAACCATTCCAACCGTTTCAGGTAGTACTGGCGTAAGTCTTTCCACTTATAATAGGGGAACTGCCTGGTCTTTACAGGCAACGTTGCCTCACGTTCGTTCAGGAGCGCCTTCACCAGGATGTCGCCCTTGCCCGAGACAGGCCGGTAGAACACCAGTTGGATGTTGCACGCCATGGGATAAATCTTATAGTTGCGCCACACCTGATCGAGGTTTTCAAGGTCGTCCGTAACATAGCCGCAGTTATCCAACTCCAACAGGCAAGCCAGAGGCATCACACAAACCTCATGGCCGAAGCGTAGCACAGCACTGGTTTGCTTCGTAGTATCAGCCACCTGAATGATGTCCTTCAACAGGTTAGCCTGACAAAACGGCTGCACCACACCACCCAGCGGAGAAGCACCATAGTCAATATACCAGCCCATGTTACGGACACGCCACTGAGCATAGATTTCCTCATCGGTGAAATAGGAATAGAGGTCGAGTCCTAAGTCATGACTTTGCATATTAGCGGCAATGTCGAACAAGCTGGCAACGAAGTTAGCAGCCTTCACACTATCGGCAGCCCACTGAGCATCATTGAACAGCACACCCATCAACCGCTCAGGATGACTTTCCTTGAGCAACTTGTTTTCCAGCTCATGACGTATACTACGGGTGCTCTTGCGAACACTGTCAAGGAACTGCGACCGAGGCTGGTTCAGGTAATATTGCAAAGACTGGCTTACATCGTTATGAAACTGAGCCGTGGGATTGGCTGCAGCAATTTCTTCACACTCAGCCACCATCGAGAGGATACAGCGGATAACCACGGTAGAACGGGCATCAACAGGTAAACCTTCCTTCTTAAATATCTCAGGGAAGTTCTGAGCCATACGTTTTCCGATGCCATGGTGCTGGCGTTCACCAACAGTTGTAAGATCGCCTAGGCGCTTGATGGATGACTGGTAGATTATATCCACCTGGCGCATCACATCCTCGCCTGCAGTTGTCAACTTACCTTGCTCGCTTGCCTTGCGGAGCGTGTTCAGAACGCCAGTATACTGATGTTCATTGATCAGCCAACGAGACCCATGACGTCCGTAGTGGTTCATCAGGTAGGGTTCATAACCTTTCGGCGCTGGTGTGAGCGGTTTCGTGGCAGGGTAGTTGTCATAGTCAAGATAGTTACTTGCTGACAAGAACTTGTTAGCCTTAATTTCTTCGCGTGCTGTCTGAGCGCTCATCGTGAGCACCATGCAACAGGTCAGTAAGAGGACAGTCAGTCGTTTCATCATTTGTTTTGTGTTTTATGTTTCATCACTTTCTTGATTGTACCATTGGAATACCTTATAATATATATCGGTCCAAGGTCATAGAGTGTCTCAGGCAATTGCTGAGTGGTACGTTCTTCGATTCCTGTGGGTGTATCTTCCGTGAAGCGGAAGGAGGCCAAGCCGTTGGTAACGTCAATGTCGCGCACCGACTTGTTCATCAGCTTAGTGCCGTCGGTATTCTCGTTATTGAGCTTGGCAGCAGGCGTAGAGCGGTTGGTCAGTGAGTCGTTAGTCAGATAGGGATAGGCCCAATTTGAGATTAACGAAGTGGAATTGTTGGCATTGAAGATAGTATAACGCTGTATTTTGCTGCTGTTGGGAGTATCCGAAACACTTGTCCAGATGCTGGGGTCGAAGTCTATGTGGAAAATAATGAGCCCACTGCCGGGAAGAGCACTATCCCACCTTTCCTGCTGGCGGTTCTCCACCATGTAATACTCATTTTCATATCCTTCGTTGCGTATAAGATAGGCCACACCTTCTTCTGTCAAGGAAGGCATGTTGGTGATGGTAGTATTATACTCCAGTTCTGTTGGCGTGAGCCATCCCATCAACCAGCGCTCGTGGGCAGAATAGTTGGCAGGACAGAATCCCTTGCCATTGTAGTTGCCCGAGTCCATAAGATCCCATTCATCGACATATTTTACACTTCCACGATAAAAGTCAGGGAAGCCGAAGCAGTGGGAGTACTCGTGGCAGATGGTACCAAAGGAGGTCTTCACACTCGACGTATTAACCTCTTCCTGCACACAGCAGTAACAATCTACCAAGTACTGATTCTCACCATCGGTAACAGGAATGGGATTGCAATAGTCTCCTATCTCGGGGCCTTTCTGATGTTCGCTCATCCACCACTGATGGGGCCAGATGGTGTCACTGCCACCACCAGCATTCTGTCCCTTTCCAGCATAAACGATTAGCAAC
Source organism: Prevotella sp. tc2-28 (assembly GCF_900107705.1). Lineage (GTDB taxonomy): Bacteria > Bacteroidota > Bacteroidia > Bacteroidales > Bacteroidaceae > Prevotella. The sequence continues at coordinate 23,128 of NZ_FNRE01000005.1, forward strand.
TGGTTAATGAAGCCGTCGCCGTTCCAGTCGTAGAGGCTCCAGTTGATGTTGCGCGTCTCCAGCTGCTCCATGATGTCCTGCACCAGATACTGTGAGTTTTCATCGGAGGAAGCATCGCTGGCATACTTCTTAGCATTGCCACTTACCTTCACATATACCAGGTCGAAGACGGGGCAGAACAGGTTGTAGCTCTGGGCGCAGAAGTAGTCGCGTATAGAACCTTGGAAGGAACCCTCCGCATAGCCCTCAGTATTGAAAATATTGTTCCACAATTCCAGCGTTGCAGTCTCGTCTTCCTTAAAATCCTTATCGGCATAGGCTACCATCACCACCAACTGATGAAGGTCGCCCACGTAGAAGTCACCACCCACCTGCTTAGGCTGGCCACCTGAAGCACCACGACGCAATGCCATACCTTCCGGTCTGGGTGTACCAACGCGACATCCACGTTGGATAATAACATCCTGTGCTGCTACCGAGATAGTCAGCAGCAGCAACAGGATTGCTGTTATCCATTTCTTACCTTTCACTTTACACTTTTCACTTCGAATTCGGGCACCAGGGCTTCAACTGCTTAAAGAAGTCATTGCCCTTGTCGTCTACCAGGATAAAGGCGGGGAAGTCCTCGACTTCTATCTTCCACACAGCTTCCATACCGAGTTCGGGATACTCCACGCACTCGATGCTCTTGATACTGCTCTGAGAGAGGACTGCAGCCACACCTCCAATGGTTCCGAGATAGAAACCGCCGTGCTTCTTACAAGCCTCAGTGACCACATCCGAACGGTTGCCCTTGGCAATCATCACAAGACTGGCACCATTAGCCTGGAACTCATCAACATAGGGGTCCATACGATTGGCTGTAGTCGGGCCCATCGAGCCACAAGGATAGCCCTCGGGAGTCTTGGCAGGACCAGCATACAACACAGGATACTTCTTGAAATAGTCAGGCATACCCTCACCGGCATCCAAACGGGCCTTTAGCTTAGCGTGAGCGATGTCACGAGCCACTATAATAGTACCTTTCAGGTTTACACGGGTAGAAACAGGATACTTGGAGAGTTCCTTGCGAACAGCATCGATACCTTCGTTGAGGTCAATCTCGATGCCCTTCGTACCCTCACCTGGTCTGCGCAGTTCCTCAGGAATCAGCTCCGTGGGGTTGCTATCCATCTTCTCCAACCAAATACCATCAGCGTTAATCTTTGCCTTGATATTTCTATCAGCCGAACAGCTGACACCCATACCGATAGGACAAGAGGCACCATGACGAGGCAGACGGATAACACGGATGTCATGAGCCAGATACTTACCACCAAACTGAGCACCCAAGCCAATCTTGTGTGCTTCCTTCAGCAACTTCTCCTCTAGGTCAATATCACGGAAGGCACGACCAGTCTCGTCTCCTGTAGTGGGCAGGTTATCGTAGAACTTGATGCTGGCCAACTTAACAGTCAGCAGGTTCTTCTCAGCTGACGTACCACCAATCACAAAGGCAATATGGTAAGGAGGACATGCTGCCGTACCCAGTGACTTCATCTTCTCAACGAGGAAAGGAATCAGCGTACCCTCGTTCTGAATGGTAGCCTTCGTCATCGGGTAGAAGTAGGTCTTATTTGCCGAGCCACCTCCCTTGGCAACCATTACAAACTTATACTCTGCACCCTCAGTAGCCTCGATGTCTATCTGCGCAGGTAGGTTACAACGAGTGTTCACCTCGTCATACATATTCAGAGGGGCATTCTGCGAGTAGCGCAGATTGTCCTGTGTGAAAGTATTGAAGACACCCAGCGAGAGAGCCTCTTCATCCTCGAAACCAGTCCACACTTGCTGTCCCTTCTCACCATGAATGATGGCGGTACCCGTATCCTGACAGAAAGGCAGGATGCCTTTAGCAGCCACCTCGGCATTGCGCAGGAACTGCAGGGCTACATATTTATCGTTCTCGCTAGCCTCTGGGTCAGTGAGGATTTTTGCAACTTGCTCGTTATGTTCACGACGCAGCATAAACTCTACATCGTGGAAAGCCTGCTGAGCCAGGAGAGTAAGTGCTTCCTTAGATACTTTAACAATCTGCTTGCCTTCAAACTCGGCAGTGGTTACGCCTTCCTTTGTCAGCAGGCGATACTCGGTTGTGTCCTTGCCCACCTGAAACATGGGGGCATACTTGAATTCTGGTGTTTTTGCCATAGTTGTATTTGCTTGTTAGTTATTAATATCCGAAAATATCTTCCAATGTCAAGCGACGGATAGGACCAATCTTCTCGAGTGACTTCATGTCGAGTTCCTTCTCGTCACCCAAAATGAGATAACGGTAAGGCTTGCGCGCCATGTTGCTCTGCTCGAAATTGATGATGTCCTTAAGGGTCATCTTCTGCATATCACGATACATTTTCTCGTTGAGGTCGTAGTCCAAACCTAACTTCTTCATCATGAGGTAGCTGTAGATGACGTTCATCTTGGTGATACGCTGAGAAGCCAGTTGCTTAATCACGGCATCCTTGGCAATCTGGAAGGCGGCTTCTGACTGCGGGATGGTATCCAGTATCTGGTGGAATTGACGCACGCAATCCATCATCTTGTCATTTTGGGTGATGATATGGGTGAAGAAGCTCTCCTTCTCGCCCTTCTTGGAGATGCGTCCGTAGTTGGCACCTGCATTGTAAGCCAAACCACGAGCCTCGCGAAGCTCCTGGAATACAATACCGTTCATACCTCCTCCGAAATACTCGTTGAAGAGTGTAATAGTAGCAGTCTCATCAGGATTGAAGTCGCGTCCCTCGTTGTGGTACATACGCATATAGATATTTTTGGCATCATAAGGAGCCATCCATATTTCATTCTGTGGGGTGAGCTGCTTGGTAAAAGGTTGTCCATGAGGAACAACAGCCAACTGCTTTGGTGTCTTATGGCTCTTGCTCAACTCGGCAGCAAGTTCCTTTTGACTCAGCGGACCGTAATACAGCACGGTGTGCTGCAACTGACAGAGACCACCTAACAGATTAAGCAACTGCTGAGGATTTGCTTGACGTAATTCGTCAGCAGTCATATCAGCACGACGCATATTGTGAGGACCATAGACGCCATAGCTGAACAGGTAGTCGAAACAGGTACGCTGGTCCTTCTTGGCATCATCGCGGTTTTTGAGTGTCAGTGCTACAAACTGATCGTATGAAGCCTTGTCGCCCTGTGCGTTATGCAGCACATTCTCCAACAGTTCCAGGGCTGCAGGCATGTTCTCGCTGAGTCCAGAGAGAGATATGTTCAGGTTATCGCTATTGACGCTGATGTTATAGTTGCAGGCCAGCTTATAGAACTGCTGCTTGATATCGGTAGCCGACAACTTCTTGGTACCTACGTACTCAAGATAGTTGGAGGCGATATCGTAACGGTTGTCATCCTCATGCCCGAAGTCGAAACGGAACACAAGATTGAACAGCTGGTTGTCGGTATTCTGCTTATACAGGAGGGGTAAGCCCTTCTTAACCTCGCCAACAGTGATGTCACGTTGGAAATCGAGGAACTGTGGCTGGATAGGCTCCACCTTGGCATTCTGGATATCCATCACGAAACGGCTTACTTGGTCACGATTGGTGGGAATTGGCGTGATGGCAGGCTTGTCAATCTTCTTCTGAAGGGTGTCAACACCTTGCTTCTTGAAGACAGTGGCATAACCATCGGTAAAGAAGCGGCGGGCGAAGTCGACAATCTGTTGCTTTGTCATGCGGGCAATACGCTCCGTCTGACCGACATGATGCTGCCAACTCTCACCATTGATAAAGGCGTTCATCTGCTGGCGGACGCGCCACGTGTTGTTGTCAAGGGCTCGCTGTTCGCTCAGTTTGCGGTTATTGATGACAGAGGGCAACAAGTCATCAGAGAAGCGGCCCTGCTTCAGATTCTCAAGTTCTGCCAGCATCAGCGAGCGTACCTCCTCCAATGACTGACCTGGCTTGGGCATTCCGATGAGTAGGAATGACGAATAGTCTTGTTGAGTCTGTGTGCCAGCCTGAGCCACCTGTACCTTCATCTGTTGGTTCAGGTTGAGGTCAAAGATACCTGCACGTCCATTGCTCAGCATGTCACCAATAACGTCAAGGGTGTCACACTGCAAGTCTGAGGCTTTCTTAGCCAGCCATCCCATCCACACTTGGTCAGCCTGCTGTCCGATAATAGTGGTGTCCGATGGAGCCGTGAGTTTGCGCTGGGCTGGGAAGACGGGCTGAGAGACGTCAGCAGCAGGCTTCCACTTTCCGAAATAGCGGTCAATGATGGCTACCACCTTGTCAGGATCAAAATCACCAGCCATGCAGATGGCCACGTTGTTGGGTACATACCACTTCTTAAAGTAGTTCTTAATATTCGTAATCGATGGGTTCTTCAGGTGGGCCTGAGTACCAATCGTGGTCTGCGTGCCATAGGGGTGTGTCGGGGTAAGTTTTTTGCCTAACGCACTCCATATCTTGTCACCATCATCTGTCAGGTACATGTTATACTCCTCATACACAGCCTCCAACTCGGTGTGGAAACCACGAATCACCATATGCTGGAAGCGGTCTGCCTGTATCTTAGCCCAGTTCTCTACCTCATTAGAGGGGATATCCTCGGTGTAGCATGTCACATCGTTAGAAGTGAAAGCATTGGTTCCCTGAGCACCGATAGCTGCCATCAGCTTATCATACTCATTGGGAATGAAATACTGGGCTGCAACCTGTGAGACAGAGTCAATCTCATGATAGGCCTTTTTGCGAGCAGCCGGATCCGTGAGCTTACGATAAGCCTCATAGCGCTGTTCTATTTGGTCGAGCAGAGGAGCCTCAGCAGTAGGGTTGTTGGTACCAAACTGCTTGGTGCCTTTGAACATCAGATGTTCCAAGTAGTGAGCAAGACCAGTAGTCTCAGCAGGGTCGTTCTTCGAACCAGTGCGAACGGCAATGTAGGTCTGGATGCGGGGTTTCTCTGGATTTACGGAGAGGTATATTTTCAGACCATTGTCCAACGTGTAGATGCGAGTCTTCGTCAGATCGCCATTCACTGTAGTGTACTTAAAATCTTTTGCCTGAACGGACATTCCCAATGCCATCAGACAGGCTGCAACCAAAAATTTAGTCTTCATAATCTGTTTCGTGGTCTAATTTTGAAATAAAGTCATCAAATACATCCTGCTCGACATCTCCCATCTCGAATTCCTTCTGGGCATCCTTGCGGATTTCAGCAATCCATGCACGACGGGCTCGGACATAGTCCTCACGGATGCGCTGCATGGCGGCATCATTCAACTCTTCAAGGCCATAGTAATCAAGAATCAGCTTGTAGGTCCACACCCATTGATACTCACGATAGTGGTCGTTAATATCATTGAAACGATCTAACACATCCTGGATGCTCTCAATGGTTCCGTTCTTGATATCGTCAATTAGGCGTTGCTCTTCGCTGGCAGGCAGCAACAGACCAGAGAGGTCGTTCCACTTGCCCTCGCCTGTCGTTGATGTCGGCTTGCCAAGAAAACCACCTTTAGCTGCGCGTTTCAGCACGGCCCCCATATAGATACGCAGGGCAATATCGTAATACTTGATACCCTTGGTCAGCGACGAAGCGTTGATAATGTATTCTTGGAAGTTATAGCTTGAAACGTTCTTTCCTCCAGCCTGGCGTAAAGACTCAAGGATATGCTTACCCTCTACAATTTCACCGACGGTAAAGGGAGAAAGCCAGTCGAAGTTTATAACACTCTTGCGACATGAACTGGCTCGTTTATCGCGCTTGGGCCATTTCTTGATATCGCGGTAGAGTCCCACCGTAGTGATATTACGGCCTGGCACGATATACATGGTCTCACCATAAGCCAACAGGTAGGCAAATGGCAGGCAACGCATGTCTGGATGGTTCATCAGTTTGCCGAAGCAGACAGAGAAAGCGCCAATCTTGGCAGGCATCAGCACATAGGCTCCTGAAGCAGTCTTGGAACCGCGTTCCAGTGTTCCATAGTGCATGGGCCCCATCTTGTAGGCGTGGTTGGAGAAATTGGTGTTAGAGCCGGCATTATAGAAAGAGAACTCACCACCGATGAGCAGGCTTGACTTATGGTGAGAAGCCGAGAATGGGCCGCAGAAAGCTGCACAGGCCTCACCGTTGGCCATATAGGAGTTGGCAAAGAACACACTGGCCTCTGCGGTAAAACCGTTGGTAATCTGGCAGGCCTCACCCACAAAGCAGTCCTGCATCTTCACTGAGTTGGTGATGCTGCAACCATTCGAGATAATAGAGTTTTCGCAGATAACACCTGTTCCAATATATACCGAGGCATCCTTCGAGCTCAGGATGGTACAATCAGAGAGCCTTGCCGCACCATTAATCTCGCAGTCGTCCTTCACAACGGTATTGGTAATCTCCTTGGAATTGATAATTTTCACACCATTGCCAATTGTGCCACGCTCTGGCTGGGTGAAGCGGATTTCTTCGTTGACAAGTCGCAGGAGGGTATCTTTCAACTGTTTGTCACTAAAGTGCTTGACCATGAATGCAGCCAACTGGGAATTCAGGTCATGGAACAGGACAACATTGCCATCGCCCATCTCGTTGAGCACGCTAACCAGATGACCTTCGCCAAAAGTGGCACCCTCGGTAGTCTCCATTGTGGAAACATTGGAGATATAGCAGTCATCACCAATAGTATAGTTATTGATGAAATTGCCAATCTTCTCTATCAAACAGTCGTCGCCCACCGTAACATTACGCAAGGTTGCATCGTTGATGCCCGAATGTTTGGTAAAGCCCTTGGTGACCTCTACCTGTTTCTCGAATTTGCCCAGACGAATATCACCATAGAATATCACGCGGTGGAAACCATAGGGCGAGAAAGCCTCATCCACCATTACTCTTGTCCAGTCCTCTGCCCAACAGCTGTTGTTCTCAAGGACGTTAATCTCATCTTGTGTCAGTTGTCTGTAATTTCTCATAAATAAGTATCTTGCAATGGTTATTCTTCTACTGTATACAAAAAGTCATTGTAGGGATATTTCTGAACGTGCAGCTCGCGGACTTTCTGATAAAGCACCTCGCGCAACTCTTCAATGTTCTGCTTCTCACGGGCAGAGATGAAAAGGCAGTCACCTTGCATCTTAGCCATCCACGTCTTCTTCAACTCCTCCAGTGAGATGTTCTCACGGGTGGGTGCTGTCAGGTCGTCCTCATCCTGCGGAGTCCAGGTATAGGCATCTATCTTGTTAAAGACCAACATAGAAGGCTTGTCTGAACAGCCTAGGTCAGAGAGTGTCTTCTCTACAACATTGATCTGTTCTTCGAAATCGGGATGAGAAATGTCAACAACGTGGACAAGCAGGTCGGCCTCGCGCACCTCATCAAGTGTTGACTTGAACGAGTCAACCAGATCGGTAGGCAGTTTACGGATAAATCCGACGGTATCAGCCAACAGGAAGGGCAGATTGTCAATGACCATCTTGCGTACGGTGGTATCAAGGGTAGCAAACAGCTTATTCTCTGCGAAGACCTCACTTTTTGACAACAGGTTCATCATCGTAGACTTGCCCACATTGGTATAGCCCACCAAGGCCACACGGATTAAGCGGCCACGGTTCTTACGCTGAGTGGTTTTCTGCTGATCAATCTCCTGAAGACGCTGTTTGAGCAGTGTGATACGATGCAGGATGATTCTTCGGTCCATCTCTAACTGAGTCTCACCAGGACCACGAAGGCCTACTGAACCTTTGCCGCCTCCGGAACCCGAACCGCCGCCCTGGCGCTCCAAGTGAGTCCATAAGCGTTGTAGGCGGGGTAGCATATAACGATATTGAGCTAGTTCGACCTGCGTCTTGGCCTCTGCTGTCTGGGCACGCATGGCAAAGATATCCAGGATGAGCGACGTGCGGTCCAGTATCTTCACTTTCAGTTCCGCCTCAATATTACGTATCTGCTTGGCTGACAGTTCGTCATCGAAAATAACCATACCCACAGGCTGTGTCTCGCCTGTAGGATCGTCATCAGCAGCCTCTTCCTGCATCTTGATGTATTGTCTGATTTCTTCCAGCTTACCCTTTCCCACATAGGTCACCTGACTAGGTCCTTGCACCCTTTGTGTAAAGCGTTTCACGGTGACGGCACCCGCCGTATCAGCCAGAAACTCCAGTTCATCCAGATATTCTTTTGTCTTGGCCTCATCCTGCTGTTGCGTAATCAGTCCGACAAGCACAGCCGTTTCCGCCTTGACCTCAGATATAACAAATTCCTTCATACATATTATATAATACGGATGCAAAGGTACAAAAAAAAATTCTGTTATGCATTCATCTTTCACAATTATTTTATAACTTTGCAGCCGGAAACAGTACAACTTTTTAAACAATTACTTATGAGAGTTATTATCGAATCAGATTATCAGAAAATGTCGCAATGGGCTGCTGAGCACGTCATTGAGCGTATCAATGCCTTTAAGCCCACAGCAGAGAAACCTTTTGTTCTGGGTTTGCCTACCGGCAGTTCACCCGAGGGAATGTATGCCTGTCTCGTCAAAGCCAACAAGGAAGGCCGTGTATCATTCAAGAATGTGCTGACGTTCAACATGGACGAGTATGTTGGACTGCCCGAGTCACATCCCGAGTCATATCACTCTTTCATGGCTCGCAACCTGTTCGACCATATTGACTGTCCCAAGGAGAATATCCATATCCTAAACGGCAACGCCAAGGATTTGGAGGCTGAGTGTGCCCACTACGAGGAGATGATTCAGGAGGCTGGCGGCATCGACCTGTTCATCGGAGGTATCGGTCCCGACGGACATATCGCCTTCAACGAGCCTTTCTCAAGCCTTGCTTCCAAGACACGTGTCAAGACACTGACATCGGACACCATCATCGCTAATTCACGCTTCTTCGACAACGACGTCAACAAAGTGCCCAAGCTGGCATTGACCGTAGGTGTGGGCACCGTAATGGCTGCCCGTGAGGTGATGATTCTCTGCAACGGACACCATAAGGCTCGCGCTTTGCAGGCTGCCATCGAAGGCCCCGTCTGCCAGGCATGGACCATCTCAGCCCTGCAGACCCATCAGCACGGCATCATCGTTTGCGACGAACCTGCCACAGACGAGTTGAAGGTCGCCACTTACAAATACTTCAAGGATATAGAAAAAGACAACCTTTAACGGTTGTCTTTTTTTACTTCTTATCTCTCAGTTTAAAGGAATTCTCTATACTGCTCACTTCGGAACTGAATGCCTTGTCTATCTTCAAGCGCTGCTCAATAGCCGAGCAACTGTGAATGACTGTAGAATGATCTCGTCCACCAATCAGTTGACCAATGCGTGAAGCAGGCATCTTGGTGTATTTCTGGGCGAGATACATCGAAATCTGGCGTACCAACACATAGTCACGTTTACGTGAGCGACTGAATATTGATTGCTGGCTGACACCATAATGGTTGCACACCTTGTCCAGAATATCATCAATGGTCAGCGGCTTGTTGTCTATCTTCACCGCGCGCTTGATGATTCGTTCAGCAAGCCGCATATCTATATTGGAATTATAGACAACACTATAGGCAAGAAGCGAATTGATAACACCCTCCAAGTCACGGACGCTACCATTGGCAGTCTCAGCAATAAACTGGATAACATCCTCAGGAATCTTCAGTCCATCACGACGACACTTTGCATCCAAGATATCCTTGCACAGCTGTACGTTAGGTTTCTCCAACTCGGCAATCAGACCGCAGGAGAAACGCGTCAGCATACGATCCTGCAACCACTTCAAATCCACTGGAGGACGGTCTGAAGCCAGAATGATCTGCTTTCCCAACCTAAACAAATGGTCGAAGATATGGAAGAAGGTAGCCACCGTCTTCTCTGCCGTTGCCCATTCCTGCACATCGTCAATAATGAGCACATCAATAGTCTGGTAGAAATTGATAAAATCGTTAACCGTATTCTGACGGCTGGCATCTGTAAACTGCACTTGGAACAGGCGTGCAGAAACATAGAGCACACGCTTGTGTTGGTACATCTCCTTACAACGGACACCAATCGCATTAATCAGATGAGTCTTTCCACAACCCGACGGACCAAAGACGAAGAAGGGGTTAAACGTTGACTTACCAGGATGCTCGGCAATAGACAGTCCCACAGTACGAGGCAACTTATTGGAGTCACCCTCGATGTAGTTACGGAAGGTCTTATGAATATCCAGCTGGGGATTCAAATCCTGAGGGGCAGCATCCAGCACCGTAGGAGCCTTGTTACCCCTGTTGGTAGCCGGAGCAGGTTCAATGGCTACGGGAGCCTCTGCCTCGACATCCTGTGAAAGGCCATTCGTCTTATCAGTAACAATGCGATAGGTCAGTTGGATTTGCTGACCGAAGCAACGTGTCAGCACTTTGCTCAACAGTCCCACATAGTACTGCTCCAAATATTCGTACACGTACATACTCGGTACCTGTACGAGCAAAGTCTGGCTGTCTTCGTCGTATTTCTCGAAGACGATTGGCGCGAACCAGGCCTTATATTGTTGCTCTGTGACGATTTCCCTTATCAGTGAAAGGCAGTTGTCCCAAAGCGCCTTTGGATTTTTTCCCATGCGGCGATACTACTTTATTTATTATTAAAGACGAAAATTGGTCTTACGTTTATTGTTTTCGAATGCAAAGTTCGGTATTTTTTTTGAAATGAACAAATGTGTCTTTTTTGTAGGCAAAGATACCACAATCCGTAACTTGTTAGTTTTAGGGATTTTATGCCTTTCAGACTATTTGCGCCACCTACTATCCTCTTGCAAAATTCCATACACTTGATTTGCAACAACTTAGCACAGAAATGCACATACTTCTATGCATGTGCACTCTGAAAATCCACCACGACTTGAAAGATACAAATATCAAGCAGTTGCAAGAAAATTGTAGAAACCATTTGATACGCCACTCTTATTTATACAAAATAAAAATAAGGCGCTTTTTTTAGTTATCTTTTCTTCCAAAAATGGAGAAGTGCACATACCTTTTGGGGTGTTCTTTCAAATCTATCAGCAGGGAGTCGGCAGAAGCCGCTGTGGAACTCAGGTTATGATAAAGCGTAGCATCACGCATCAGCAGTCCCAGTGTACCTTCGTTGCTGTTCAACCTCTGCGTCATCTGCTCCACATTGGCCAGGGTCTTATTCACCTTTTCAGTCATTTCTGCAATATCAATGGCAGCCAGGTTACCTGTCAACTGCTGGGTGTTGTCCAATACACCGTTTGTTTTCTGCATCATGGCAGGCATTTCCCTGTTCAGTGAAGCCGACAGGGTTTTCAGTTCCGCACTGGTTGCATTAAGATTGCCAGTCATCCCCTCCACGTTGTGCAAAGTGTTACGCAAGGCGGGATCAGCCAACAATGTGTTCAGACTAGCCATGATTGAATCGAGCTTAGGCAGCATGCGTTCTATGGCAGGCACCATGTCGCCCACCTTGTTCATCAGTCCCTGTTCCGTCATTCCGCTGATGGTGTCGCCCTTACTCAACATATGGATGGGGTCGTCAGACAACACTAAATTGATCTTGATGTTACCTAACAGGTCACTGGCCAGTTCAGCATGAGAGCCTTGCGGCACCCGCATGTTGTTGTCCAGTCCCAGTTCAGCGATAATCTTACCCTGAGGGTTATAGTCATAGCTAAGCGATTTGACGACGCCAACGCGATAGCCATTGGCGTATACCGGTGACGAGGAAGACAATCCGCTAACATCGTCGAAAGCGACATAGTACGACGAATCGCTGGAAAAGACATTCAGTCCTTTCAGGAACTGCAGTCCGTAAAACAATACGACGATGCCCACCAGGGCTATCAATGCTATTTTTACCTCCTTCGTAAAGAATTTCATATCTTGACTCTATTTATGGTTATTCCTATTCTTGAACTCTCTAATGGCTTCCTGTATATTCATCTTCTGCCCATTCTTGAAAGCGATGACAAAAGCCTCCGGGAACTGCTCCGATAGCGATTTGCGCAGTTGGTTAATCTCGTTATAGTTCTCTGATGCGCCCACCGTGTACTTAAAGAGTCCGCCTTCCTCGTAGTAATCTGCCTCCTGATGGCCTTTCAGACGACGGTCTGTGGCCTTCAGGCGCATACCGCTCGTCAGAATCTGCAACTTAAAGACAGGAGCCTCCGCACGAGGAGAGGTCTGTGGCGCGCTGACGGGCTGGGCTGCTGGGGTTTGCTGAGCCTCGGGAACAGGCTGCGAGACGGGGGTAGACGGTGCCTCAGGAGCAGGCTGTTCTACAGTTTCGGGTTGCTTGACCGGTTCGGGTTGTTTTACCGGTTCAGGTCGTTTGGCGGGTTCGGTTTGCTTGACCGTCTCGGGCACAACCGTCGGGATGGTGATATCCTGACGAGGTTCAGCCTTGTAGGGGACACTAATGTTCTTGTCATACTGGGCACGATAGTCCATAAATGCCTGATAGATTCCGCGACCTAACTGGTCGACGCCAGCAGTGGAATGCAAAAAACGCTCCTCATCGGGTGTTGAGATAAAGCCAAGCTCAATCAGACAGCTGGGCATCGATGTTTCGCGGAGCACCAGGAACCCCGCCTGCTTCACCCCTTTATTCTGACGACCGGCAGCGGCACACGTACGACGCTGGACATATTTGGCCAGGTCCACACTCTGCGCCATATTGCGGTCTTGCATGAATTCAAACATGATGTAGCTCTCAGAGGAGCGCGGGTCGAAGCCTTGATAGCGTTGCTTATAGTCGGTCTCTATCAGGATGACCGAGTTCTCGCGCTTGGCCACATCCAGGTTGTCAGCAGCACGATGCATACCCAGCGTGTAGGTCTCCAGACCTCTGGAGATGCGTCCCTTGGGCAACGCATTGGTATGGATGGAGATGAAAAGGTCGGCCTTGTTGCGGTTGGCAATATCTGCACGGGTATGCAAGGGCACGAACACATCCGTCTTGCGGGTATAGATGACGCGCACATCGGGACAGTTGCGCTCCACCAGTCTGCCAAAGGCAAGTGCCACATTCAGGTTGATGTGCTTCTCTTTGGTGATTGTGCCGATTGCTCCTGCGTCCGTGCCGCCGTGCCCGGCATCAATAACCAGTGTGAATTTCTTGTTTGCAGCCGATGCTACAGCCACAAACAAACACGTTATCCATATCAGCGCTACTAACCTATTCTTCATTGTGGGTGCAAAAATAATGATTTTCCCTCAGAAACACAGCACTTATACCTTAGTTTTATCATTTATTAAGTGTAACTCCACACTGGCTCCTGCACAATCCGCCCCCATCGGGGGATTCAGTTTCGTCAGTGTCACGTCGACGCCAGTCACTTGCGGGAAAGTGTCCATCACAGCCTTCCCGATACGTCCGGCAACGTGTTCCAGCAGTTGCGAGGGTATCTCCATCTGCTGTTTCACGACCTCGTAGAGTGTGGCATAGTTCAGCGTATCGGCAACGTCATCGCTCTCCGCGGGAAGGCTCAGATCCACCCCCACGCGTAAGGACACGGTGAAGTCTGCTCCCACCTTCCTCTCCTGGGGCATCACCCCATGAAAGGCATGGAAGCGGACTTCCCGCAGTATGATATAAGACTGGCTTATCCGCATCGTGACGATCCGCAGTTCTTACAAATCAGACAACCTTCCTGGTACACCAGACTTTCCGATCCGCAGTTAGGACACTTCTGTCCCTTGGCCTCGGTACCATCCACGATATATTTCTTCAAGGCACGCTCCACGCCGACCTTCCAGGTGTTAATGCTCTCAGATTTCAGCTGAAGACTGGAAACCAGTTTGATGACATGGTCGATAGGCATACGGTAGCGAAGCACGCCGCTAATCAGCTTGGCATAGTTCCAGTACTCCGGATTGAATTTCTCGCTCAGTCCTTCGACGGTGGTCTTATAGCCACGCTTGTTCTCAAACTGGAAGTCATATCGCTTCGTGCCGTCCTCGTTTATCTGCTTGATAATCTTTCCCTTCGTCACCGTCTTGGGCAACACGATACCTTCCTCGTCGTCCTGCAGACCGGTGAAGATTTCATAGGGATAGCCGTCCAACAGACCTACGAAGGCTACCCATTTATCCTTGTTGTTCTGGAAACGGACCACGTCGCACTCCAGTTCCTTCGGGCGAATCTCCGTCACCTCCGGATGCTTGCAGGGGGCATCCACCTTCTGCTCCATGTTATTGTCCTTCGTGGTGTCCTCTTCCTTGTCTTTCTTGTCTTTCTTCTCCACGCTGACCATCACCCCCGCACGACTTCCGTCACGATAGATGGTACAGCCCTTGCATCCTGAGCGCCATGCCTCCACATAAAGGCGGTTGACCAGTGCTTCGTCCACATCGTTGGGCAAGTTGACGGTGACGCTGATGGAGTGGTCTACCCATTTCTGGATAGCACCCTGCATGCGCACCTTCATCAGCCAGTCTACGTCATTGGCAGTTGCCTTGTTGTAGGGCGACTGGCTCACCAGTTCGTCAATCTCTTCCTGGGTGTATCGCTTCGTGGTGTCCATACCGTTGGCCTTCATCCACTCCATGAACTTCGGATGATATACGATATACTCTTCGAAGGAGTCGCCTACCTCGTCGACGAAGTCAACATGCACGTCGGTATCGTTGGGATTGACCTTGCGACGGCGCTTGTAGACGGGCAGGAAGACGGGTTCGATACCACTCGTGGTCTGCGTCATCAGACTCGTCGTACCCGTGGGGGCTATCGTCAGACAGGCAATGTTGCGTCGACCGTATTTCACCATGTCGGCATACAAGGTCTCGTCGGCCTGTTTGATGCGCTGGATGAACGGGTTGTTCTCCTCGCGCTGGGCATCGTAAACGGCAAAGGCACCGCGCTCACGCGCCATCTCCACGCTGGAGCGGTAGGCATTCAGCGCCAGTGTCTTGTGCACCTCCACGCTGAAGTCGGTAGCCTCCTGCGTGCCATAGCGCAGTCCCATGGCGGCAATCATGTCACCCTCGGCAGTGATGCCTACACCCGTGCGGCGTCCCATGCCACTCTTTTTCTTGATCTTTTCCCAGAGGTGCATCTCGGCACCCTTGACCTCCATCGACTGCGGGTCGCTTTCTATCTTCTGCATGATCAGGTCTATCTTCTCCAGTTCCAGGTCGACGATGTCGTCCATCAGTCGCTGGGCCTTCTGCACATGCTTCTTGAACAGCTCGTAGTCGAAATAGGCGTCCTTCTGGAAGGCGTTCTTCACATAGGAATAGAGGTTGATGCTCAGCAGTCGGCAGGAGTCGTAGGGACAGAGGGGAATCTCACCGCAAGGATTGGTGCTGACGGTGCGGAATCCCAGGTCGGCATAGCAGTCAGGAATACTCTCGCGAAGGATGGTGTCCCAGAACAGCACGCCAGGCTCGGCACTTTTCCAGGCGTTGTGCACGATTTTCTCCCAGAGAGCCTTGGCGGAGATTTCCTTCTTCACCTGAGGATGGTCGCCCACAATGGGGAATTGCTGCACATAGGTCTTGTCCTCCGTAGCACAGCGCATGAACTCGTCGTCTATCTTCACGCTGACATTGGCACCGGTCACCTTGCCCTCCGTCATCTTGGCGTCGATAAACGCCTCAGCTTCGGGATGCTTAATGCTCACGCTGAGCATGAGCGCACCGCGTCGGCCGTCCTGTGCCACCTCGCGCGTACTATTACTATATCGCTCCATGAAGGGCACAAGTCCCGTAGAGGTCAGTGCCGAGTTGTTCACCGGCTGTCCCTTCGGACGGATATGGCTCAGGTCGTGCCCCACTCCACCGCGACGCTTCATCAGCTGCACCTGCTCCTCGTCTATGCGCAGCACGGCGCCGTAGCTGTCGGCATCGCCGTCCAGTCCGATGACGAAGCAATTGGAGAGCGATGCTATCTGGAAATTGTTGCCGATGCCCGTCATCGGACTGCCTGCAGGCACGATATAGCGGAAGTGATCCAGCAGGTCGAAAATCTCCTGTGCCGTCATCGGATTCTTGTATTTCTGTTCTATCCGGGCTATCTCGTTGGCGATGCGCCAGTGCATCTGTTCGGGCGACTTCTCGTAGATATTGCCATAGGAGTCTTTCATGGCATATTTGTTCACCCACACACGGGCAGCCAGTTCGTCACCCTTAAAATAAGCCAAAGAGGCCTCGAAAGCCTCATCATACGTGTATTTTTGTTTTGTTTCCATATTTCAGTTAGTACCTTTAATGTGTGCAAAGGTACAAAGAAGATTTCTATTTCGGGCAACTTTCACGCACATTTTTACGGAAAAGAATGATGACACCTGCCCGTCTTCATCGTTTATAATTAAAAATGGAATGATGAAAGACAACAAAGCATTGATAGCCCATCTGAGCATGTTCGGAGCCTGTGCCGGATGGGGACTGATGGCTCCTGTGGGCAAGGATGCCATGACGCACGGCTTCGACGGCATCACCATGGTCACCTTCCGCGTGGTGGGAGCCTGTCTGCTGTTCTGGCTGGCCTCTCTGTTTGCGCCCAAGGAGCACGTTCCGCTGCGCGACAAGCTGATGTTCATCGGTGCCGGACTCTTCGGACTGGTGTGCAACCAGTGTTGCTACACCATCGGACTGAGCATCACGTCGCCCATCAATGCGAGCATCGTCACCACGTCTATGCCCATCTTCGCCATGTTGCTGGCAGCCATCATCCTGAAGGAGCCCATCACGGGGAAGAAGGCGACGGGCGTGCTGATGGGTTGCAGCGGAGCGCTCATCCTCATCCTGACCTCTGCCGCTCACGCCAGCGACAAGGTGGGCGACATCCGGGGCGACCTCTTCTGCCTCTTTGCCCAGTTCTCCTTCGCGCTGTACCTGTCGCTGTTCAATCCGCTCATCCGTCGGTACAACGTGTTCACCATCAACAAGTACATGTTCTCGTGGGCAACGCTGATGCTGCTGCCGTTCACGTTCGGCCATGTGTCGGAGGTGCTGGCCGAGCCCATACCTGCCAAGACGTGGTGGGAGGTGGCCTACGTCGTGTGCATCGGAACATTCTTCGGCTATATCCTGACCATGATAGGACAGCGCACGCTGCGCCCGACCGTCGTCTCGGTCTACAACTACGTGCAGCCCATTGTTTCCGTGGCTGCCTCGCTGCTGATGGGCATCGGCATCCTGAAGCCCACGCATGCACTGGCGGTCGTCCTGGTGTTCAGCGGTGTGTGGCTGGTCACGAAGTCGAAGTCGCGTCGCGACATCGAGATGGCGCGAAAGAAAAGCGAGGAAGCTCAATAGCCTCCTCGCTTTTATCTTGATCAGTATTCCTTCTTACTCCAGTAGTCTGCCAGCCACATCTCGAATGTGAGCATGCTGTAGGCCGGTATGTTACTCGTGGCGCTGCTGCCGTAAGCCAACTGGTAGGGGATGTAGGCTATGACATGGTCACCGACGTCCATGTGCTGAAGTACGGTGGAGAAGCCTTCGATGAAGCTGCCTACGCGTCCCTGGTAGGGGGTGCTGACCACAGGGTCGTACTTTCCGTAGAACGAGCTGTCGAAGATCAGTCCCTGCGCATATCGGGTGGATGGCTGCAGTCTGCCCGAATAGTGCACCTCGACGGTGTCGGTATAGAGCGGACATCCCGAACCGGTTCCCTCTTCCAGCACGCGCACCACCACATAGTCGGTGGGCAGGAACTCCTTTTCCGAGACATCCGGGCGCAGGCAACCCTTGTACAGCTTCCAGTCGCGCTCGCCGGCGGCTATCGACGCCTTGGCCTCGTTATACACTTTCAGGAAGGCCTGTTCGTTGGTGTACTGCCAGTTAGGATATTCCTCAACCTTGTCGTCAGACTCCTGGCAGGAGGCCATGAAGCCTAACAGCAGCAGCGGATAAAAGAACAACAGAATCCTTTTCATCATCACGTATTATTGCAGTTTCTTTAACAGGCTGACGATGCTCACCTTGTCTTCGATGATAGCGGCCAGGTCGCCGATGTTCACGCGCTCCTGCTCCATGGTGTCGCGGAAGCGGAGTGTCACCTTGCCGTCTTGCAGTGAGTCGTGGTCGACGGTGACGCAATACGGTGTACCGATGGCGTCCTGACGGCGGTAGCGCTTGCCGATGGAGTCTTTCTCGTCATACTGGCAGTTGAAGTGGAACTTCAGGTCGTTGATGATTTCGCGCGCCTTTTCGGGCAGTCCGTCCTTCTTCACCAGCGGCATGACGGCGAGCTTGACGGGAGCCAGTGCTGCTGGCAGTCGGAGCACGACGCGTGTCTCGCCGTTCTCCAGTTTCTCCTCGCAGTAGGAGTGACACATGATGGAGAGGAACATACGGTCTACGCCGATAGAGGTCTCGATGACGAACGGCGTGTAGCTCTCGTTGGTCTGCGGGTCGAAGTATTTGATGCTCTTGCCTGAGTATTTCTCATGCTGCGACAGGTCGAAGTTGGTGCGCGAGTGGATGCCCTCCACCTCCTTGAATCCGAACGGCATCTTGAACTCGATGTCGGTGGCGGCGTTGGCATAGTGGGCCAGCTTGTCGTGGTCGTGGAAACGGTAGTTCTCGGCGCCGAAGCCCAGTGCCTGGTGCCATGCCATACGCGTCTGCTTCCACTTGGGGAACCACTCCAGCTCGGTGCCGGGCTGTACGAAGAACTGCATCTCCATCTGTTCGAACTCGCGCATGCGGAAGATGAACTGTCGGGCTACGATCTCGTTGCGGAAGGCCTTGCCAATCTGGGCGATGCCGAAGGGTATCTTCATGCGGCCCGTCTTCTGCACGTTCAGGTAGTTGACGAAGATGCCCTGTGCAGTCTCAGGGCGCAGGTATACTTTCATCGAGCCGTCGGCGGAGGCGCCCATCTCGGTGGAGAACATCAGGTTGAACTGGCGCACGTCGGTCCAGTTGCGGGTGCCGCTGATGGGGCATACGATTTCCTCGTCCAGGATGATCTGCTTCAGCTCGTCCAGGTCGGGGCCCTGCATGGCGGCGGCGTAGCGGGCGTGCAGCGCGTCGCGCTTCTCCTTGGTTTCCTTCACGCGCTCGCTAGTTTCCATGTACTTGGCCTCGTCGAAGCTATCGCCGAAGCGCTTGCGGGCCTTCTCGACCTCCTTCTGAATCTTCTCGTCGTACTTGGCTATCTGGTCTTCGATGAGCACATCGGCGCGATAGCGCTTCTTCGAGTCGCGGTTGTCGATGAGCGGGTCGTTGAAGGCATCCACGTGTCCGCTGGCCTTCCAGATAGTGGGGTGCATAAAGATGGCTGAGTCGATGCCCACGATGTTCTCGTGCAGCAGTACCATTGATTTCCACCAATATTCCTTGATATTGTTTTTCAACTCCACGCCGTTCTGACCGTAGTCATAGACGGCTCCTAATCCATCGTAGATGTCACTGGAGGGGAACACGAAACCATACTCCTTGCAGTGACTTACAATCTTTTTAAATACGTCTTCTTGTGCCATAAAAATACTATAATTTCGAAATTATGGGTGCAAAGGTAGTGCAATTTGGGCGGATTACCAAAGGAAAACAAAAAAAAATCCCTCCGCGCTTCACAGCGGGGAGGGTGCAAAGAATCTAAAATATCCATGAATATGGTAAAAACCTATCATCCTTCATCGACACCATCGATGATGGTGCCGGAATCGCCGGGGGTATCGCCGGGGGTGCCGCCGGAATTGCCGGAATCGCCGGAATCACCGGGATTGCCGGAATTATCGTTAGCGCTAGTTCCCGTTGAACTGCCCGGTTTCTTTCCGCTGTTGATGTAGTATTGCCGTGCGTAGGCTTCGATGGCGTCGAGCTGTGAGATAACTTGTGTTCAAACTCATAATACTATAGTTTTATATCGGTTTTAGAATGAGAAAAGTCAATCTGAGGGGGTGTCCCGAGGGTTGTGACATACCCCCATTTCAATCTGAGGGGGTGTCCCGAGGGTTGTAACATACCCCCATTTCAATCTGAGGGGGTGTCCCGAGGGTTGTAACAGTGCCACATTTTCAAAATCCACCCTCGCACAGGGGATTTTACGCCCCTTGTGAGCCCGTTGCACCCCTGCAACCGAACGCAAATATACAAAATAATCCCACACGGTGGTGCTCACCGCGTGGGATTTTAGGCTTATTTAAGATTTCGAGGCTGTTTAGTAGCCTGCTCTTACGTATGCTGCACTAGATTGTCATTTCAATGCTGCAAAGCATAAGAACTTTTTCCCATAACGCCAAAGAACTTACGGGGAAAAATCTGCTGCGGAGGCAAAAGCAAGGCGCAAAATTTGCGCATATCGATTTTTTTCTGTATATTTGCACGAAAATTATTCCGATAACTATCAAAGAATGGACGACGAAATAAAAGACCAACTTTCCGAGAGCACCGAGGCGCACTCCGACTACACCCCCGTAAACCGATTCGACGCTGCTGCGGTACACCACCTCAGCGGCATGTACCAGAACTGGTTCCTGGACTATGCCTCGTATGTCATCCTGGAACGTGCCGTGCCGCACATCGAGGACGGACTGAAACCGGTACAACGACGCATCCTGCACTCGATGAAGCGCATGGACGACGGACGATACAACAAGGTGGCTAACATCGTGGGACACACGATGCAGTTTCACCCACACGGCGACGCTTCCATCGGCGACGCACTGGTGCAGATGGGTCAGAAGGACCTGCTGATAGACACGCAGGGTAACTGGGGTAACATCCTGACAGGTAACAGGGCGGCGGCTCCGCGATACATCGAGGCGCGACTGTCGAAGTTCGCACTCGACACGGTGTTCAACCCAAAGACCACCGAATGGCAGATGTCATACGACGGCCGCAACAAGGAGCCCATCACACTGCCCGTGAAGTTCCCGCTGCTGCTGGCGCAGGGCGCCGAGGGCATTGCCGTCGGTCTGTCGTCGAAGATTCTGCCCCACAACTTCGTGGAGCTGTGCGACGCGGCCGTCAGCTACCTGCACGGCGAGGAGTTCCACCTGTATCCCGACTTCCCCACCGGCGGAAGCATCGACGTGTCGAAATACAACGACGGACAGCGCGGCGGCGTGCTGAAGGTGCGTGCCAAAATCGAGAAACTGGACTCGAAGACGCTGGTCATCCGCGAGATACCGTTCTCGAAGACCACGGAGACGATTATCGACTCGATACTGAAAGCCATCGACAAGGGCAAGATCAAGGCACGCCACGTGGAGGACCTGACGGCTGCCAAGGTGGAGATACAGGTGCAGCTGGCGCCCGGCGTGTCGTCGGACAAGACGCTGGATGCGCTGTATGCCTTCTCGGACTGCGAAATCAACATATCGCCCAACTGCTGCGTCATCGAGGACAACAAGCCGCAGTTCCTCACCGTCAGCGACGTGCTGCGCCACTCGGTGGAACGCACGAAGGACCTGATACGCCAGGAACTGGAAATCCGCAAGGGCGAACTGCTGGAACAGCTGCACTTCTCGTCGCTGGAGAAAATTTTCATCGAGGAGCGCATCTACAAGGACAAGAAATTCGAGCAGGCGCCCGACATCGACACCGTATGCGAGCATATCGACGAGCGACTGACTCCGTTCTATCCGCAAATGGTGCGCGAGGTGACCAAGGACGACATCCTCCGACTGCTGGAAATCAAGATGCAGCGCATCCTGAAGTTCAACAAGGACAAAGCCGACGAACTCATGGCGCGCATCAAGGCGGAGATAGAAGAGATAGACCGCGATCTGGCAAACCTGGTGGAGGTGACCGCACAGTGGTTCACCTTCCTCAAAGAGAAATACGGCAAGGACCATCCGCGACTGACGGAGATTCGCAACTTCGACACCATCGAGGCTACCAAGGTGGTGGAAGCCAACCAGAAGCTATACATCAACCGACAGGACGGATTCATCGGTACGGGACTGAAGAAGGACGAGTTCGTATGCAACTGCTCCGACATCGACGACATCATCCTGTTCTACAAGGACGGCAAGTTCAAGATTGTCCGCGTGGCCGACAAGCTGTTCGTAGGCAAAAACGTGATGTACCTGAACGTGTTCAAGAAGAACGACCAGCGCACCATCTACAATGCCGTCTACCGCGACGGCCGCAAGGGTTTCTACTATATCAAGCGATTCAACGTGTCGAGCGTCACCCGCGACCGCGAATACGACATCACAGCAGGCACCGACGGGTCGCGCGTGGTGTACTTCACCGCCAACCCCAACGGCGAGGCTGAGGTCATCAAGGTGACACTCGACCCGGCACCGAAGCTGAAGCGCATCTTCTTCGAGAAAGACTTCTCGGAGGTGCTTATCAAAGGGCGATCGGCAAAGGGTAACCTGCTGACGAAATACCAGGTACACCGCATCGGACTGAAGAGCCACGGACACTCCACACTGGGAGGCCGCAAGGTGTGGTACGACCCCGACGTGAACCGTCTGAACTACGACGAGCACGGACGACTGCTGGGCGAATTCTACGACGACGACCAGATTCTGGTCATCCTGCAGAACGGCGACTACTACCTGACCAACTTCGACCCCAACAACCACTTCGAGGACAACATACAGCACCTGGAGAAATACGACGCGGACAAGGTTTGGACGTGCGCGCTATTCGATGCCGACAACCAGGGCTATCCGTATGTCAAGCGATTCCAGATGGAGGCCACCAAGCGCAAGCAGAACTACCTGGGCGAGAATGCCAACAACCAACAGCTGCTGCTGACGGACACTGCTTACCCGCGCCTGCTGGTGACCTACGGAGGCGACGACGACTTCCGCGGTTCCGAGGAGATTGATGCCGAGCAGTTCATATCCGTCAAGGGATTCAAGGCGAAGGGCAAGCGTCTCACCACCTTCCAGATTGAGAAGATAGAAGAGCTGGAGCCCACACGATTCCCCGAACCGCCAGCATCTTCCGACGAGGATGACGAGGAAGAAGAGCAAGAGACTGACCTGGACCCTGATGCCGGAAAGAGCCAGCAGGACGTCCTGGACGAGCTGACCGGTCAACTCACCCTCAACTTCTCACCCGATGAAACGTAAGCTCCTCCTTGCAGCACTCCTCTTCCCATTCGTCACCCTGGCAGCTCAAACGGGAGACAGCGTGAAGGTCATCACCAACAGTCAGATGATTGGACTGGGGGGCACTCACGTGCTCGACACCTACTTGTCGGACGAACACTTCAAGGGCTTCGGCATCACCTACCTGTCGCACACGGAACGACAGCGAACGGGAAGGCGATGGAGCACCATCCTGGAACATGAAGCCAACCTGTCGTCGGTCAAAGACCGCGCCAACAAGAAACAGGAACTGGAGGGGGCCTATAACCTGTATTGGGGAAAACTCTACCAGTGGCAACTGATGGACAACCACCTTAGGCTACAGGCTGGCGGACTGGTAAATGCCTCGCTGGGATTCATCTACAACACCTCCAACTCCAACAACCCCGCACAGGCCAGGGCACACCTGAACGTGATGCCCACGGTGGCTGGCAGTTACCGCTTCTGTCTGTTCAACAAGACACTGGTGGCGCGCTACCAGATGAGCATGTCACTCTGCGGCATCCAGTTCTCACCCAACTACGGACAGTCGTACTACGAGATATTCTCACGCGGCAACTACGACCATAACGTGGTGCCCACCACCTTCGTGTCGGCTCCCGAATGGCGACAGCTATTCACCATCGATGCGGCTCTCACCAAGCGGTTCACCCTGCGCATCGGCTATCTGGGCAACATGCAGCAGTCGAAGGTCAACGGTATCCGCCAACACATCTACACCCACCGCCTACTCATCGGTTTCACCAGAACGTTCTCCATAACCCATCACGCCTTATGAAAAAATATCTTGTCTTTCTGGTTTCTCTCGTCTTACTGGCGTCCTGCGTGGACACGGAAGAACGGCCAAACACACCTTCGGGCAACTTCGAGGCATTGTGGCAGATTATGGACGAGCACTACTGCTTCTTCGACTACAAACGGCAGGTCTACGGACTGGACTGGAACGAGGTGTATAACAAATATAAGGTACGCGTAAACGACAAGATGACGGAGACACAGCTCTTCGAAGTGCTGTGCAACATGCTCAGCGAACTGCGCGACGGACATGTCAACCTGACCTACTCGATGGACTACGGGCGCTATTGGGCGTGGCAGGAGGACTATCCCAAGAACTTCAGCGACTCGTTGGAGCGACGCTACCTCGGCACCGACTACAAGATAGCCAGCGGCATCTCCTACCGCGTGCTGGACGACAATATCGGCTACGTGCGCTACGAGTCGTTCCAGAAACCTGTCGGAGAAGGCAACCTGGACGACGTGCTCACCTACCTCGCCCTGTGTCGCGGACTCATCATCGACATCCGCAACAACGGGGGCGGCGACCTGACGACCGCAGAACTGCTGGCCGGAAGGTTCGTGCAGGAAAAGACGCTGGTGGGCTATATGCAACACAAGACGGGAACAGGGCACAACGACTTCTCCAGCATGGAAGCCACCTACCTCGAGCCGTCAAGTAACATCCGGTGGCACAAACCCGTATGCGTGCTCACCAACCGCAGCGTCTACAGTGCTGCCAATTCCTTTGCAGTCATGATGCACGCACTGCCAAACGTGACGCTGGTAGGCGACCACACGGGAGGCGGTAGCGGAATGCCTATGAGCAGCTCGTTGCCCAACGGATGGCCTGTACGCTATTCGGCTTGTCCGATGTATGACAACAAACAGCAGCACACGGAGTTCGGCATCGCTCCCGACGTGGCGGTGGGCATTGGTTCTTCGGGCAACGACGAGATTATTGAAACAGCAAGAAAAATACTCGTCAAGTAAAATTTTTCCATTTCTTTTGGTTTTTTGCTCGCTTATTCGTACCTTTGCACCCAATTCTGCGCCTGTGGCGGAATTGGTAGACGCGCTAGACTTAGGATCTAGTGTTTCCGACGTGCAGGTTCGAGTCCTGTCAGGCGCACAAAAGTCGGCATAGCTCAGCTGGTTAGAGTATCACCTTGAC
The DNA here is from genome assembly GCF_900107705.1 of Prevotella sp. tc2-28. Taxonomy (GTDB): domain Bacteria; phylum Bacteroidota; class Bacteroidia; order Bacteroidales; family Bacteroidaceae; genus Prevotella. The sequence continues at coordinate 48,067 of NZ_FNRE01000005.1, forward strand.
ATGGTGGGGGTCCTTGGTTCGAATCCAAGTGTCGACACACAAAAACAAAATCAAGAGAAAATGCCCGTTTTCTTGTCTATTTCAAAAAGAATCATTATCTTTGCAGCCAATAACTACTTAGCGTAACCGAAACAATGGACAAAGAAAGCAACCAATCCATCATTTCCAAAGACGGCGTAAGCTATCTTGTACCCTTTATTCTTGTCACCTCATGTTTTGCCCTGTGGGGCTTTGCCAACGATATCACCAACCCGATGGTGAAAGCATTCTCCAAGATTTTCCGTATGAGTGTCACCGACGGGGCACTGGTGCAAGTAGCCTTCTATGGCGGCTATTTCGCCATGGCCTTCCCAGCAGCGATGTTCATCAGGAAATACTCCTACAAGGCGGGAGTGCTGATGGGACTGGGACTCTATGCAGTAGGTGCACTACTCTTCCTGCCTGCCTCGATGACGGGCATGTACTACCCATTTCTGGCTGCCTACTTTATCCTGACCTGCGGACTGTCGTTCCTGGAAACGAGCTGTAACCCGTATATCCTGTCAATGGGTACCGAGGAAACGAGCACGCGTCGACTGAACCTAGCTCAATGCTTCAATCCGATGGGATCACTATGTGGCATGTATGTGGCGATGAACTTCATACAAGCCAAGCTGAACCCGGCATCTACCGAGGAACGCGCACTGCTCAGCGACCAGGACTTTGCCGCTATGCGAGACAGCGACCTGGGTGTGCTCATCACCCCATACCTGATAATCGGAGCGGTGATCGCCCTGATGTTCATCGTCATCTTCTTCACGAAGATGCCGCATAATGCCGACCAGAACCACGACGTACACCCGCTGGCAACACTAAAGCGTATCTGCCATATCGACTACTACCGCGAGGGAGTCATCGCCCAGTTCTTCTATGTAGGCGTACAGATCATGTGCTGGACGTTTATTATCCAATATGGTACGCGCGTATTGATGAACGAAGGAATGACGGAGATTGACGCCGAGGTGATGTCGCAACGCTACAACATCATCGCTATGGTTATCTTCGTCAGTTCAAGATTCATCTGCACCTTCTTCCTGAAATACATCAACGCAGGTGCACTGCTGGGCATCCTCGCCACCGTGGGCGCACTGCTGACACTGGGTGTCATCTTCATCGACGGGCGCATGGGACTCTACTGCCTGGTAGCCATCTCGGCATGCATGTCGCTGATGTTCCCCACCATCTACGGCATTGCCCTGCAAGGACTAGGCGACGACGCCAAATTCGGAGCCGCCGGACTCATCATGGCAATCCTGGGCGGTTCGGTACTTCCACCGCTACAAGCTAACATCATCGACCAGCACACCCTGTTCGGCATGCCTGCCGTCAACGTATCGTTCTTCTTGCCGCTGGTATGCTTCCTCGTCATTATCGTTTACGGATACAGAACTTACACTAGAACAAAATAGTATTTATGGACAATTCTCAGAGTTATCTATTGCTGGCCTTTCGCCTGTTAGGCTCACTGGCCCTCCTCATGTATGGTATGAAAACCATGAGTGACGCCCTCCAGAAAATGGCTGGACCTCAGTTGCGTCACATCTTAGGAGCCATGACGACCAACCGCTTCACGGGAATGCTGACAGGTATCGGCGTGACTGCTGCTGTACAATCATCAACAGCCACCACCGTGATGACCGTCTCATTCGTATCTGCTGGACTGTTGACACTGGCACAGGCTATCTCCGTCATCATGGGTGCCAACATCGGTACCACACTGACTGCATGGATTATGTCGGCAGGATTTTCGTTTAACATCACCGACTTTGTCTATCCGGCATTCTTCATCGCCATCATCCTCATCTACCGTAAGAGCAATCGCGTGGTGGGTGACTTCCTGTTCGGTATCGCCTTCATGTTCCTCGGACTGGGCACCCTGCGTCAGACAGGTATTGACATGAACCTGGGACAGAACGAGTCGGTACTAGCCTTCTTCTCGTCGTTCGACGCACAGGCATTCTCCACAACCCTGCTGTTCCTGCTCATAGGTGGCATCCTGACGATGTGCGTACAGTCGTCAGCTGCCGTGATGGCAATCACCATGATACTCTGTTCGTCGGGAGTGCTGCCCATCTACCAAGGCATTGCCCTGGTCATGGGTGAGAACATCGGCACAACAGTCACTTCAAATATCGTAGCACTCTCTGCCGGAACACAGGCCCGCAGGGCTGCCTTTGCACATATGTTCTTCAACCTGTTCGGAGTCTGCTGGATACTCATGGTGTTCCGTCCGTTTGTCGATATGGTATGCGGACTGGTAGGCTACGACGTAACGATGACGAAAGACGTAGGCAATGCTGTATTTCTGGCTAATGCCGCCAAACTGAGCTTCGTACTGGCTGCCTTCCACACTTGTTTCAACCTGGTGAACACAGGTATCCTCATCTGGTTTATCCCCCAAATAGAGAAATTGGTCTGCCGCGTCATCAAGTCGAAGAAGGAGGACGAAGAGGAGGATACTCGTCTACACTATATCCAGGGCGGTCTGATGAAGACACCGGAAATCTCGGTACTGCAGGCTCAGAAGGAGATTACACTCTTTGGCGTCCGCATCCAGCGTATGTTCGGCATGGTGCGCGACCTGCTCGACGAGAAAGATGCCGACAAGTTCACCAAGCTGTATAGCCGTATTGAGAAATACGAAGGCATCAGCGACAACATGGAGATTGAGATTGCCCGTTATCTGGAACAGGTCAGCGACGCACACCTCTCTGATGAGACGAAACAGAAAATACGTTCCATGCTGCGTGAAATCAGTGAGATAGAGAGTATCGGCGACGCCTGCTTCAACTTGGCACGCACGATGAACCGTCTGATGCAGTCGAACAAGGACTTCACCGAGAAGCAGTACAAGGAATTGCGTAATATGATTCAACTGACTGACGACTCACTGACGCAGATGAACGTAGTCATGCAGGGCCGTTATGAAGAGGGCGAGCTCCGCACACCGGAAGGTCAGATTATCAACAAAAACGAGACGTTCCGCATTGAGAACGACATCAATACACTGCGTAACCAACTGAAGGCCGAGAACATCAAGGCTGTCAATGAACATGAATACGACTATAGCGTCGGCACGATGTACACCGACATCGTCAGCGAGTGCGAGAAACTGGGTGACTATGTCGTCAACGTCGTAGAGGCCCGACTGGGCAAGTAACAGGATTGTAATATCTTCGTAACCATAACTTAATACCGATTATTGGGTGGTGCAACGGAAATACCGTATCTTTGCAACATCAACCAATAATCGGTATTATTATGTTACAGACAAATCCAAACTATCTGATGATCAGCCTCCACATCCTGGGGGCACTCGGACTACTTATCTTCGGTATGAAGACGATGAGCGAGGCCTTGCAGAAAATGGCAGGGCCACAGCTCAGACACATATTGGCCCGGATGACAACCAACCGTTTCTCGGGTATGTTGACGGGAATGCTCGTCACTTCTGCCGTGCAGTCGTCATCCGCAACGACGGTTATGACTGTCTCGTTCGTCAATGCCGGTCTGCTGACATTGGCACAGGCCATCTCCGTCATCATGGGTGCCAACATCGGTACCACACTGACTGCATGGATTATCTCGCTGGGCTACAACGTAGACCTGACAAGCGTCGTCTACCCTGCCTTCTTCTTTGGCATGGTACTCATCTACCGACGCCGGCACCGCTACGCAGGCGACTTCCTGTTCGGCATTGCCTTCATGTTCCTGTCGCTCGTCATGCTGAGCACTTGCGGTAAGGCACTTGATCTGGCCAATAACCCTGATGTGGTGAACTTTTTCAGTTCGTTCGACACATCGAAGTACAGCACCATCCTCATCTTCCTGGTCATCGGTACCGTCATTACCTGTATCGTGCAGTCTTCTGCCGCCGTGATGGCCATCACAATCCTGCTATGCTCGACAGGAGTGTTGCCCATCTATCTGGGCATTGCCCTCGTCATGGGTGAGAACATCGGTACTACGGCTACCGCTAACCTGGCAGCACTAGGGGCTAACAGACAGGCGCGACGGGCTGCTCTTGCCCACCTTATCTTCAACGTGATAGGGGTCACCTGGATACTCTGTGTGTTCTATCCCTTTGTCGACATGGTGCTGGACCTGGCTAACGGAGCGTCGCTGCCCGTCGTGCTAGCCTTGTTCCACACATGTTTCAACGTCACGAACACAGCATTGCTCATCGCTTTCATCCCTCAGATAGAACGTATCTGCTACTTCCTGATCAAGGACGACCAAAAGGAACAGAAGGAGGAGTTCAGCCTGCAGTATATTGAGGGAAACGTGATGAAAACACCGGAAATCGCTGTCCTACAAGCACAGAAGGAGACGATACGCTTCGCCCAGCGTATGCAACAGATGTTCGCGATGGTCATACAACTGGCTGACACAAAAGACGACAAACAATATGACAAGCTGTTCGTCCGCATTGCCAACGAAGAAGATGTCTCTGACAAGATAGAACTGGCTATCGCCAACTATCTGGAGCAGGTCAGCAATGCCCATCTCTCCGACGATACTAAGGAGACGATACGCCGCATGATGCGCGAGATAGGTGAACTGGAGAGCATCGGTGACGCTTGCTACAACCTGGCACGTATCTTGAAACGCAGACGGGAGGCCGGACAAGCGTTTACCCAGGGACAACTAAAGAGCATCGGACAACTAATGACACTCGTAGACAAAGCACTGACGCAGATGAATATCGTCATGAGCGGTCATCACGGCACTCAACCGGCACACGAGACATACAACATCGAGAATGCCATCAACAGCCTGCGCAACCAGCTCAAAGACGAGAGCATGAAGGAGGTGAACGACCATACCTATACGTACATCATTGGTACCATTTACAACGACTTTATCAACGAATGTGAGAAACTTGGCGACTACGTGGTCAATGTTGTAGAGGAACGACTTGGAATTTCATAATTAATTTTGTATCTTTGCAGCCATGAAACGGATACTGATTGTCGATGACGAACGTGACCTGTGTGCCATCCTGGACTTCAACCTGCGATCGGCAGGATACGAAACCACTGTAGCTCACTCCGCTGAGGAGGCCTTGCAGCGAATGGAGACAGAACAGTTTCACCTGCTCCTATTGGATGTCATGATGGAGGGGATGTCGGGATTCGAAATGGCACGCCACCTGCGGCACTCCATCCCCATCATCTTCCTCACCGCAAAGGACACAGAAGAAGACATGCTGGAGGGATTCCTGCTGGGGGCTGACGACTACATCGCAAAGCCTTTCAGCATCAAGGAGGTACTGGCACGCGTGAAAGCCGTATTGGGAAGGACGTCGTCGGCAGAGACTTCACCTGAGACACTCTGCTACGAGGGACTGTGCATACACCTGCGTAGGAAAGTGGTGACGATGGACGGCAAGGAAGTCAACATCACACGTACGGAGTTTGAACTGCTGCTCCTGCTGTTACAGGAGCAAGGCCATGTGTTCAGCCGACAACAACTGATAGAACGGGTATGGCCCAAGGATGTCATCGTGACGGACCGTACGGTGGACGTAAACATCACACGACTACGCAAGAAGATAGGGCACTATGCCAACCATATCGTGACCAGACAGGGATATGGTTATTGTTTTGAACCATAAGCAATGAAAAAAATGAGTGAAGGAAGGAAGATGTTTCTAAGCGTGATGGCGATATTCCTGATATATGCCGTCATCTTCGTGTTGTTCGAAGACTACGACAGAAGCGCGCTCTCACCTTTTGCTGAACCCTCAGACTGGCACCTGCTCTTCTTCTCCATCTTCGTCATGAGCGGTCTAGGCTGGCTACTACACCGCTATGCATGCAGAATGGACGAACGCATCAGTCGAGAACAGGCCGCCAAGGAGAGTCGCATGCGCCGACAGTTGACCAACAACATTGCGCATGAACTGAAAACCCCCGTAGCCAGCATCCTTGGCTACACCGACACACTACTGCAGCATCCTGATGTGGACGAGGCTACTCGTCTGCAGTTTATCGAACGTACACATGCCCAAGCAGAGCGGTTGACTGCTTTGCTACAGGACATCTCAACCTTGAATCGCATCGACTATGCACCAGACCAGCTGACGATGGAACGTACCGACGTGTCCTGCCTGGTCAGCGACATCGTCCAGGAAACCTCCCTTACACTGACGAGACACCACATGACATTGCGCAACTGTCTACCAGGCGACATATGTATCAAGGGTAACCCTTCACTACTATACAGCATTTTCCGCAACCTTATCGACAATGCCATCAACTATGCCGGAGAAGGGACCACCATAGCTATCTCCGCAGAAGAGCAATCCGACTGCTGGAAGTTCCACTTTAGTGACAACGGACAAGGCATTGCCAACGAATTCCTGCCTCGCATCTTCGAACGGTTCTACCGGATTGACAAGGGACGCAGTCGCCAGCTAGGAGGCACCGGACTGGGACTTGCCATTGTCAAGAACGCCGTCCTGCTGCATGGGGGGACCATCACGGCAGAAAACATTTCGCCCCACGGCCTTCTCTTCGTTTTCACACTGAAGAAATAACCGTAGGGCGATATGCTATGGAGTCGTTGGAAATCAAGCCAACTGACCTACCGGCTTCCGCCAAAAGCGATAAGTAATGTCCTCAAACGAGCCGTCAGTGAGCTGACGATAAAGGCGCTGGTTGGTGGTGGGCGATTTCAATGGACCCAGATGATTGATGTAAGGACCTACCTTGATATAGTCGAAGTCCGACTTGTTAACAATCGAAGGTATGCGAATGCGACCACTATACCATGCCACATGAAACTGAGGATAATACTCGTGAATGTATTGGGCCAACTGGTTAACAGCCTTCGGGTCGGCATCACCACCCATGAATGAGATACAAGTGATGTCTGTACCATACTGATCAACAAACTGATCTATAGCATTCGTATCTAAGGGGATCCCGACGTCCTCCCACAGATAACGACTGTGGCAGCCCGGACAGTGACAAGGGCAATTAGAGATATTAATTGCCAATGTCACCTCGTCGGGTATCTCCTGAAAAACAATTCCTGTATTAACGTACTTAAGCATTTCGCAACAAGCTATTAGCCCTTATTTGTGTGCTCCTGCATGTGCATAGTAACGACGTGCAGCCTCTTCCTGACGAGCCTGGGAGAAATTTGACACACGCTTTAGGTAACCAATGATACGTGTCATATAGTCCACATTCTTGGAATGGCAGTGTGGGCACTCATGCAGATAGCGCTTGTCGATATGTCCGCAGTCGTTGCAGACAGTGTTGGGAATATTGAATGTAAAGTAGTTACATCCCTCCTGAGCAGCCACCTTCAGCAGGTGCAGGTACTGCTGCTTAGACAGGTGCTCGTCCAGATTCATGTGCAAGGCGGAGCCACCTGTGAGGTGCTCGATATAAGGAGCGCCATGCAACTTAAACTTATCAATGACGGAAAGCGATTCATCCTCAACAACATAGAAATAGGAGTTATAGCAGTCGCGCGGCACTAGATAACCGTCCTCACGATCCCACTTGGCATGCTTCACGCCAACATTCTCGGCAGGAATCATCTCGCAGTTGAACATCACATCCTTTGAACGATACTGTTTGTTGTACTTCTCAATCAGTCCGAGAATGCCTTGTACAAAGTGCTTATAGTCTTCGTTAGGTGTTATCTTCAGTCCCATGAATTCTGCTGCCTCTACCAGTCCGTTGATACCAATGGTCAGATACTGACGACCGATGTTGATATAACCTGCATCGAACAGGGGTAGCATGCCATGCTCCTGCAACTCTTTCAAATTCTCGTTATAGGCCAGCTGCACCTTATGGCAGAGGTCAATGACGCCGGCAAGATACTCCAGATAGTCTATCTTATGGTTGACTGCATACTGGACACAACGATTCAGGTTGATGGTCAGCACCGACTTGGAACCTGTAGAAACGCCACCTGCTCCTAACGTATAGGAGAAACCATTGTCAGTAATCTCATTGCGTAGACGACAACAAGAAGAAAGAGAGTCTGCATTATCACTCATATAGGTAAAGAACGAGTGTCCTTCACTGTACATCTCAGCCGTGAAGTCGCCCCACTCCTTGTCTTTACACTCACCATTCTCGTCGACGAGCAGTGCCATCGTTTCAACTGGGAAGGTCAACAAGGTCTTTGTACGCTCCTGATTGAACCATTTCATGAAACGCTTCTGAAGCCAGGAGAGTCCATCCCAATCGGGCTGCGAGCCATCGGGGAAATAGAACTCACCAAAGATGCTTTGGAAGTAATATTTGTCGTAATAGGCTACGTTCCAGAACACAGCCTGATAGTTGCGAGCACCAGTGGGTTGGTTGAGCGAGTACACAATCTGTTCGAAGTAGTCAGTGATGACCTTGTCTATGGTACGTTTCTTCAACGAGAGGTCTGCTTGCTGCTCGGGATGCTGCCAATAGTCTTTGCCATATTCCTTGCCTATAAAATAGTTCATATACATCAGGAACTCGGGAGTTGCACAGGCACCAGCCAGCATAGAACTGACCATAAAGACCATATTAATGAAACCACCCGCGAAAGACTTGAGGTTGGTAGGAGCGGTCGAATTGCCACCGATAGCCGTAGTACCGCTGATCAGCCAGGGATACATGGTGATGGATGCACAGTAATTAGCCAACGAGGTCTCGTCATTCTTGTATATAAAATGGTGAGTCAACTTGTCGATATATTCGTCTGCCAGTTCCTTACCGTACATTTTCTTGATACGCTCGGTAAGCAGACGACGGTTCAGACGGATAAAGTTTGACTTAGGCAACTCGCCAATCAGCGTAGCAATGTTCTTATGCTCTACGTTGGCATTGGCGTCAAACTTAGAAGCAGTTGCCGCATTGGCAGACTCCATATAGTCGCTCAGGAACTGCAACTTAGCCAAAGTTTCACGATCTTCAGTGTGGGCCTGACGATACAACATAAAAGACTTGGCCACTTTATAGTGTCCTTCTCGCATCAATGCTTCTTCCACCTGATTCTGAATATCCTCAACCTTAATATCATCCTTGATATCCAGATGGCTGAGTATTTTGGAAATCGTTCCAAGATCAGCAGGAACATTCACACTATCGAATGCTTTTACTATCGCATTCATGATTTTGTCCAACGAGAATTGGTCTTTTGTGCCGTCTCTCTTAGTAATGGTAAAATTTTTAATTTCCATTTTATCTTTCTATTTTTCTTTAGTTATGGTCTCTCTCTTCCCTGTAAAGTTTTCCTTTTTGGACAACTTTTTGTTTTTCGATTTCCAAAAAGTTTCCCGTTTTGGTAAACCCGAATCGATTGCAAAGGTACAAAAAATAACAGAATTGTGTGTACAATTCCATAAGAAATATATGCAAAAAATAGTTAATCCCCCGTAAATCCTCTATTTACAGGCTAAGGCCATAAGTCTGTTTCACTTCACTCATCACAAAAGTGCTTTCGATGGAAGACAGGTTCTCTATCTCTCCCAATTTATTAAGGATAAACTCTTGATATTGTTTCATATCACGCGCGCGAACCTTTAATAAATAATCATAGGCTCCTGAGGTGTTATAGCATTCCGTCACTTCGGGGATGCGCTGGATGCGGCGCACAAAAGCATCTGCTATCTCGTGATTGATTTGTTTCAGCTTGACTTTACAATACACTTGCAGGCCTTGACCTAGTTTTTCCGGATCAAGTATGGCGACATACTTTTTGATATATCCTTTTTTCTCTAGTCGTTTCTGACGTTCGAACACCGGGGTTGGAGTCAGATGAACAGCATCAGCCAACTCTTTTGTAGTCAATTTCGCATTTTTTTGCAGCGTTTTCAGTATCTGCAGGTCGATTTCATCAAGTATTTCTGCCATATCTTAGTATTTTATTCTATTTGAGACCTAAAAAGACGTCTCTTTTAGTATTTTATTCTATTACACCTGCAAAAATAGTGATATTTTCTTAAAACAACAAGAAATTTGGAAGATATTTCTTTATGACGTAACTTTGCACCATCAAAAGTAAACAAAACCAATTCATTAACAAAAAAAAAGAAAGGATAAGATTATGAGCAACAAGAACTATCGATTCGAGACTTTACAACTTCATGTAGGCCAAGAACAGGCTGACCCCGCTACTGACGCTCGTGCAGTGCCTATCTACCAGACCACATCGTATGTATTCCACAACTCACAACATGCAGCCGACCGCTTCGGACTGCGTGATGCAGGCAATATCTACGGTAGACTGACCAACTCGACACAAGGCGTATTTGAAGATCGCGTAGCCGTCCTTGAGGGTGGTGTTGCCGGACTTGCCGTCGCCTCAGGTGCCGCAGCAATCACCTATGCTTTGCAGAACATCGTGCAAGCAGGCGACCACATCGTTGCTGCAGACAACCTCTATGGTGGCTCTTACAACCTGATTACCCATACATTGGCAACACAAGGCATCTCCAACAGCATTATTAACGTCAACGACCTCGATGCTTTGGAAGCAGCCATCCAACCCAACACAAAAGTAGTATATGCCGAAACTTTCGGCAACCCCAACTCCGACGTGCTTAACCTAGAAGGCGTTGCTGCCGTAGCACACAAGCACGGTATTCCGTTTATCGTCGACAACACATTCGGGACTCCATACCTGATTCGTCCACTTGAGCATGGTGCCGACATCGTAGTACACTCCGCCACGAAATTCTTAGGCGGACACGGGAGCAGCCTAGGTGGTGTCATCGTTGACGGAGGCAAATTCGATTGGAAAGCCAATCCAGACAAGTTTCCCTCACTGGCTAAGCCCGACCCTTCCTATCATGGCATTGTATTTGCCGACGTAGTGGGTGCTGCAGCCTACGTCACCCGCATCCGTGCCGTCATTCTGCGTGACACCGGAGCAACCCTCTCACCGTTCAATGCCTTCATCCTACTACAGGGTGTTGAGACCTTGAGCCTGCGCGTCGAGCGTCATGTAGAGAATGCCTTGAAAGTTGTCGACTTCCTGTCAAAGCATCCGAAGGTGGCCAAGGTCAACCATCCTTCCCTGGAAAGCCATCCTGACCACCAGCTATACAAAAAATATTTCCCCAACGGTGGTGCCAGCATCTTCACCTTTGAAATCAAAGGCGGACAGGAAGAGGCATGGAAGTTCATTGACAACCTGCAAATCTTCTCATTACTGGCAAACGTAGCAGATGTGAAGAGTCTGGTGATTCATCCCTATACCACCACCCACTCACAACTTTCGCCGGAAGAACTTGCCGAGCAACATATCACGCCGTCGACCGTACGACTCAGTATTGGTACCGAGCATATCGACGACATCATCAACGATCTATCCCAGGCATTGGATAAAATATGAGAAATTATATCATAGCCGACAACCAGGAATTAACACGACTGGCGTTGATTAGCCTGATCAAACAGGAGGAGAACAAACTCTACGTGGCCAATGACAAAGCTGGCCTCGTAGAGTTGTTAAAGGAGCATGAAAATGCAATAGTGCTCCTTGACTACACCCTGTTCGATTTCAGCGACGAGGACCAACTCCTGATTATTGCAGAGCGCTTCAATCTGTCGGAATGGATACTCATCAGCGACGACCTGACTTCCAAATTCATCCGTCGTGTTGTATATTCATCCCATCAATTTAGTGTCGTGTTCAAGGACGGCCCGTTAAGCGAAGTGCGTGATGCGCTGCAGGCTGTCAACCATCATCAGCGGTACATCAGCCAACGTGCTTTGGAGACCATCATCACCAGCGAGCAACAAGAGGAGTCAACGCCCAGTATTCTGACGGAGACAGAAAAAGAGATTGTAAGGGCTATCGCTCAGGGCAAGTCTACTAAGGAGATAGCTGCAGAACGCTATTCCAGTGTGCACACCATCACGACCCACCGCAAGAATATTTTCCGGAAGCTGGGTATCAATACGGCACATGAAGTCATCAAATATGCCCTGCGAGCGGGATTGGTCGATTCGTCTGAATTCTATATCTAAAGGACTTACCTCTCCTCTGTGAGCTTCGACGTCAGGAATAGTTCGCTTTCATCCATGCGATGATCCTGAGGAAGAGTATCATCATTATCTAATTAAGTTAGTCTTCAGAAATAAAGCAGGCCACCAGTCCGTAAGTGATGGTGGGGCGAATCCAGATCTCCGTGAGCAAGTAGTCGGTGTACTCGTCGACGGGTTCCAGGTAATAGATGTCGTAGTGGTAAAGCAAGGCAATGACCAAATCGACGACGAAGATCATCCAGAGGTTGCTCTTGGTGTAGCTCTTCCAGTCCTTGCGCGAATAAAAATAGGTGAGCATCATGAGGAGCCACACCGACAGCGTGAGACAGAGCATGCGGATCAGCTCACTGGCCAACTCGGGCGCGAAGAGTATGTCACGCAGCAGGATGGTCAGACCCACACACAGAGAACACCAGTAGTTGAACTGGTCGGGCTGGAAACGATTGAAGAAATACATCCATATCATGACCAGACAGGCTATGTAGAAGAGGTTGAGGAAGAGTTCAAGCCACGCTATCTCTAATCCGAAATGGGCCACGCCATAGAGCATGACACCCACAGAGAGTACACCGGCCACACCAGTGATGCCCACGTCCATCAGTTTCAGTTTGTTGTTGAATCTTAGATTCATAGATTATTTTTAATTATTGATGTATTCAATGAGTTCAAAGTGTTGGTAGTCCTTACGCGTAGTCCAGTCACCGCCCCACTCGAAACCTGCCTCAGTAAAGAGACGGAAGCAGAGGTCTTCGTGATCAATCTTATAGGGGAAGTCCCACGAGCGGTCGCAATATGCCTCGCCAGTAGCGGGCTGGATGAGTAGCGTGCCGTCATCAAGTGTTTTGATGTAGGGGTTGTAGAGGGTGTTGATATCGATGGCCAGTCCACGGGCATGCTTTGAGAGATTGTTAGTGGCAGCAATATTACGGTAGCAGAAGCACGACGAGTTATTATCGCGCATCTGCATCTCGTCGTCGGCATCATAGACATCAGGCAGCAACATCCGCTCAATAGGGTACTTTGCATCGAAGAGCTGGCGCAGGATGCGCACCACGCGCTCGGCAATCTGCTTGTTGCACACCATCTCGCCCACGTGCATCTGATTGTCGTAGTCCCAGTGCAGGGCGCGGATGTGGCGCAGGTCGTCACGGCCTATATAGGGATTCTCCTTGAAGGTTTTACCCTGCATCCGCTGCCAGACGCCATCAGGGATGGGCTCAGCGGCGAAGCACTTGTCGATACCTCCGAAAGCTGTAACGATCTCGGTTGTGACCATCTTTCCAGCCTGCCACAGATCGAGTGCCAATGTGTCGGGGGCTTTGTTGTCATTGTTGGCGCATGCCAGGAACAAAAGTCCGCAGCATACAAAGGCAGCGGCAATTCCCCATTTTCCCAGTATTCTCATGTAATCTCAATCGTTTCTAATTATTGATGTGCCCAAAGTCTTGTCGTAGCTGACTTTTCCCTCCACGGGCTCGCTGGCGTCATCAGCTGTGTAGGTGAAGAAGTAGGCCTTGTCGCCCTCGATCTTCATACCGACAGACGGCATTGCGGTCAGCTGCTCTGCGGTGTACTTGCCTGAGGCTACAAGTGCCTCGTCATACTCCGTCCAGACGCCTTGCTTCAGCTGGGCAGGAGTAGCAAGGGCTTTCTCTTCTGGAGTCGAATTGTCTTCGGTGGTGCAGGCACCCAAGCCTAACAGGAGCGCTGCTACTGCAAATAATGCGAATAGTTTTTGTTTCATATAATGTAACAGTATTGAGTTAATAAAAAGTTTTAGTTTTGTAATCTCTACTTGTTCTATTTTGCAAAGATAATTAAAAAATGTTTATCTCTACCGCTTTGCTCGTTAAAAGAATTTAACGCACCGATTCCTCTCCGTTTACGCACGCAAAAGACAATATGTCCGGCATCGCAGTCCGTCGTGTCGGACTGCGAGTTCGCTAGTTACGGACTGCGAGTCCGAAGCCGTCGGACTGATAGTTCACATTAATCGAAGGGAAAGCGAGTCTTTTATGAGACGGAAATTGGCACTTAATGAGGAAAGATTAGCTCTTAATGAGAGAAGACTGGCGCTTAATGAAGCGTAAGCAAACGCTTGATGATGCGCGAATTTTCGATGAATTAATGATGATTTTTTCGATTTTTAGGGTTTAACCTCACTTGGAGGGGCAGAATGCTTTTGTATATAAGGATTGTGGCGAGTGAGATTGGAAGCTTTACTCTCACTTCAACCTCACTCAAACCTCACTCGAACGTCATTTTTGCTTCATTTTAATTATTATTTGCGTGCTTTTTGTGGGGAATAATTTGCAACCGCAAATTATTTTTTTTACCTTTGCATTGAAAAAGAAAGGAATTCGAATTAAGGAAAAGAAGCTATATAAATCTAACTTAAAAATCTTTTTTATGGAACAAAATTTTCTCATTAACGGAGAGACTCTTGGAGCCTCTCAGGAGGGAATGCTCGCTACTGAGCTGTACCTCATTAGCCATTATCTCTTCCGCCGAAACGTGCTGAACGGCAAGGTGGAGACTGCTGTAAAACCTGCGGAGGGACAAGCGCCTCTGTGGAAACCTCTGACACAGAGTGCTCTCAACAGCATCATCATCCGAGCTAAGCGTGAGTGCGTCTGTGAGAACGGCTCACCGAAGTCGGACATTGTGGAGTACGTCAACTCTGACGAGATTGACACCTTTAACCCTATCAAAGACTATTTGGATCATCTGCCCAAATGGAATGGCGAGAATCATGTGGCAAGGCTCTTCAATCGTCTGCCTGGGGTTGACTCAGAGTTGATGGGCTATCTGGCTACTTGGCTGCGATCGGTGGTGGCTCACTGGCTTCAGATGGACACCATTCACGGCAACGAATGCGTTCCAACGCTGATTGGTGCTCAAGGTTGTGGTAAGACGACATTCTTTGTGCGTCTGCTGCCTCCACATCTGCGTGCGTACTATCTGGATCATCTGAACCTGTCGAACAAGTTCGACAAGGAGATGGCGCTAACCAACAATCTGCTGGTGAACATCGATGAGCTGGACGCCATCCGACCCAGTCAGCATGCTGCACTGAAGCAGACGCTGAGCAAGAGCAAGGTGAACGGACGCCCCATCTATGGTGCCTCTCAGGAAGACCGGCCTCGCTATGCCTCGTTTGTGGCTACGACAAATAATCCACATCCGCTGACTGATGTCACTGGCTCACGTCGATACATCTGCATGACGATTCCATACGGTAAGTACATCGATAATATGGGTGAGATTGACTACGACCAGCTGTATGCGCAGGTGCTCTATGAACTGAGGGTGCAGAAGTCGCCTTATTGGTTTAACAACGACGAGGTGGCCCGTATCCAGCAGCTGAACCTGAACTATCTGGAGCAGAAGGATATTGCCGACATCGTCCGCATCTGCTTCCGCAAGCCGGAACCTGGCGAATTGGCACAGTCGATGAATTGTGAGCGACTCTTGGAGATTATCACCAAAGAATATCCGTCAGTCAAGGCTACTCACGGCACGAAGGTGTATCTGGGCAAGACTATGCGGACACTTGGTTTCGAGAGTACGGATTGTGGTCATGTGGCTCATTACAAAGTGATTCCACTCAAGGCTTCGAGTAAGCGAGAGCCATCAAGCTTGCTTGAAATGGCCGAGCATGAGAAGGCTCGACAGAATGTCAATGCTGCGTGAGATTGAAGTGAGGTTTGAGTGAGGTTAAAACCCCTCAACCTCACTCGTCTCCAACCCTTTGTAAAAAGGTGTTTTAAGAGATCTAAGTGAGGTTAACCCGATCAGAATGAAAACCCATTAAACGAATAGATCATGAATATAGCAAAAGAATTATTGATTGAGAAAGCCAAGGAAGGCTACACGGTTTGTTATGCTGATGCGTGTCCGTTGCGCACCCAGTGTTTGCGATGGTTCGTAGGACAGCACATACCTCATACCTATAGTTCCTACAGGTGTGTGAATCCGCACTTCGAGGGTGTGGCGACCGCCGAATGTCCGATGTATCGCAGCGACCAGAAGATGCGCTTTGCCAAGGGCATGACTCACACCTTTACGGGCGATATGCCTAAACGAGTGGAGACTGCGGTACGCTATGGTATCATCGGTCTGACCAATCGCACCTATTATTTCGAGTATCGCAATGGAACGCGTCTCATTCCGCCTGCTTTGCAAGAGAAAATCCGCAAGCTGTTCCACGACAACGGATGGACAGAGGAGGTGATGTTCGATGGTTATGTAGAGGTTTACGACTGGTGATCAAACAGGCTGCTGCTGCATATTGATATGAGTACTGCCGGCCATCGTCCCGTCCTTATTGTCTTTTGCGTGCGTAAACGGTGAGGAATCGGTACGTTAACTTCTTTTAACGAGTAAAGCGGTGGAGATAAACATTTTTTAATTATCTTTGCATCTAACAAGTAGAAATCACAAAACTAAAATAATGTATTAACCCCAATATTATTTCAATTTATGAAACAAAAACTTTTTGCAATCGCGGCTCTCCTGCTGGGCATGGGCGCCTGCACCACCGAAGACAACCCATCATCAGGAGAGGAAGGCAAGACCGTGATTCCCGCCCAACTGAAGCAGGGCATCTGGACGGAGTACGACGAAGCGCTTTTAACCTCAGGCAAGTACACCGAAGAGCAGCTGGCCGCTATGCCCAGCGTCGGCATGCAGATTGACGGCGACAAGGCTTACTTCTTCACCTACACAGCTGATGACGCCAGCGAACCCGTCGAGGGAAAGATCAGCTACAACAAGAGCACAGGCGAAGGTACCATCACCTTCCCCACCATCAAAGACAATCCGCTCTCAGGCCAGAAGGTCAACTTCTCCGCAACCTCCGACGAGACGATGCAGTTCGACCTGACCTACGAAGGCCAGAAGACGACGGCCAACTTCGCATGGCTCTGCGAGAACCTGGACAACTGGTTCACGGAAATCACCGACGAGGACTGGAAGGCGCTGATGGCCTATTATGAGCAGTATGACGAAAAAGCTGGCCCTGACGCAAGCATCGACTGGAGCGACTCGGAGGTGGAAGGTCTCGATGAGCCGCTGGTGTGGAACGAAGATGTTTTGGCACCAGCTGGAACTAGGGCTATCGCTGTAGGTACAGTCATCAAAGTGGGCTTGAATATACTGGGCGCACTCTTTGAGGAAGAAAAACCCGACCCTAATCAGGTGATTAACCAGAAGCTGGATAAAATCACAGGGAAACTCGACCAAGCGTTGGCAGTTCAAGCGAAAATGATGGATCAGATGAACGTGCGTTTCGATCAGATGGACCAGCATTTCAAAGAGGTGAATAACCGCCTCATCGCTATTGCGAATAAGATGAAGCAGACCGAGACCGTGAACATATTCAACACACGCAACGAGAAATACTACTTTCCTCTGAAGACGGTGGATCCCTTATTCAACCGCGCCTACCAACTCTATAACGACAACAAGGACGACCTGAGTAAGGTGAGTGCCAAATTAGGTGATTATGGCAAGGAATGGGTAGGCAGTAGTGAAGAGAATCTTAAGCTGACTTGGCAGTATATCGAATACCTCAGTACTGTGCAGCATTCCTCATACAACACTACGGGCATGGGCAGTCTCTACGACAAACTGACCTACGACAAGTATCCCTGGGAGCACCTTGGCGTTGGCGACCGCCAGAGCTACCGAGCCTATGACACGTTCATGATCACCAGGAGCCTCTTCATGATCTGCCTCTACGCCACCTATGGCAATCTGTCGGAGATCAAGCAGGAATTGCTCTACGACAACTTCAATATCTACAAGGACAAACTCAAGGAGTTCTGCGAGTTTAAGGTAGCCGACCCCGATGAGTTCCGCGTCTGCCAGATTCCGGGTGCCCACTTCGTGATGCACAAGCAGTTGCAGAAGTATAGCTACTACCAAAAGAATAGCACCCAAGTGAGTGGCGATCTTATGCTTTGGAATGGCGAGGTCCCTCATCCTGATCTTTATGGTCGTGATGCTGTTTATAGACCTGAGTGGCATGAAGCTGGTAAAATCAAGATAGAGAATCCCGAAGAACTGAAGTCTAAGTTGATTACCACGAAAGAGATTCTTGCCATATATAACTATTATAGTGCTGTCAAGGGCTTTTTTGAAAAGTTTGAACATCTTTGGATGGATATGTTGGTAAGCAAGGATAATAGTAAAATATCAGGCGGTGCAGAATATCCCAAGAAATCGGTAGGTGTTGTTCCTCCTTACTGGCCGCGACTGTTGTTGATTGAATTGGATTCCCAAAAGAATACTACTAATGGAGTGCGTAAAAATGGAAATGAAATTTGTATAGGGCCATCAGTGGGTGCTTCCTGGAAACCGGAAAATATAGCGGAATGGCGTATGGGAGATGCAGAAATTAAAAATGGGAAGGCGTCGTGGATAAGAAATACTTATTCAACTTATGTTTGGAATGATTATTACGCAGCTATAGTTGAGAATCGCTACTAAGTCGCTCCCTGCAGTAGTCGCTGGGACAGGTACTTGGGTATAACGGCCCCTATGACTCAGGTACCTGTCCCCACGGCTACCTTAGCATTGTTATTTGGCAAAAATGATTATCTTTGCAAACAGATATTAACTTTTTGCATACATAGTCTCAGTAATATAAATCATATAAAATGAAACAAGCTATTATTCTCGGCAACATCATCACAATGGATGAAAAGCGGCCCTTTGCCAAGGCTGCATTAGTGAAGAACGGCGTGTTTGCCTATATCGGCAGCGCAGAGGAAGCAAAAAAGCTTGCTGGTGCAGACGCTAAGGTGCTGGATTACGGTGAGAACTACGTCTATCCCGGATTCCTTGAGTCTCACAGTCACGGCCATCTGGCCGGCGACCGCTTTATCGGACAGGCTAGCCTGGGGCAGGTGGGTTTGACCGACTATGCCAAATACCGCGAGATCATTAAGGAGTTTATTGCCAAGAACCCGCAGCGCGAGTTCTATTTAGCATCAGGATGGGTGGAGAATGATGAATACGTCACCAAGGCCTATCTGGACGACATCTGTACAGACAAGCCATTGTTTATGCATACCGGCGGTGGACATTCCATGTTGCTCAACACCAAGGCACTTGAGTGGGCCGGCATCGATGCAGCCTACGCAAAGAAATACGGCTATGAACAGGTACACGTTGACGAGAACGGCGAGCCAGACGGATACGTTTGTGAAGCTCCCGTATTCGAAATCGTACCAAAACTTCCCACTACATTGGAGGATGCCAAAAACTATCTGCTCGCTTGGCAGGATTTCGCTCTCAGCAGCGGCTTTACCGCTGTCGCTGATGCTGGTGCTGAGGTAGTCTATCACGAATCGCCCAAGGCCTACCATGAACTGGAGAAGGAAGGCAAACTGAAGATGCGTACCTATGCTTACATGTATGTCACCGATAATATTGCCGATCCGAAGGCAGAGATTGCCCGCATTGCCGCACAGCGTGCTGAACTGAGTGGTGAGTATTTCCATATCGTTGGTGCCAAAGCGTTCCTCGACGGTGTGACCGAAGCCCACACAGCCTGGCAAAACCAGGATTACCTCGACCAGCCTGGCTATCACGGTGTTGAGCGCTTCAACGACCACGATAAGATGGTTCAACTGATTGTCGAAGCCGACAAGGAGGGCATGTCTGTCCATGTACACTCCGAGGGTGGTGGTGCTACCCACTTCATGCTTGACTGTATTGAGGATGCCGAGAAGATTACTGGGGACCTTGACCAGCGCAATGTGCTGGCTCACCTGCACTTTGTCACCGATGAGGATATCCGCCGTATGGGAGCAACAGGCTCCATACCAGCTGTACCCCCCCTGTGGACTGCGAAGATTCCCGGAGGTCCTTACGAACAGGAAGTTTCCTACGTCGGCAAGGAACTAACAGATCAGGCCTATCCCATCAAGTCGTTCTACGATGCAGGTGCTAACGTGGTGTTCCATTCCGACTTCCCTGTATCCCCGATGATGAATGTCAAATACAGCATTTACATGGCCGAGAAGCGCAATACTCCAAAAGAAATGTTGGGCGGTATATGCCAACCGCGTAATGTCAAGGAAGCCATCACCCGTGAGCAGTCGTTGCGCGCCATGACCATCAATGTGGCCCGTCAGTGGCATCAGGAGCATCGCATGGGTTCCATCGAGTTCGGTAAGATTGCCAACATGGCGGTGTTCGACTGCGACTTCCTGCACGACGACATCGAGAAGGTTGCCCAGGCCAACATCGTAGCCACCATCGTGGATGGTGAAGAAGTGTATAAAGCGTAGCTAGTCGCTGGGACAGGTACTTGGGTATAACGGCTCCTATGACTCAGGTACCTGTCCCCACGGCTACTCATAACAAAACATCAATAATTAGAAACGATTGAGATTATGAAAAAGATTAATGTATTCTGTGTGCTGGTACTGGCACTGATGCTGATTGACTTTGTGGTAGATTTATTCCTCAACACCAGTGATGCGAGTGTTGAACTAAAACTGGAGAACGAGTCCTTGGGCTTTGTATTGTTCACATTCTTCTTCGCATTGTTAGCCCTTGGAGCTGTCGTAGTGGCTGTGGTCAGCTTCGTCAAGTTTGTCCTGAACGTGAACCGCAACGAGGTGTTTACAGAGAAGAACATTAAGCTGATTCGCAAGTATGGTTATTGTACCCTGCTAGGTGGCGTATTCTTGATGTTCCTGTCTTTCTTCTTTGTAGGCCACGGTTTCTGGGATGCAGTGGTAGATGGTCTCAACGCGCTGGGTGAAGGCTTCTTCGCACTGCTGATAGCCGAGGTGTTCTGCATCGGCATGAAGCTGCAGGAAAATCACCCATGATGATGGACAAAGAGCTGAACTCCTGGTAGCTGTCCATACTCTCTGTCACCCACCGCATCAACAAACGCTCAATCAGAGGGATTTCTTGATATCCTCCAGCAAATCCTCACCGGCTTCGAGACCGATGCTTAACCGGACTGTCGTGTCGAGGACCGACATCTCCGCACACTGTTCGGCTGTGAAGAGACCGAAGATCGTGGAGGCAGGATGGATGGCCAGCGACTTGCGATCAAACAGGTTCGTGGCGCGACGTATCGTCTGCAACTTGTCGATGAAGTCCCAGGCATCCTCCTTCGATTCAAGGTCGATGGTGAAGACCGCGCCAGGCAACGGCCCGAATTGTTTCGTCGACAATTCATAGAAAGGATTATCCTCCAAGCCAGTATAGTTCACCCGTTTTATCTCCGGCAGTTGCTGACACTGACGGGCGAGCCAGAGTGTCGTCTCAGCCTGACGACGGAAGCGGATATCGAGCGAGTCAAGTCCCAGCGTTTCCATATAGGCCACCTGCGGCGTCATCAGTCCACCGAGATTGGTCACCAGTTCCGTCTTGACTCGAGCCGTAAAAGCCAGTTTCTTCCCCACCCGCTTCACACGAGCCTGTAAAGCCGGCGATGGCGACAGACTCCAGTCAAAGCGACCGTAATCAAGGAGCAATCCGCCGAGTCCTGTACCGCCGCCAGAGATATATTTCGTACTTGAAACCACCTCGATGTCCACGCCGAAATCGCTGGCGCGGAAGGCAGAGAAGGGCACTATCGTCGTGTCGGCAATCAGAGGGACGCCAGCCTTGTGGGCGATATCAGCCAACTTCCGAATATCAGCCACAAACAGCTGCGGGTTGGTGATGATCTCAAAGAACAAGGCACAAGTCTTGTCGTCAATCTGCGCCGCCACCTCCTCAGGTTTCGTGAAATCGACGAAGCGCGGTTCCACGCCAAACATGCCCAAGGTGTCGCGAATCAGCGAGACACTGTTGCCAAACAGATGTTTCGAGGCCACGATGTTGAGTCCTGCCGCACTGACAGCCGTCAATGCATAATGAATAGCCGTCATGCCCGTATTAAGTGCCGTCACACTGACGGCGCCCGTCAACTGTCTGACCCGTTCCTCCAGGAAGGTGGTCGTGGGGTTGGCGATACGAGCATACGACGGCGCCATGGTGCGACCGCAAAACGCGTCGCCCATGGCCTTGGCAGACTCAAACTCAAACGCCGCCGTATAATAGACAGGCATTGACAATGCCCCATACGCATCAGGTTTCTGATACTTTGTCGTCAGTATTTTTGTTTCGTACTGCATTATCGTCCAATAATCTTTTTTACTGCCATCACAAGTTTGTCCACATCCTCACGAGTATTGTAGAGCGCAAAGGTGGGACGCACGCTCATCTCATATCCCAAGGCGCGAAGAGCAGGCTGGGCACAATGGTGACCGGCACGCACGGCAATGCCCTCCTTGTCGAGCAGCGTTCCGACCTCAGGCACGGGAATGCCGTCGAGCACGAAGCTCACCACCGACACGCGGTTCTTCGGATTGCCGATGAGCGTCAGTCCCGGAATCTGACCGAGCTGTTCGCGAGCATACTCCGTCAACTGGTGCTCGTGAGCCTCGATGTTACGGATGCCCAGACGACTCACGTAGTCGAGCGCGGCTCCCAGTCCGATGGCATCAGCGACGTTGGGTGTACCAGCCTCGAAACGAGCCGGCGGCACGTTGTACTCCGTGCGCTCAATGGTCACGTCTTTAATCATGTTGCCGCCCCCCTGCCAAGGCTGCATCCTGTCGAGCAGTTCCTTGCGTCCGTAGACCACACCAATGCCATTAGGTCCGTAGATTTTATGTCCGCTGAACACGAAGAAGTCGGCACCAAGGGCCTGCACGTCCACAGGGGTATGCGCTATCGACTGCGCACCGTCTACCAGCACCGGAATCTGGTGTGCATGAGCGATGTCAATGATTCGCCGCACGTCATTGATGGTGCCAAACGTGTTGTTCACATGTCCCACGGAAACGAACCGGGTGCGCGGGGTGATGAGCCGTTCCAGTTCAGAGAGTATCAAGTCGCCGTTCTTGTCGGTGGGGATGGCGCGCAGCGTTGCGCCACGTTCCTGTGCGACACGCTGCCAGGGCACGATGTTGGCATGATGGTCGAGTTCCGATACGATAACCTCGTCGCCCGGAGTCAGGTATTGGCGTCCGTAGGTCTGCGCCACGAGGTTGATGCCCTCGGTGGTGCCGCGCACGAAGATAATCTCCTCGCTGCTGGCTGCATTGATGAACCGTTGCACCTTCTCGCGCGCCTCCTCGTAGGCATCGGTAGCCCGAGCCGCCAGCGTGTGGGCGCCGCGGTGGATGTTCGAGTTATACGTGCGGTAATAGTCGGTGATTTTGTCAATGACCTGATTCGGTTTCTGCGTCGTCGCGCCATTGTCCAGCCAGACGAGGTCGTGGCCGTTCACCTTCTGGTTGAGCACGGGGAAGTCGCGTTTGATCTGCTCCGCGTTCAGCGTGTCAGCCTCCTCGTAGTGCAGACTTGAGAGTTCGCGCTCGCCGAAGGGACGGACGCCCAGCCCCGCCCCGACCCCTCCCTGCTGAGGGAGGGGCGTCATTAGTTTCGAGAGGTCGAGTGCCTCGTCGGGCAGCACGGCCTGGCGCTCGGCCTGCAGTTCCTCGGGACAGTATTTCTGTGCTACTTCACGAAGCAGGGCGAAACCCGGGTCCTCGATGCCGTAGCCGTCTATATTCTGTATATCTATCATAAGCATTACATATTACTCCCCGCCCTCAACAGGGAGGGGTATGGGGGTGGGTCTGGTCTTATTTCCTATGCTGATAGTCATGATAATAGCCAACCTCCACGTTCTCGAGTACGGCGATGGCGTCGTCGGTCAGTGAGGCCAGCGAGAAGTATTTGGTGAGCAGGTAGGAAGCCACGCCGAACTTGTCGAGTCCCATCAGTCGGGCAGAGAGCGACGGGGCTATCTCGCCGGGGATGCCACTCTGGTGCAGTCCGACGACACCTTGATTCTTCTCGCCTACGCGCACCAGGATGATTTTCGTCGTGCCTACGCCGCGGCCTGTGAGGTACTGGCCTTCGACCTCGACCTTATCCGACGGAATCAGGGGCACGCCGCGCCACAGGATGACTTTCGTGCCGAAGAGGTCGTTCGTCACGGGCGGAACGCCGCGCCACGTGCACTCTCGTTCGAAGGCTGCGATGGCGCGTGGGTGGGCGATGAAGAAGGCGGGTTCTTTCCACACCAGCGACAGCAGTTCGTCGAGGTCGTCGGGTGTCGGGGCGCCATAGCGGGTGGTGATGCGATAGGCAGGGTTGGCAGCGGCCAGCAGTCCGAACTGCTTGTTGTTGATGAGTTCCCACTCCTGGCGCTCCTTGATGCTCTCGATGCTGAGGCGCAGCTGTTCTTCCAGCTGGTTGTAGGGATTGTTATAGAGGTCGCTGACGCGGGTGTGCACACGGACCACGGTCTGCAGCGTGTTCAGCGAGTATTCCGTGGGGTTCTCCTCGTAGTCGATGTATGTTTCGGGGATGATGTTGTCCTCCTCGTGACCGCTCACCAAGTCGATGTGCTTCTCGCCGTTGTCGTTGACCGATGCCTTCAGGCGCAGCTGCTTGTCGACGGCCTTGTTGAATGTCTCGCGGAAGTCGGGCACCTCCTTGATGAACTTGATGAGTTCCTTCAGCTTCAGTCCCAGGAATACCGTCGGGGTGATGGCGCGCACGGAGACGGTGGACTCCTGCTCGTCCAGCAGGTCGGCCTCGCCGAAATATTCGCCGTCGCCCAGCAGGGCTATCCGCAGTTCTTCGCCGTGGGGACCTTTGCTGATGACTTCTGCCTGTCCGCTGGCCACGATGAAGAAGCGCTGCTTGTCCTTGCCTTCCTCGACGAAGAGCTTGTCGACGTCCACCTCTTTCGCCTCGAACGAGCTCACCAGGCGGTGGAGTATCTCGTCGTCGAACTCGGAGAACAGGGGTATGGCCTTCAGGTTCTTGGCCGTAAACGACGGCACGCCGTTGACGTATTGAATGGGCAGTCGGTCGTTCTTACGAAGTTCCACCTTTGTGCGGTTCACGCGGAAAGTGCCTCCCGACACCTGCACCCAGGGCAATAGCTTCAGGAGCAAACGGGGGGTGATGGAGCCCATCTGAGGGGCGGTCTTTGTGGTCGTCGCCAGTCTTCTGGCGGTAGCAGTGGTCACACTGCGCTGTAAATTAGAGTCTGCCATAATTTGATACTGTTTTAATTAGATGAATGTATAATGTTTACGATTTAATCTCATTTTCCAACCGCCGAGCTCAAATCGCGGCGATTTAGCGTCGCTTGTTAATCGGTGTTAACAAACCGTAACGATTTGAATCGGTTATTAATTGGTGTTAACAAATCGAACCTATTTAGCCTCGACCGCCAGCGAAACTTTGTAAATTGGACCATCTACGTGCTCAACGGCGAGCACGTTGTAGCCCTGTTCCTTGGCATTGCGCGGCACGTTGTCGAGCGGCTCGCCCTCCGTCAGCAGAACCTCCAGCGTGTCGCCCGGCTGCAGTTTCGATAGTTCGATTTTGGTCTTGACGAAAGTCATCGGGCAATGCTCCTTCGTGATGTCTAATACTTTTGTTGCCATATCCTTCAATTCTTCAATCCTAAATAAACAGTGTCTGTCCGCCTTCACTCAGCTGCAGAAACGATGCCACGCCGAGCACATCCTTCACCTCGGGGATGAAATCCTCCTTTTTCAGTCCCAGCACGTGCATGGCCATCTCGCAAGCATACAGATTGACGCCTAGCGCCTTGGCGGCGTCGACGAGCTCCTCGAGCGTTGCAACATTGTTCTTGCGCATCAGGTAGCGGAAAATCTTAGGTCCCGTCCCCAGGAAATTGAAACGACTGGTGGGCGCCACACGGAGTCCGCCCATCATAAAACCGAAAATCTTCGTCAGCCAGTTGCCGCCCGTCAGCGAGCGACCCTGCTTCTGCTTGATAGCGTCGAGGCCCCAGAACGTGAAGAAGATGTTCACCTCGTAACCTACTGCAGCCGCGCCCGTACCTAATGTAAACACGGCCGTCAGCTTGTCGAAATCGCCACTGAAGGCGATGATGCTTAGTTTCTTTTGTTCTGCCATAATTTTGCGTTTGAGTTCGAGTGCAAAGGTACGGCGAAATCCACACCCCCACAATCGCTCATTCATGGCATTTCACATACCCTTGATATGGTATGCCATTTACCATTCCTGCGGGATTGCAGCAACCAAAATTCCGCCGTACCTTTGCACTGTGATTTCAAACTCAGACAACCATGGCAAAAATTTATGTAAATGGAGACGCGCAGGAAGTGAGCCTGCCCCTCAACGTGAGCGAACTGATTAAGCAGAACAACGTGCTGCAGCCTGAAATGGTCAGCGTGCAGGTGAACGAGGAGTTTGCCGACCCCAACGACTGGGAGCGTATTCAACTCAAGGAAGGCGACCAGGTTGACTTCCTGTATTTCATGGGGGGAGGATGCTTCAGGTAAAAAGGAAAAGTGAACAGTGAAAAATTGGCTACCGCTATGATTGATTTTACGGAAGAACAGATACAGCGATACTCGCGCCACATCCTACTGAAGGACGTCGGCGTCGAGGGACAAGAGAAGATAATGAATGCGCACGTGCTCGTGGTGGGCGCTGGCGGTCTGGGTGCGCCCGTGTCCCTATACCTCGCCGCAGCCGGCGTCGGAACAATCGGCATCGTCGACGCTGACGTGGTGGACCTCTCCAACCTGCAGCGCCAGGTTATCCACTTCACCAAGGACGTGGGCGTGCCGAAAGTGAAAAGCGCCGAGGAGAAAATCAAGGCCATCAACCCGGACGTAAAGGTGGACACCTACTACGAATTCCTCGACTCATCGAATGCACTGGACATCATCAAACACTACGACTTCATCGTTGACGGCACCGACAACTTCCCCGTGAAATTCCTCATCAACGATGCCTGCGTGATGGCCGGAAAGCCTTTCTCGCACGGCGGCATACTGCGATTCAACGGACAGACGTTCACCCATCTGCCGGGCACGGCATGCTATCGCTGCTTCTTTAAGGAACCGCCTCCCGCCGGCGCCGTACCCACGTGTTCGCAAGCCGGCGTACTGGGCGCCATTGCCGGCATGCTGGGCACCATTCAGGCTACCGAGACGCTGAAATACTTTACCGGCATCGGTGAACTGCTCACCAACCGCCTGCTGTCTTTCGACGCCAAGACCATGCAGTTCCGCACCATCAAAGTCAAGCAGCGACCAACCTGCGCCATCTGCGGCGAGCACCCCACCATCGAACACCTGATAGACTACGAACAGGCGGCGTGCGACCTGAAATCCTATTAGCCCAATTAGCCCCATGATCATCCCCGAAAATATCATCAACGAATTAATCAACCAAGCCCAGCAGGAAGCCCCCAACGAAACATGCGGCTACCTGCTGGGCATAACCACCCCCGACGGCGACATCGTCACGGAAAACTACTGGATGGAGAACATCGACCACTCGCCGGAGCATTTCTCGTTCGCCCCGAAAGACCAGTTCGCCGCACTGAAACATGCACGAAGCAAAAGTCTGAAGATTCTCGCCAACTGGCACAGTCATCCGGCCTCGCCATCACGGCCCTCACAGGAGGACCTGCGGCTGGCTAACGACCCCACCATCCGATACGCCATCCTGTCACTGCACGAAGGCGTACATCTGAACTCCTTCAAGATCCTGAATGGGGAGGTGGTAGACAAAGAGGTCCACTTATAGTTTGGTCGCATCCTGAATGACCAAGCCTGCCAGCATAAAGCCAAAGATAGCGGTGATATGCGCCAGCGTGCCGTTAATCTGGGCTTTCGACGAGCACCATTCGTGGTTCAGGAGACGCTGGTCTCCGGGACCACTTTTTGCTTTCGAACACATACACTGTTCGGTGCCGCAGGTAGAATTCTGGCCAAGGTTCTTCAGCAGTTCGTCGCTGTAGACACACAGGAACTTGCGCTTGGGAAACACCTTGTCTTTCTTGAACTTATTCCTCAACGCACGAGCCAACGGGTCGCCCTTCACCTTCCAGAACTCTGTCACCTTGATGCGCGTCGGGTCCAGCTTGAGTGC
This sequence comes from Prevotella sp. tc2-28, assembly GCF_900107705.1. Taxonomy (GTDB): domain Bacteria; phylum Bacteroidota; class Bacteroidia; order Bacteroidales; family Bacteroidaceae; genus Prevotella. The sequence goes on from NZ_FNRE01000005.1 coordinate 76,089, forward strand.
CGCACCCATCGACGAGAACAGCTTGGCTTTCGTCTGGCATGCCAGGAGAATGAGCGTCGTCTTGTCTTTCAACGAGTCGATGGCATCGATAATATAATCATAGGTTTCCAACTGGAAACTGTCTGCCGTCTCCGCAGAGAATATTTGCTGCAGCGCCGTAATCTCAGCCTTGGGATTGATGGTGAGCAGACGCTCCTTCAGGGCTTCCACCTTTACCTGACCAACAGTCTTCGTCGTCGCCATCAGCTGGCGGTTAATATTGGTGATACACACGCGGTCGCTGTCTACGATGGTCAACTGGCGGATGCCGCTGCGCACCAGACTTTCGACACACCACGACCCGACACCGCCCACGCCAAAGACGATTACGCGTTTCTGGGCGATGTGCTTCATCGCCTCGTCTCCCAACAACAACTCACTCCTACGGAATATTGCACTGTCTATTGCCATCGCTCTGAAAATTTTGGCTGCAAAGGTACAAATTAGTGCGTAAAAAGCCAAAGAAAATCGTCAAATACCACAGATTTGGTATGCGAATGCCGTACACGTGGGATTGTGGAAGCACTGGAATCGCCGTACCTTTGCACTGTGAAACGTTACAATCATCTTTTAACTATAAAAAAAGCAAAGTTATGAAAAAACGAATGTGTAGACAAATGTCAAATTATTGTTGCTGCCTAATGGCTATGACAATGAAGGGAAGTGTATACATTATAATAGATAATGAACAAATAAAACATAGAAGACATGAAAAGAATCGCTTTAGCAATCGTCATATTTTTGAGTATCAACATCAGCAACACTTGGGCTGAAGGTAATTCAACTAATGCCAGCAAAAACGTGCGCACCATCAAGAGCCCACGATTTGCACGAGGACTGGTAGAAAAATGGATTAGTGAATATGAAAAAACACAGCCTGGCGTTAAATTGCAAATAGCCAAAGGCAATCAAAATGAAGGAACTGTTGACCTGAATGTCGTATTCGACAATCATGATACAAAGCCTGAAAATTTTAGCCATACCACCATTTTCTTTGGAGAGTTCGCCGTGCTGCCTATCACAGCCAGTGGCAGTGAAGCCGCAAAAGTGCTGGAAGGCAAGCACCTGAACTCGAAGAAGCTGAAGCAACTTTACTTCCTAAACGACGATTTCGAAGAGGATGTAAAGAAAAACAAGCAATTTGAAAAGTTAGTTATTTACAGCGGCAGCAATGCGACATCCATAGCATCTTCGTTCGCCCACAACTTTGGCGAAGAGATCAGCAATTTCCGAGGCAAGCGCATCTCTGGCGACGACCTTTTCCTGAACACCGCAATATCAAAAGATCCGTTAGGGGTATCTTTCAATACCCTGCCTAACATTTTCGACCTAAAGAGTCGACATATCAAGAGCGGCCTAACCATTGTCGGAATCAATGTCAAGAAGAATATCGAGAAGAACTTTTCTGACGATGCCATACTCGATGACATCATCACCGTTCTCGAGAATGACAAGATATCAGAAGTAGCTGTAGAAAAAGTAGGTTTCTCCTATAAGAATGGTGACGATACCATTATCAAGTTCCTGCAATGGGTACTTAATGAAGGCACCAAATACAATCACGAATTCGGGTTACTAAACCTAGACCATAAACTGGCTCAGGCAGAAAGTGAAAAGATAAAGGTAGTATTGACTGCACAGAAATAAACTAACACAAAACGTAGACTTATGGTAAAGAGATTATTTATTGCAACACTCGTTGCAATCAGTCCCCTCTATGCATTGGCACAAGGGCTGATAACGGGACATATCAAGGATGCACGTAGCGGTGAAGCACTCATTGGCGCATCGGTGATTGTGAAAAGTGAAAGCGGCAAGGGTGTCGTGACGGATATCGACGGAAATTTCTCGCTGCAAACCAAGAAAGAGGCTCCACTGACACTCAGAGTAGAATATGTAGGTTATCGTCCACTGGACGTTGATGTCTATGACTTTGAAGAGCCTGTTGAGATAACGCTTATCGATAACTCCAGCAGGCTGGATGAAGTTGTAGTGGTAGGTTATGGTACACAAAAGCGACTGGAATTGACTAGTAGCATTTCCAGTGTCAGCAAGGACTTGCTGAGCCAGTCATTGGGTTCTGTCGAGAGCGCTCTGCAAGGTGCTGTAGCAGGCCTCAACATCTCTGTCAGCTCTGGTCAGCCTGGTGCCACCAGCAACATCCGCATCCGAGGCGGTAACAGTATCACAGGAGGCAATGAGCCTCTCTACGTTATCGATGGACTCATCGTATACAATGACGTAACCTCCACATCGACTGGCGCTTCCGGCAGTGATGCAGCCCTTGATCCATTGGCATTTCTGAATCCAAATGACATTGAGAGTGTTGAAGTTCTGAAAGACGTATCTGCCACTGCCATTTATGGCACACGTGGCGCCAATGGTGTCATTATCATCACCACCAAGAAAGGATCACACGGGCGGAACAATATCAGTTACACAGGAACTTTCGGTTGGAGTCACGCAGCCAAGACACTCGACTTCCTCAACGCCCAACAGTTTACCGACCTATACAATGAACTAAATCCTAATGCGCCACTTCCTACCCCTACAGCCTCTTACGACTGGCAGGATGCTGCCTTGAGAACTGCATTCTCGCAAGAGCACCAGATTAGTTTCGCTGGTGGTGACGAGAATTCTCGATATACAATCAGTGGGGGATACAAGAACCAGCAAGGCATCATCATCGGTACCGATCTGAAGCGCTACACAGGTCGCATCAACTATGAGCGCAATGTGCTAAAGAACCTATTGGTGGGCGTCAATGCCACTGGAGCCTACAGCGATTTGGAAGGACTACGCAATGTCGATCACGGCAACTCGGGGCAAACAGCCAAATGGGCAGCCAACAGTTGGATGTCTGCTTTGATCACTCCACAAACACAACCCATTTATCTCGCAGATGGTTCGTTTAACTATTCACAGACCCCTGTCAGTCAAGATCTGTTCGTGCGCAATGGGGAGACCGTAGTGGGAAATCCCATTTCAGACCTTTATAACATTAAGACTTCTACCAGCAACACGCGACTGATAGCCAATGCCTTTGCCGAGTGGGAAGTTATCAAGAGCCTGAAATTGAAGGCCGACATCGGTGCTGATCTTTCGAATACGAAGCAGAACAACTATTCACCATCATACACCACTACAGGACTAGAGCATAACGGCGTAGCCTCTGTAGGTGACAACCGTACCAACGTATGGCAAGCCGAGTTTACTGCCAGCTATGACAACACCTTTAATCGCCTACACCACATCAATCTGCTGGGAGGCTATACCACGCAACGAACAGACCGTACTGGTTTTGCCACCACCGTCCGCAATTTTGCCAACGACGCCACAGGTTATGACAATCTCTCGGCTGGCAGCGACCTCTATCGTTCAACCAGCGAAAGAGTCATCAGTACCCTGCAATCGGTGCTTGGACGTGTAAACTATTCCTTTGACTCACGCTATAATGCCTCGTTGACCCTTCGAGCAGACGGTAGTAGTCGCTTTGCCAAAAACCACAAATGGGGATGGTTTCCTTCTGCCGGTTTTTCCTGGAACATCGACAAGGAAAAGTTTATCCATCTGGGCAAGAAAGTGGACTATCTGCAACTCCGCCTTTCTGCAGGTATCGTAGGTAATCAGGAAATTGGCGACTACCAGTTTGCTGCCACCGTATCACCCACCGACCTGCCATTCATCTATAACGGACAAGAAACGGTAGCCTACTATATTGTCAACAAGGCCAACCCAGACTTGAAGTGGGAGAAAACAGCTTCCTATAATGTGGGGATCAGCAGCGGTTTCTTCCAGAACAGGCTGAACATCACATTTGATGCATACTATAAAAAAACCACCGACCTGCTGTTGCAAGTTCCCGTTGAAGGCGTCACGGGCTATGCCACATCCCTCCGTAACATAGGATCCGTTACCAACAAGGGTATCGAACTGGAAGTAGCAGGCGTGGTAATTGACAACAAAGACTGGAAATGGAACGTGAATGCGAATATAGCCCATAACAAGAATGAAGTCACTTCACTGGGACAGGCATCGTCCATCATCCCTAGCATCAATGGAGCTACACTGGGCTATATCTCACCACTTATTGTTGCTGTCGGAGAACCTTTAGGTACTTTCTATGGCTATAAGTTCAAAGGAATCGTGCAGTCAGAAGAACAGGCCGCAACGCTGACTCCGCAAACCATCAATAAGTTGGAGCCAGGTAATCCTTACTACGAGGATGTGAATGGCGATGGTGTCGTAAACACAGAAGACCAGACCACACTGGGCAATGCACAGCCTAAGTTCACTTACGGACTGAGCACCACACTACGTTATAAGCAATGGGACTTACTGATCAACATTGCCGGTTCGTATGGCAACAAACTCTACAACGGCCTTGCCACTCGTCTGACCAAAGGTTCCACTTACTATAACAGTCTGGCTATTGTGGCAGACCGCTGGACACCGACCCACCCCTCGAACGAGATTCAGAAAGCCAGCAACGACTTGACGGTAGTGTCAGACAGTCGCTATGTGGAAAATGCCAGTTATCTGAGAGTAAAGAACATCCAGTTAGGCTATACCCTTCCGGTTCCGCAAGTCACACGTGATGCCCGTCTGCGTTTATATCTCTCGTTGCAGAACTTCTTTACCATCACGAACTATTCAGGTTATGATCCTGAAGGTGGCCGCAACGGAGCCAGCGAGCAAAGCGCGCTCTATCAAGGTATAGACATGGCTACCTACCCCACTTCAAAATCAATCGTATTAGGCGTTAACATTACATTATAAGTTATGAAAAAGAATATCTATACATATATCGCTGCGGCAACATTGTTTCTTACAAGTTGCACCGACCTCGACCAGTCGTCCATCAGCACCATTGACAAGGAAAATTTCTATCAGAATGAATCAGACATCAAGGTTGCCCTGAACGGAGTCTATCAAGTATTGACAGACGGTAGCATGAATGGACCGTGGAACGATGAACTTATCTTCCTGAACGACCTGCAGAGTGAGTATGCACGAAGAGGTACTGCCAACAGTGCTGCCATCACAGAGATCGGCGATTTTGCCATTACACCTACCAATGCCTTTGTTGAGACAGCATGGCTCTATCGGTATAAGGCGATTAACCGTGCCAACATCCTGATAGATAAAGTCAACGACAGCCAACTATTGTCTGCACAAGTCCGCGATAATTATATTGGTTCAGCCAAATTCCTTCGTGCATTATACTATTTCGACCTCGTCCGTTTGTTTGGCGATGTTCCCTTGGTATTGCACGATGGAGAGGGTGAAGGAGCCCCGCGTACCAGTAAAGACGAGGTATACCAGCAGATTGCAGAAGACCTGACAGCAGCAGAAGCCATCAGCACCGATTTTCCCAAGCTGAGCAGTGAGGCCTCATCGCAAGCAGCATCGGGATTGCTCTCCAAAGTGTATATCACCTGGGCACAGACAGATTCAGAATATTCCAAGGCCCATCAGGCAGAATTATACCAGAAAGCCATCGAAGCAGCCAATAAGGTTATCAGTTCTGGAAAATACAAGTTGATAGACAAGTTCATCGACAACTGGTCACTTGACAAGAAAGAAGGTCCGGAGTTAATCTTCACCGTAGAGCATAAGTTCGGCATCAACAGGAATGTCACAGGACACTGTGTCTTCTCAACAGGTTTCGACAACAACAAGTTACCCGTCATCGCGGCTATCAACAATAACCTTTACTACGAGTTTGACGCCCACGACCAGCGCCGTGATGCTTCCGTCACGCTGCGATTATTCGACCCATCCAAAGGAAAGTATTTCGACTTCGAGCGTCTTCGTTTCCGCAAATATATCGACACGTTATACATGGCCAATGAGAGTGCACCGTATATCTCTGGACAGAATACCAGTTCTTCCGTATTACGCTATGCAGAGGTTCTGTTGGTCAAGGCCGAAGCTGAAAACGAGTTAAACGGTCCTACCGCTGTGGCCTATGAAGCATTGAATGCCATCCGCCGTCGTGCCTATTGGAATCCGTATAGCAGTCAGCAGGAGAAGCCATCCAACGGTACTCCCCTCGTACTTGCCGGTCTTTCTAAGGAACAATTCCGTCAAGCCGTACAAGATGAGCGTTACCGTGAGTTCGTCACAGAAGGTAATCGCTGGTTTGATCTGAAGCGCTGGCACATCTTGGTAAAGACCATCAAAGAGAAAGTTCCTGCAGACGATTTGAAATACAAGAACATCTCTACCCGCAACTATTATCTCCCCGTCCCTGAGACGCAGATAGTGCTCAATCCTAACTTACAACAGAATTGGGGATATGCCGGTGAAACCACGGGCGATCCATACAGCGCACTGGGATGGAAATGATCAAATATGAAGAAATAAACATGAAGAAAAAGTAACCATTAAAAATAGAAGAATTATGAAAAAGCAAGTTTTAGACACCCTTCGCAACTCGCTGCTCATCGCCGCTGTTGCATCCGTATCAGCAACCTATAGTGTAGCACAAACCTCAAGCGATTACAATAAGCGAGAGTTGCTGTGGCAAGTACTGGACCAAAGTCGCGCCAACGATTATGTGCCTGTATTCTTCAACATCCACTTCAAGGACAAGACAGGTCAGAAGGCCGTGCAGTCACACATTGACTGGTATAAGACCACCCACGTGGACTTCGTCAATGTCAAGTATGAATACTTCCCGGAGATTCAGGCTGTCAGCAGCAAAAAAGACTGGAAGAACATCAAGTCTTTTGCTCCCGAGACATGGGAGGAGCAACTGAATGTGATTCGCCAACTCAAGCACGAGCTAGGACATGAGGCACTTATTATTCCTACTGTATTCTCTCCCCTTCGCGTTCTTATTCAGACGGCAGGAGCCCAACTGTCAAGTGATCGTGACGGACGCCGACGCATCGTTGAAATCATCAAGCAAGACCCCAAGGCAATCAAACCAGCTCTTGAGGCTGTCACCAAAAGCCTGGTCTATTACATCCGCGAAGCGCGTAAGGCAGGTGCCGACGGTTTTTATATCTCCAGTCAGGGTGACGACCTGGAGGAGTTCGGCGGTGGTGTGTTTGTTGACGTTCTCAAGCCGTACGACCGTCAACTCAGTGACGTAGCAGCTGAGGTAGCACCTTTTAATATCCTTCACATCTGCGAAAGTGGTGGTCATTTTACCACCAAGACCTTTGACGACTATCTCGACTATCCCGGCAGCATCATCAATCCACCTCTCCACAACTGGGAGGGCAAGGGACTCAGTCTTGCAGACATCAGCAAACTGTTCCGTCGCCCTGTGCTTGGCGGACTCAACAATCGCAGCCAGGCACTGAAGGAGGGAAATCTCACAGCACTGAAGGCAGAAGTGGACGAGATTCTGAAGGACGCACCAGCCAACTTCATCTTCGGTGCAGACGATTCCGTCTTCAACGATGTCGATCAGGAATTACTGAGAAAGCTGGTAGATTATATACATACTTGGCGACAGACGCATAAGAAATAAAAAAAAATTCCTACCTTTGCATCGATGAAAAGAACATTGATATGGATTGGGGCACTCCTTGCGGGTGCCCTGTTAGGATTACTAGGCATCGAATGGCTCAACGACACGGTGAGCTATATCGCCTCCATCTACACGCGACTGTTTCAGTTGCTGGCGGTACCAACCATTGTGTTGGCTGTGATAACGACGTTTGCCACTTTCGGCTCGAAGGGTTCCGGCAAGATATTCGGCCGCACACTGACCTACACCCTGCTCACCACCTTTGCAGCCGCAGCCGTCGGTGTGTTGCTCTTTGTGTTGATAGCCCCGGGCAATCTGCCTTCCTCTCAACTCACGGCATTCGCCCCCAACCTCAACACGCTCTCGTCTCCTCCTTCTTACAGTTCGCACCTCATCAGCATCATTCCCAACAACATCGTGAAGCCATTCCTTGAGGGCAATGTACTCTCGCTGTTGCTGTTGGCATTTGCTGCAGGCATCGGACTGTCGAAGTTGCCGGATACAGAAAACAAGCAGGTGGTGGTGAAAGGACTGCTCGGACTCCAGGAACTGCTCTTCGTGCTCATCCACTGGCTCATCTGGACGCTACCCCTTGGCATCGTGGCCTTCTCAGCCCAACTGTCGGCACAATTGTCTGCAGGCGTGGTAGCCGACTCCATTGGCAAATATGTGTTGGTAGTACTGGGCGGCAACGTCATTCAGTTCTTCGTGGTGCTGCCCTTGTTCTTACTGTTCAGAGGACTGAACCCCGTGCATGTGTTGAGCAAGATGATGCCTGCCGTGCTGATGGCCCTGTTCACGAAGAGCAGTGCAGCCACGCTGCCAGTAACGATGAACACTGCCGAGAACCGTTTGGGCATCCAGCAGAACATTGCCCGTTTCGTGCTTCCCATCTGCACGACGATTAACATGAACGGCTGTGCAGCCTTCATCGTAGTCACCTCACTCTTCGTGATGCAGAACGGCGGCATCCCGCTCACGTTGACCAGCATGCTGTTCTGGATTGTCATCTCCGTCATCTCGGCGATAGGCAATGCCGGTGTCCCCATGGGCTGCTTTTTCCTGACGCTCTCGCTAATGTCCGGCATCGGCGCACCCGTAGCTATCTTGGGTATCATCCTGCCTATCTACACTATTATAGATATGGTAGAAACGGCAGAGAATGTATGGTCCGATTCCTGCGTTGCGGCAGCTGTAGATCACGATTTCCAGTAAAATACCATATATGTGGTATGCGAATAACCCGCAAATGGTATTGCACGAATGAGAAAAACGCCGTACCTTTGCACTCAGAAATAGTTATTTAATTTAAAATGGTAAGGATATGACAAAGATTGCAAAACAGCTGACCGAGCTCGTCGGCAACACCCCACTTCTTGAGCTCAACAAGTATTCACAGGCAAAGGGACTGGAGACACCCGTGATTGCCAAAGTAGAGTATTTCAATCCTGGCGGTAGCGTAAAAGACCGTATCGCCCTGGCGATGATTGAAGACGCCGAGCAGAAGGGCATCCTGAAGCCTGGCGCCACCATCATCGAGCCCACCAGCGGCAATACAGGCGTAGGACTGGCACTGGTATCAGCCGTCAAGGGCTACCATCTTATCCTTACCATGCCTGAGACCATGAGTGTGGAGCGCAGGAACCTTGTGAAAGCTTACGGTGCTGAGGTGCGTCTCACCTCTGGAAAAGACGGTATGACAGGTGCCATCCGCGCCGCCGAGGAGTTGCGCGACGCCATTCCCGGCAGCGTTATCCTGCAACAGTTCGAGAACGGTGCCAACCCCGCCAAGCACTATGCCACGACGGGTCCGGAGATATGGCGCGACACCGACGGTCAGGTAGACATCTTCATTGGCGGTGTGGGTACAGGCGGTACCATCAGCGGTACGGGCAAGTATCTGAAGGAGCAGAACCCCAACGTGAAGGTGATTGCCGTCGAGCCAAAGTCGAGTGCCGTACTGAACGGACAGCCCAGCGGTCCACACAAGATTCAGGGTATCGGTGCCGGTTTCGTTCCCAAGACTTACAATGCCGACGTCATCGACGAAGTGTTCGACGTGGAGAACGACGACGCCATCCGCACGGGTCGTGAGATTGCCCAGCAGGAAGGTTTGCTGGTAGGCATCTCTGCCGGAGCTGCCCTCTATGCCGCCATCCAGGTTGCCAAGCGCCCCGAGAACAAAGGCAAGAAGATTGTGGTGCTGTTGCCCGATACCGGTGAGCGTTACCTGAGCACGGTATTGTATGCTTTCGAGGACTACCCCCTCTAACTGATGACTTTTCCCTTGTTCATACGTCCTTGAAATAAAAAACAAACTATTTCAGGACGTATGAACAATTCTAAGTATTGCGGCGTGGTGGTGCCGATGGTAACCCCCGTCACCCAGGACGGACGGCTTGACGTGGAAGCCGTCAAACGTATTATCCATTTCTTTGCTGACAATCAGGTTTCCCCGCTGCTGATGGGCACGACGGGCGAGGGCAACAGCGTAAGCCAGGCCGACGGTCAGTTGTTCGTTGAGACAGCCGTCAAGGCTGCCGACGGCCGTATTCTGATTTATGCCGGACTGACGGGCAACTGCTTTGCCGAGCAGGTGCGCCAAGCTGAGGTCTACACCGCCTTGGGTGCCGACGTCATCGTGGCTACACTGCCTACGTATTATGCGCTGACTGCCGACCAGATGTACGAATATTACAAGACGCTGGCCGACTGCATCACGGGTCCGCTGATGCTTTACAACATCCTGGCGACGACGCACATGTCTATTCCCGTCGACGTGATCAAGCGGCTGGCAGACCATCCGAATATTGTCGGTCTGAAAGACTCTGAGCGCGACCTTGAGCGCATGGCTCAGTGTATCGACATTGCCAAGGGTCGCGACGATTTCGCTTATTTCTGCGGATGGGCAGCACAAAGTGCCCATTCGCTGGAGCTGGGCGGCAACGGCATCGTGCCCTCTACGGGCAACTATGTGCCTGAGATGTTCCGCCAGCTCTTCGATGCCGCTGTGGCGGGCGACTGGGCAACAGCCAACCGCTTGCAGGACGAGACCAACGAGATAGCCAAGATTTACCAGAAGGACCGTACGCTCGGACAAAGTCTCACCGCCCTAAAGGTGATGATGCAGACCAAAGGACTTTGTGAGCCGTGGATGCTCATGCCACTGACCCGTCTTTCTGCCGAAGAAGAAAAAGCGATAAGAGATGCACTGGATTGACTACATCATCGTCATTTTGTCGATAGCCGCTGCCATCGTCGTGGGCATGTACTTCGCCCACAAGCAGAAAGACACGTCGCAGTATTTTGCCGGAGGTGGCAAGATTCCCGCCTGGGCGGTGGGCATCAGCATCTTCGCCACGCTGATATCGAGTGTGACGTTCCTCGCCTACCCGGGTGCCGCCTATGCCGACAACTGGATACTATTGGTACAGGGACTGATGGTGCCCATTGTCCTGTTGGCACTCGTCGGCATCATCGTGCCGTTGTTCCGCAAGGTCATCCGCCTGTCGACCTACGAGTATTTCGAGCGCCGCTTCGGACTCTTTGCCCGTCTTTACTCGTCGTTCGCCTTCACGCTGGGCCATTTCTCGAAGGCCGGCACGGTGTTCTTCCTGGTGTCGATGGCACTGGCGACATTCCTTGACATCAACATCTACACCATCGTGCTCATCCTGGGCGTGACCATCATCGTGCTGACGCTGTTTGGCGGCATGGAGGCTATTGTGTGGATGGACGTGGCGCAGGGTTTCCTGCTCATCGGTGGCGGCATCATCTGCATCGGCATCCTCATGTTCGGCATCGAGGGCGGACCGGCGGAGACGTTCCGTATCGCCTCTGATTTCGACAAGATTTCGTTCGGTCCCTATGACTGGGACCTGACGCAGCTGACGTTCATCGTGATGGTGCTCAACGGCATCTTCTATGCCTTGCAGAAATATGGCACCGACCAGACCATCGTGCAACGCTATCTGGCTGCCAAGAACGACCACGAGGCCAAAAAGGCGGCTTATATTGGCGTGCTGATGTCGGTTCCCATCTGGGCGCTGTTCATGTTTATCGGCACGGCGCTCTTCGCCTACTACCACGCACAGGGTGCTCCCCTGCTGCCTGAGGGTATCAAGGCCGACGAGGTATTCCCCTACTTCATCGCCCATGAGCTTCCCGTAGGCATCCGTGGTCTCATCATTGCCGCACTGGCAGCAGCAGCCATCTCGTCATTGGACTCCGACTTGAACTGTCTGTCGGCCATTGCCGTACAAGACTACTACATGCGCTTCCGCAAGGAGGCCACCGACCAGCAACAACTGCGCTTTGGCAAGTGGATGGTGGTGGTTGCCGGACTGGGAGCCATCGGGGTAGCCTGTCTCTATATCACCTGGGGCGGCGAGGGCGTGCTGGGCGCGCTGTTCTCGCTCTACGCCATCTTCTCGGCAGGCATCGTCGGCATCTTCATCCTCGGACTGTTCTCGCGCCGTGCCAACAAGCAGGGCCTCTACATCGGCATCGCAGCCGCCGTGCTCTATACCGCATACGCCGTGCTGACCTCGACGAAGGTCGACATCGACGGCGACGGTGTGAAGCAGACGCTGATAGACCTGGGCAACTGGAACTTCGCTCACCATAAGTACATGCTGGGCGTTTACAGCCACCTCATCGTCCTCGTCGTGGGCTATGTGGCCAGTTTCTTCTTCAAGACACCGCTGGCTGACAAGGAGCTCACCATTTGGGGCTATTTGGAAAACAAGAAGAAAGAAGAATCGTCAACTTGCTGAGGTTGCCTTACGATAGATGCGCCAACCTGTTGCGGCAATGAAGATGCTCATCAGGGGGCTCAGGTAATTGAAGAAACAATACGGGAGATAGGTTAGCGTAGGCACGCCAAGCACCGTAGATTGTGTCATGCCGCACGTGTTCCAAGGTATCAGTACCGAGGTCACCGTTGCGGCATCTTCTGTGGTACGGCTCAACAGCCGCGACTCGTAACCCTGTTCCTTGTATACCTCTTTATAGATATCGGCATTCAGTACGATAGAGATAAATTGGTCGCCGGTGGTGATATTGAGGAAAATGCCTGTTCCTACCGTCGACGAGACCAGTGTCAACCGACTGCGCACCCATTGTACGATGACTCTGGTAAGGCTCTCTATCATACCGCTGGCCACCATTGCAGCGCCGAAGCACATCGCACACAGGATGAGCCAGATAGTATTCAGCATACCAGCCATACCGCCCGTCGACACCAGTTCGTTCAGTTCTGCACTGCCCGTATCAACATGGGTAGCTCCGTAAAAGGTAATAGCCAGTCCGCGCGTCAGACTCTCCGAGCCGGCTATCTCCATGAGGATATGAGGTTGTAGTATCAGCGCCACAATGCCAGCCATCACAGAAGAAACGAACAGCACTATCAGTGAGGGAACCCTGCGTCCTATCATTACACCCGTCAACAAGGGCACCAACAGCGTCCAAAGCGAGATATTGAACGTTCTGGACAAGCCTTCGGTATAGAGCGATATATGCAATTGTTCCTCAACACCATTGCTGAGTCCTGCCACCAGGAAGATAACCAGCGAAATCAAGAAGGTCGGCACCGTGGTCAGCATCATGTAGCGAATATGCACAAAGAGGTCTGTACCCGTTGCCGACGATGCCAGAATCGTCGTATCACTCAACGGCGACAACTTATCGCCGAAATAGGCACCCGATATGATGGCACCTGCCGTCCACGCCTCCGAAACGCCTAGCGCGTGACCGATACCCAAGAGGGCAACACCGATGGTGGCTATGGTTGTCCACGAACTGCCTGACGACAAGGACACCAGTGCACAGATGACACACGACGACACCAGGAAGAACTGCGGCGACATCATCTGCACACCATAGTATATCAAGGTTGGCACAATACCGCTAACCATCCACGACCCGCTCAGCATGCCCACACACAGGAGGATAAGCAGCGTAATGCTCACCTCGCCAATGGTGTGCATGATCTGCTTCTCAAACTGTTTCCACGGCACCCGATAGAAGCCCATCGAGATGCACACACAGACAGCCATGCCCATCAGCAGCGCTATCTGCGAGCCTCCACTCAGCGAGTCGCTCCCAAACAGGCCAATAACGATGGACAGAAACACGATAAGCACCACCACGGGAATGATGGCGACAAGGGGATGGGGAATATTATTGTCACTCATTGGAGTGCAAAAGTAATACATTTTCCATAAATTCACAAATTTCGTAAAGACAAAACGTCTGATTGCTTTGTCATTTGAATATTTTTCCTTATCTTTGCAGAAGAGTTTAATTGCAAAGTTTGAAATGTAAATTGCAAACTTTGAAATACAGATTGCAAGGTTTGCAATATAGGTTGCAAAGTTTAAGATATAAAAATTCAAAGATAGTATGGCAAATTATGTAATCAAGGAAATGCCCAAAGGCATGGGTAACGGCAAAAAAGGGAGATTATTCCCCAAGATGCAGGTTTACACGGAGTTCGACTACGACAAGGTAGTTGAACTTGTTCACACCAATTCGCCGGCGTTCAGTCAGGCGACCATTCGTGGTGTGCTCGACACGCTGGCTGTCGTCATGAAGTCGTATCTGCCTTTGGGGCACACTATGAAAATTGACAAGTTGGGAGTATTCTCACTGTCATTGGAATTTACTGATAATGAAGCAGATAGCACCGGGCAGCAGATTACGCAGGAGGCAACATCCAAGAAGAAATACCATCATGTAAGGGCAAAGGGTGTAAATTTCAAGGTAGACAAAAGGATGGTTGACGACATCAACAAGGAAAATTCCTTTGAGCGCATAACCGGCAATTCCACCTCCCCCTCTCCTTATTCCCTTGAAGAGCGTCTGCAACGGGCCCTGAACCATATCAGCAAGCACGGATTCATCACACTGCAAGAATACGCCAACCTCAACGGCCTCAGTTACAGCACCAGTTCCAGAGAACTTGCCAAACTCGTCCTTGTCCCCCAGTCAGGCATCAAGGCCAAAGGCACGGCCTCGCACAAGGTATGGGTGAGCAGGTGACAAAACGAGGAGGTATCCGTCTATTAAGTATAAGGTAAAGACAATAGAAAGCAAACATTATGAAAGCAATCACATTATTGCAGCCACAGAAAATTGTTTTCGGCACGGGCTGCATCGAGACATTCACGGAAGATTACAAGAAAATGGGCTTGCAGCGCCTCATGGTGCTGACGGCTCCCCCTATCCTGCCCCTCATCGAAGAGCCTTTGGCAAACCTCAAGGCGACAGATGTCAGCATAGAGATATTCCAAGACATCTTGGCAGAGCCGACTGTCAACGACTTCAAGAAGATTCTGGAGGTAGCACGCCAGTTCAAGGCCGACAGCGTAGTGGGTATCGGAGGCGGAAGCGTGCTCGACGTGACGAAACTCGTGGCAGCTTTCATCAACAGCGCACAGCAAGTGGAAGACTGCTTCGGAACGGGCTTTATCAAGGCTAAAGGTCTATGGTTTGCCTGTCTGCCCACCACGGCTGGAACGGGTTCGGAAGTGTCACCCAACGCCATCCTGCTGGACGAGCGCGACCATCTGAAGAAGGGCATTGTATCACCTTTCCTCATTGCTGATGCTGCCTACGTGGACCCAAAACTGACGTGGACAGTACCTGCCAAGGTGACTGCGGACACGGGTATGGATGCCCTCACCCACTGTATAGAGGCATATACCAACAAGTTCGCCCATCCTTCTGTCGACATCTACGCCCTGCAGGGCATCCGCCTCATCGCAGCAAACCTGGAGCGCGCCGTGAAGAACGGCAAAGACCAGGAGGCTCGCGAGGCGCTGGCCTTCGGTTCATTGTATGGCGGACTATGCTTAGGACCCGTCAACACAGCAGCGGTTCATGCACTCTCCTATCCTCTGGGCGGTGAGTTCCACATCCCCCACGGACTCAGCAATGCTATCCTGTTGCCTTCAGTCATGAAGTTCAACATGCCTGCCAACATCAAACGCCACGCTGAGGTGGCTATTGCCTTAGGTTGCCAACCCGGCAAGAACGACGAGGAGACGGCCCAGCGAGGTGTCGACTTCATCTATCGCTTGGCTGCTGCTGTCGGCATTCCCGACAAGCTGACTGCACTAGGCATCCCACAGACTGCTGTCGACGGAATGGCCAAAGCCGCCATGCAGGTTCAGCGACTGCTGAAAAACAACCCGAGAGAAGTTACTGAGCAAGATGCCAAAGACATCTACAACTCTTTGTATTAACCCGATAATACGTTACAACAATGAAACCCATATTAGCCATCACTATGGGCGACCCCGCAGGCATCGGGCCTGAGATAACCGTGCGTGCCCTAAACAGAGAAGAGACTTATGAAAAGTGCCGTCCCGTTGTTACGGGCGACGCCGCCATCATGGAGCAGGCTGTCCGCCTGTTGGGCTTCAACCTACAAGTGAACGCCATCCAGAGCGTGAAAGATGCCAAGTTTACGTTTGGCACCATCGATGTCATTGACCTCCAATGCGTCGACCTCTCCACATTCGAGTTCGGCAAGGTACAGCCACAGTGTGGCAATGCTGCCTTCCAGTATATCAAGAAAGCCATCGAACTGGCGATGGCCGACGAGGTGGACGGCACCGTGACGGCTCCCCTGAACAAGGAAGCGCTGAACCTGGCTGGCCATCACTACGACGGGCATACCGAAATTTACGCCACGTTCACCAACACGAAGAAATATGCCATGATGCTGGCTGACGAGAACATCCGCGTCATCCACGTTTCGACGCATGTTCCCCTGCGCAAGGCGTGTGACTTGGTGAAGAAGGCCCGCGTCATCGAGTGCGTCGAACTCATCGACGATGCCTGTCGCCAGTTTGGCATCGAGAAACCGCACATCGGTGTGGCAGGACTCAACCCTCACTCCAGCGAGAACGGCATGTTCGGCTACGAGGAGGCTCAGGAGATTATTCCTGCCATCGAGGAACTCACGGCACGCGGCTTCGACGTCGAGGGTCCCGTACCGCCCGACAGCATCTTCGCCAAGGCTAAATGCGGCAAGTTCGACGGATGTGTCGCCATGTATCACGACCAGGGACACATCCCCCTCAAGGTATGCGCCTTTAACTGGAACAAGGAAACGGGCAAGATGGAATCAGCAAGCGGTGTGAACATCACCCTCGGACTGCCCATCATCCGCGTCAGCGTTGACCACGGCACCGCCTTCGACGTGGCAGGCAAGGGCATTGCCAACGACTCTGCAATGACGCTATCCATCGACTACGCCACCCGCATGGCCATCTATCGGAAAGGGAAAAGGGATAAGTGAAAAGTGAAAAATATACTGCTGCATGGTTGTCATTGCTGATGATATCACCGGGGCTGCCGAAATAGCCGGCATCGCCCACGCCGCAGGCCAGCAGGCGCGCCTCCTCTGCGCCTCCGGTCCCCTATACTGCGACACCGTCGCAGTCCCCACCACCGTCATCGCCACCGACACCCGCTCCATGTCCGAACCCGAAGCAGCCGCCGAAACCCGCCGCATCGCCTCCACCCTCAAAGAAACCTCCCCCCTCTTCAAGAAGACCGACTCCGCCCTCCGAGGCCACGTCGTCGCGGAACTCACAGCGCTGATGGATGTCACGGGCTATCAGCGAGCAGTCTATCTGCCCGCCAACCCCTCGAAAGGGCGCATCATCCGCAAGGGCATCTATTATATCAACGAGATTCCCATCCACGAGACGGCCTTCAACTACGACCCGGAGTTCCCTGCCCGCACGTCGTCACTTAGGGAACGCTTCCCGGATGCTGAAGCCAAAGGCATCATCATGCCCGATGCCGAGAGTGAAGACGACATCCGCCATATCATCCGGCAATACGACGACGGCAAAACCATCTTTGCCGGAGCCGCCGACTTGTTTAGCCTCATCCCCCCCATTGGCCCTATTGGCCCCATTAGCCCCATTAGCCCCATCACCCCCATCACCACCCTCATCCTCTGTGGCAGCACCCAAAGCAAACCGCTAAACCTCGGCATCCCCATCGCCCCGATGCCGCGTGAAGTCTACGACGGAGAACAAGGTGCCGACTATTGGTTCCAGTCTCTCGCCACACCTGCCACCTCTTTAATCCTCACCATTCCGCACACTCACCGCACAGGAAAAGAGGTTGCCGTCCATCTGCGAACCGTCATGGCTGAGATGGCACAACGCTTGGTCCGTAAGCACCGTCCCGACCACCTTATCATCGAAGGAGGAGCTACCGCATGGGCTACGCTACAAGCTTTGGGATGGACCGATTTCCGAATTGTCTCTCAGATAGCTCCCGGCGTAGTACAAATGAGCGCCACCAATGGAACACTGGTGACGCTCAAACCTGGCAGTTACCCCTGGGGCAACCTGTTTCAGTCTTTCAGCGAGTAGGTGACCGTTGTCACCACACGCACCTTTTTAATATAAGGGGTATTGTCGTCGCGGTTGTCAATAGAGAACTGCCCCTGGTCGGCACTGACTATCTTGTTCAGTTTCGAGTGTGAGTTCTCGGCAAACTGCTGCGCCGTCTTCTCCGCATTCTCAATAGCCTCTTGCATCATCTTCGGTTTCATCTCCTTGAACGATACGAACTCATACTTCACGGGATTCTCATAGCCTCCATCAACAATGGCGACGCCTTCTTTCAAAAGGTCTCCCTGACGGGCGATAATCTGGCGCACCTGTTTAACATGCTTCGAAGTTACCGTGATGACTGATGTGACGATATAGCGATAAGGCTTGTTGTTGTCGCTGTACTCGCGGGCCTGTAAGTCGATGACCTGCGGAGCATTCTCCGTCAGTTCCGATTCCTTGATACCACTGCGCAGCAAGAATGCCTTGATCTTCTTCTGTGTCGTTCCTATCTTGTCATACAAGCCCGGCAGGTCGTTGCCCACCTCTTTCGATACGATAGGCCAAGTCACCTTGTCGGCTTCCACTTCCTGTTCGGCCAGGCCTTTCACGTTCACCTTGCGGTCTTTCTCTGAAAAATTGTCGATGCCGGCCTTGATAAACCAGCCCAGACAAACCAAGCCCAATGCAATTAGGGCTGCTCCAATAATGCTCTTTTCTTTCATACGCATCAGTTTTTGAATGTTTAACGCTGCAAAGGTGCAAAATAATTACGACATTCATTTAGGTTTTTCCCTACTTTTTCGAATATTTTCCCTATCTTTGCAAGCGAAACAGCAAAAAACAGCATATGAAACGACAAATCGCCCTTATCTGCCTCTTACTGACTTGCCATCTCACCACAATGGCACAGACTGAGGTGGACGGGAATGGGTTATCGGGCAGTACTACACTACAGCCTACGGCACCCGACAGCCCATTACAGGCTGACACCCTGCTGCTCCGTCGTGAATGGATGAGTCCTGAGCGGACAATGCCCAAAGAGCCTACCCTGCAAAGTTACACACAACTGACAAAGGCCGGCGGCACAGGACTACGGCTCTGGCGAGGTGCCTCACTCGGAGCCTATGGCACGACGAGCCACATGCCCGGCATGATGACGATGGAGACGGGTTCATTGGCACTGCATCAGGACCTGGGACGCTGGCATTTCTCGGCAATGGGCATTGCCAATAAATACTGGATGCCCTGGCAGTATCGGATTGCCACGCAGTACGGATTTGGCGGCACCATCGGCTATGACCTCAGCGAGTCTGTGACGCTCCACGCCTTCGGTTACTACTATGCCAACCAAATGCAAGTAGGGCCTGCCATGAGTCCGTACATCAACAACACAACCTATGGTGGCTATGCCGACGTGCGTTTCAGCGACACCTTCGGAGCCAACCTTGGCGTGCGACGCTACATCAACCCGATGAGCGGAAAATGGACGACAGAGCCGATTGTCAATCCATACATCAAGCTGGGAAAACGGTCGAAGATAGAGCTGCCTCTTGGTGGCATTCTGAAAACGCTTGTCTGGGGCGACCGAGACAATCCGTTGAACTTCCAGGCTCGCCCCATGAGTCCTCCGGCATCCGCACCGCGTCCGGTGATGAGGCCGTGAAGGAGTGTGTACTCACATTCGGAAAATTGCAAATAAATTTGGCATTTCGCTCGCTTATTCGTACCTTTGCAGCAAATTTAAAAGAAAATATAATGGCAGAAAAGAAATTCAAACGAACAACCGTTACGTCGGCACTGCCCTATGCCAATGGCGGCGTACACATTGGTCATCTGGCTGGAGTCTATGTTCCAGCCGACATTTACGTGCGTTACCTGAGATTGAAGAAGGAGGATGTATTGTTTATTGGTGGTAGTGATGAACATGGCGTGCCCATCACGGTTCGTGCCCGCAAGGAGGGCATCACCCCGCAGGACGTGGTAGACCGCTATCATAAGATGATTAAGGACTCGTTCCAGGAGTTCGGCATCTCATTCGACATATACAGCCGAACCACCTCGGAGACGCATCATAAGTTCGCAGCAGAGTGGTTCCGCAAACTGTATGACGAAGGAAAGCTGGTGGAGAAGACCACTGCCCAGCTATACGACGAGGAGGCCAAGCAGTTCTTGGCTGATCGCTACGTGGTGGGCGAATGTCCTCATTGCCACAACGAGGGAGCTTATGGCGACCAGTGTGAGAAGTGTGGACGCGACCTGAGTCCTACAGAGCTGATTAATCCGAAGTCAACCATCAGCGGTTCTACACCTGTGATGAAGGAGACCAAGAACTGGTACCTTCCCTTGAACGAGTATCAGGAGTGGTTGAAAAAATGGATTCTGGAAGACCACAAGGAGTGGCGCCCCAATGTCTACGGACAATGCAAAAGCTGGCTCGATATGGACTTGCAGCCCCGCGCTATGACTCGTGACTTGGACTGGGGTATTCCCGTACCTGTTGAGGGCGCTGACGGCAAGGTGCTGTATGTTTGGTTCGATGCCCCCATCGGCTACGTCAGCAACACGAAGGAACTGTGCGACCGCGAGCCCGAGAAATGGGGCAAATGGGAGCAGTGGTGGCAGGATGAGGACACCCGTCTGGTACACTTCATCGGCAAGGACAACATCGTGTTCCACTGCATCATCTTCCCTGTGATGATGAGAGCTCATGGCAAGTATATCATGCCTGACAACGTGCCTGCCAACGAGTTCCTGAATCTGGAGAACGACAAAATTTCAACATCACGCAACTGGGCAGTCTGGTTGCACGAATACTTGGTAGACATGCCTGGCAAGCAGGATGTGTTGCGCTATGTTCTGACAGCTAATGCCCCTGAGACCAAGGACAATAACTTCACCTGGAAGGATTTTCAGGACCGCAACAACAATGAGTTGGTGGCTGTTTACGGCAACTTCGTAAACCGTGCCCTACAATTGACCAAGAAGTATTGGAACGGCATTGTGCCTGCATGTGGTGAGTTGCAAGCAGTGGACAAGCAAGCGCTTGAAGAGTTCAAGGACGTGAAGCAGAAAGTGGAAGCATTGCTCGATCAGTTTAAGTTCCGCGATGCCCAATTCGAGGCCATGAACCTCGCTCGTATCGGCAATCGATATATCACCGAGTGCGAGCCTTGGAAGGTATGGAAGACCGATCCCAAGCGTTGCGAGACCATTTTGAACATCTGCTTACAACTCACAGCCAACCTCGCCATCGCCTTCGAGCCCTTCCTGCCTTTCTCATCAAAGAAATTGCGTGAGATGTTGAACTTGGAATCGTTCGATTGGAACGAGCTGGGAAGCACAGACCTCTTGAAAGCCGGCCATCAGTTAGGCGAGCCAGCCCTGCTGTTTGAGAAGATTGAAGACGATGTCATCCAAAAACAGCTCGACAAATTGGAGGCTACCAAAAAGGCCAACGAAGCCGCCGCTTATAAGGCCGCTCCTATCAAGGACACTTGCTCTTTCGAGGACTTCGAGAAACTGGACATCCGCGTAGGACTTATCAAGGCTTGCGAGAAAGTAAAGAAATCGAAGAAGCTCCTGCAATTCACCATTGACGACGGCTCAGGTACCGATCGCACCATCCTCAGTGGTATTGCCGCATTCTACGAAGACCCTTCCGTTCTCGTAGGCAAGCGCATCCTCTTCGTAGCGAACTTCGCGCCTCGTACCATGATGGGCATCGAGAGCCAGGGTATGATCCTCTCTGCCGTTGATGCCGACGAGAGCCTCAGCGTGGTAACCACGACGAAAGACGTGAAGCCAGGAAGCCAAGTAGGATAATTAAAAAGTTGAGAGTTGAAAACTGAAAGTTAAGCATTGAGCATATGAACTACGCGTTGATTATTGCCGGAGGTTCTGGCAACAGAATGGGACAAGACATACCCAAGCAGTTTATGCACGTCAACAACTGTCCCATCATCATCCATACGATGAAGGCTTTTCAGCAGCATCCGGACATCCACGGCATCGCTGTAGTATGTCTGGCAGGTTGGGAGACCGTCGTGCAGTCGTATGCCAATCAATTCTCTATCGATAAACTAAAATGGATATTCCCAGGGGGCAGTAACGGACAGGAGTCTATCCACAACGGCATTTATGGTTTGCAAGAGGCCGGATGCCAGGCAGATGACTTGGTTTTGATACATGATGCCGTACGTCCGCTGCTGTCCCAGGAGATTATCTCCTCGAATATTGCCACCTGTCAGAAATATGGCTATGCCATTACAGGTATCAAATGCCGCGAAGCCATTCTGGAGAGTGAAGATGGCTTCTCTACCACCACCAGTATTCCTCGCGATAAACTCATCCGAACACAGACGCCACAAACCTTCCGTCTGGGCAACATCATTGCTGCCCACGAAGAGGCAAAGCAGAAAGGCATCACCAATTCGGTGGCTTCATGCACGCTGATGGCAGAGTTGGGTGGAAGAGAGATGCACATTGTACCAGGTTCAGAGAAGAATATCAAGGTGACTACTGTTGAAGACCTTGAGATTCTGAGAGCCTTGATGAACATTCATGCAGAGTCATGGTTGAAGTAAGTGCCTATCAGCAAGGGCTTGCGAAGGTCGCCAAACGTCTGCCTTCACCTTTGACGGGAAATATTCTCATCACGGGTGCCACAGGTCTGATAGGAGGCTGTCTCACGGATTTGCTTATGCAGCATAGCGAGTGCCAAGTTTATGCCTTGGGGCGTAATCGTCAGCGTGCAGGGAAACGCTTCCAGAAGTATAAGAACAATTCTCGTTTCCACTTCTTGGAACATGACATCTGTACACCACTTACTTGCGACACCGATTTTCAATACATTATTCATGCCGCTAGCAATGCCAGTCCCTCCTTCTTCCAAGAGAAGCCCGTAGAAGTAATGCGCGCTAATCTGGAGGGGCTCACACATTTGGTAGAATACGGATTACAGCATCACATGCAGCGTATGGTGTATATATCTTCTGGTGAAATTTACGGTGAAGGTGATGGCAGCATATTTTCAGAACAGAGCAGCGGTTATATCGACATACTCTCTCCACGAGCCTGCTATCCTTCTTCCAAGAGAGCCGCAGAAACACTCTGTGCTGCCTATTGTAAAGAGTATGGTGCACAAATTGTGATAGCACGTCCATGCCACACCTACGGTCCTTACTTTACAGAGAGTGACAACCGTGTCTATGCCCAATTTATCCGTAATGTACTGCGCAACGAGGACATTGTAATGAAAAGTTCTGGCAGTCAGTTCCGCTCATGGATATATGTTGTCGATTGTGCTGCAGCTATTCTCTATTTATTATTAAAAGGAGAAAGCGGAGAGGCTTACAACGTGGCTAACAACGAGTCAAACATCACTATCCGCCAATTAGCAGAAATAATTGCAGCTATCGCTGATAAAAAGGTCATCATGGAACTGTCGGATAATGGGAATACTACACCTATCACCAAGGCTGTATTCTCTACAAAGAAACTAGAATCATTAGGTTGGCAACCGATCTTTGACATTGACGAAGGATTGCGCCACACGATAGAGACAATGCGCTAGTTTTGATGTGCTTTACGCCATACCACCTCGTCCGACTCACGCTCATATAGATTATAATAAGCTTTCATATGATGGCTGATACGCTTCTCTACTGGTGGCAACTGCATGTAGTCGCCATAATACTGACGCAGATAGTTATCATACCCTACAGGCAAATCTACCTCCATGCCCTCGTAAAGAAAAGATGTAACTCCCTCTAACCAAGCCTTAGGGAATACTTCTTTTGGACCATACGAACCACAATAAACAGCCACTAAAGAGGAAGACTCATATGAATAGCGATAGCTGATATCGGCCATCTGCTGCAACAGGTGTTTTCGATACCAGTTCCTAAAAAAGAAACCGATAGTTTTTCTTGCAAAGCGTCCCCATTCCTTGGGAGTCTTCAGCAAGCGCAAATAGCTCATAAAAGAGACGTGCGTAGAGATAGCCCACAACTTATGCTTCGTCTTTGTAAACTTGCGCTCCATAGCTCGTGCAGCCTCGATATCATCGGGTGCGCCATCGATAGGAAAGACATCAATGTATAATCCGTGGACACAGGGCACATCCTGTTCTTCTTGTAGTGTGGTGCGAGCATCACATAACTTAACGAAAAACAAAGGGTAGTCAGACTTATTATATGGTGTCACCAATTCCAAACCTTCAGGTAATTGTTCACTTGCTATCTGAACAAAGCGATTGTAGTCAGGACGTGGCATAAAAACATCGACATCGTCATCCCAAGGAATCATACCTTGATGGCGCACAGCACCAATGGCAGTACCTCCACAACAAAAATAGGCAAGGTGATGCTCCTTACAGATAGCGATAAACTCGCGCAGCACACCGTTAATTACGGCATTCCATCGCAATCGTTCTTCTGGTGTCAGTTCTTTCATCTTCGTAATTAACTACGTCCAAACAGCCACCTCTTGAAAAACGGGCTAATGCGGAGAATATTGGAGGTAATGATGCTGAAACCAATAACCAGCAATGCCAAGAAAAAAGACAACGAGGTATCTAACACGAAATTGTGCCGGTATGCGTTAAAGAAAGATCCTATGGTCGGGAGATTAGGCAGGAAGAGGTAATGTATAAGATAGATATCCAGCGTCCTGCGACCAATATATTGCAAACTTCGACCCATCACCGTAAACTTCGTGAAATACTGATGATAGAAACGGAAATACATAAACACGATGGTCAGCAGTGCGAAGCGTGCCATTGTCAGTGGCAGGACAGCCCACGTCATACGCAGCGTGTGCCACTTGAGGGAATCTAGTGCGGCAAAGACAACAACAATGATCAACACCGGGAAAAACCAAGAACTATCCATAATTTTCTTTGCTCCATTCCAATAGCGATGAACGATGTTGCCATAGAGGAAGAAAGGGAAATAGAGGAACAACTGGCTGATGCTGGAAGTATCCATAAATTCGTTGGAATGACCTCTCCATCCAAAAGCCCAGCTAAAATACCTGGGCTGATAGCAAGTCTCATACAAGCCCAGTGACACGATGAAGAGCAGTGTGATGGGAATCCACGACTTCTTCAACTTACTCTCTATGTAGCAGAACAGATAGTAGACGATAAACATATAGAGCAGTACGATGGTAAACCAGTAACCGCCCTTGAGGGGTCTGCCGATCCACTCTATGACAGTAGGCCAGAACTCTTTTCCGAGAATAGCTGCGCCAAACAAGAAGAAGACAACTGTGGGAATAGTCTGAACCCTGATTTTTTTTACAAGCAGACTACACAGATTCTTCAGGTCCCACACTTGTGTAGCTTTATAAGCAAGGAAACCGCTGACAAAAAAGAACAACGGCATACGGAACATGATCAGAAACTGCATGGACGATGAGATCTTTGGAGCCATTCCAAAACCCATGTTAGCCACATGATTGGCTACGACCAGAATCATCGTAAAGCCTCTAAGAGCATCAAGCCATTCCAAACGCGGCTTTTTTACTACTGCATTATTCTCCATAGATGGGTGCAAATTTACGCATAATATTTTGATTTTCAAATAAAATATAGTATTTTTGCATGTTGAAATGGATAATTTAAAGGAAAAGACGGCGAAAGGAATTGCCTGGGGAGCCATCAACAACGGTGCCACACTGATGCTGAACCTGTTGTTCGGAATCGTCTTGGCACGAAATTTGTCGGAGTTGGACTATGGTATTGTAGCACTGATTACCATTTTCACGCTCATCGCAGGATGTATTCAGGCGGCAGGATTCTCGCAAGCACTGGCTAATCTGAAACCTCCCACTCAGCGAGACTATAATGCTGTAGCATGGTTCAATATGATTGCCGGATTCTCTTTGTATGCCATCCTATTTCTTTGTGCTCCACTGATAGCATGGTTTTTCCAACAGCCCGCACTGACTGACGTTTCGCGACTGGCCTTCCTCGCTATTCCCATCTCGGCTATCGGTATCGTTCCGAATGCCAGATTATGGATTGAACTGCGTAATCGCGAGCAAGCCATTGCCAGCATTGCGGCTCTTCTTACTTCTGGATGCTGTGGTGTATGTTTGGCATGGAACGGATACGGCTATTGGAGTCTGGCATGGCAACAAGTCATTTACATCACTGTTGCCGATATCTTCAAATACTATTTCACACGCTGGAAACCCACCCTACCTATCGATTTCAGTCCTATTTACAGGATGTTCAATTTCTCGTCGAAACTGTTACTAACGAATATTCTAACAGTTATCAGCCAGCAAGTTCAGACGTTCATCTTCGGAAAGATGCTACACATCAATGTTGTGGGGCAGTTCAGCCAAGCTAACAAATGGAACACAATGGGGCATTCGTTCATATCGAACACAATGGCTCAGGTGGCTCAGCCCGTACTGACCAATGCCGATAACGAAGAAGGGCGCCAACAGCGCGTATTCAGAAAAATGCTACGTTTCACGTCGTTGATTTGTTTCCCTCTGATGTTCGGGCTGGCACTGGTGGCTCATGAGTTTATCGTTGTCACCATTGGAGAAAAATGGGAGCCCTGTGTCATCCTATTACAGATATTATGTATTGGAGGTGCTTTTATTCCCTTGCAGACTCTTTATCAGAATCTGATTATCAGCCGTAAGCGTTCAGATATTTATCTGCGACTGGTGGTTTTGCAGATTCTGTTACAGATAATCTTAACACTAAGTTTGGTGAAATTGGGTATTGTGGCAATGGTGACAGCCTTCTCTGCCCTGAATATGCTATTTATTGTATGTTGGCATTTTGCTCTTCAGCGCATACTACCCCTTACAGCACTTGACGTTCTAAAAGACACCATACCTTTTACGTTCATAGCTGCTGTTGTGATGTTGACAACTCACTATGCAACCCTGAGCATCACAAACCTCTGGTTGCTTCTGCTTGCACGCATCATGATGGCAGCAATGCTCTATTTGATTGTTATGCGTCTGCTCAACGTAGCAATTCTAAAAGAGTGCCTGCAGTTTATCCGAAAGAAGCAATAATTTTTTATAGCACCATTTCACCGTCAAGTAAGCAAAGCGGAGCAGAGGAAGCGTTTGCTGATGAGCCAGGAGTCCCTGCAAATATTTGAAGAAAAACGTTTGAGGCTTGTAAGAGAGACTAGCTTCTATCTGCTGTTTGTCAATCCCTACAGCCAAAGCCTGATAATAGACATTGAGCATACCTACCTCAAGAGCGAACAGGAAATCCTGCTTGGGGTCATTGGCAGAAAAGTACTGCCAAAGCGTTTCATTGGCTTTGACATAAGACAACACATGTTTTGTAGACAAATAGTTGGCAAATGTGCTGGCAGAAGAGTCATCTCTATAGAAATAGACTGAATCGTCTACGTATGCCATCTTGTTGGCAGCATGGATGAGGCGTGGTGTCAGCGCCATATCTTCTGCCATATTGATGCCTTCTACCGACGCTATGCCATGTTCAGTATACATCGTTTTTCGAATCAGACGTGCCCATATATGCGGAAGCAGCGTATGTTGTACCAACATCAGTTTCAAAGAGATGTCCTTGTTCAAATGCTGTTCACGATGATAGATTATGGTACCATCTTCAAAATGTGAGCTATAGTTGCCTGAAACAATATCAGCATCCGTTTGTTGTTGACAGGCCACCAATTTCTCAACAGCATCCATTGCCAGATAATCATCACTGTCTACATTTAGCACAAAATCTCCCGTCGCAGACTCAAGAGCCGTCTTCCGAGCTGCTCCCAATCCTCGGTTGTGATCATGGCGCACTATATGAACCTGCTGTTCACGATGAGGGTATTCCGCAAGGACCTGCCGAATTACAGCCACACTGTTGTCTGGCGTACAGTCGTCAACAAACACATATTCTATATCATCGTACGTCTGTCCGAAAAGTGTTCGCGCGCACTGTTCGATATATCTCTCTACACCATATACTGGAACCAATATGGAAACCTTCATCATCTACTCGATAGGGATATGCTTAAACTTACTATTCAGGAACGACATCAGTTTTGAGAGCCACTTGATGAGTGGGAAAATGCTTTGGAAATGTGACAATATCGTAAAGTCATGCAACATGCTGTTGTTGACACGTGAAAACCTCAGATAATCGTCTTTATAGAAAGGATCTACCAACTCATCTATCATACGACGATTCTCTGTCAGCGTCTCTCTCCAACGTTGTTTGCTAAGTCCACCGCTCTCACAGAAAGACAAAGGCTGTGTCACACTGGCAATTCTGATTCGGTCTTTTACCAATGGCTCTACAACCGACTTCAGATCGGCTATCAACTTGTACGACTCATCAAAGCCATATTTCAGCAACACCTCTCTGCGATAATACACTGACTGATGGCATATTCCAATAGACAAGAGATCATATAGCGTCATCACCGCTTTCGGCATTCTACTCTTCCCGCCATAGATGTCACCACCCATGATGATGTCGCCATCGTAACCGTTTACCAACGACAAAACATCCTTATTGGCAAATTCATCGCCAGCATTCATAAACACCACGTAATCGCCCGACACCAGTTTTACGCCTTTGTTCATAGCATTATAGATGCCACTGTCCTTCTCTGACACTGACGTGGTGATGATGTCCTGATTATCTGCAATGATATTGAGGGTTTCGTCCTTACTGCCTCCATCTATTACCACTATTTCCTTCTGAACATAGTCCAACAGGCGTATGCTCTTTAGCGTACGCAACAACCCGTCAGCGTTGTTGTAGGTGACAACAATGATGGAATATAGCCTTTTCTTACCGTCCATAACTGCCTATCGATAATAATGTTCTACCAACGTTTCAATTGCTTCAGGTACCAGTCCGCTGATGCGCTCCCCTGCCCTTACCTTCTGCCGAATCTCCGTGCTCGACACATCGAGTAAGGGGACATCGATGGTGCCAGGATACTCGTCGCGCGGATAAACGATGACGTCATAGTTGCGGAGGATATCCTTCCACTGTCGCCAGCGTTCGAAATGGGCCCAGTTGTCACCGCCTATCAATAGGAAGAACTCACAATCAGGGTAGTCCTCCGACAGCTGATGCAAGGTGTTCCAAGTGTAGGAAGGCTTGGGCAAGTGGAACTCATAGTCAGAGGCACAGACACCTTCCACACCCTCCAATGCTTTTTGTGCCAGTTCCAGTCGCAAGTTATCATCTAAGAGATCTGCCTGTTGTTTCAAGGGATTCTGGGGCGACACCATCAGCCACACCTCGTCCAGTCCACATTGTTTCTGAACAGCCTGTGCCAGAGCAACATGTCCGCGATGTATGGGGTTGAACGAGCCTCCGAAAATCCCTATTTTCTTCATCCAAGAAATGCTTTAACAACCTGTAATGCCTCCTGCTTGGCAGTCTCCAAATCATCATTTACGATAACCCTGTCGAACTGCGAGGCAAACGTCAGTTCATATTCCGCCTTTGCCAGACGCTGTTCTATAGCCTCCGGAGTATCGGTGGCACGCCCGACAAGACGCCTGCGAAGCTCCTCCACCGATGGAGGCTGGATAAACAGGCTCAGGGCTTCGTCGCCATAGTATTTCTTAATGTTCACGCCTCCTTTCACGTCAACGTCGAACACCACGTTCTGACCTTGGTTACGCTGGTTCTCGACTTGTTGCTTCAGCGTTCCATAGAAACGATCTGCATAAACCTCCTCATACTCCAGGAACTCGTTGTTCTGAATCTTCTCCTTAAACGCATCTGGCGTCAGGAAGAAATACTCCACGCCATCCTGTTCCGATCCACGAGGGGCTCTCGAAGTGCATGAGATAGAGAAGTACAGTTTCAGTTCGGGATGTTCCCGCATCAGCCATTGCACAATAGTCGACTTTCCGCTACCCGATGGTGCCGAAACGATAAGCATCTTGCCTTTCATATCACAGTGCATTTAATACCTGTTCCTTGATCTGTTCCAGTTCGTCCTTCATCTTGACGACGATGTTCTGCATCTCAGCTTGGTTCGACTTCGAGCCGGTGGTGTTGATTTCGCGTCCCATTTCCTGGGCGATGAAACCCAGTTTCTTGCCTTGTCCGGCTTGGTCAGCCATCGTCTCACGGAAGTATTTCAAGTGGTTGGTCAGTCGCTGTTTCTCCTCGCTGATGTCCAGTTTCTCGATATAATAGATGAGTTCCTGTTCCAAGCGGTTCTTGTCGTACTCCGCTTCAGGAATCTGCTTCAGTCCATCCACGATACGGTTGCGAATCTTCTCCACACGAGACTTCTCGTACGGTTCGATGGAAGCCAGTAGTTGCTCGATGTTGTCTATCTTCTCGGCAAATTTCTTCTCCAGTGCGGCACCCTCCTGCGTACGGAAGTCCACCAGGTTCTGAACGGCTTCGCACACCCCTTGACGAGCTGCCTGCCATTCCTCGTCATCCAGCACCTCCACCTCGGTCTTGCTCAGCACGTCAGGCATGCGCGTCAGTGTCATCATCCAGTCGATGCCCTCCAACTGATTCTGCTCAGCAAAGGCATGCAACTGGTTATAGTAGCTCTGCATCAGCGCCGTGTTGACAGGAGCCGCTTCCGTGGTGGCATCCTTCTCTATCCAGATGCAGAATTCCACCTTACCTCTCAACAGTCGTTCAGCAATCAGCTGTCGGATTTCCATCTCCTTCTCACGGTAAAGCGGAGCAATACGGGTGTTCAGATCCAACTGTTTGGAGTTGAGCGACTTAATCTCTACATTGATTTTCTTTCCTTTGTAGGCCACGACGGTCTTCCCGTAGCCTGTCATTGACTGTATCATAATGTTGTTTTTCTTTAATATTGACGACAAAGGTACAAAAAATATCTTAAACATGCGAAGAATGACGAGAAAATTCGTACCTTTGCACATTATTTAATATAAGCAAAGAGAAATGGCTTGTATATTACATATAGAAACAAGTACAAACGTTTGTTCGGTGGCTGTCTCTGAAGACGGACAATGCATCTTCGAGCAATCAGCGCACGGAGACAAGGGTGCGGGTGCTGAGCAACTGGGCACAATGGTGGACGAGGCGCTCTCCTTTACCGACAATCACGCCATCCCTTTCGATGCCGTCAGTGTCAGCTGTGGTCCCGGTTCCTATACCGGATTGCGCATTGGCATCTCTATGGCTAAGGGAATCTGCTATGGGCGCGATTTAAAATTGCTGGCTGTTCCCACTTTGGAACTGTTGTGTGTCCCTGTCTTGCTGCGCCATCCTGAACTGGAGGAGAATGCCCTGCTGTGTCCGATGCTTGATGCACGCCGCATGGAGGTCTATGCCGCCCTCTACGACCGTTCGCTGAAGACGGTGCGCGAGGTGAAGGCCGACATTGTCGGTGCAGACACCTATCGCCAATGGCTCGACGAGCGCCCTGTGTATTTCTTCGGCAACGGTGCCCAAAAGTGCATGGAGACCATCCAGCATCCCAACGCCCATCTGATAGAAGGCATTGAGCCGTTGGCTAAATGGATGCAACCCCTGGCAGAAAAACGTTTCCTTAACGACCAGTTCGAGGACGTAGCCTATTTCGTTCCCTTCTACCTGAAGGACTTTGTCGCTATCAAGCCAAAGCCGTTGCTGTAAGGGAAAAGTGAAAAGTGAAAAGTGAAAAATTATGGAAATCAAAGGATTAGACTATAACACCCAGCGCGAGAAGCTGGTTATGCCTGAATATGGGCGAGAGATTCAGAAAATGGTTGAGTTGGCTATCAGTCTGCCCACCAAGGAAGAGCGCATGCAATGCGCCAAGGCCATTATCCAACAGATGGAGAGCAAGAATCCGCAGATTCGTGATAATGCCGACTACCAGCAGACACTCTGGGACCACCTGTTCCTGATGAGCCACAAGCAGTTAGACATTGACTGGCCCTTTGATGTCAGCAATGCTGAGAAGATTCATTCCAAGCCCCAGCCCATTCCCATTGTCAAGGAGAACGGTCAGGCACACATGCGCCACTACGGACGACTGATAATGGAGATCTTCGAGAAACTGAAGACCATGCCTGAAGGTGCTGAGCGCGACGAACTGGTGCGCCTCACTGCCAACCAGATGAAACGCGACCTCGCCGCTTGGGGACACGGGTTGAACGACAACGAGAAGATTGCCGACGACCTGGCTCGCTTTACGGACGGCAAGATACAAATAGACCTGTCTATGTTCCAATTCGAACCAGTTGGCGTGCCAGCTGGCGAGGGCAAGCGCAAGAAGAGGAAATAACCCATCACACTTTTTGATATGGCATCATTTAAAATCGAGGGTGGACACCTGCTAAGCGGAACCATCACACCACAAGGCGCCAAGAACGAAGCACTTCAAGTCATCTGTGCTACGCTGCTGACCAGTGAGCCGGTGACGATTCACAACATCCCGAACATCCGCGATGTGAACAACCTCATCCAACTGCTCCGAGACATCGACGTGAAGGTGACTCGTGACAACAGCGATGAGCACACCTACACCTTCCAGGCCGACCAGCTCGACATACGATACCTTGAAAGCGATGAGTTCGTTCAGAAATGTGCCACACTACGCGGCTCCGTCATGATGATCGGTCCGTTACTGGCACGCATGGGCAAGGCGGTCATCACCAAGCCTGGAGGCGACAAGATAGGTCGTCGCCGACTGGACACCCACTTCCTGGGCTTCAAGCACCTGGGTGCCAAGTTCCGTCATATCGAGAGTCGCAATGTCTACGAGATAGGAGCCCGACAGTTGAAGGGAACCTACATGCTCCTTGACGAGGCCTCGGTCACGGGTACTGCCAACATCATCATGGCAGCAGTCTTTGCTGAGGACACCACGACGATTTACAATGCTGCCTGCGAACCTTATATCCAGCAACTCTGTCACCTGCTGAACCGCATGGGTGCCAACATCAGCGGCATCGGTTCCAACCTGTTGACCATCGTGGGGGTAAAGAGCCTTCACGGCACAGAGCATCGCCTCTTGCCCGACATGATTGAGGTAGGTTCGTTCATCGGTATGGCTGCCATGTGTGGCAACGGTGTGCGCATCAAGGACGTGTCGCTGAAAGACCTGGGCATCATCCCCGATGCTTTCCGCAGACTGGGCGTGAAGGTAGAGGTAGACGGCGACGACCTCTTTGTTCCGCATCAGAAGCACTATGTCGTCGACTCATTTATCGACGGTACCATCATGACACTGGCGGATGCCCCCTGGCCCGGACTGACTCCCGACCTGTTGTCCGTCATGATTGTCGTAGCCACCCAGGCTCGCGGCTCGGTGCTCATCCACCAGAAGATGTTTGAGAGTCGCCTGTTCTTTGTCGACAAGCTCATCGATATGGGAGCCCAGA
Organism: Prevotella sp. tc2-28; assembly: GCF_900107705.1. GTDB lineage: Bacteria > Bacteroidota > Bacteroidia > Bacteroidales > Bacteroidaceae > Prevotella. The sequence continues at coordinate 109,317 of NZ_FNRE01000005.1, forward strand.
TTATCCTCTGCGACCCCCACCGTGCCGTTGTTGTCGGACACGACCGCAAAATGACCCTTCGTGCCCAGCGCATGTCCAGTCCGGACATCCGAGCAGGAATAGCCCTGCTGATAGCCGCGATGAGTGCCAATGGAACCAGTACCATCAGCAATATCGAACAGATAGACCGAGGCTACGAGGATATCGAAGGACGCCTCAATGCGCTCGGAGCCAAAATAGAGAGAAAAAACTAGAAAATCTAGACAATCTAGACAATCTAGATAATCTAGAAAATCTAGATCAAAAAAAAGATGATTAAACAAGAGGACGTTTACAAGATAGGCCGTCTGGGCAAGGCGCACGGTGTGAAGGGCGAGGTGTCGTTCCAGTTTGACGACGACATCTTCGACACTTCGGATGCCGACTACCTCATTCTCGAGATTGACGGTATCCTGGTACCTTTCTTCATCGAGGAATACCGTTTCCGCAACGATGCGCTGGCGCTGATCAAGTTCTGCGATGTGGACACCCAGCAGCGGGCTTCCGAACTGACCGGATGCGACGTCTACTTCCCCCGTTCCATCGCCGATGAGAGTACGGAAGGTCCCTCGCTGGCCATGCTGGTAGGCTTCGACATCGTGGATGCCTCCAACAATGCGGTGGTGGGCAAGATAGCCTCCGTTGACGATACCACGCAGAACATCCTGTTCGAACTGGAGGACGGCCGACTGATTCCCGCCTCTGACGACCTGATAGAAGCTATCAATACAGAACAGCAAACCATCAAGATGAATATCCCCAGTGGATTATTAACGATATGAAAAAGAAGAAACAAATAGCCATTCTCGGCTCTACGGGTTCCATCGGAACCCAGGCGCTACAAGTCATCCAGGAGCACGCCGACCTCTATGAGGTCTACTGTCTGACTGCCAATAACCGGATAGAACTGCTTGCCCAACAGGCTCACCAGTTCAAGCCAGCCGCTATCGTCGTTGCCAACGAGCAGCACTACGAAGCACTCAAGGACCTGATGGCTGACCTGCCCGACGTGAAGGTCTATGCCGGTGCCAAGGCCATCGACGAGATTGTGGAAGCCCAGCCCATCGACATCGTGCTCACCGCTATGGTGGGCTTTGCAGGACTGTCGCCCACGATTCATGCCATCAAGGCGCACAAGGCCATTGCCCTTGCCAACAAGGAAACGCTGGTCGTTGCCGGTGAGCTGATTCGCGACCTGGCTGCTGAGTACCACGCACCCATCCTGCCTGTCGACAGCGAGCACTCTGCCATCTTCCAGAGCTTGGTGGGTGAGGACGACAACCCCATCGAGAAGATTCTGCTGACGGCCTCAGGCGGTCCGTTCCGCAACTTCACGATGGAGCAGATTGCCAAGGTCACCAAGGCCGATGCCCTGCGCCATCCCACCTGGGACATGGGTGCGAAGATCACCATCGATTCCGCATCGATGATGAACAAGGGCTTCGAGGTCATCGAGGCCAAGTGGCTCTTCGGTGTCAAGGCCTCGCAGATACAAGTGCTGGTTCATCCGCAGAGCATTGTCCACTCTGCCGTGCAGTTCCACGACGGAGCCGTCAAGGCGCAGCTGGGTGTGCCCGACATGCGACTGCCCATCCAGTATGCCTTCTCGTTCCCCAAGCGCCTGACGCTCAGCGGCGACCGTCTGGACCTTTTTGCCACGCAGCATCTGGACTTCTTCGAGCCCGACCTCAAGAAGTTCCGTTGTCTGGCGCTCGCCTTCGAGGCTATCCAGCGAGGTGGTAACATGCCTTGCATCGTCAATGCCGCCAACGAGATAGTGAACCGCGGGTTCCTCGAGGACAAGTGCGGATTCCTGCAGATGGCTGACATCATTGCCGAGACCATGCAGCGTTGCACCTACTCCGCCACACCCGACTACGATACCTACATCGCCACGGATGCAGAAGCTCGTCGCATAGCAAGCGAGCTTATGAAGTGAAAAGTGAAAAGTAAATAAATTATGGAAATATTTTTAATCAGAGTATTACAATTCATTCTGGCCATCTCACTGCTCGTCCTGTTGCACGAGGGTGGTCACTTCTTCTTCGCCAAGCTCTTCGGAGTGAGGGTTGATAAGTTCTACATCTTCTTCGACTGGAAGTTCAGCCTGTTCAAGTTCAAGCCCAAGAACAGCGATACGGAATACGGCATCGGATGGTTGCCACTGGGTGGCTACTGCAAGATAGCGGGTATGATTGACGAGAGCTTCGACACGGAGCAGATGAAGCAACCCGTACAGAACTATGAGTTCCGCGCCAAGCCTGCCTGGCAACGCCTGCTCATCATGATTGGCGGTGTGCTGGTCAACTTCCTGCTCGCCCTGTTCATCTACGGACAGATCCTGTTCTGGTGGGGCGACACCTACATCCCCGTGAAGGATATGACGCTGGGTATGAAGTTCAACCAGGAAGCCAAGTCGTACGGATTCAAGGACGGCGACATCCTGCTCGGCACGGAGAAGAATGCCTTCAAGGACTTCTCCGCCGACCTCTACCGCGACATCTCCGAGGCACATCGCGTGGACATCATCCGCAACGGCAAGTCCATGTGCATCCAGTTGCCTGGCGACCTGAACCTGCTGAACATGATGAAGGCAGACCCGTCGTTCGTGCGCCCGTTGCTGCCTGCCAAGATTGACAGCGTGCTGCCCAAGACGCCAGCTGCTGAGATTGGTCTGCAGAAGGGCGACGAGATTGTGGCCATGAACGATGACCCTGTAGACAGCTACAATGAGTTCGTCGACCTGCTGGGTCGTCGTGCCGACATGTTGGCTGTAGCTGAGAGCCATGCTGACAGTATCAAGGCAAGAACGGTAGCCTTGGTGGTGAAAGACAAGAACGGCGAGTTGAGAGAAGACACCACCGTGCTGACGCCCGACCTGAAGCTGGGCTTCACCGTGCAGAGCGTCGCAGGACTCTATAAGCCCGTCACCCGCGAGTACGGCTTCCTCGAGAGCATCCCCGCAGGTATCCAGTACGGATTCCACGTCCTTGCCTCCTATGTCGACGACCTGAAGTACATCTTCTCCGCCGAGGGTGCCAAGTCGCTGGGCGGCTTCGGAGCCATCGGAAGCCTGTTCCCGCCGATGTGGGACTGGTACATGTTCTGGAAGATGACGGCTTTCCTCTCTATCATCCTCGCCTTCATGAACATCCTGCCCATCCCTGCCTTGGACGGTGGTCATGTGCTGTTCCTGCTCTATGAGATGATTACGCGCCGCAAGCCCTCCGAGACGTTCATGATACGCGCTGAGTATGTCGGTTTCGGCATCCTCATCCTGCTCATGGTGGTGGCCAACCTCAACGACATCCTGCGAGCATTGGGTTATCTTTAATAATGAATCATGATGAATACAAGAACTATTTTAGCGATCGGTATGACTTCCGTAACGATGCTATCGTTTAACGCCTGCCAACAGCACACGCAAGAGAATCCGCTGCTGGCTGAGAGTTCGTTGCCCTTTGGCGCTCCCGATTTCAGTAAGATTAAGACCGCTGACTATCTGCCAGCCTTCGAGGCCGCTATCAAGGACAAGCGCGACAATATCCAGAAAATTGTGGACTGCCCCGACTCGGCGACTTTCGAGAATACCATCCTGCCCTTCGAAGACAGTGGTAAGCTGCTCGATCATGTCAGTCGCACATTCTTCCCCCTAGTGGATGCCGACAAGACACCTGAGATTGGCGAGATAGAGAAGAAGGTGCAGCCCATGCTGACCGATTTGGAGAACGAGATTGCGTTCAACAAGACACTCTTCGAGCGCATCCGACAGGTCTACGACAAGCAGCACGACCAGCTGACGGGCGAGGACCAGAAGCTGTTGGAGGAAATCTATAAGGGCTTCGTCCGCAAGGGTGCCCTGTTGCCTGCCGACAAGATGGAACGCATGAAAGCCATCAACCTGCGCATCAGCGACTTGCAACAGCAATGGGGCGACCAACTGCAGGACGCCACCAACGACGCAGTGGTGTGGGTAGACAAGAAGGAAGAGCTGGCAGGCCTGAGCGACGCCGATATGGCCCAATGCCAGAAAGATGCCGAGAGTCGTGGTGGCAAGGCGCCCTACGCCATCGTCATCGTCAACACCACCCAGCAGCCTTTGCTCGCCACCCTCGACAACCGCGACTTGCGCAAGAAGGTCTTCGAGGCCAGCATTCACCGTGCCGACGGTACCAACGCCAAGCACAACACGTTCGCGATAGTCAGCGAGATAGCCAAGCTGCGTGCCGAGCAGGCCGAGCTGATGGGTTATCCCAACTATGCCGCTTACTCGCTGGAGAACACGATGGCGAAGACACCTGAGCATGTCTACGACTTCCTGAAGAATCTGATCAAGGCGTATGCGCCCAAGGCCGATGCCGAGACGAAGGCCATTGAGGACTTTGCCCGCAAGAGCGAGGGTGCCGATTTCCAGCTGCAACCCTACGACCGCTTCTACTACTCTGCCAAGATGAAGAAGGCGATGCTCGACATCTCCGACGACGAGGTGAAGCCGTACTTCAATGTCGACAGCGTACTGGTCAATGGCGTGTTCTATGCCGCCAACCTGGTCTACGGACTGACCTTCAAGGAGCGCACCGACATTCCGACCTACCATTCCGACATGCGCGTGTTTGAGGTTATCGACAAGGACGGCAAGCCCATGGCACTGTTCTATGGCGACTACTACCGTCGTCCCACCAAGCGCGGAGGAGCCTGGATGGACGCCTTCCAGGAGCAGACTCGCCGTTGGAAGCACCTGCCCATCATCTTCAATGTCTGTAATACGGCAAAAGCCCCTGATGGCGAGCCTTCGCTGCTGACATGGGACGAGGTGACCACCATGTTCCATGAGTTTGGTCACGCCCTGCACGGCATGCTGTCCAACTGCGAATACGAGACCTTGGCAGGAACCAGTGTGGCACGCGACTTCGTCGAGATGCCTTCGCAGTTCAACGAGTCGTTTGCAGCCATTCCCCAGGTGTTCGACCACTTTGCGCGCCATTACAAGACGGGTGCGCAGATGCCTGCCGAACTGAAGGAGCGCATGCTCAAGAGCATCAACTTCCAGACGGCCTATGCCCTGGGCGAGAACCTCGCAGCCACCTGTCTCGACCTGGCTTGGCACATGTTGCCTGCCAAGGATGTGCCCACCCCCGACAAAGCCGCAGCCTTCGAGAGCGAGGCTCTGCGCCAGATAGGTCTGTTGAACGCGCAGATTCCTCCCCGCTACAGCACCAGCTACTTCAACCACGTATGGGGCGGAGGCTATGCTGCCGGCTATTACAGCTATCTATGGACGGAGGTGCTGGCAGTCAACATCGCCGATGTCTTTGCCCAGCGCGGCGCCTTGAAGCGCGAGACCGGACAGGCCATGCGCGACAAGATCCTGAGTCGTGGCAATACCGGTGATTTGATGCAGATGTTCAGCGACTTCACGGGTATGCAGCAGCCTGATGCGTCCAGTCTGCTCAAGGCGCGCGGCTTATGAACTAGATGAGCAAGATTTTCTAGATTATCTAGATTGTCTAGATGATCCAGGCATTTTGTTTGCTGTTAATTTTTTTACCAATCGGACGGCGGATGGCGGAGCTGGTGTTGGGCGGCTATTAACAGAAAAAATTTCCTGGGCAGGGCGCAAAATCTTCCTAGTGAGGGAGCATTTTTTTGCGGGAGAGCAGATTTTTGGGGGCACGGGAGTGTACGGTAAGTGTTGAGATTTTTCACAATTGCACCAATAGAAAGCGTGACAAGCGTGACAGCAAAAACAAAGAGGTGTCGTCAATGGTGGCGGCACCTCTTTTTATCTTAACCATCTATCGTTTTCACGGTTTGCCGATAACGCGCATCTTGTCCAGCATGGTCGTAAACCACGCTTTGGTAACGGGTTTCTGATAACGACAGTTGCCTGTGGGCGATGGTGTGAACACGGTGGCGCAATGTTCGGTAAGGTTGACGATGCCACGCTCAGAGAGTGTGAACAGTGCATCGCCCTCAACGGCTTGGATGACAGTCAGCGGGTCCCACATGCGCTGGCCTGTGTCACAGTCGTAGGTCATATAGACTTGCTTGATGGGATGGATATCGGTCCAGGAGATGTCTTGGATGACGGTCTCGGGCGTGTAGTCGATTTCGTTGCCCACCTCCATGGGTGAGAATACGATATCGACATCTTTAGGCCATAGGTCAAAGAACTCCTCTGCAAACAACGGAGCCTGCAGGAAGTTATAGTCGGGCTCCTCGGAGGTGGTGAACACACCCGCCATGAGGTAGAGGCACTTCACCTTCTGTCTGACCAGTTCGACGCCGTTCAGCGGCGAGAACTCGTCAGGCTCCGAACCCAGCAGCTGGGCAATACAGGAGATGAAACCCGTAGAGCAGATGCTCACCGAGTTATCTGGCTGCGAGGCCAGCAACTGGCGGTAGAGTTTCCATCCGTCGGGCAGTTTGGAATAGTCGCTATAGGTTCTTTTGAACATCAGTTCACCCTGGGGGGTGGTATGCTCATAGAGCTTCTTGTAATTGATAAACACGTGTGGATCCTTGACACCGTCGCGCTCTAGGCCTATGGGCAGGTAGCCATAGCCGTAGTAGGTGTTCATCACGTCAGCCACAGCGGCACAATCCTCCCCTTCGCGATTCACCACGACGCCGAGCAGTTTGCAACGCCCTTCGTTTGCGTAGTTATAGAGCATGCGCAAGGCGATGAGGTCGTCGGTGGACGAGCCGAGGTCTGTGTCGTATATCACGAGGGGAACACCCGTATATGGCGGGGTGTAGCCTCCTTCGTTGTCGTCAACACTGGTACAGGAGAATATGCCGAACACACTGCTCAGCATAAGGAGTATGACGAGTTTTCCGCCAATTATATTCTTCAGTTTTTTCACACGCTAAAGGTATCAGATGTATTTCGCAATTATTTTCAGACACTCGGCAGCATTGACCGGTTTGGAGATGAAGTCGCAACAACCCGCGTCCATCGCCCGCTGACGATCGTTGTCGAAGGCATTAGCAGTAACAGCCAGCACGGGAAGGTTAGGCATCTGCGACTTAATCTGCCGGGTAGCCTCCAAGCCGTCCATAACAGGCATCTTCAAATCCATCAGTACCATATCCGGGCGCTCAGCCAGCGCCTTCAGCACGGCCTCCTGTCCGTTGGTAGCATGGGAGAACTCATAGTGCCCTTTCAGGATATAGGTCATCAGCAGGTAGTTGCTATCGTTGTCCTCTGCAATCAGAATTTTCTTCATATCGCATTTATCTTATTTCTTACCTCTTACATCATACATCATACCTCATCCATCATCCATCATACCTCATACATCTATTAATAGGTCTTACCGTCATGAGGCTTCTCACCAGGCACATAAGCCCTCCAGCGCCATAGCTTGGTCATATCCTCCAGCGTCTTGCCCTTCGTCTCGGGAACCAGTCGCCATACAAAGACAGCAGCGACAAGACAGATGATGCCGTAGAGTCCGTAGGTGAACCAATGTCCGAAGTCGTCGCCCTCCGTCAGGTGCATGTTGAACATGGGCACGAACGTTGACGAGACGATGAAGTTGAAAATCCACTGGAAGGCAACGGCGATGGCAACAGCAGCACCACGAATGGTGTTGGGGAATATCTCGGCTATCAATACCCAGCAGATGGGGCCCCATGAGAACATGAACGAAGCCGCATAGACGAGCAGTGAGACAGCGGTGACGAGCTCCAGGCCGGCGCGACCGAAGGTGACGGCAACGCCGAAGGCACCCAGCGCCATACCCAGCGAACCGCTGATGAGCAGGGGTTTGCGCCCCCATTTCTCCACCGTGAAGATGGCTACCAGCGTGAAGAGGAGGTTGATGACACCCATGAAGACGGTGATGACCATCGGGTTCTCCATTCCCATGTCGCCAAAGATACGCGGTGCGTAGTAGAGCACGGCATTGATACCCACAGCCTGCTGGAAGACGCTGAGCATGATGCCGATGAAGATACACATGGCACCGTAGGTCATCAGCTTCTCGGTCTTCTGCACCAGGGTCTCCCTGATGGCATTCAGGATGAACTGTCCGCGATCGGTACCGTTAATCTTAACAAGTACTTCAAGGGCACGCTGGTCCTTGCCTACAGAAACCAGGAAACGGGGACTTTCCGGAACAAGGCTGATGAGCAGGGCGAACATGCCTGCAGGTATCGCCTCGGAGCCGAACATATAGCGCCATCCCGTGGTAACGGTCCACTGAGCAGCAGGGTTGATAGCTGCCAAGCCCTTGCCCATCTCCTCGACAACGGGCTGGATGTGGTCGCCCAGAATGAAGAAGTTGACAAAGTAGACCACCAGCTGTCCGAAGATAATGGCGAACTGGTTGCAGCTGACCATCATTCCACGGATGTTGGAAGGGGTAATCTCACTAATATACATGGGACATACCGCTGATGCCAAGCCCACACCGATACCACCGATGATACGGTAGAAGTTGAACATGAGCAGCAGCGAGAAGGAGGGCTCGCCATGCGAGAAGAACATGAACTCGGGCTCCATAGAACCTAAGGCGGAGACGAAGAACAGGACACCGGCAATCACCAGCGTGCGCTTACGCCCCAGGTTGGTAGCCAGGAACCCCGACAGGGCCGAACCGATGATACATCCAATCAATGCACTGGCGGAAGTAAACCCATGCCAGCCATCAGTGTAGGTAAAATCCTGAGCATTGGCAAAGAACGCCTGAAGGCCCTTTTCTGCGCCAGAAATCACAGCGGTATCATAACCGAAAAGCAAACCGCCCAAAACGGCGACCAACACAATAGAAAACAGGTAAGCCGAACTACCTCTCTTTTGGTATTCCATATTAATTTATTAGCGTTTTACGTTAGCACTTTTAAAAATGAACGCACAAAAGTAAAACTTTTTTTCCGAAATCCTTGCGTTTTCTCCAACTTTTTAACTAATTTTGTAGCACCATTTCAATTTAACAACATGACAGTAGCTGACTATATCAACCAACAAACAAGTGACGAGCATCGTTTCTCGTTCGAAGTATTGCCCCCGTTAAAGGGAAACGGCACGGAAGCTTTGTTCCGCACCATCGACAAACTGGCGGTGTTTAATCCGGCTTTCATCAACATCACGACGCACCACTCGGAATATGTATACAAGGAATTGGACAACGGACAGTTCGAGCGCCAGCGCATCCGCAGACGACCTGGCACGATAGCCATCGCGTCAGCCATCAAGCAACGGTATAACATCCCCGTAGAGCCACACGTCATCTGCAGTGGACAGACCATCGAACAGATAGAATACGAACTGCTGGACTTGCAGTTCCTGGGCATCCGCAACCTCATGTTGCTTCGTGGCGACAAGGCCAAGGAGGACAGTCGCTTCACCCCTACTCCAGGCGGACACGCCCACACAACAGACTTGATCAAACAGGTGGTACGCTTCAACGAGGGATTCTTCGCCGACGGCACACCCATCAAGCATCCAGGACCGAAGTTCGACTTCGGAGTGGCTTGCTATCCTGAGAAACACGAGGAGGCGCCCAACCTGGAACGCGATATGGAATACCTGAAACAGAAGCAGGACTTGGGCGCGCAATATGCCGTCACGCAGCTGTTCTACGACAACGAGAAATACTTCCAGTTCGTGGAGAAGGCTCGTCAGATGGGCATCACCATCCCCATCATTCCAGGCATCAAGCCGATGGCGAAACTGAGTCAGCTGACGGTGGTACCCAAGACCTTCCATTGTGACATCCCCGAGGCGCTGGCAAAGGAAATCGTCAAGTGCAAGACGGACGAGCAGGCGATGCAGTTGGGCATTGAGTGGACTACACAGCAATGTCGCGAACTGTATGCACACGGCGTTCATAACATCCACTTCTACACCGTCTCGGCAGTCGACTCGGTGGCTGAAGTTGCCAGGCGGCTATTGTAAAATGCCCTAACAAATTTGGCATTTCGCACTATTTTTTGTAACTTTGTCCCCGATTATGGCTTTTGAACAGGTGATAGGACAACGGGAGGCGCAGGAGCGCCTGCAACAGATGGTCAGCGAAGGCCGTTTGCCCCATGCTATCATGCTGTGCGGACCGCAAGGGTGCGGAAAGATGGCGCTGGCAATGGGATTTGCCAAGATGCTGCTGGGCGACAGTCCGATGCTTCAGAAATGGGAACACCCCGACTTGCACTTTACCTATCCTACCATCAAGCTACCGTCTATGGGTGACCACAAGCCCGTTAGTGACGACTTCGCCAAGGAGTGGCACGAACTGATTATGGCGGGTCCCTACTTCACGATGACGGAATGGATGGAACAGATGGGGGGCGAGAACCAGCAAGCCATCATTACTGCTGGCGAGAGCGACAGCCTGATCAGGAAGTTGTCGCTGAAATCCAGCCAGGGGGGCTACAAGGTCAGCCTTATCTGGTTGCCTGAGCGCATGAACATTGAGTGTGCCAACAAGATACTGAAACTACTGGAAGAGCCACCTTCGCAGACGGTGTTCATCATGGTCTGCCAAGAGCCCGACCGACTGCTGGAAACCATCCGCAGTCGCGTACAACGCATAGACGTAAAGCGCCTCACTGACGAAGATATCGAACAGGCTCTTCGTGACAAGCGCGGACTGACCGAAGAGGTGGCCCATCGCACGGCTCGCATGGCTAACGGTAGTTGGCTGAAAGCACTCGAGATGCTAAATGCCGATTCGGAGAACGAACTCTTCCTGGACATGTTCCAGACCTTGATGCGACTGGCTTACCTGCGCAAGGTCAAAGACCTGAAAACCTGGTCGGAACGTATGGCAACAATGGGACGTGAGAAGCAGAAGCGATTCCTGGAATATTTCCTGCGACTTGTTCGTGAGAACTTCATGTACAACTTCCACCAACAGGAACTATGCTACATGACACAACGCGAGGAGGATTTTGCCAAGAACTTCGCCCGCTTCATCAACGAAGCCAACATCCTGCCTATCAGCGAACTGGTCAACAGAGCCATCCGCGACATCGGGCAGAACGCCAATGCCAAGATTGTATTCTTCGACATGGCGCTGAAAATGATTGTATTATTGATTCAGAAATAAAATAAGATAAATGGAAAAAGAACTGACCATCAAAACAGGATGTGACCGTGGACTGTGCAAGCATGCCGTAGGACGACAGGACAGACAGCTGAACACGTATGACTGGTTGGCTGACGTACCTGGAAACATAGACACGACAGACCTGGTGGAGGTGCAATTCAAGCACACCCGTAAGGGTTACTATCATAATGTCAACAAACTCGACCTGAAGAAGGGCGACATCGTAGCCGTAGAAGCCAACCCTGGACACGACATCGGTGTGGTTACCCTCACTGGACGCTTGGTAAAACTACAGTTAAAGAAGGCCAACCTGAAAAGTGCCGACGACATCAAGCGTGTCTATCGTATCGCACGACCCAATGATATGGAGAAATTTCGCGAAGCCAAGGCTCGTGAGCACGCTACGATGATTGAGAGCCGCCAGATTGCCAAGGGACTGGGACTGAACATGAAGATAGGCGACGTAGAATATCAGGGTGACTGCAACAAAGCCATCTTCTACTATATCGCCGACGAGCGCGTAGACTTCCGTCAGCTCATCAAGGACCTCGCTGCTACTTTCCACGTGCGCATTGAGATGAAACAGATTGGTGCCCGACAGGAGGCCGGACTGATTGGCGGAACAGGACCCTGTGGACGCGAGTTGTGCTGTGCCACCTGGATGAAGAACTTCGTCAGTGTCGGAACCTCAGCAGCCCGCTACCAGGACATCTCACTCAACCCCCAGAAACTGGCAGGTATGTGCGCCAAGCTGAAGTGTTGTCTGAACTACGAGGTCGACGATTACGTGGAAGCCAGCAGAAAACTGCCTTCCAAGGAGGCGATGCTGCAGACGCAGGACAACGACTACTACTATTTCAAGGCAGACATCCTGGCTGGACTGGTCACCTACTCCACCGACAAGAACATCGCTGCCAACCTGGAAACCATCACGGCTCAGCGTGCCAAACAGATTATAGAGATGAACCGAAAGGGAGAAAAACCCATCTCACTGACTGAGGATGCTAGCAAGAAGGCACCTGCAGGACCTATCGACCTGGCTACGCAGGAGAATATCAACCGCTTCGACCGTGCAAAGAAGAAAAAGAAGAAGAAGCCCAGAAAGCCGGCACCAGGCGGACAACAACCCACGAATGCGAAGGAATAACCACACCTTATTATATATAGGAGGACTCTTCGTCCTCCTTATGATGGCTTGCAACCAGCAAACCGTCTATAACCGTTATCTGCACACATCTCTCAACGGATGGGAGCGCAACGACACGCTAAGATACATCATTCCGACGATTCAGAAAGACGGCAACTACATGGAAGAGATCGGGGTTCGCATCAACGGCAATTATCCTTTCATGAAGCTATGCCTCATCATTGAGCAAACCAAGATAAACACTCATGAGAAGCGCACAGATACCCTACTGTGCGACTTGATTAACAAACGAGGTCATCCCTTAGGAAGCGGCATCAGCAAATATCAAAACACCTTTCACCTGACAACCTTGCAATTGAGCAAGGGCGACTCGTTGCGCATCTGTGTCCGTCACGATATGAAACGCGAGATGCTGCCTGGCATTTCCGAGGTGGGTGTCCGTCTCTACAAACGCTAACCTACTACGACCGTATCAGATGACGGGTAGCGTCCAGACGCAAGAAGATAAACAATAGCAAGGTAAAGCCCCATAGTGAAGAGCCACCATAACTGAAGAAGGGCAGTGGGATGCCGATGACAGGAGTCAGTCCCAGCACCATTCCCACGTTGATGAACACATGGAACAGGAACACGCTCAGCACGCAATAGCCGTAGATACGTGCAAAGGGAAGCGGTTGTCGCTCGGACAAATAGATGAGTCGGAGTATCAACAGCAAGAACAATATCAACACACCGGCAGAACCCAGGAATCCTTCTTCTTCACCCACTGTACAGAATATAAAGTCGGTGTCCTGTTCCGGCACAAACTTCAACTTGGTCTGTGTCCCGTTCAGGAAACCTTTTCCTTCCAGACCGCCTGAACCGATGGCTATCTCACTCTGATGCACATTATACCCCGCACCACGCAGGTCCTCGTCCAAGCCCAACAGCACATTGATACGCGAACGCTGATGGGGCTCCATCACATTCTGCATGATGAAATCAGCACCGTAGAAAAAGCCGACCGAACCAATCGTAAAGAGGGCGATAAAGAAATAGTTGCGGATGCGCGATCCCAGTCCTTCCCATATCAGATAGCCTATCAGGAATATCGTCATACCCCACTGGATGTACAACACTTCAAGGGGTATCTTAGCCAGGAAGTATAAGAGTAATGTCAAAGCCAGACATCCTGCCAGCAGGCGCCATGCTACACGTTTGTTACAGTAGGTCCACACCATTCCGATGGAGAACACCTGTACCAGGAACAATACCGAGAACTTGCCAATGGAAGTGACGGAGTCGGCAAAGGTAACATCCGCAAAACGGATACCCACCACGAAGTAAACCACCATCGCCACACCAGTGAACAGGATGGAACCGGGCATTCCCTCCCGATAGAACATCAGGAAGAAAGACAGATACACCAGTGCCGAACCGGTCTCACGCTGTAAGACGATGCACACCATCGGCAAGAGGATAATACCTATTGTAGCTGCAAAATGCTTCCATTGATTGATGTTATACCCGTAGGCCGACATGAACTTCGCCAATGCCAGCGCGGTGGCAAACTTGGCAAACTCTGCTGGTTGTAATCGTAGCGGACCCAATACCAGCCAGGAACGGGAGCCTTTGATGCTATGCGGATTGAAGATGGTGGCAAAGAGCAGTATCACCAGCAGGAAATAGATGATATAGGCAAAGGTGTCGTAGAACCGGTCATCCAGCATGACAATGACAAAACCCAGGATGATACTGGTTCCTATCCAGATGATCTGCATACCCGAACGGGTAGAGAGGCTGAAGATGTCTGTTTCGCCATACGAGTAACTGGCACCGCACACGCTAATCCACCCGAACGACAACAGGGCGATATAGAGCAATATCGTCCACCAGTCAATGGAGCGTAAGACGCTTGTCTGTCGTTTATCTGCTTGTCGTACCATAAGCAATGTGTCTGTGTTGGAATTCCTCAGCACGCTTCAGGGAGGCTTCTGAGAGTTTTCCGTGAATATACTGTTCCATGATGAGTCCGCCAATAGGCACACCGTAAGTAGCACCCCAGCCACCGTTCTCCACATAGACGGCAACGGCTATCTTGGGATTGTCCATCGGTGCGAAACCCATAAATACGGAGTGGTCGTGTCCGCGGTTCTGGGCAGTACCCGTCTTGCCGCAAGCCATAAAGTCGTACTTCGCCAGTTCGTGGCACGTTCCTCCTGTTGCCGAAGCGCGCATGCCCTGTACCACATAGTCGTAGGAAGCCCGGTTAGCCATCGTATGACGACGCTTGGTATAGAGGGTGTCCAACGGCTCTCCCTGTACTTTCTTCACCACATGCGGGGTGATGAACCATCCTCGGTTGGCAATGGTAGCGCCCAGGTTGGCTATCTGAAGCGGAGTGGCATTGACCTCACCTTGTCCGATGGCAATAGAGATAATGGTCAATCCGTTCCACGAACCCTTATAAGCCTTGTCGTAGAATTGCGCATTGGGGATTAGTCCGCGCTTCTCTCCTGGCAGGTCGATACCCAGTTTATAGCCGAACCCCATGCTGACCATATAGTCGCGCCACTTATTCATCGCATTCTGTACGGAACCGTATTTCGACTTTGCTCCTATCATATAATAGAGGCCCCAGCAGAAATAACCGTTACACGAGGTGGACAGGGCGGGCACCAAAGGCAGGGGCGACGCATGACCGTGACAACCTACATGCAATCCCTTGTAATTGAATCCGTGACCACAGGGATATGCCGTATGTGTCGGATGGATGATGCCTTCCGTCATAAAGGTAAGACCTTGTGTCGTCTTGAACGTAGAACCCGGTGGATACTGACCCATAATACTACGGTTTAGTAAGGGTTTCCACACGTTCTGACTCAACTGTCGATGACTCTTGGAGCGCTGGCGTCCAACCATCATGCGGGGATCGTAACTCGGCGAACTGACCATGCATAGCACCTCACCCGTCGAGGGTTCTATAGCGACAATACTTCCAATCTTACCTTCCATCAGTCGCTCACCCAAAGCCTGCAGGTCGGCATCCAGTCCGAGTGTCAGGTTCTTGCCTGCCACTGGCCGACGGTCGAACTTACCATTCTGATAGCGTCCTTGCACTCGACCGTGTGCGTCACGCAGCAATATCTGCATACCCTTCTCACCACGCAACTGCTTCTCGTAACTACGTTCCACACCCAACTTGCCAATATAGTCGCCAGGCTGATAGTACTCATCTTCCTCTATATCGGCAGGTGACACTTCTGCCACATCACCTAACACGTGGGCAGCAAAGGGATACTGGTATTGACGAATACTACGCCGTTGCACGTAAACGCCTGGGAAATGGAACAGCTTCTCCTGGAACACGGAGAAGTCCTTGTCCGACAACTGACTCATAAAGAGCTGCTGGGTGAAGCGCGAATAGCCCGGATTCTTTGAACGGTCCTTGATGGTCTCCATGCGCTGAATGAAGTCTTCCTTCGTGATGTTCAGTGCAGCACAAAAGTCAAGGGTGTCCAGATGATCCTTTGCCTCGTTCACCACCACCATAATATCGTAGGCAGGCTGGTTATACACCAGCAACTTCCCGTTACGGTCGGTGATGACCCCTCGCGACGGATATTCTATCTTCTTGAGAAAAGCATTCGAGTCGGCACTCTTCTTGTAGTCGTCGCTCGAAATCTGAAGCATGAAAAGGCGGATGATGTAGATTACCACAATGAGTGTAGCCACACCAGCTATGACATAGTGCCTATAGTCTAACTCGTGGTTCTTCATTCCTTACCTCTGGCTATCTCAAACGTGAATATCAATAATAGGGTGATAATGGTACTACCGACGACGCACATGGCCCAATGCTTCATGTCGGAGAGGTTAAAAAACTCCAGTGAAAAGAACACCACACAATAGAGGGATACCAGCGGTATGAGATACCATACATACTTCGTCGGACCAAGTGTACGAAGTGACGGTTCAAAGCTGTCTGCTGAGTCGTGCGGAGCAAAGAGTTCCAGCCAATAAGGCTGTATGGCAGCAATCAGCACCAACGAGCCAGCTGCCAATCCAGGCGTGTTATAGAACACATCCACTAAAAGCCCGAGAAAGAATCCCCACAGCAACAGCGCCCACTTGGGATAGTTTCGGGCAAACATGGTCACGAAATAGACGTAGAACAAGGGGGTAGCACAATGGAAGAGGTGTATTCGTCCCAACACCAATACCTGTGCCACGAGGAATAGCAGGAACAAGCCCGCCTGTTTCATGATATCCGTTGCCATCTTTCGCTATTCGTTAACATTGAGTTTCAGTGAGTCTTGAGCAGCTCTCATCAGTTGCATGCGCTCTGCTATCGTCTTATCGGTGATAACCATCACATCACGCAGGTTGCCAAAATCGGTCGACAAGCGCACCTTGAGCTTATAGGAAAGTCCGTCACGCGAGTTGTAGACTTCCACTATCTGGCCTACTAACACCCCTGCGGGGAAGATGCTGGAGTATCCGTTGGTTTCCACCCAGTCGCCTTTCTTGAAGCGGGCATGTCGGGGGATGTCCTCCACAAAAGCATGTCCGGCATCACCACCATACCATCGCAACACACCGAAATAGTCGTGTCCGCGGATAGCACAGCTGATGCGTGACGAACGTCCGTTCAGCACGGGTATCACTACCGAATAGTGGGCTGAGGTCAGGTAGGTCACACCTACGATTCCCTTACCACATACGACACCCATGCCTTCCTCTACGCCGTCAGCACTTCCTTTGTCTATCGTCATCAGGTTGTTGACCTTGTCCAGCTCACTTGAAATAACCTTTGCCGATAGCAACTGGTAACTTCTCAGGGTATCTATCTGCTGTCTGTCCTTCGCATCCTCCTTCTGGGTGGCTTCTCCGTAAAGACGACGAAGCTGAGTGACCTGACGCTCCAAGTAGAAATTACGTCGCGTCAAGTCCTCATTCGCTTTCGTCAAAGAGAAGAAAGACGTCAGTTTTGAAGTTCCTTCATACACTTTCCCGACTACCACATTGGCGGTGGAGAACCACACGCTCCCCTGATAGCTGTTGTATTGTGTCAACAGTACCATGCTGATAATCTCGAGCACTACGAAAATAGCCCAATGGTAGTGTCTGCTTAGGAAGTCCAGCAGGTTTTTCATCCGTCGCTACCTTATCGCATCAGGAACGTGAAACGGTCTACATTCTTCAAAGCCACGCCAGCACCCTGGGCAACAGAGTGCAACGGATCTTCTGCGATGTGGAACGGGATGTTGATCTTGTTCTCAAGACGGCGATCCAAACCGCGTAGCAGGGCACCGCCACCAGCCAGCCAGATACCGTTCTTCACAATGTCGGCATACAGCTCAGGCGGGGTGTTCTCCAGTGCTGAGAGAACGGCATTCTCTATCTTTGCCACAGTCTTGTCAATACAATGGGCGATCTCTTGATAGCATACAGGCACCTCCATAGGCAATGCCGTGATACGGTTCGGTCCGTGTACGATATAGTCCTCGGGGGCTTCGTCGCCCAGATCTGTCAATGCAGAGCCTACAGCTATCTTGATGCGCTCAGCCATACGCTCAGAAACCTTCACATTGTGCTGACGAGCCATATACTCCTGGATGTCAGCCGTCAGGTCGTCACCAGCCGTACGGATGGAGTTGTTGCTGACGATACCACCCAGCGAGATGACGGCAATCTCCGTAGAGCCACCACCGATGTCTACAATCATGTTGCCTTCTGGAGCCTCAACATCAATTCCGATACCTACAGCAGCTGCCATCGGCTCGAAAATCAGATAGACATCACGGCCACCGGCGTGTTCTGCAGAGTCACGAACGGCACGAAGCTCTACTTCGGTAGAGCCTGAAGGTACGCCAATCACCATACGCAGTGAGGGTGAGAACAGGCGCGAACCCGTATGTACCATCTTAATCAGTCCGCGCATCATCTGCTCACAGGCAGAGAAGTCGGCAATTACACCATCGCGCAACGGGCGTACCGTACGGATGCTATCATGTGTCTTTTCATACATCATCTTGGCCTTCGATCCGACGGCAAGCACCTTATCGGAATGACGGTCAAGCGCTACTACTGACGGCTCGTCGACAACCACCTTATCATCACTGATAATGATGGTGTTGGCCGTTCCTAAGTCCATTGCGATTTCCTGGACGAAACTAAAAAATCCCATTCTAATTTACAATTTGACAATTTACGATTTACTTCTCAAACCAAGCGTGGATGGCTGTGTCGTAGTGTGAGCTAACGCCGAAAGCACGGGTAGCAAACATGCGTCGTTGTTCCTTCGTGGTCTCTGCTCCCTGCTTCTTCAGGATATCGAGCAGCACACTGTATTCTGCCTTACTGGGCACGATAACCACATCGTTGAAGTTCTTGGCACCAGCACGAATCAGCGAGATGCCACCGATGTCAATCTTTTCGATGATATCTTCCTCGGAAGCACCACTGGCTACGGTCTGCTCAAAGGGATACAGGTCAACGATGACCAGGTCAATCTCGGGAATCTCATACTGAGCCATCTGCTGACGGTCTCCTTCGTTCTCACGACGTCCCAGAATACCTCCAAACACTTTGGGATGCAAGGTCTTCACGCGACCGCCCAGGATAGACGGATAAGTGGTGACATTCTCCACCTTCTCACAGGCATAGCCTAACGACTCGATAAAAGTCTGAGTACCACCTGTCGACAGGAACTTCACACCTTCATCGTTCAGTTTCTTGAGCAACTCATCCAGCCCGTCCTTATGAAACACGGAGATGAGCGCTGTCTTAATCTTCTTTGTATCTGCCATAAAAATATAACGTTATATAATGATTCTGAATCGGGTTGCAAAATTACAAAAAAGAAGGCACATTGCCACACGTTTCTCCTAAAAAAAACGCTTTCCTATAAAAATAATAATGTAAGTCAATGAATAGACACGATGGGACAACGGGCAAAACCATAAAATTTGTTCGTTTTCGGAAAATAATTTGCCGATTGTTCGTTCAAATCCAAAATATTTTCGTACCTTTGCAGCGGAATCAATAATCAACCAGATGACATATATGAAGAAAAGACTGACGATGATTGCTGTGGCTACGCTGATAGTAGCCACAGCAACGGCAGGCGGACTGATGACCAACACCAACTATCACATAGCCTTCGACCGCATGATGGCTCGAGGTGCATCTTTAGACATCGATGCCGCCTACTCAAACCCTGCAGGACTAGCCTGGGGGCACGAGGGCTTCCAGCTCTCACTCAATTTCCAGAAACCTTGGCAGTATCGTGATATCGAGCTGACAAGAAACGGACAGAAGACGCTCTATGAGGGAAAGGCTTCTGCTCCCATCGTACCCGCCTTGTTCGCTTCTTACAAGAAAGACCGCTGGGCGGTCAGCACCATGATCGGCATCGTGGGCAGTGGTGGTTTCGTGGAATACAAACAGGGTGTGCCCATGTTCAACGTACTGTTGCAGAGCATGTTAGCCACCAACGGTATTAACCCCGACACCTACTCCCTCGACTCGGAGATGAAGGGTAAGCAGTATATCTATGGCGGACAGGTCAACTTCACCTACAAGATTCTCGACTGCTTCTCTGCAGCTGTGGGCATTCGTGCCAACTATTACGACGGCTACTATCGCGGTCACGTCAAGGCGGTGGAGCATCCGATGTTCGGCGATGTGGCTAAACTGCTGCTCGACGTCGATCAGAAAGGCTGGGGCTTCACACCGATGATCAGTGTCAACTACCATCAGGGACCGCTCACGCTCACTGCCCGCTATGAGTTCCGCACCAAGCTGAACCCCAAGAACGAGACGAACATCCTCGATGCCGGACTGGGTGCCAAAGTCGTTGAATACATGGTGAAGACCGAACCCAATGCGGAGGCTAAGCTGGCTGCCTTGCAGGCTCAGCTGGGTGCCTATACGGCTCCTTACCAGAACGATGTCCGCACGCGTTACGACATGCCTGCCCTACTCTCTGTAGCCGCTGGCTACGAGTTTTCTCCCAAGCTCCGTGCTACCCTCGAGTATCACTTCTTCGACGACAAGAATGCCAAGATGGCTAACGACCGTCAGAACGAGCTGAAGCACGGCACCCACGAGATTCTGGCTGGTATCGAATACGACATCAACGAGAAGTTCACCGTCAGCTGTGGCGGTCAGCGCACCGACTACGGACTCGCCGACGGCTACCAGCAGAACACCTCCTTTGCCTGCGACAGCTATAGCATCGGTCTGGGTGGTGCCTGGAACATCAACGAACAGGTTCGTCTGAATGCCGGCTACTTCATCAGCCTTTACAGCAACTACGACAAGCAGACTACCTATGGTCTCGAGACCTACTCACGTACCAACAACGTGATTGGTATCGGTCTCGACTGGAAGTTCTAAACTGTAAAAAGGGAAAATAAAACAACAAGCGGGGTCTGTGCCCCGCTTGTGTTATTTGATGACAACCTTACGTCCGCCGACGATGTAGATACCGCGGGTGGGGTTGGTTACCTGACGACCCTGCAGGTCGTAAATCTTCTCACGCTGACTGGGTGCCACCGTGCCTTTCACCTCCTCTATGCCGGAAGGACTGAGGTTGAGAATATAGTTGAGACCCTTCTGAGCATTGATTTTCCCGTAGCCCCATCGGATGGGCGTCTTGGCGGTGAAATCGTCGTTGTCGCACGCGTTCTTCAGCGCGTCCTTTATCTGTTCGAAGGTCAGTCCGGGCTTGGCTTGCAACCACAGTGCGATGATGCCAGCCACGTGGGGAGCAGACATCGAGGTACCGTTATAGGCTGTGTACGGACTGCCTTTCCACTTCATAGACTCTTTGGGCGTGCCCGGATCGTCATATTTGAGGGCTTTCGCGTTGATAGCCGACACGATGTTGACACCGGGAGCACATACCATTGGAGCATTGACCCCGTTGGAGAAATGGCCGTAGCTGGAGAAGTGAGCGATGTCGCCGAGGGGAAATTCCGAGGAGGCGTCTTTATCATCCTCCGTGTAGTTACGGCTCAGTGTGTTGGTACAGTAGGCTCCTACGCTGATGATGTTGGGCGTGGAAACCCAGTCGCTGGCGGAGATGTCATTGTCGGCAACGGCGCTTCCTGGGGCATTGCCGTATCTGTTGTTATCCCAGAAATCCATTTCCAAGCCGTCGTAGCCCTCTACAGTGAGACTGAAGGGGTCGGGTTTGCCGCCCTCATCGGGAATATATATCGTACCGCCGTAAACAGCCTTGATGTGGAGTTTGCCGTCAACAGTACCCACACTGATGTACACCTTTCCTCTGGTTAACAGGGCAAGATCTTTATCATAGGGCGCGAGAGGGTCTATGTCTGTATCGTCACCGTTTGCTCCCTTGGAGACGACGGGGTCGCCTATCTTATAGCTCACCTCGAGCCCCCATTTCTGAGTGTTCTGATGAAGGATGGCCATCTTCACCTTGACCGTCTGGCCGACGACGGCAGGTTGGCGTGAGTATCCGTTGGTGTTGGCCTGTGTAGAGAAGTCGTCGCCATATTCATTATGACTTTCGACCATGGGGAACACGGTTTTGAGGGTGTTGTCGGCAGCTGTAAACTTCTTGTAGATATGCGGAGTCAAACTACCCTCGTTGCCGGAAGACATGACGGGAATAGTCGTCTTGGCTACTTCGCCCATCATCTCGGGTATGGTTCCAGTACCGTTGTGCGGTCCCTCATGGCTTCCGATACTCATATTGATAACAAGGTCTATTTTCTTCTGCTTGGCATAGTTGACAGCAAACATCAGCGCCTTCTCCAAACTTCCTTGATAGGTTTCATAGCGCAGGGCGTCGTATACTGCATCGAAGGGAATTATCATGATGTCGGCTTCGGGAGCCATACCGGTGAATCCCAGGGCACTCTTCGTTCCTACGGCGATACCTGCAGTATGGGTTCCATGGGTGTCAAGGAGTCCGTCATCCTCGCCAAGCGCCTGAATGCCCTCGGGGGTGTCGTAGTAGTAGCCGGGAGCGGTCACCTCACCCGCCTTGGGGTCGGTGTACGTCAGCTGTTTATGTCCTGCTTTGCCAGTCTTATCTTCCATCATGTAGACGCACTTGATGCGGCTGTTCCCGTTGGCATCGGCAAAGGCGGCATGCGTGAAATTGAAACCACCGTCGATGATACACACCATCACCCCCTTGCCGGTGAGCGACGTGGCGGCTCCTGCCGGTTTGTTGAGGATATCACTGACCTTGGTTGCCTTCACCGAGACGTCGGTCAGCGGCTTTCCCGTGTGGGTGACGTCAATGCGCTCGATGCCCTTCAGGGTGGCAAGACGCTGAACACTCGATACTGGGATGTTGATGACGGCCTGCTGACCCAGCACGCCTTCTATCCGACCTCCTGCGTCGCGAATGGCATTGTAGGTCTCCACAGCCACCTCGTCAGCCACTTTGACCACCAAGGTGAGGCGGTTCTCGTCGGCATTGGCGCTACGGCGCCCTTGTCCTTCTAACGCCTGCTGCTGATTAGTCAACAGCTGTGCGTCCAGTGTCATCTTGTCTTGTGCTGCAACCGTCATGCTGACAGCCAACAGCACCAATAGGTAGAATTTTCTCATTGTATTTTGAAACAACTAACTTAAAATGTACTTCTCGGCATTCAGGTGGAAGAGTTTTTCTTTTTCCTCTTCCGTCAGATCCAGCGTTTTCACGAATTTCATCATGTTTGCCAGACACTCGTAGGGATAGTCTGAGGCGAAAATGATGCTGTCGATGCCGAAGGCCTTCTTGGTACACTCAAAGGTGATTTTAGACATAATGCCGCTGGTGGTCATCACCACATTCTTGTTCTGGAAGTAGTAGGCTACCGTGTGCTTCATCTTTACCTCGTCGTCCTTGATCCATGCAAAACGGTTGTCAACCCTGTCGATGATGAACGGGAAGTATTCGCCACAGTGTCCGAGAATCATTCTCAGCTTGGGGAACTTATCGAAGGTGCCGTTCAGAATCAGTCGCAACGACGTCTTCATGGCATCCAGTCCGAAACCGAGACCTGGCGAAGAATACACATAGCCCATGTCCTTCATGTCCTTGTCGTCGGAAGCCTGCGGATGAACATAAACGGCACAGCCCAACTCTTCAGCCTTTGCCAGCAGCGGCAGGTATTTCTCTTCATACAGGTGCTCGTGCATGTAGTTGGAGTGTGTGTGCCAGTATTTGAATCCCAGCTCTTTGACGCAACGCTCCAACTCCTTGATGGCCTCATCGACGTATGGTGTCGGCAAAACGGCAGCACCATAGAAACGACCAGGGAATTTCTTGATGAGTTCTGCTACAGCATCGTTGGATTTCTTAGCGAAATACACGCACTCCTTCTCGGGCAGTTCCTCCAGTGCAGGCGAACTGGACATCACAGCGACGTCAACGCCGCAACGGTCCATCTCCGCTACGCGCTCCGCTCCGAAATTCATCAGCTCGTCAATGACAGGATAGGTGTTCGTCACGCCGCCAAGATGACCATAGACTTTGTCCCTCACTTCCAGCACTTTTGTTTCCGGATAATACCTCATGGCCTGATTTCTCGTAGCGAGATAGTCCATCAACTCTGGTAAATAATAATGGAATTCGCAATCAATAATTTTCATATCGTTAATAATTTTTGGTTTAGTATCTTGTTACTCATTCTTTTGCCTTAACTTCAACTTTATATTCGCTGTGCTTGCCATCGGTAGTAAACCACTTGATGGTATATTGAGAGATGCCGAGGTCGAGAGCATACTCGCGCAGCGTCTGACCACCATCGCTGTTGTGGAGCAAATAATCTGCCTGGGCGACCAATATCTTGATGGTGTTCTCGCTCTCTGCCGTCTTGTCGGCAAGCGACTGTTTTGTCTGGTAGAGGTCTGGGAACTGCTTTTCCAAGTATTGAGTGAGTAGGCCCTTCTGTCCTTCATGACCCTCCTGACCTATCTCTGGGAAGGTGACGTCCATGTGCCATGTCTGCTCAGCACGGTTAGGCACGATGAGCTTATATTTATTATCCTCTGGGTATGTTCCCGTTTTCATGCCAAATATCCAGTTGTCTTTGTCGGAATACATGCTCTCCATCCATGAATCGCTTGTGACCTCCAGGGTGTATTCCCCTTCTGGATTCTCTACAGACCAGCATGCCTGATTGTCCATGTTTACGTCAGTGGTGATTGAGGTAGGAGCCATCTTGTGCTTGTCTGAATTAGAATCTTTGTAGGTATTCTGGCCGTTCTCGTATTTCCACGTAACCTTGTTTGCCTCAGTGTTCTTCTGCACCGCTATCTCCTTGGTGTTGGTGGTAGTGGTCATGGTATAACTGGTGCCATTCGTCCATCCGTGTGAGTAATTGAGGCCGACTGAAGGTTGAAAACCTACCATGCCCATGGAGACTCCAACGGTGCTTGTCTCTGAGTGCGTCTCGCCCACAGCTATAGATGTGCTCATGGTGTTGTTGTCGGTCGTAGGAAGGGCATCCTCCAGTTTTATGGTGCCCGAACCAACAAGGTTCAGCGAGTATTCGCCCTTCTGCCACCATGCACCATAGTATCCTGTGTAATGTGTGCCATCATAGTCGTAATTTGCATCTATCCATTCATCTTCTTTGTAAGGACCTGCATAAAGGGTCTTGTTGGGATCAAAGCGTGCATCACCCTCTTGCTGACCTCCAACGGCTGACAGCGCTTTTTGCTCCACGAAGTAATAGTCCTTATTGGTCTTCATATTGTGGCTGCCCCACACGCGGATGGTTTCAGTAAAGCCGTTAGGCTTATGGAGCGATTGCCCATTCCAATCCTGAGTCGCCAAATGTGTCTGATAGTAATGCTCTTCGCTGGCGCCCATCAGTTCATTGATAGCACCACCGCCATCAGCACGGTTGGTGACTCTGTTAGTAGGTGTCTGAGCATTCTTGGAATTAAGCCACATGGCAGCACCGTCGGCAAGGCAACCGCTGCTGCGCTTGGTGTAGTCGGGATTGTGTATCTCTTCTTTTACAACCTCTTTTCCATCCTTGTCTGTGTATGAGGATCTGACCAAGACACCCTGGTGAGGCTCGCACTGGTAGTAACCCATTGGCGAGAAGATGACCATCTCGGCAACAGCATCTGTTCCGCTGGCAGCACCTCGTCTGCCTGCTATTGCAGCGATATTGGCAACGCGGGCGTTAATCCTCGCTGCATCAGAATTGATGGCATTGCCAGACTGCTGATTGGGAGGAGTGATTGTAACATGTCCACTCTGTGTCATCAACTCGACGGTGGCCTGCTCTAATTTAGTAGATAACTGCTCTGCCACCTCTACCAAGTGCGCATTATGAGGCTTCTCTACTGCGATATATCCTCCCTGGAGGTATATCTTTGCTGCCTGCATCCACTCAGTAATTGGGCGATTTTTGATGTCCTCACCCTTGATGAGGATCATCTTAGTGTCTGAGGTCACCTCGTTGGTCTTGATGTTCAAACGGCGCACTAAGGCAGCACCCATAGAGTTCTCGTCAAACGAGCTCAGCACGGCTGTCGGCATGTCGGCAGTCACCTTGACATTCAACTCGTCAACATTCACGTCGGTAGGATTAACTCCGCCGCCGTTATCATTGCTGGCTATGTCTTCTACAGCACAGCCTGTCATCATCGTCGCAATCCCCATCATTAGGACTGCAAGAAAAATGTAATTACGTTTTTTTGTCTTCATAATCATTTCAATTTTAGGTCTTATCAATAGATGTTGCAAATATACAACATTTTTTTTAGATATGCAAGCTAAATCACCATTTTTTACTCATTTTTTGAAAGTGCACAATAGGGTCGGTTCCGCTGTGCACTCAGCTTAGGATCAATCTTGTCAAGTCGTGTCTGCGCTTCGTTCATATATATTGTTTTTTCTGTTTTTATTTTGTCGTTTCATTATTTATGTCTATTTTTGCAAGCAGAATAAATATCTATTAGGTATGACAACAATGCAACTTAATGCGGAACTGCTCCGAAACATGAGCATCATTGCCGAAGACGAGAACCTGCTAAGGCGAGCTACAAAATACTTGCGCAAGCTCGTTGCCGAAAAGCATGAAGACCCCACACTGATTTCAAAGGAGGAATTCTTTGCCAGTCTTGACAGAGGCGAAGAAGAGTACCGTCAGGGTAAAACACATCGCATCAACTCAAAAGAGGAGTTAAACCATTTTCTCAATAGCCTTTGACCATCAAGTGCACAATAGGGTCGGTTCCGCTGTGCACTTCCCGTTAGCATCCTTGTAAGTGCCCAATCGAAAATTCGATGCGGCTATCTTCTTCCAAGTGCACAATAGGGTCGGTTCCGCTGTGCACTAAAGATAATCCTGCTGATTTTCTCCCAGTCAAAATGTGGTCATTTGGTCAAGGTCATTTTGGTCATTTTCAACTTCGGGAACGCGGTTATTTGCTCACTATATATATAAATATTAATATTTATATTATAGTGGCAGTTTTGACAGCATCCGTTTTCGATTTTGACCAAAATGACCATGACCAAAAATGACCGCGTCTATAAAAATTATTTTCTTCCTAAAATATTCGTGAACCGCAATGAAAGATTCTTACCTTTGCATTGTCAAATTGAAATAGCGGACAGGCGGTCTTTAAGGGTGAAAATTGCGAGGATTAAATCTAGAAATTGCGCGCATTAATGGTAGCAATTGTTTTCCTTAACAGTACCTACAGAAAGCGAAACAAGGCGACAACGAGAGTATTAATAAAATTATTTACAAATGTCTAACTAACTTATTATTAAAAATTATGGCTATTAAAGTAATTGCACAGCGACGTGAAGTAAAGCTCGGTAAGAATCCTGGCAAGAAGTTCGTGATGCGTCCCGACAGCGGTAGCATCATCGATGGTACGGACGAAGGGTAACGTTAAGAGGTAAGAAGTAAGAGGTGAGAATGAGGAAGTACATCTGACCTACGGTCGAAGGTACTCACGCTCGAGAAAACTCAAGAAAATCTTGGTTTTCTGCTCACTTATTCGTACCTTTGTCGGCAAAAAAGGAAGATTATGGCAACAAGACATGTACAATACGAGACGCACGGCACTTGCTCGAAGATGATTGATGTGACCGTGGACGAGAACAACATCATCCAGCAGGTATCCTTCCTGGGTGGATGCAACGGCAACTTGCAAGGTATCAGCCAGTTGGTGAAGGGTCAGCACGTGGACGACGTGATCAAGAAACTGAACGGCATCCGATGCGGAACGAAGAGCACTTCGTGTCCCGACCAGCTTTGTCGCGCGCTGGAACAGCTGAAGTAAGAGACATGCGAAAGAAAACAAAAAAGGCTGCTAATCAATGAATTAGCAGTCTTTCTTCGTAGCGGGAGGGGGACCCGAACCCTCGACCTCCGGATTATGAATCCGACGCTCTAACCAGCTGAGCTACCCCGCCATCTTGCTTGTAAGCGGGTGCAAAGGTACAACTATTTTCCGAAACTCCAAAACTTTTTAGGGAAAAATCTTTGTGTTTCGATTTTTTTTTGTACTTTTGCGCTGTAATTCATGTAAATGATCCTACCTAATAATATGGAAACAATGAAAAAGCTAACCATCGAATACCCTCTCTCGACGAAGTCGCCGAAAATCGTATGGGACATGATTAGTAACGCTGCAGGCCTGCAAAAGTGGCTGGCAGATACCGTCACCGAAGACAACGACACCATGACGTTCACCTGGGGGCACCCCTGGACGGAGCGTGACACCAAACAATCCAAGATACTTGAAGTAGCCAAATACGACCACATACGTATGTTGTGGGACTACCACGAGGACACTCCTGAGGCTTTCTGGGAGATGCGCATTGTGGGTAGCGACCTTACAGGACAGCTGAGTCTGCTCATCACCGACTTTGCCGCTGACGACGACGAGGAGTCGGACTTGCGCGGCATCTGGGACGACAACTTAGAGCGGCTACACCGTGTTAGCGGGCTTTGATTTATGCTGCGCATTAAGAAATTAGACATATTTATCACCAAACAGTTCGGTCTGCTGTTTATCGCAACGTTCTTCATCTGCCAGTTTGTGTTGATGATGCAGTTCCTGTGGCGATATGTGGACGAGCTGATAGGCAAGGGACTGTCGATGGAGGTGCTGGCACAGTTCTTCTGGTACATGGGACTGATGCTGATGCCGCAGGCCTTCCCCCTGGCCATCCTGCTGTCTTCGCTGATAGCCTTCGGTAACCTGGGTGAGAGCTCGGAGCTGACAGCCATCAAGGCGGCAGGCATCTCGCTGATGCAGTCGATGCGCTCGCTGATCGTCATCGTGATAGCCATCTCCTGCATCTCCTTCTATTTCCAGGAGGTCATCGGTCCGAGGGCATTCATCTCATTCCAACAGCTCTTGCTATCGATGAAGCAGAAGAATCCCGAGGTGGAAATTCCCGAGGGCATCTTCTACGACGGCATTCCCAACTCAAACCTCTATGTGCAGAAGAAAGACCTGAACACGGGTATGCTGTACGGCATCATGATCTACCGCATGAACGGAGGCTACGAGGATGCTGCCGTGATATTGGCAGACTCAGGGCGCATACAAGCGACGGCAGAGAAGAAGCACCTGAAACTGACACTGTACAGCGGAGAATGGTTTGAGAACATGCGGCAGTCAGGACTGAACGTTTCGGCCAACGTCCCCTATCGCCGCGAGACTTTCTCGACCAAGACGATACTGCTCGACTTCGACGGTGACTTCAATATGGCGGAAGCTGGCGGAATAGCCGCTGACGCGCGTTCGAAGGGACTCGGCAAGATTCTGCACGACCTGGACTCCATCCGCGAATTCAACGACTCGGTAGGTCATGCCTACTACAACGAGGCGAAGAGCTACACCTTCTACGGTCCCGTGATGAGCAAGCAGGACTCGATAAAGGCTGCCCAGAAGGTAGCCCAGAACACAGCCACCATCGACACGCTGTACCTCCGACTCTCAGGCGACCAGCGCCAGAACGTGATGCGACAGGCTGCCAGCGATGCACAGTTGGCTAACAGCAACCTGGAGTTCAAGTCGGAATACTCCTTCTATCTGAACCGCGAAGAGCGCATGCACGAGATGGAAGCCATCAACAAGTTCACGCTGTCGCTGTCGTGCATCATCTTCTTCTTCATCGGAGCACCACTGGGAGCCATCATCCGCAAGGGTGGACTGGGTGTGCCCGTCATCATCTCCGTACTGGTGTTCATCGTGTTCTACATCCTGGACAGCACGGGTATGAAGATGGCGCGTGACGACAACTGGACGGTATGGTTCGGCAAACTGCTCGGCACCGTCGTGCTGTCTCCGCTGGCACTGTTCTTCACCCACAAGGCCAATAACGACTCGGTGGTATTCAACGTCGACCTGTACAAGGAGCTGGCCATGCAGATACTCGGACTGCGCACCAAGCGACACATCATGCGCAAGGAGGTCATCATCGAAGACCCGAAATACCTTATGGATGCAGAGATGCTGCAGAATATCAGTATCGAGGTAGACCAGTACTCCGTAGACCACAAGCTGCTGCGGTGGCCTAATCCTATCAAGGTATTCTTCCGTCCCGGTGACGATCATGAGATAGAGAACATCAACAACGTATTGGAAACAGCCATCGAGGACCTTTCTTACACGAAAGACAACTACGTGCTGACCAAGCTGAACCAATACCCCATCATTGCCACACACGCCCATACGCGCCCCTTCCAGCGCAAATGGCTGAACGTGGTGACAGGACTGTTCCTGCCTACGGGTATCTTCTTCTATTTCCGCATGATACGCTTCCGCTTCAGACTATATAAAGACTTGCAACATATCCTCCGCATCAACCAGAAACTCATTCCGAGAGTCATCAACCTGGGTGACCTGCAGCGTGAGATGGAGGTCGTTACATAATATATATAATAAGGTATAAGGAATATGGATACATTTAAGCTCAATACGATTGAAGAGGCGCTGACCGACTTTAAGGCTGGCAAATTCGTCATTGTCGTAGACGACGAAGACCGTGAGAACGAAGGCGACTTGATATGTGCCGCCGAGAAGATAACACCCGAAATGGTGAACTTCATGCTGAAGAATGCACGTGGCGTGCTCTGCGCTCCCGTCACCATCAGTCGCAGCGAAGAACTGGAACTGGCGCATCAGGTGCAGGACAACACGTCGCTGCTGGGAACGCCCTTCACCGTCACCATCGACAAGATAGAAGGCTGCAGCACAGGCGTGTCTGCTCACGACCGTGCCGCCACCATCCGTGCACTGGCTGATCCGACATCAACAGCCAAGACCTTCGGACGTCCGGGACACATCAACCCGCTGTATGCTCAGGACAACGGTGTACTGCGCCGGTCCGGTCATACCGAGGCTGCCATCGACCTCTGCAAGTTGTCTGGCCTCTACCCCGCCGGAGCATTGATTGAAATCATGAACGACGACGGCACGATGGCACGTATGCCACAACTCATGGAGTTTGCCCATAAGCACGACTTGAAGATTATCACCATCAAGGACATGATAGCCTACCGGCTGAAAAAGGAAAGCCTGGTAGAGAAAGGC
The DNA here is from genome assembly GCF_900107705.1 of Prevotella sp. tc2-28. Lineage (GTDB taxonomy): Bacteria > Bacteroidota > Bacteroidia > Bacteroidales > Bacteroidaceae > Prevotella. The sequence goes on from NZ_FNRE01000005.1 coordinate 140,073, forward strand.
GAAGAAGTGGACATGCCGACGGACTACGGTCACTTCCGACTGATCCCCTTCCGCCAGAAGAGCAACGGCCTAGAGCACATGGTACTCATCAAGGGAGAATGGAAAGAGGACGAGCCTGTACTGGTGCGCGTTCACTCTTCCTGCATGACAGGTGACATCCTGGGCTCGAAACGCTGCGACTGCGGCGAACAGCTGCACAAAGCCATGCAGATGATAGAGCAGGAGGGACGAGGCGTTATCGTGTATATGCAACAGGAGGGGCGCGGCATCGGACTGATGAACAAGATTGCCGCCTACAAGTTGCAGGAGGAAGGACTGGACACCGTCGACGCCAACATCCACCTGGGCTTCAAACCCGACGAGCGCGACTACGGATGTGGGGCACAGATACTGCGCCAGCTGGGTGTGCAGAAGATGCGACTCATGACCAACAACCCCGTGAAGCGCGTCGGACTGGAGGCCTACGGACTGGAAATCGTAGAAAACGTACCTATCGAAACGACACCCAACCCGTATAACCTGCGCTACTTGCAGACCAAAAAAGAGCGAATGGGACACACACTGCACTTGAAATAGTTCAAAATGTAAGTTTTTTCGTCCTTTTCGACAAAAAAACGTCCCATTTCTTTCGCAGAAAAGAATAAATTGATTACTTTTGCAACAAACATCTTACGAAACCTAAGAATATGGCACAATTATCTGATCGTCTACAACGACTAGCGCCATCAGCAACGCTGGCTATGTCACAAAAGAGTTCTGAAATGAAAGCACAAGGCATCGACGTGATTAACATGAGCGTCGGAGAGCCTGACTTCAACACACCAGACCATATCAAACAGGCAGCTAAGCTGGCTATAGACGAGAACTACTCACGCTACTCTCCCGTACCGGGATATCCCGACCTGCGCCAGGCTATTGCCCGCAAACTGGAACGTGAGAACCACCTGCACTACACACCAGCGGAAATCCTGGTGTCGAACGGTGCCAAGCAGAGTGTCTGCAATACCGTGATGGCACTCATCAACCCCGGCGACGAGGTCATCATCCCTGCACCCTATTGGGTAAGCTATCCGCAGATGGTTCTTCTTGCCGGCGGCAATCCCGTCATCGTGGAAGCTGGATTCGAACAGAACTTCAAGATGACACCCCAACAGCTGGAAGCTGCCATCACACCCAAGACACGACTGATCATCCTCTGCTCGCCGAGCAATCCTACCGGCAGCGTCTATTCGAAAGCCGAACTGGAAGGACTGGCTAATGTCATCAAGCAGCACGACGACCTGTTCGTACTGGCCGACGAGATATACGAACACATCAACTACGTCGGAAAGCATGAGAGCATCGCCCAGTTCGAGGGCATGAAGGAGCGCTCCATCATCGTCAACGGTGTCAGCAAGGCCTACGCGATGACCGGATGGCGCATCGGATACATCGCTGCCCCAGAGTGGATCGTCAAAGGATGTAACAAACTACAAGGACAATATACCAGCGGACCCTGTTCCGTCAGTCAGAAAGCTGCGGAGTTCGCCTATACGGCCAGCCAGGACTGCGTAGAAGAGATGCGCAAGGCCTTTGAGCGCCGTCGCAACCTCATCGTCAAACTCGCCAAGGACATTCCCGGACTGGAAGTGAACGTGCCCGAGGGCGCTTTCTACCTGTTCCCCAAGTGCAGCAGCTTCTATGGCAAGAAGACTCCCGACGGAGCCGTCATTGCCAACAGCACCGATCTGGCGATGTATCTGCTGGAGAAAGGACATGTAGCCACCGTTGGCGGCGACGCCTTCGGCGACCCCGAATGCTTCCGCATGAGCTATGCTACCAGTGACGATAATATCGTCGAAGCAATGCGCAGAATTAAGGAAGCTTTGGGTAATCTACGATAAAAATTGAGAAATATCAAGTTAAAAGTTCTTAATTAGGCGAATAGTAATTCCGAATTTACTATCTTTGCCGAGTATTACACGTTAGAATCATTTACAAACTAATTCATTTAATAACTAAAAAATTAAAATCATTTTTTATGGCAACATCAACAAAGGCTGCAGCCCCAGCCAAAAAAAATTCGGGCTTCCAAGGAATGAAAGCAGCATGGATTATTCTCGTAGTTTGCGCATGCTTAGGTTATGGTGTATGGTATTTCGTCATGGGTAACCCCGACAACTTCATCGGCGGCGATCGCAGCGGACACCCCGCTAACCTGCTGGGTACCGTTTACAAAGGAGGTTTCGTTGTAGGTCTGATCCTGACCCTGCTCTTCACCGTTATCTGCCTTGGTTTCGAGCGTTTCCTCGCTATCCGTACCGCTTCTGGTAAGATGAACCTCGCTAAGTTCACCGCTCAGGTTAAGGATGCTATCCGCGCTCAGAATTTCGACGAGGCTCGCAACCTCTGCAACAAGATGCAGGGTTCTGTAGCTAACGTCGTTATGGCTTCTATCAACATGTATCAGACCGTTGAAGGCGACAGCACACTGAAGAAGGCTGCCAAGATCGCTAAGATTCAGCAGGCTCACGAGGAGGCTACCCAGCTGGAGATGCCTACTCTGCAGATGAACATGCCTATGGTTGCTACCATCGTATCTCTGGGTACCCTGACCGCTCTGTTCGGTACTGTGCTCGGTATGATCGGTTCGTTCCAGGCTCTGTCTGCTGGTGGTGGTGCTGACTCTATGGCTCTGTCTGCCGGTATTTCTGAGGCCCTTGTGAACACAGCTTCTGGTATTTTGACCTCTTGGGTTGCTACCGTAGTTTACAACTTCTTCTCTAACAAGATCGACAAGCTGACTTACGCCCTCGACGAGATTGGTTACACTATCGCAGCTACTTACGACTCTAACCACACTGAGGCTTAATTTTCAGTCCATTCGCGTTTAAAACCTTAAAAACCGTTTTAGAATGGCTAAAATTAAGATACAGAAAAAAGACATCTGGATTGACATGACGCCTATGTCAGACGTGATGACGCTGCTTCTGTGCTTCTTTATGTTGACATCAACATTCTTGACGCCAGAGCCTATACAAGTCACCGCGCCTAACTCGGTGTCCGAGGTTAAGATTCCGGAGAGCGATGTCTTGAACATTCTGGTCAGCCCAGAAGGCAAGATCTTCCTCGGTACGGAAAACAAGAACTACATGAGAGATATGATGGACACGATGACCGATAAGTTCGGCATCACCCTGAATGCCACTCAGCAGAAGCACTTCCTGGAAGATGCTATGGCTGGTGCTCCCATGTCACAGCTTGCTGCTTACCTCAGCCTGGAGCCCGAGAAGATGGGCGAGGCCATCCAGAAGCTCGGTATCCCCACTGATAGCATCAATGGCGGAAAGAGCGAATTCCAGGAGTGGGTTTCCGCTGCTCGCAACGCTAACCCCGACATCCGTCTGGCCATCAAGTGCGACTCCAAGACGCCGTACAAGCTGGTGAAGGCCATGATGTCTGAACTCCAGGATATGAACGAGAACCGTTACCAGTTGATTACTAATCTTAAAACTGCATCGGAGGATTAAGCTATGGCAAAAAAGAATTTGAGTAAGCAGAAGAAAATGGATACCCGCGTGAACTTCACGCCAATGGTAGACATGATGATGCTTCTGATCACGTTCTTCATGCTGTGTACGACACTCGCTAAGCCTCAGGCCATGCAGTTGACGATGCCCAGTAACGATACGAACGTAGCTGAACAGGACAAATCGGTAACGAAAGCCTCTCATACCATTACCCTCTACCTGGGTGCCAACGATCAGATTTGGTACATTGCCGGACTGCCCAACTATGAGGATCCTTCTTGTGTCAAGAAGACCACATACGGAGCAAAGGGCATCCGCGACGTCCTGATCAACCACACCACAGAGGAAGGTGTTAACCCGATTGCCAAAATCATGGTAGCCAAGAAAGAGCTGGATGCCAAGAAGACAGCTTACAACAGTAAGATGACTGACGAGCAGTACCAGGCAGAACTTTCGAAGCTGAAGAAAGGTGAGTTGCCCAACGGTGAGAAGGTGCCCACGATGACCGTGATCATCCGCCCGCTGGATACCGCTACCTATGAGAACATGATTGCCGCTCTTGACGAGATGCTCATTTGCAGCATTGATAAGTACGTGATTGATAAAATCGGCCCTGAGGATCAGGAACTGATTACAAAGGCTGGTGTTAAGTAATCTTCAAAAACGAAAGAAACTATGGCAAAAATAGATCTTATAGATAATAGCTGGGTCGACCTCGTGTTTGAAGGAAAGAACCAGAATTACGGTGCATATCAACTGCGCAAGAGCACCGGTTCCCGCAATGTTAAGGCAATGCTTATCATGCTGGCTATCGGTATTGCAATCGCTGCCTTCGTAGCCATCAAAGGTGTCGTGGAGAACGCCATGAAACAGGACGTTGCCATCGAGGCCGATGTGGAGCTGGCAAAGCTGGCTGAGAAGAAGGAAGCTAAGGTTGAGAAGAAAGAAGAACCGAAAATTGAGAAAGTTGAAGTAGAAAAGGTTAAGAGTTCTGTAAAGTTCGTTCCTCCCGTTATCAAGAAGGATAGCGAGGTGAAGCCCGAAGAGGAGCTGAAGTCTCAGGAAGAACTGAACAAGACCAACACCGCTATCGGTGCATTCGACGTGAAAGGTAACGACGAGGCTGCAGGTGAAGTGCTGAAGGCTAAGGAAGTTATCGCACAGCCGGAACCCCCGAAGGAAGAAGAGACCAAGGTGTTCGACGTTGTTGAGCAGATGCCTTCATTCCCCGGTGGTCCTAGCGCACTGATGCAGTTCTTGAGCAGCAACATCAAGTATCCTGTTGTTGCTGAGGAGAACGGTGTTCAAGGCCGTGTAGTATGTACCTTCGTCGTTGAGAAGGACGGTTCAATTACCGACGTTCGCGTCATCAAGTCCGTTGACCCGTCACTCGACAAGGAAGCCATGCGCGTGGTCAAGAGCATGCCGAAGTGGATTCCTGGTAAGCAGAACGGTTCGGCCGTACGCGTAAAGTACACCGTGCCTGTAACCTTCAGACTGCAATAACATGAATAGAAACGTATTCAATAATATTATTGGATTAACTCTTATTTTAGGCTTGTTCCTCGCTTGTGGGAACAAGCCTAAAAATACAAAAGCGGAGCAGGACTATCAGAAAGCTGCCAGATATTTCGTAGCCGACGAAAGTTTCAGCCCCATCCTCAACGAAGCCCTCGACGTCTTCCGCTACAACAGCATACTTGACACCCTTGAAGCCAAGTACACCAACGAGCAGGATGCCGTCAAGGAACTGATGAACCTGAAGACCTGGCTGGCATTCACTACGCGCGACTTTACCGAGAAGGAGCGCCAAAACCTCAAGGACCGTAAATACCTGCCGAGAACCATCGCCATCGCATACGACGGACTGGCTATCATCGTCAACAACGCCAATCCCGACACGTGTATCACCGTCAAGGACTTCAAGCGCATCCTCAAGGGAGAGGTCTCGCAATGGAAACAACTCTACCCTACATCAAAACTGGGCAATATCGATGTCGTCTTCGACAACCCTTTGTCCAGCACCGTACGTTGGTGCGTCGACTCACTCCTGGGAGGAAAAGAGTTTGCAGCACCCAACATCGGAGCCGTCAAGACCAGTGCTGCCGTTATCGATTATGTGGAGCGACATGAGAACTCGCTGGGCATCATCGGTTCCAACTGGCTCAACGACAGCCGTGACACCACCAATGTCACCTTTAAGAAGAATATAACAGTCATGAAGGTCAGCAAACTGGATAGCGCCACAGCATACAACAGCTGGCGCCCCTACCAGTACTACCTATACAACGGCAACTATCCGCTGATACGAACCATCTATGCGCTGCTCAACGAGCCCCGAAGCGGACTGCCTTCCAACTTTGCACATTTCTGCCGGCTGCCCAAAGGACAGCTTATCATACAGAAGTCTGGCCTGCTACCCATCCAGGCAGCCACCAACGTCAGACCGGTATATGTGAATAAAGAATAAAATCAGAAACTTTTTATTGTTTCGTACGTCATAAGACAAAGAACATCATACAAAGTCAAACATAAAAAAAAAGAATTATGAAAGCAATCAAATATCTATTCACCGCTGCATTGCTGACAGGTTTCAGCTCAGCAGCAATGGCACAGGACGGCACAAAGGCCGACATCGATGCCGTAAAGAAAATCATCAGTAGCAAACCCGCAGATCTCGACAAGCAGATGAAGCCTTATTACAAGGAGAACAAGAAGAATGCCGAGAATCTGGTAGCTTTCGGTCGCGAGTTCATGGCAGCCAAGGATACTGCGAACGCCAAGACTTACGCCAACTACGCCCTGCAGGCCAGCAAGAACAAATGTGCTGCTGCCTTCATCCTGCTGGGTGACATCGAGGCTATCTCAGACAACGGTGGCGGTGCTGCTGCCCAGTATGAGCAGGCCATCTATGTAGATCCGAAGAATCCGGATGCCTACTACAAGTATGCTAACGTCTACCGTAAGATCAGCCCCAGCGGAGCTGTTGCCAAGCTGAACGAGCTGCGCCAGCAGCGTCCCGACATTGCCGTTGATGCTCTGGCCGGACGTATCTATTACATGTCTAACGAGTTCGACAAGGCGCTTGCTGCCTACGACAAGGCCGACAAGAACAAGATGGAAGAGCGCGACCTCAGCGACTATGCGATGTCTGCCTTCTTCAAGCAGAAGTACGACAAGGCTCTTGAAGTGGCTAAGTTCGGTCTCTCCAAGAATCCTCGTCACGCAGCCTTCAACCGTCTCGCCTTCTTCAACAGCACTGAGCTGAAGAAGTACGACGACGCACTCATGTATGCTGACGCCTTGTTCAACAAGTCTGACTCAGCCAAGTTCTCTTACTACGACTACACCTATTATGGCAATGCCCTGATTGGTGCCAAGCAGCCTCAGAAAGCCATCGAGATGTACGAGAAGGCTCTGAAGCAGGAGGATATGGACAACAAAGCTAAGCGTGCCGGTGTCGTTAAGCAGCTCTCTGACGCTTACCGTGATATGGAGGACTTCCCCAATGCCATCAAGCACTACAAGGACTACCTGGCTAGCATGGAAAAGCCGACAGCTAACGACCTTGCAGCCCTTGCAAGTCTTCACATGCAGCATGGTGCCACACTGAAGGATAATGCACAGGCAGAAGCCTTCAAGATGGCTGACGAGACCTACGCCGACCTCGCACAGAAGTACGAGAACGCTATGGAGTATGCTACCTTCATGCGTGCCCGCGTGAATGGTCAAATGGACCCCGACCAGTCAAAGGGTCTGGCTAAGCCTTACTACGAGAAGCTCGTCGAGCTGATTGGTCCGAAGACCGAACTGGACGCTACCGAGAAGGCTCGTCTGAAGGAGAGCTACCACTATCTGATCTCTTACTACTTCATCCAGAAGGATGACAAGGCTACCGCCAAGGACTATGCAGCTAAGATGCTGGTCATCGATCCTGAGAATCAGATTGCAAAACAAGTGATGGATGCCAAGTAAGCATCCATCACTATAGGATAAAGAAAATGGGCTTCCTCAACGGAAGCCCATTCGTTTTTAACCACATAATTCAGCGTATTCCTTAAGGAAGGCTGATAGCCTCTGACGGACAAACGTCAGCGCATGTGCCGCACTCAGTGCAAACATCGGGGTTGATTGAATACTTGTCACCCTCAGAGATTGCTCCGGCGGGACACTCGTCGATACATGTACCGCATGCGATGCAGTCGTCACCAATTACGTATGCCATAATTTTATTCGTTTAATTAGTTAATACTTAAAAATTGTGATGCAAAGATAGGGATTATTTTTCATATATACCTAATTTTTGGTAGAGTTTTTTGCATTTTTGCCGCAATTTATACTTAGTCGAAATAATAAATCGCGCCTTTCCAGCGTTATGATGATACAGATGAAACGACGATTTATCCTATTTCTGACAGGGCTGATGGCCCTGACAATTTCTGCCCAGAGCGACCGCCGTGTGCAGAACAAACCCTATATTGACCTACGCCCGATGCACTTCGGTATCCTGGTAGGTACTCACCTGCAGGATCTCGAACTGGAGAACGTGGGACCATACATCATGACGGATGCTGACGGAAACGTCACAGAACAGTATATTCTATGTGATGCCGACAAGTGGAATCCAGGATTCTCGGTGGGCGTCCTGGCCGACTTTCGGCTGAGCAACCATTTCGCACTGCGCTTCACACCTACCATGCATTTCGGTGCCAAGCACCTGACGTTTAGCAACATGAAGCAGCTGGATGCTCAAGGGCGCCCTCTGCAACAGACGCAGGACCTTAAAAGCACCTATGTATCATTGCCACTGGACATCAAGTTCTCTGCTCCACGATGGAACAACTACAGGCCTTATATCATGGCGGGTATCAATCCGACGATTAACCTGACAAGCAACGATCAGGAGATGGTGAGCCTCAAGCGATACAACACCATGTTGGAAGTGGGACTGGGATGTGACTTCTACCTGCCTTTCTTCAAACTGATTCCCGAACTGAAGTTCTGTTTCGGACTGGGTAGTGTTCTCGACAAGAATCACGTAAATGAATTGCGCGATGCCAACCTCCGGGCCTATGCCGGCAGCGTCAGCAGCGCGCAATCAAAAATGGTGGTTCTTACCTTCTATTTTGAATAAGCCTTATTTGAAGTCGACAATCATCTTGCCAACAAAGATGGCATGCTTACCGTTCTGATCGACAGGGATGGGCTTGCCGTCCATGTTCTTCCAATACTCCAACTGTGTCATATAGGTATGTGTATGTCCTCCCAATACAAGGTCAATATTCCGTGACCTGCTGATGACATACTGGTCGTCCTCCTCTTGATAGCTGTTCCATCCGAGGTGAGAGATACAGATGACATAATCACACTTCTGCTGCTCCTTGAGCATCGTGGCTGTTTCCAATGCCACTTTGGCTGGATTAAGGTATTTCACCCCCACACAGTTCTTGTCGCTGACGAGCCCAGCCAGTTTCGGACATACGGCAAAAACGCCAATCTTCAGTCCGTTACGCTTGATGACTATCCAGGGCTTGCAGACGCCCTCCATCACCGTTCCCGTGAAGTCATAGTTACTGCAAAGGATGGGGAAAGTGGCTTTCTTGAACTTTTCAGCCATAATATCCAATCCGAAGTCAAACTCATGATTACCGATGGTGGATGCGTCAATACCCATCATGTTCATCAGCCCTATCTCGACATCGCCTTTAAACATCGTGAAATAGGCCGAACCCTGAAAGAAGTCTCCGCTGTCGAAGTAGAGTAAGTCAGGGTGCTTACTGCGCTCTTCCTTCAACATGGCAATGCGCCTCAGGAAACCTCCTCTACCCGCCTTCATGGTGTCAACCAGTTGCGGATTGACAGGAAGGATGGTTGAATGGGTATCATTGGTATGCAAGATGACCAACTGCTTGTGTTTCTTCGCCAGACCGCTGAGCGATACCAGAGCCAACAATATAATAAATAGGTACTTTTTCATACTTCTTACATCTTACATCATACATCTTACTTCACTATCACTCTTCCCTCTATCTGGGAGTCTACCACCTTACCGTCTTTGGCCATCTCACGGAAATAGTCCATGATGACAAAGCGGGCGTTGTTATTGTTATCCTTGGGGGCATTGATGTCGCGACCTTTCTTAAACGCCTCCATCTTATCATTGCCGCCCAACAGATAGTCAATGGTGGCTACACGATAATCCTTTTGCGGATCGACAGGTTTACCGGATAATGTCGCACTCACCAGTTGACCATCCTTGGTAATCACCAAACGCACCTCATGGCTAACACCCTCACCGCCGACAGCGGCCATCTGGCGGAACAACTCCAACACGACATCGCCTCGCATCGTGGCGAAAGCTATCTTATTCTCAAACGGTGCAACATCAAGGACATCACCATAGGTCACATTGCCCTTAGGCAAGTCAGCCCTGACACCTCCCATATTATAAACGCCAAAGTCTGGTTTCTCCTGGTAGTTTTTACCTGCCCGTACCAGAATGTCGGCAAGCAGGTTGGGGAGCGTACCTTCTGGGCGCTGTGTCGTCATGTTGCGTGCTGATCGCCCTACGATGGGTCCCATCACACTGTCAACAACATGCTTATAAGGTTCCAGGAACTTGGCAGCCTCAGCGTCGGGGGTTGCATCATAGCGAGCATCTACCAATATCCGGCTGCGCTGAACGGAAGCCACCTCATAATGTGACTTACACGATGCCAGTATCAAGAACGACACCAGCGCGAAGAAAATAGTCTTTCTATTCATGAATATACTAGGTTTTGCGTGCAAAAATACAAAAAAAATTTGGATTCTCCAAATATTATTCGTACCTTTGCACCCGCTTTCGGCGTAATCGCTGGCAGGAAGTTACGAGTTGCCTGTTATGTTGCGTTGGAACGATAACAACAATTTTAAACGTTTAAAGAAAAAATGGATTTAATTAAAGTTGCTGAAGAAGCATTTGCAACCGGCAAGCAGCACCCCAGTTTCAAGGCTGGTGACACTGTAACTGTCGCTTACAAAATTATCGAGGGTTCAAAGGAGCGTATCCAGCTCTTCCGTGGCGTAGTCATCAAGATTAGCGGCCATCAGGAGAAGAAGCGCTTCACTGTTCGTAAGATGTCAGGAACCGTAGGTGTAGAGCGTATCTTCCCGCTGGAGTCTCCTAACATTGAGAGCATCGAAGTGAACAAGGTTGGTAAGGTTCGTCGCGCTAAGCTTTACTATCTGCGCAAGCTCACCGGTAAGGCTGCACGTATTAAGGAGAAGCGTTCTGCTGTCAAGGCAGACTAATCCCTGCAACCTGCACAGCATAAAAAGAGACACTCATTTGTTGGGTGTCTCTTTTTTATTCTGATGATGACCGCCGTAGATGGTCTCGCCGCCTAAGTCGCCATGCAGTGTTTCCTGAAAAGAATCCCAGTCCTGAAAACCTGCCAACAGCGACAGTCGGTCCAATGTTTTTTTATTCGGTCTCTTCAGCAACTCATGCTCAACGGCCTCCAACAGTTTGCGTAATGCCTGTCTTTTTTTCTCCATAACGGTGCAAAGTTACGAATAATTTTTTGTAACTTTGCACGCAGAATAAAAAACTTACCTATTTATATAATGAAAGAACTACAACTCAAGTACGGATGCAATCCGAACCAGAAGCCTTCCCGCATCTTCATGCAGGAGGGAGAGCTCCCCATCGAAGTGATTAACGGACGTCCTGGCTACATCAATTTCCTGGATGCCTTCAATGCTTGGCAATTGGTAAAGGAATTAAAAGAGGCTACCGGTCTGCCCGCTGCAGCTTCGTTCAAGCATGTCAGTCCTGCCGGAGCTGCTGTTGGACTTCCCCTGAGCGACACGCTGAAGAAGATTTATTTCGTTGACGACGTAAAAGGTCTGGATGAGAGTCCGATAGCATGTGCCTATGCCCGTGCGCGTGGTGCCGACCGTATGTCAAGCTACGGTGATTTTGTAGCACTCTCCGATACGTGTGACGCCACCACCGCTCAACTGCTGAAGCGCGAGGTGAGCGACGGTGTGATTGCCCCAGACTTTACGGCTGAAGCCATCGAGATTCTGAAAGACAAGCGCAAGGGTACCTACAACGTCATTAAAATTGACCCGGCATACAAGCCTGAGCCCGTTGAGCGCAAGCAGGTGTTCGGAATTACTTTTGAGCAAGGCCGCAACGAAATCAAGCTGGACGATCCCACCCTGTTTGAAAATATCCCCACACGGAATAAGACCTTTACCGCTGAAGCCAAGCGCGACCTGATCATCGCCCTGATTACGCTGAAATATACACAGTCTAACTCCGTCTGCTATGTGAAGGACGGACAGGCTATCGGCATCGGTGCCGGACAACAGAGTCGTATCCACTGTACCCGTCTGGCTGGCAATAAGGCCGACATCTGGTGGCTGCGCCAGCATCCGAAGGTGATGGCCCTACCCTTCAAGGAGGGTATCCGTCGTGCTGACCGCGATAACACCATCGATGTATATATCTCTGAAGACGAGCACGACGACGTGCTGCGCGATGGTGCTTGGCAGCAGTTCTTCACCCGCCAGCCAGAAGTGCTGACACTGGAAGAGAAGAAAGCGTGGATTGCCAAGAATACGAAGGTAGCTTTAGGCTCTGATGCCTTCTTCCCCTTCGGCGACAACATTGAGCGCGCCCACAAGAGCGGCGTAGAATTCATTGCCCAGGCTGGCGGCAGTGTGCGTGACGACCATGTCATCATGACCTGCGACAAATATGGTATCGCAATGACCTTCACAGGTGTACGTCTTTTCCATCATTAAACTATGAGTAAGGAAAGCGATTTCGAAGATATCCTAGTGAATGGAATCTCCTTCGGACGTGGCGGAGGTCCTCGCCCTTCAGAAGACAAGGTGAAGACGAAGGCCAAGAAGAAGAAATACATAACCGGTGCTCACGGTAGCGGCTCTGCCCGACAGAAAGCCAAATACCGTGAGCAACGGGCTAACCGCCATAAGAAATAACAAACCCAAAACGACTACTGACTGATATGAAAAAAACACTACTCCTAACACTATGCTGCATCTTGTCACTAACCATTACCGCACAGAAATATGTGGGCGGTGATATCTCCATGCTAAAGAAATTCATAGATGAGGGTGCCATCTACAAGGACTATGACGACCAACCTGTTGAACCACTAACGTTTTTCAAGCAACAGGGATGGAACGCACAACGCGTCCGACTATTCGTAGATCCGGCAAATGCGACGGATACCGAAAAGAAAGAAGGAGCGATTCAGGACTTAGAATACGTCAAAGCACTAGGAAAAAGTATCAAGGATGCCGGTCTCTCGCTCATGCTTGACTTCCACTACAGCGATACATGGACACACCCCGGACAGCATGGCACACCAGCAGCATGGAAGAACCTCACAGCAGACCAGATGGCAACCAAGGTTTATGATTATACCAAGAACTGCCTACAAGAAATGATCAAAGCCGGTGCTACACCCGACTTCATACAAGTGGGCAACGAAATTACCGATGGAATGCTGTTTCCCACCGGTAAAATCAGCAACAGCAGCGAGTCATGGGATATTCTTGTCAACCTTATCAAGGAAGGCATTAAAGCCTGTAATGAGATATGTCCACAGGCAAAAACCGTACTTCATACAGAGCTGCACAACTACGATATGGTGAAGACCTTCTATGCCAAGATGGCTAATGCTACTGTTCAGTATGACATCATCGGCCTTAGTTACTACCCTGATTTTCATAACTCGCTGACTGTCTTCAACACACTGCTAACCCAGTTGGAAACAACCTATACAGGCAAACAAATCATGATTGTCGAGACAGGATATGGATTCGAGTACCAATTGGCAGGAGCCAAATACAACTTCACATCAACATATCCGCTCACGGATACAGGACAGCAGAAATTCACAAAGGCGCTCATCGAAACACTCAATACCCATGAGCGAGTGACAGGACTCTTCTGGTGGTATCCAGAATACAATCTTAACGGCATCATCAACAAAACCGGCACAGAGGATTGGAGCAAAGATTTTACCAGCGGCTATTGGAATGGTGCCCTATTCTGGCCAAGGTCGGGTTATCCGCTCTCCGCTATCAAGGAACTAAAATCTTTCCTTGGGGGGTATTCTGGCATTGAGACCATACGCTCCTCCAGTCAGCAAGATGGAATCTGGTACACATTGGATGGACGCAGGCTGAATGGAAAACCTGCCGCACGAGGGCTTTACATCCATAACGGCAAGAAGATAATTGTCAAATAAAACGAGGTTACGGCTCGTTAACGACGAGATTACGGCTCATGAGCGACGAGCCGTAATCTCGTTGCTTTTATGATGTCGGCGCCATGTTACCCCATCACTACATCGAGTACCATCATCAGCACAAAACCAACAGCAAAACCGATGGTACTGAGATTAGAGTGCTTGCCCGCTGAAGCTTCGGGTATCAGTTCCTCAACAACCACATAGAACATGGCTCCTGCGGCAAAGGCAAGCATGTAGGGCATGACTGGCATCAAGACTGAGGCGAGTAGTAGAACGGCTAGTGCTCCGATAGGCTCGACAGCTCCGCTCAAACTGCCAATCAAAAACGATCGCCACTTGCTGTTGCCTTCTGCACGCATGGGCATGGAGATAATAGCACCCTCTGGAATGTTCTGAATGGCAATACCCAGCGAGACAGCCACTGCCGATGCTACGGACAGTCCTGTCGCACCTTGTTCTGCTCCTGCAAATACTACGCCGACGGCCATTCCCTCTGGCAGGTTGTGGATAGTGACTGCCAATGCCAGCATCGCTGTTCGCGACAGTCGGGAGCGAGGACCTTCCGGAGTATCTGAACCCACATGAAGGTGTGGTGTAAAGTCGTCGAGTGCCAACAGGAATCCCATGCCTAACAGGAACCCCACGGCAGCAGGCAGGACACTCCATTTGCCACTATCTGCCTCCATCTCCATCGCTGGTATCAGCAGTGACCATACCGATGCAGCAACCATCACACCGGAAGCGAAGCCCAATAGCGTTTTCTGCACTCGGGGCGACATGTCGTCCTTCATAAAAAAGACGAATGCCGCTCCGAGCATGGTTCCCAAGAGGGGAATGAGTAGTCCTATGATTAATGTCGTTGTCATCATTGGCAGTATCAGAAGGTCAGCTCGCGCCCCCGATAGAACTCGAGCAAGGCCGTTTGGTACAGGTATTCGTAGCGCGACTGAACCAGGTCACTCTCCGCTTTCAGATACTTGTTCTTGGCATCGTCAAACTCCACCATAGTGGCTTTGCCATTCTCGTATTTCGCCTGCATCAACTCAAAGGCTTGCTTACTGCTCTGTGCTGCGACCTTACTGCTCTCGTGCTTAGCCTGGGCAGCTACGGCACTGTAATATGCCTGCTGTATTTCCTTATAGAGTACCTTCTTCGCGTTGTTCAATGTCAGCTGCTGTGTCTCACGGTCAATGCGGGCCCTGCGAATGTTGTTGCGTGTAGCCAAACGGTTAAAGAGGGTGTAGTTCAGCGATACCCCCACATACTGGGCAAAGTTGTTCTTCAATTGCGAAAAAAAGGCGTCCGAGTTGACACCATTGGTCTTAAAGTAGTTAGACTGCAAACCCGCGTTGAAGTTCAATGTCGGATAAAGGGCAGCCTGGGCAATCTTTATGTTATGATCCGTTCCACGCAGGCGCAGTTCCTCAGCCAATATCTCTGGTTTGAAGGTCAGCGCTTCACGGTATATCAGCTCAGGAGACACCAACTGGTGAGAGGTCTCCAACGCATCCAGATTATCCAAAGAAGGACGGATAATCGAGAATCCTTCGGGCGTCGGGAGTTCCAGAAGCTGGCTCAGGGTGAGCAAGGAGAGCTGACGCGTGTTATCAGCCTGTGTTGCTGTCAACTGCGACTTAGCCAGTGTGGCTTTCTGTTGCGACAATTCAGCCTGACTAGCCTTTCCATTCTCATAGAGTCCCTGCAAGCGAGCCACCTGCATGGAGTCAATGGTGACCTGACGGTGAGCCACATCGGCAATCTCCATGTCATAGAGAATCTGCACATAGCCCTTTGCCACCTGCATTCGGATGTCATTGCGCGCCTTCTCCAAATCCTGAACGGCAGCATCCAGGTTCAACTGGTTCAACTTGATGGTATTGGTGATATTAAAACCCGTAAAGAGGGGCACATTGGTACCCAGGCTCATTGACGTATTGTTGGTATTACGATTAGAGTAAGTACCATCAATGGTCTGAGCACGACCGAAGTTAAAAGCCTCATTAGCCTGGAATGTAGCATTAGGCAACCGGCTGTTCTTGGCTGTAGACAATTGCACCTCACGCTGACGCTCCGCATTGACTTTCTGCTTCACACCAATGTTGTGTTCTACGGCATATTCCGTACACTGGCGGAGCGACCAGGGTTGCTGGGCCTGTGCAGACTGCAACGACAGTGCAGCAAGCAACGCGATAAACAAACTCTTCGTCATAGGTTAATCCTCCTTGTTATCAGCTACTACTTCCGGACCGCGCACTTTTTCCTTGGCTGTCAGCCCTTTCTTGACTTCAATGTTCACACCGTCGCTCAAGCCTGTTACCACCTGACGTCGCTCATACTCCTTCTGACCCTTGACATCTTTGACGACATACACGAAAGTAGAGTCGCCAGAGAACTCAATGGCACTCTCGGGGATGGTCAGCGCCTTGGTAACCTGATCCAGCACAATCTCAGCATTGGCAGAATAGCCCGAACGCAACTTGTCTTCTTTTGCCACCTTAACAGCAGCCTTGATCTCAAACTGGTTGGCACCGTTGCTCTCCGTAGCCTTTGGTGAGATATATTCGAGAAAGGCGTCGAACTTCAAATCCTGCAGAGCACCTATGGTGATCTTCATCGGCATCCCGTTGACCAGCTGGCCCACCTCTGTCTCGTCAATGTTACCACGGAAAATGAGGTCATTCATGTTAGCCACCGAGGCAATGGTGGTACCATCATTGAACGTATTGGAAAGAATCACCGAGTTACCCACCTTCACGGGGATATCAAGGATGACGCCGCTGATGGTTGAACGAACAAGTGTTGACGAGGCAGAAGCGTTAGACTTGGAGACACCGTCGCGCACCACCTGCAAGGCATCCTGGGCAGCGAGCACTTCCTCCTTAGCCTGATTCAACGCCTTCTTCACCTTATCGTACTCATCAGCCGAGACTAGTTTCTGGTCGAAGAGGTTCTTCTCGCGTTCAAAGTCAACCTTAGCCTGTTGCAGATTGATGTCAGCCAGTCGCACACGAGCCTCAGCGGAAGAGAGTTGTCCCATGTCAGGAATCACCTTTACCTTGGCGATGACCTCGCCTTGCTGCACATATTGGCCTGGTTCCTTCATCAGCTGGGTGATGATGCCCGAAATCTGAGGCTTGATGTTAACCTCATTACGAGGTTCAATCTTACCCGTAATAATGGTCGTTTTCTTCACCTCATTCATGGCTGGTGTAAACTCACTGTACACAATCTCCTTGGGTTGTGACTTCTGCCAAAGGAATACGAATGTTCCGATAAAGATCAATGCTATAATGACTGCAATGACCAACTTTCTGTACTTTTTCATTATTATCTTGTTTTTTTGTTATTATTCATCACGCATCGCATCTACAGGTTTGATGCTCATTGCCCTTGCCGCAGGAGCAAGTCCTGCCAACACACCCATTGCCGACACCATAAGGGCAGCAAAGAGTGCCGTCCAGAAACCTACCTGGAAATGTGCCGTAAGAATGCCATCTTCCGTATTAGCAAGTTCCAGCATCTGCAGGATCAAGACACCAAAGAGAATGCCACTCATACCTGCCACCAGCGTAAGTACAATACTTTCCGAGATAATCTGTGAAAGTATCATCTTGGGAGTGGCTCCAATGGCTCGGCGGATACCTATCTCTGTAGTGCGCTCGCGCACCGTTACCATCATGATGTTGGAAACACCGATGGCACCCGCAAGCAGGGTTCCAAGTCCGACCAACCAAATCAGGAAGTTGACTCCCTTGAAGAGATTATCCAACATCTGGAAGAGCACCTCAGTATTAAAGACCATTGCGCCCTGTTCATCAGTAGGGTCGAGGTAATGTGCACGGGCGATAGTCTCACGGATTCTTGGCGCAATCTTACTCATCACCACACCTGGACGTCCCGTGACAGCAATCAAATCAACCTGATTACCACGATTAAGCGTCTGTTGTACAAGTGTCAATGGCAAGGTTACTTTCTCCTCGGCTCGTCCGTTGAAGTTCATACCTCCGCTAGCATTATAGTCGACACCTACCACCTCGTAATAGGTAGAGTCAATACGGATACGCTTGCCACAGGGGTCGCCACCATCCTTAAACAGGTCCTTATAAATTTTCTTACCCAACACACAGACCTTACGGCGCTCACTCAGGTCCATATCGTTGATATAGCGACCATAATACATCTTGGGCGACACGATATTCGCATAGTCAGGAGTAACTCCCTGAATGCGCGGCTGTGACGACAGGTCACCGTAGTAGGCCGTATGAGAACGTCCCCATCCGCCAAACAGCACGGGGGCAATCTCATCTAATTCCGGAACCCGCTGGCGCAATCGTTCAATGTCCTTATAGTCCATCTCCCACCAGCGTCCTTTACGGAATCCCTTATAAGGCTTAGTGGTCTGCTGTGCCCATATCATGGCGGTGTTCTGGGCAAAGCCTTCGAAGTTGCGTTCCAGCATCTCCTTCAGTCCCTGTCCGCCACCCATCAGTGCCACCAGCATGAACACACCCCAGAACACGCCGAAGCCTGTGAGCAACGAACGCGACTTATTGCGCGTCAGCGTGTCAAGGATTTCCCGATAAGTATCTAAATCTATTCTCATAGTCTTACTCTGCTCTTAATGCCTCTATGGGGCGGATTCTACTTGCTTTGAAGGCAGGAATCAGTCCTGCTATCGTACCGGCAACAACCATCACCATCGTAGCTTCGATGCATACATCTATTCCTACGGTAGGATTGACAAACATCGTAGCCTTGAATAATCCAGTATCGATGGTGTCGTGACCCAGTGTTGCATCCATATATTCGTTAGCCATCACACCCAGCACCATTCCGATATAGCCGAAGAAGGTGGTGATGATGACACTCTCAACGATGATGAGTTTCAGAATGCTCCAAGGCTTGGCACCGATGGCTTTGCGGATGCCGAACTCATGGGTGCGCTCCTTGACGGTGATCAGCATGATGTTCGAAACACCCACGATACCACTCAGCAAGGTGAACAAGCCCACAATCCACAGAGCCGTGCGGATAATGCCGATACCCGTCTGCATTTGCAGATTGTCTGAGTAGCGGTTCCAGAGCCACACGCTCCGTTCATCCTCAGGATGTGCCTGGTGGTTGGCATTGATTCTGCGTCGGTAGTCTTTCTCAAAGTCCTCGTTAGCCTTCTCGGAAGTCAGTCCGTGGAAGGTGAACTCAATAGAACCGGCATCATCTGTATTGGCACCAAAAATGCCCTTGATGGCAGAGTAGGAAGAGAAGGCTTCCGACTGTCCATTCTCATCATCCTTGTAGATGCCCACCACCTTGAAAGCGAAGTTGTTGACCTTCACATACTTTCCCAACAGCGTCTTATAGTCCTTGGGAGCCAGTTCCTTGGCCTGTTTATTACTAAGCACCAACACCTTGCGTTTCTCCTTCTGGTCTATGTCGTTGATGAATCGTCCGTGGAGCATCTCCATCTTGTCAATCTTGGTATGGTTAGGATAAACACCCGTAATCTGCGTACTCATATACTCCTGTCCGTTGGCGATGGTGGCCGACACGTCGTAGGAGGCTCCAACTTCATCGATGTTATCTCTGAACTCCTGGTCTGTTGTCTCAATGTCACGCGTCTGCAGACGGATGCGTCGCCCTTCCTTCAAACCCTGATAGGCTTTCGACGTGCGACCACCAAAGACCACCATCGAGTTAGAGAGGAAACGCTCCGACTGATTCAACTGTGCATTGATCAGTCCGTTGCCAGCTCCCAGCAATACGACGAGCATGAAGATGCCCCATGCTACAGCAAAGCCTGTCAGCGCGGTGCGCAACTTATTGCGTTTGGCCGTCTGTGCTATTTCCTTCAGTAGTTCAATCATGGCTGCTCTATCAGTCCGTCCTTGATGCGGATAACACGATTAGTCTGGGCTCCGACATTAGGATCGTGGGTCACGATAATCTGGGTTATTTTCTCCTCTGCATTCAACTTCTTCAACAGCTCCATCACCTCGATGGACGTCTTCGAGTCGAGGGCACCCGTAGGTTCGTCGGCCAGAATAATCTGAGGCTTGGTAATCAGGGCGCGAGCTATAGCCACACGCTGTCGCTGACCACCCGAGAGCTCGTTGGGATAGTGCTCTGCCCAATCCAGGAGTCCTAAGCGTTCCAGATATTCCAGAGCAAGGGTGTGCCGCTTCTTGCGCGACACCCCTTGATAGAAGAGTGGCAACTCAACATTTTCTACTGCAGTCTTGAATGAAATCAAGTTAAACGACTGGAAGATAAAGCCTATCATGCGGTTACGATACTCGGCAGCCTTCGTCTCGCTGAGGTTCCAGATGGGTGTTCCGGCAAGCTCGTAGCTCCCCGAGTCGTAGTTGTCGAGGATGCCCAGGATGTTCAGAAGTGTCGACTTGCCTGAACCGGATGCACCCATAATTGAGACGAATTCGCCCCTCTCGATGTCGAGGGTGATGCCCTTCAGCACGTGTAGTGGTTGGGCACCTTGATAGGTCTTGTGAATGTCTTTTAAGTGTATCATATAGCTGTTAGACGTCAAAATGATCCAAAAGGTTGCGTATCTCCACCTTTTTTATGCCTAAAAGTTTCATTTGCCGAAACAATTCCGGCAACTTGTTGTCCATGAAGTCACGACGGCGCTCGTCGAGGATCTGCTCCTTAGCACCTGGTGATACGAAGTAGCCCAAGCCGCGCTTATTATAGATAATGTTCGCGCGAGCCAGTTCGTCGTAAGCCTTGACGGCGGTGTTGGTGTTCACCTCCAGCAGTACGGCATACTCTCGGACACTGGGAATGCGGTCGTCGTCCTTGTACTTGTCGGCAAGGATCTCATCGCAGAGGCGGTCCGCTATCTGGATGTATATCGCTTTATCGTTTGAGAATATCATAATTAGTCCATTTGTTGGTTATCAGTTGGAAGTTCTTGAAGATATGGAACGAAGCCCAATAGTTGAAGACAGCGAGCAGGGGAAGCAGGACGGCGAGGATATAGGCCGGGATGCCAACCTCGCCAGACACGTATTTGCCATCTTCCCAATTAGATGTAAACATAGAGAGTTCGAAATATTGCATCGTCTTTCCAAAAATCACCCAGAACAAGATGAACACCAGACAAGATATGACGAACGAATATTTGCGGAACAAGGTTCCTCCGATAATCAGAAGTGAATGTGTCCACACGGCAATGGCAGCAAGCACGACGATATTCATCACCAGATAGAACCAGTTGCAGGAATCAGCCTCCAGTATATGAGGCGTCAGATTATCCATCATCTCGGGGATGGCCGACGACCACCAGTAATAGTATTCCGTTGGATTGCCTATATACGAAACCTTCGCCTCTGTGTAGGGTCCACTGATCCAGAACCACACCATGCGAAGACTGTCGCCCAAGACGAAAGCCAGGAAGACGCCCAGCACACAGATGACAGAGGTGTAGGTCATCAGGGCAAGGAACTTCTCGAGATTGCTTGCCGGAAGCATGAGGAAAGCCTCACGCTTGCGCTTCTCGTTCACACCCGACACGATGGTACTGACCAGGATGAGCGACACCAATGCAAAGAGGGCAGCACCTATCTGTCCGTAATAGTGCAGCATGGTGAGAGGACTGTAAATATCACCCATTCTCAGCAGTATCATTTCAGCCATAAACACACCCACGACGGAGGCTGCTATAGCAAAGAGCATTCGGCGCTGATTGACGCTAAGCACCCAACGGAGCATCTTTCCAAATCTATTGAAACTAAACGTATTCATATCCTTACCAATTAATGAATTTACCAATGACCTGTTGACGGCAGAAGAGCTTATAAGACAACCAGAAGTTCAGAGCTGTCCAGCAGAGGGCCACGAGGTCGGTGATGATTATATCTGTAGTGGTTGCTTCCGCTACAGACACCTGTGTGTTAGGAATGATACTCAGCAGGACGATGACGATGGTGGTCGGTACCCAGTTGAACTTACGGGTGCGGAAGAAGGTGGCTCCCAGGGCGTAGAGCGAATGGAACCAGATGGCGAGCAACAACACGGAATTCAGGAACGTATGGCGCAGATGGCTGTGTACTTCCAGTTGGAACAAACGACTGAGACTGTCCACCAGCGTAGAGGTGACGAAGGTGACGTGCTCATGACCCACCATCAGATTAACCACATACTGCAACACGTCGGCTCCCAAGAACGCTACCAGATAAAGGGGCAACAGGAGTATCCACGAGGCATAGCGCATCAGGTATTTCTCGAAATTGGAGGCAGGCAGCATCATCAGGTTTTGCATATCATGCTTGCCCTCCATGCTATAGAACATAAACGACGAGCCCACCACGCAGGTGACTCCAAACAGGATCATCACAGCAATGGAGCTGGTCTCATAGGCATTGATACTGCTACGCACCGACTCCCGGCTCATCACATAGGTGAAGAACAGGAATAGGAACACAAAGACGGCAAAGACCTGCAAGAAGCTCTTGATGAGGTACTTCTTGTCGTTGACCAGCGACCACTTTGCCAGTTTTCCGAATCTGTGTATATCAAACTGTATCATAACAATTCGTATTCGTATAGTTCGTAGTGCTAAATCTTACCTTCGTTGACAGCATTGAACAGCAGTTCCAGGTTGACCTGCGTCTCAGCATCACCGGCCTTGCGGGGCGCTACGACGGCATTGCCCTGCAACGAGGGTTCGGCATAGAGGGCATCATCCATCTCAGCGGGGGTGCGATATTCGAAGGTATATTTCTCCTGAATCTCGGCTACCGAGGCGTTGAGCAACAGCTTCTGGGGCGAGAGGATGAGGATATGGTCCAACAACGACTCCACATCGTGCACCTGATGGGTGGAGATGATGAGCGTTCGGTCTTCCGTCATATGTTGGGCAATGACCTTGCGGAACTGGCTCTTCGAGGGAATGTCAAGTCCGTTGGTGGGCTCGTCCATCAGCAAGAGCTTGGTATTCGTAGCAAGTGCAAACGACATGAACACCTTCTTCTTCTGACCCATCGAGAGGGCATTCAGCTTCAGGTCGGTGGAGAGTTCAAAATCCTGCAGACAACCTTCCAACACCTCCATACTGAACTGGGGATAGAACGGACGGTTAATCTTGACATACTCGCTGAGCGACATCGCAGGCAGGTCGAACTCCTCGGGCACGATGAATATCTCACTCAACATCTCCGGTTTTCTCAACTTGGTTTCAACACCATCGAAACACACACTGCCCTTCTTGGGGCGAAGCAGACCACTGATGAGATAGAGCAGCGTCGACTTGCCCGTACCGTTCTTGCCTAACAATCCATAGATATTGTTCTGCTTCAACTCCAGGCTGAAATCATCGAATACCTGGTCTTTCTGACCAGCATACTTAAAACAGATGTTCTTTACTTCTATCATAATGCTAACGTTTAAAATTCATCGTGTATCGGTGTACTACTTTAATAGTACACTGCAAAAGTAGGATAAATATCCGTTCCCTCCAAATTTTTTCGGCATTATTTTTCGTTTTAACGCATATTTAACATTTCCACCTTATATATTAAATCCATAAAAGGAGCCTGTGGGGTGACAGACGGGCATCCAAGTGTTATCTAACAACCCCTTATCGCATTTCCTTTTGCCTAGAATATCTTTTTCAATTGCAAGCTTTGGTATGTATATTGCAGGCTTTGGTATGTACATTTCAGGCTTTGCAATGTAGATTTCAGGCTTTGCAATATAAGATTCCCGGTATAGTAAGGAGAAAAAATACCTATATGCAAGCGTCAGAACTCATGATATAGGTAAAGAATATAGGTATGAAAACGTTATTTACGCTGGTCAGCACCCCACATCATCTTCTCGCGCAAAGTGTGGAAATAGCGGGTTCCCGCACGCTTGATAACCTTCACGCGATAAGGAGCCTTGCGAAGCGTCAGGCGCGTAGACTCAGGCAAATTCTCAGAGCGTCCGTCGAGAGCTACTAGGAAGTTATGCGTACGACTCTCTACCGTCAGGTTGATTTCCGAATCTTCCGAAACAACAATAGGGCGCACGTTGAGCGAGTGAGGAGCCACAGCAGTCAGCGAGAAGACATGGGTGCCAGGAACGATGATGGGGCCACCGTTGGAAAGGGAATAGGCCGTCGAACCTGTCGGAGTGCTAAGTATCAGTCCGTCAGCTTGATAGGTCGTCAGATAGTCTCCATTAATCGTGGTATGAATCGAAATCATCGAAGCATTGTCGCGCTTCAGAATAGCCACATCGTTCAGAGCACAATCGTAGCCTTGCAAAGGTTTTCCATCCGTCTCCACACGAATGACAGAACGGGTATCCACCGTGTAGTCGCCTTCGTACAAGGCACTGATGGTCCGCTCTATCTCTTGTGCGTTAACATCAGCCAGGAAACCCAATCGGCCCATATTGATGCCCAGGATGGGAACCTGACGACTACCTACCTTACTGGCAGCACGGAGGAATGTTCCATCGCCTCCCATCGAAATGACGAAATCGGCCTCAAGATGCTTTTCGTCAAGCACCTGTACATCACCTACAGGCAATTGCTGTCGTGCTGTCAAAAAAGTATAGAACTCGCGCTCAATGAACACCTCGGCGTGTCTTGCTGCAAGACAAGTCAACAGGGTTTGAATGGAAGCCGACTTCTTCGGCTGATACACATTGCCAAAGACGGCGAAACGAAGTTTTCGTGAGGCCATAAGCATCAATTTTTGCTGCAAAGGTACGATTAAGTGAGAACAAAACAAAGAATATTTATTCTTTTTTTGTCGAGCGAGCGTACTTTCGCTGAATTTTATTCAGCAAAGGTAGCAAGAAAAAAGAAAAAAATCGTATCTTTGCAGCAAGAAAACTAATCAAATCGTGTAAGAAAATGACGAAACTAAGTGTAAACATCAATAAAATTGCCACTTTACGCAATGCCAGAGGGGGCAACAATCCGGATGTACTCAAAGTCGCTTTCGACGCAGAACAGTTTGGCGCTCAAGGCATTACCGTTCATCCAAGACCTGACGAGCGTCACATCCGCTACCAAGATGTGCGCGACCTCCGTCCTCGTATCCAGACGGAGTTCAACATTGAGGGCAATCCTATCGACTCATTCACAGAACTGGTGCTGGAAGTTATTCCCACGCAGGTAACACTGGTTCCTGACGGAAACGACCAGCTGACCTCCAACCACGGTTGGGACACCATAGAGAACCGTTCGTTCCTGACGGATATCTGCAAGACATTCAAAGCTGCAGGCATCCGTACGAGTATCTTTGTCGACGCCGACCCCAAAATGGTGGAAGGTGCCAAAGTGTGTGGAGCCGACCGTGTAGAGCTCTATACGGAGCCCTATGCCTCTGGTTATCAAGCCAATCGAGAGCATGCTATCGCTCCTTTCATTGCTGCTGCCGACGAGGCTCGTCGCGTAGGTCTGGGACTGAATGCAGGTCACGACCTGTCACTCGTGAACCTGGCCTACTATCATCAGATGATTCCCTGGACAGATGAAGTATCCATAGGTCACGCGCTTATCTGCGACGCGCTTTATTTGGGCTTGCAGGAAACTATCAAGCAATATCTTGAACAATTAAAATAAACGACTATGGCAAAAAAGGTATATGTATTCTTAGCTGACGGCTTTGAGGATGTTGAAGCCCTGATTCCCATCGACGTCCTGCGTCGTGGTGGTGTTGACGTAACTACGGTAAGCATCAGCGATTTCCCGTTGGTTCGGTCTGCTCACGGAGTAAATATCGAGGCTGACATCATGTTTGAACAAGGCGACTTCTCGGATGCCGACCTATTGTTCCTGCCTGGCGGTATGCCGGGTGCGTCAAACCTGTTTGACCACAAGGGTGTCTGCAAGGCTATCGTCGACCAGCATATGGCAGGCAAGAAAGTGGCAGCCATCTGTGCTTCACCTGCTGTAGTACTCGCTCCGTTAGGTATTTTGGAGGGCAAGAAAGCCACTTGTTACCCTGGCTTCGAACAAGCATTGGAAGATGCAACATACACGGGTGAACTGTTCACGGTGGACGGGAACGTCACTACGGGTGAAGGCCCTGCAGCTGCTTTCCCCTTTGCCTATGAGTTGCTGGCTCAGTTGGCTGACAAGAAGACCGCTGACCAGATTGCCGAGGGTATGCGATTCAAACACCTGATGGCCTGATTTTAGAAAGGAGCACTCAATGAATAAGATAGTCATTACTATTGTTTTGCTATTCATCACATTCTTCACCGAGTGTGTAGCCCAGCCACACGAAGGACGGCGAACATACTCTATGACTGAACTGAAACGAAACAAATGGGTAAACCTTGAATTTCACGAAGGTCACCAGTATTCAAAAGAGGTCGTTTCTTATACTGACACAGAAGAAATCAGTGTACGCACTTTTCAAGATCGTAAGGGGGAGACAAAGTCATATACTGTTAGATCTCCATACTATTTGGCAAACGGGAAAGTAAGCAGATTTGACAAGTCGAAGGTTGGGAAAGTTAAACGAGGGACTTACATCATCCACGGGAACCATATGCACCCTGACGTGTGTGTCCCCCGAGAGATTATCCAGCTGAACGAAAAAGAACTATCCCTTTACTGGTGCACACCACCAGGAACCATCGGCGGTTGCGATACAGTGACCTGGACGAATGAGAAGTGGCTCAATACTGCACCAACATCTTTTAGACGAGTAAAGAAATGACAGACTATGTAATTATAGTTGCAGGCGGCAAGGGGCTGCGCATGGGGAGCGACATCCCCAAGCAGTTCCTGCCCGTTGGTGGCAAGCCAGTGCTGATGCGGACACTTGAAAGGTTCCGCGAGTACTCCCCTACCCTGCAGATTATCCTCGTGTTGCCCAAAGCACAACAGGACTACTGGCGGCAGCTCTGTCAGCAATACCAGTTTCCCCTCCCCGTTGAGGAAGGGGTCAGGGGAGGGTCTTACCTCCTGGCCGATGGTGGTGAGACGCGCTTCCACTCTGTTCAGAATGGCTTAGCCCTGATTCCAGATGATGCCGAGGGCGTCGTAGGTGTACACGATGGCGTGCGCCCCTTTCCCAGCATCGAGGTTATCCGCAACTGCTACGAGACGGCACGCGAGAAGAAGGCCGTCATCCCCGTTATTCCCGTCGTGGAAACGGTTCGTCAGCTGGAAGGCGCGACCTCCTTTACCGTTCCTCGTGATGACTACCGCTTGGTACAAACCCCGCAATGCTTCGACATCCAACTGCTCAAGGCCGCCAACCGCCAGCCCTATAACGACGGCTTTACCGATGACGCCTCTGTGGTCGAAGCTTACGGCTTCGACATCACCCTCGTCGAAGGCAACCGCGAAAACATCAAGATCACCACACCTTACGACCTGAAGATAGCGGAAGCACTGATAGCATGACAGACATCCTGCAACAAGACATACAATACCTGCCTGGGGTTGGGCCTCAGCGCAAGAAGATGCTGGGCGAGGAGCTGGGCATCATGACGTATGGCGACCTACTGCAGAACTATCCCTACAAGCACGTTGACCGCAGTCGTCTCTACAGTATCCGCGAGCTGACGGGCGATATGCCTTTCGTGCAGGTCAAGGGCCATATCCTGAGTTTCGAGACGTTTAAGATGAGTGCCCGCAAGGAGCGTGTTGTAGCCCACTTCACGGACGGAAGTGGTAAGGTGATGGACCTCACGTGGTTTAACGGAGGGAAATACGCCAAGCAAAACTACACCATCGGCAAGGAATATATTATCTTCGGACGGCCCAATGTCTACAACGGACGTATCAATGTGACACATCCCGACATTGACCTTGCCGACAAGCTGGAACTATCGGCTATGGGTATGCAACCCTATTACAACACAACGGAGAAAATGAAGAAGGCGGGCCTCAACAGTCGCGCCATAGAACGTCTTGTCAAGACGCTCCTCGAGGTATTGAAAGAACCGCTGCCCGAGACTTTACCCGACTTCATCACCCAAAAGTTGTACCTCGTGTCACGCGACGAGGCTCTACGTAAGATTCACTATCCTCAGAACACCAAAGAACTTGAAAGAGCGCGTGTCCGTCTGAAATTCGAGGAACTCTTCTACGTTCAACTGAACATATTAAGATATGCCAGCGACCAAAGGCGCAAATACAGAGGATATGTCTTCTCCAAAGTCGGCGACCATTTCAATGATTTCTACCATAACAACCTGCCATTCTCACTGACGGAAGCCCAGAAACGCGTCATCCGTGAGATCCGCAAGGATATGGGTAGCGGACGACAGATGAACCGACTGCTTCAAGGCGACGTAGGCTCGGGTAAGACATTGGTAGCGTTGATGTCCATGCTCATTGCTTTGGACAACGGCTACCAAGCCTGTATCATGGCACCTACGGAAATCCTGGCAGAACAACACTTGCAGACTATCATGGATTTCTTGAAGGGGATGGATATCCGCGTTGCACTCTTGACTGGTATTGTAAAAGGAAAGAAGCGACAGGAAATCCTCGACGGCCTGCTGGATGGTACTGTACAGATACTAGTTGGCACCCATGCCGTCATTGAAGATACCGTACAGTTTGCCCACTTAGGAATGGTGGTTGTAGACGAACAGCATCGTTTCGGGGTAGCCCAAAGGGCAAAGTTATGGAGCAAGAGCCAGAATCCGCCACACGTACTGGTAATGACGGCGACTCCCATTCCCCGGACCCTGGCAATGACACTCTATGGCGACTTGGACGTAAGCGTTATTGACGAACTGCCTCCTGGTCGCAAACCTATTGTGACGCAACACGTTTTCGACCGTTCTTTGCCTTCATTGTACGACAGTATCCGCAACCAGATTCACCAAGGTCGTCAGGTATATATCGTATTCCCACTTATCGAGGAAAGCGAGAAAATTGACCTCAAAAACCTGGAAGAGGGTTACGAGGTACTGAAGCAAGTTTTCCCCGAATTCCACCTCAGTAAAGTCCACGGTAAAATGAAACCTGCCGACAAGGAAGCCGAGATGCAGAAGTTCGTCAGTGGAGAGACTCAGATTCTGGTAGCTACAACGGTGATTGAGGTGGGTGTCAACGTGCCTAATGCCTCCGTCATGGTTATCCTTGAAGCACAGCGCTTCGGACTCTCCCAACTCCACCAGCTCAGGGGACGCGTAGGACGAGGTGCCGACCAGTCATACTGCATTTTGGTGACAGGCTACAAACTGGCAGAGGACACCAAAAAGCGGATTGATATCATGTGCGAGACCAACGATGGATTCCGCATAGCAGAAGCTGACTTGAAACTGCGAGGTCCTGGCGACCTGGAAGGTACCCAACAAAGCGGAATGGCGTTCGATTTGAAAATAGCAGACATAGCCCGTGATGGACAACTCGTACAGATAGCTCGCGATGAGGCACAAGCCATCATTGATGACGATCCCACCTGTGAGAGTCCGCGCTACGATCTGCTATGGAAACACTTGCGAGAACTTCGGAAAACGAACATCAACTGGGGTGTAATTTCATAAATAAAAGTGTTAAATTACACATAAAGAGTGTTAACCGCATATGTTTTCGGAAAATATTTATTACCTTTGCAACGTTCTTTTTCCTTGAAAGAACTGACTACATAATCTTGCACCGCAAGTTCATAGAACCTAATAAGTAATAGAACTAAAGACAATTTATGATTCAGAAAATTAAGACTTTTGCATTGCTGGCTATGATTTCGATGAGTTCACTCCCGATGATGGGACAAGACTTGTTGGCACACCAGGCTCCAGTAGACCGCAGAATGAAAGCTGTTGATAGCGTAGCATTGCAAAGACTCATTGATTTTGATAACCTCGAAAATCCATCTGCCGACCTTTACGAAGATTGGGACAACATGCATGCTCACAGTCATGTAACAGTGTTGCCAGACTCTTTCCGTATCTCGCTGAAAAATTTCTGTATGCCAACCACTAGCCGAGTGCTGACTTCAAACTTTGGTGCACGCTGGGGACGCCAGCATAAGGGACTGGATATCAAAGTATACATCGGCGACACCATTCGTGCTGCGTTCGCAGGTAAAGTGCGTGTCGTACGCTATGAAGGCAGAGGATATGGAAAATATGTCGTCATTCGCCACGACAATGGTTTGGAGACATATTATGCTCACATGTCCAAGCAATTGGTAGTGGAAGACCAGGAGGTGCGTGCCGGAGACCCCATCGGACTTGGTGGAAACACCGGACGCAGTACAGGTTCTCACCTGCATTTTGAGACGCGTCTTTGCGGTGTAGCCCTCAATCCCGCACTTATGTTTGACTTCCGCAATCAGGATGTCGTTGACGACTATTATGTCTTCCATAAGTCCTCCTACCAGCGTGAGTCAGCAGTGGCCAATCGCCTCCGTGGCGTAAGCGGTATGAGTTTTGGCAACGACCTTGACGAGGATGTTGAATTGGCAACAGCAGCACCAGAGGCTTCCTATGTACAAGAGAGCCGTTTCCACAAGGTGAAGCGTGGAGAAACACTCTATTCCATCGCTCATAAGCGCGGCACAACAGTTGACGCCATTATGAAGCTAAACCATCTGAAGAAGAACTCCAAGCTGAGACCAGGTCAGATTCTGAAATTCAATTAAGCAAAACGATAACAAAAAACCGGGGCTGTTCACAGAGCAGCCCCGGTTTTTGTTTTATTAATTCTATCGCTTTACAACATAACCATTTCGAGTCTTATGGAAGGCCTTCTCACGGATGGTGTGCTTCTGATGATCGAAATATCGGGAGGGGTCATAAGCCTTACCGTTGATGCGGGTCTCGAAATGTAAATGCTCTGTTGTAGCACGACCTGTTCGCCCCGTCAAGGCTATCACATCACCAGCCTTCACCTTGTCACCCACCTTTACCAAATTCTTAGAATTATGACTATAATAAGTCTCTAAGCCATTACCATGCAATATGCGAATCAAGTTGCCATAGCCAGCATATTTGGCAGAAAAGACGACTTCTCCATCAAAGGCAGCACGGATCTCATCATTAGGTTTGGTTTTCAAATCAACTCCTGAATGGGAACGCCCTCCACGTCGTCCATAGCCACTGATGACCTTGGCACCTGCCAGCGGATAACACCACCATTGACTGGCGGCGGTATTGCTCTCCTCCAAACGAGGTCCGCGCAGCACACTGATTTTCACCTTCCAAGAAGAAGTCTTCTCATAAAGCAGGGTCTGTTTACGAAGGCGGTGACTCTCCAGACTGATGATGGTTTCCGGATTAATACGGCTACCGTTTACCATGATGGCGAAGTCACAATAGTAACGGCCATTACTACCTCCTACTATGGCAATAGTCTGACCAGCCTTCACATGGTCACCTGACTTGACAAGATTCTCAGCATTATTACCATAAACCGTTTCCAACCCATTGTCATGACGAACAACAATGACATTGCCAAAAGAAGAAATGCTCTTAGACAGACGCACCACACCACCGAACATTGCCTTAACAGCATCCCCCTTCGTGGTTTCTATCTCTACATTATTATCCGTACCCATCTTAGCCTTACCAACGGGCAACGGAAACGAATAATCCTTGTCTCGCATAGCTCCGAAATCGACCGTGAAAGCCTCATATTGCTCAAAAAGCGTTGGGTCTTGTATGCTTATCTGTTGTTGTTCTAGAGCCGTGAACTTCGTTTGTGCACACGCTGACAACGTCAGAGTCAGAACCATAGAAAGAAAGAGATGGCGTCGTTTCATCATATCATTCGTTATTTTAATAGGATTCCTGTATAGATACGCCCTGACTGGATACCCAGTCGGCGCGCAGAGAAATAGTGATCATACTGCTGATAGGTACAAATGTCAGACAATTGGATGTTCGCCATAGGCACTCCAGCTTCTATCAGCTGAAGACTGTTACAAACAGGCAGGTCAATATGCCATTTGGCTTCGTGTCTACTGATTAACGACATGTCAAAGCCCGCCTCAGCAAATTGGTCGTAGACCTCATCACCCACCTCAAAGCTATCGAGTGAGATGCCTGGTCCAATAACAGCTTGCAAATCGGCAGGAGCACTTGCATAGGCTTCTCCCATAGCAGTTACTGCTTTCTGCACTATACGCAGCACCGTTCCTCTCCACCCAGCATGTACAGCACAAACGGCATGGTGTCGAGGGTCGTAAAGCAATATGGGGATGCAATCGGCAGTAGAGACTCCGATGCACAACTGAGGAACATTGGTCATCAATGCATCAACACCCTCTATCGTCTCATGCGGGGGCTCGTCAATACGACGAATCTCTGTCCCATGAACCTGATGAGGCATCACCAGATGATCACACGATATATCCAATAAACCACAAAGCGCAACCTTGTTAGCAGCAATATGCAACTCATCATCACCACAGTAGCCATTGATGTTAAATGCAGCATAGTTTCCTTTGCTGCATCCTCCATGGCGTGTCGTACTGAAAGCCGTCACACCCGCACCCAAATGATAATATGTGAGTTGGGGACTATTCATCCTCTGTGTATTCAAAGTCCTCGTAGTCCTCAATATCCTCTATCTCATCGTCAGCGATATACTCAATATCCTCGTCCTCACCCTCTTCTGCCAATTCGTCGGCAAAACGAGTCATATCCTTATCACGGTGAACGAGTGTGTCTTCTGCCATGACAGCAGCCAACTTATTACTTTCTGCATTCAGTTCACGCCATAACACGTCTTTCAGCTCATCCAACCCTTTGTTGGCAACGGCAGATATAAATACGCAGGGCAAATCATCAGGCAGTGTCTCACGTAACATCTCTACCAGTTCATCATCTAACAGGTCGCACTTCGTGATAGCCAGCACCCGATGCTTATCCAGCATGTCAGGATTGAACTGACGCAATTCGTTAAGCAGGATCTCATACTCACGCTTGATATCGTCCGTATCACCTGGTACCATAAAAAGCAAAAGCGAGTTGCGTTCTATATGACGCAGGAAACGAAGTCCGAGCCCCTTTCCTTCAGACGCGCCTTCAATAATACCAGGAATGTCAGCCATCACAAAAGACTTATTGTCGCGATAGCCTACTATTCCGAGCGAAGGTTCCATTGTGGTAAAAGGATAGTTTGCTATCTTTGGACGAGCATTGGAGAGTGAAGATAGCAAAGTCGACTTTCCTGCATTTGGAAAGCCTACCAGTCCGACGTCAGCCAGGAGTTTTAACTCTAAAATGATAGTCATCTCCTGCATCGGCTCACCAGGTTGAGCATAGCGAGGGGCCTGGTTGGTAGCAGAACGAAACTGGAAATTGCCCAATCCTCCACGACCTCCTTTTAGCAGGACTATCTCCTGACCGTCATAGGTCACATCACATACATACTTTCCTGTCTCTGCATCGTAGACCACCGTACCACAAGGCACATCGATATAGATGTCCTTGCCGTCAGTCCCATGACACTTGTCCTTACCACCATTGCCTCCATGCTCAGCAAAGATATGCCGCTCATATTTCAGGTGCAACAGCGTCCAGTAATTGTGGTTTCCACGCAAGATGATGCTACCACCCTTGCCACCGTCTCCACCATCTGGGCCTCCGTTGGGGTTATACTTCACATGACGAAGATGCATTGATCCCCGTCCGCCCTTGCCCGAACGGCACATGATTTTTACGTAGTCTACGAAATTACTTTCCATTTACAGATGATCTATTACCTGCTGAATATCCCCAAAGATACGTTCAAGCGTACCATGTCCGTTGATGTGATAATGCAACCCTTCCTTCTTATACCATTCGATAAGGGGTTGTGTCTGCGAATGATACACGACAAGGCGTTTCTTGATAGTCTCCTCATTGTCATCAGCACGTCCACTATCCTGACCACGTTTGATGAGTCGCTGCATCAGTTCATCCTCCGGAACATCCAACTCTATCATTGCTGCCACCTTGTCACCACGCTCGTCAAGCATTTTCTTCAAAGCCTCTGCTTGCGGAATAGTGCGGGGGAAACCATCGAAAATGACACCTTTGTGGCCACGTCCGTAGGAGTCGTAGACTTTTGCCAAAATGCTAATCATCAAATCATCAGGTATCAAATTTCCTTTGTCAATGTAGCTCTGGGCTGTCTTACCTAGTTCTGTACCTTTTTTGATTTCGTTACGAAGCACGTCGCCTGTAGAAATATGTCCCAGGCCATAGTGCTCAATCATTAGGTCACTCTGTGTTCCCTTTCCTGAACCGGGAGCACCAAAAATTACGATGTTCTTCATCCTGATTTTTACCTTTTTAATGTCTTGTTTAATATTGGTTGTCTTTCCGTTTTTATACCACAAGTCCGTCAAGAGGTCGCTTTGACGCGCCTCTACATCACTGGGCAAATGGGGTAGTTTGATTTGTCTCATTCTTCTACGAGTGTGAAAATTTCCTTCAGATTGCGGCCTTGCTGGTCGTAATCCAGTCCATAGCCAACGATAAAGTCGTTGGGAATAGAGAAAGCCGCATACTTGATGTCCAGAGGCTCTTTCAGCTTATCTGGTTTAACAAAGAGCGTGCATATATCTATTGAAGCAGGATTGCGAGTTCCCAAAGACTCGACCATCTGCTTCATCGTAGCGCCAGTATCAACAATGTCTTCCACGATGATGACGCTACGACCTGTCAGGTTTTCATTGATGCCAATGACTTCCTTCACCTTGCCTGTTGATGTTGTTCCTTGATAAGAAGCCAACTTGACAAATGATATTTCACAAGGTATTGTCATCTCACGCATCAAATCTGCCGCAAAGATAAACGATCCATTCAATACGCCAAGGAAAAGCGGGTTCTTGCCTTCCATATCGTGGCTTACTTGTTTAGCCAACTCTTTGATACGCTGTTTAATCTCAGCTTCGGATATCGACGTTTGAAACGTTTTATCCTTGATTTTCACTATGCTCATGGTTCAAAAAATGAAATTTGGCACAAAATTACTAAATTTTTAGCAAAGAATAGGCAACAATTAGCATATTTTTCGTATTTTTGCACTCATCATGAAGATTTTTACCAGTGCTCAGATACATGAGCTTGACAAATATACCATCGAACATGAGCCTATCGCCAGCCTTGATTTGATGGAGCGCGCAGCCAAGGCACTCACCCGTTCCATTATGGAAATATGGCCCACAACAACTCCCATTGTCGTCTTCTCAGGACCAGGCAACAATGGCGGCGATGGACTGGCAGTTGCCCGCTTGTTAGCAGAGGAAGGCTACCAAGTTTCTGTCTACTTGTTCAATATCAGCGGCCATCTATCCACTGAGTGTGCAGCCAACAAGAAACGTCTTGAGGATTGTAAGCGCATCCATACGTTTGTGGAAGTCGTCCAAGAGTTTGACCCACCCGTATTAGAGAAAAACATGTTGGTGGTTGATGCCCTTTTCGGCTCTGGCATCAACAAGCCTTTGGCGGGCGGATTCGCCGTTCTAGTCAAATACATCAATGCTTCTTTAGCGCAAGTAGTCAGTATCGACGTACCCTCAGGTCTGATGACGGAAGACAACACCTATAACGTGCGCGCTCACATCATCCGTGCAACGATGACCTTGACTCTCCAACAGCCTAAATTGTCTTTTCTCTTCCCTGAGTTTCAACAGAACATCGGACAGTTGCGCATTCTGGACATCCGACTGAGTCAAGAAGGTACCGACCGCATCGAGACCCCTTTTATGGTAATCGAGGAAACTGACGTGCGTTCACGAATCCTTTCAAGACCTCCATTTGCCCATAAGGGGCAGATGGGAAACGCCATGCTCATTGCGGGTAGTTATTGTATGGCAGGAGCAGCAATCCTGGCTGCCAAGGCTTGTCTTCGCGCAGGTGTCGGAAAGGTCACAGTGAACTCACCCAAGCGTAACATTCCCATCTTGCAGACCTCCGTACCAGAGGCAGTTATTCAGATGGGCAACGACGAGACCATTTTCGCAGAAGCCATAGAGGCAGAAGACTATCAAGCTTTGGGAATCGGCCCTGGATTAGGACAGACCGAACAGACAGCCATTGCCGTTATCGCTCAGCTCCGACGCACCCAATGTCCCATTGTGGCTGATGCCGACGCTCTCAACATCCTAGGCAGCCACCGTGCCTGGATACAACAGTTGCCAAAGGGCACTATCCTGACGCCACACCCCAAAGAGTTCGACCGACTGGAAGGACACTCCGCCGATAGCTATGAACGACTGACAAAAGCACGAAAACTAGCAGAACGCATACAAGGCTATGTAATTGTCAAGGGGCGCTATAGTGCCATCTGCATGCCCGATGGTCAGGTACTGTTTAATCCAACAGGCAATGCCGGTATGGCAACAGCTGGAAGCGGAGACGTTCTGACTGGTATCATCACCGCCCTCCTAGCTCGTGGCTACAAGCAACAAGATGCTTGCATCGTAGGAGTTTACCTGCATGGGCTTGCTGGTGATTTGGCCGCACAAGCCCTTGGAGAGGAAAGTCTGATAGCCAGTGACATCATTCAATATCTTCCACAAGCTTTCAAACGACTACAATAATAACGAAAACAAAAAAAAGCAGACTCCTTAATAGAATCTGCTTTTTTGTTATAGCAACGCTAAGAGATTAGGCGAGTTTGCCGTCAGAACCCAGAACGTTGACAATCTTGTGGATGTACATCTTCTTCATGTTCTCACGAGCGGGCTTCAGATACTGGCGAGGATCGAAGTGATCAGGATGTTCAGCCAGATACTGACGGATAGCTGCAGTCATAGCCAAACGAGAGTCAGAGTCAATATTAATCTTGCAAACTGCGCTCTTAGAAGCCTCACGCAACTGCTCCTCGGGGATACCTACTGCATCGGGCAGGTTGCCACCAAACTTGTTGATAGTATCCACCTCGTCCTGAGGAACTGATGAAGAACCGTGGAGTACGATGGGGAATCCAGGGAGTTTCTTCTCAATCTCGTGCAAAACGTCGAATGCCAAGGGAGGAGGAACAAGCTTGCCAGTCTTCGGATCACGAGTGCACTGCTCGGGCTTGAACTTGTAAGCTCCGTGAGAAGTACCGATAGAGATAGCCAATGAGTCGCAACCTGTACGGGTAGCGAAGTCAATAACCTCTTCGGGCTTGGTGTAGTGAGACTCCTCAGCAACAACCTCATCCTCAACACCGGCCAACACGCCAAGCTCAGCCTCAACAGTTACATCATACTGGTGAGCATACTCTACAACCTTCTTGGTGAGTGCGATATTGTCCTCATAAGGCAGTGAAGAACCGTCAATCATGACAGAAGAGAAGCCCATGTCGATACAATCCTTGCAGAGCTCGAAGCTATCACCGTGGTCCAGGTGAAGCACGATTTCAGGATGCTCGCAACCCAGTTCCTTAGCATAAGCTACAGCACCCTCAGCCATGTAACGCAGGATTGTTGCGTTAGCATAGTTACGAGCACCCTTAGACACCTGCATGATAACGGGTGACTTTGTTTCAACAGCAGCCTGAACGATGGCCTGCATCTGCTCCATGGTGTTGAAGTTGAAGGCAGGAATAGCATAGCCACCGGCTACGGCCTTCTTGAACATCTCGCGGGTATTGACAAGACCCAAATCTTTGTAATTTACCATAATTGTTTACTTTTTATTGTTAGTTAAAAATTTATCTGACTGCAAAGATAAGCAATTCTTTTTGAAAACAAAAAAGAATAAGGCACGGATTACACAGTTTTCACGGATTTTAAACTTTTCCGTGACACTATGTAATCCGTGTCTATGGAAAATGCAAACTAAATGTTGCAATTCGATTTATTTCTCTGCAGGTTCTATCAGTTTCCAGATGCAAGCAGCAAGTGCGCCACCGACAAATGGGCCAACGATGAAGATCCAGAGGTTTGCCAATGCCGTGCCGCCCTGGAAGATAGCAGGAGCCAGAGAACGAGCAGGATTGACAGAAGTACCGGTATAGCGGATACATACTAAGTGAACCAATACGAGGCTCAGACCGATAGCCAGACCTGCGAAGTTGTTGGTAGCGCCATTGGTCTTGGCTGTTGCGCCCAATACAACGAGTACGAAGACACAGGTAAAGATAATCTCAGCCAACAAGCCACCCAGCATGCTGACATTAGCCTGAAGGTCGTTAGCACCCGTTCCCTCCAGTCCAGGAACATTGGCTGTCAGTATGTAGAGCAAAAGCGAACCGATGAAGGCGCCAATACACTGGAACACGATGTACATGCATCCTTCCTTGGCATCCATGCGACCGGCGATGATGCAGCCCAGCGTGATAGCGGGGTTGATATGGCAACCTGAGATACCGCCAATGGTGTAGGCCATAGCGACAACAGCCAGACCGAAGGCAAAGGCAGTACCCACCACAGCGGGAATGTTGTTAATAGGATTACAACCCAGGCTGACAGCAACGCCGCAACCCATCAGTACGAGCACCATGGTGCCCACCATTTCTGCTAAATACTTTTTCATAATGCTTTATAGTTTAACGGATTAATATTTTAGTATTTTAACGCAAAATTACACATTTTATTTTATATGACCAAGTAAAAACGCAAAAATCATTACTTTTCGGTATAATCGAAATAACGGAAGGCTACCCTACCCTCGCCTTCGACAAACATGCCGAGGGTGACGCCAGTAAACCCACCCACCACTTCAGTACTGACCAGCGAGCATTCGTGACTGGCAACTTGTTTCCAATCACCACCAGCTTGTGCATATTCAAACAGGTAATGCTTTCCGTCTGAAGTTATTCGCAAACGGACTTTTCCTTTCAATAGACCGGAGTCTTCGCCCATCTGCTCGCCTTGCAACGATTTTACCTGATATCTCATCTTGACAGCCACCGAGCCTGTCTGGTATTTCTCTAACGTCAAGTCCAAATGTCCGTCGTTAATCTGATAGACCGTGAGACCTGCCTCTGTGCCAAAGTCGAGTTGCTCTGTATCTATCTCAGTTTCAACCACCACACGGGCACTTTCCTGGCGACGTCCCAAGAAGGTAGGCTGCTGGTTTTCGGTCAGCGTGCCATGTGCCTTCATCCACAGCAGACCGTCAAATTGATAGTTGCCGACAATAGGATTCTGCAAGTATACCCACTCAGCCCCTAACGTACCTTTATTAAATACGGTATGCGTATGATGGCGCCAAGGTTGCTGCGGAGCCAGTGTCTTTACCTGCATCAGGGTATCGACCGGTTTGCCGTCGTTGACGATGGGCCATTGTCCACGTTTCCACTCTACAGGTACAAGACAAGTCTCGCGTCCGATATGATGGTATGCTCCTCCATAGTTACGATAAGCCAGGAAGACCATCCACCAACTGCCATCAGCAGCGTCGACGAAATCGCCATGCCCTGTTCCCTGAATCTGCATTGTCTGGCCTGCCAGAGAGCAGTTGGTCAACAATGGGTTATGGGGATTGGGCAAATACGGACCGTCAATCTTCTTGCTACGAGCTATCGTCAGCCGATGAGCCAACTCGGTACCACCTTCCGAGATTAACAGATAGTAATAGCCATCTTTCTTATAGAGATGAGGACCTTCAGGATAGCGACCACCTGTTCCGCGCCACAATGCTTTGCTCGCCGTTAGCTGTTTTCCAGTTTTGAGATCTATCTCACAAAGCATGATGACATTGTCAGGGTTGCTGACCATATAGCACTTGCCATTTTCAAACCACAACGAAGGGTCGATGCCTTGCTGCTCAAGCCAGATAGGGTCGCTCCACGGGCCTGCAGGATTACTGGCAGTCACCATGAAATTGCCGCCATTACCTACATTGGTGGTTATCATATAGTAGGTTCCTTCATGATAGCGTATGGTGGGAGCATAGATACCCAACCATGAAGAGGTGCCCTTCAAGGGCAATTGACTCTCGCGGTCCAGAACATTACCTATCTGTTCCCAATTCACCAAGTCCTTGGAATGATAAATGGGCACACCAGGGAAATACTGGAATGAAGAATTAACCAAGTAGAAATCGTCGCCTACCCTGCAGACTGAAGGGTCTGGATGGAAACCGGGGATTACGGGGTTACGCAACGACTGGGCACTTACAACAAGCGCCATGAGTACAACAAGCAACAGAATGACAGACTTTTTCATTGTTCTTAGGTTTATTGTGTGCAAAGTTACACAATTATTGAGAAAAACACAAAAGGAAAGCATCTTTTTCTTTTGTATAGGCATCTGGCAAAAAGCCATACAAATTCCTTCTTTTTCTTCCAATGTTTCAAAAAAAAGCAGTAACTTTGCACTCATGACAAAAGAGAATCCATATATCAAGCAGTATCCTGAACTGATGGCAGGCAAGACGTTGTTATATTGTCACGGCTTTGCCAGCAGTGGTCAGTCAGGCACCGTTGCCCGATTGCGTGAAGTGATGCCACAGGCCAAGGTAATTGCTCCCGACCTGCCCGTCAAGCCGCAAGAAGCTATTGACTTGCTAAAAAACATCTGCCAACAAGAGCAACCATCACTCATCATAGGAACCTCGATGGGAGGCATGTATGCCGAACAACTGCGAGGCTATGACCGCATCTGCGTCAATCCGGCTTTAGAGATGGGCGAGACAATGAAGGCGCACGGTATGACAGGTACACAGCAGTTCCAGAACCCTCGTCTGGATGGCGTTCAGGAATTCTACGTGGACAAGGCATTGGTCAAGGAATACAAAGACCAGTCGGAACATCGCTTCGAAGGCATTACGGACGAAGACCGTCAACGTGTCTACGGACTCTTTGGCGACGAAGACACCACAGTCGACACCTTCGACATGTTTCACGAAGTCTACCCCAATGCACTCCACTTCCACGGTGAGCACCGCATGAACGACCGTTCGTTCATGCACAGCGTAGTTCCCGTCATCCGTTGGATTGACGATCTTCAAGAGAAACGTGAGCGTCCTATAATATATATAGGTATAGAATGTCTGTTGGATCACTACCAGAAACCCCTCTCGTCCGTCCAG
Organism: Prevotella sp. tc2-28; assembly: GCF_900107705.1. Classification (GTDB taxonomy): domain Bacteria; phylum Bacteroidota; class Bacteroidia; order Bacteroidales; family Bacteroidaceae; genus Prevotella. Next base: position 180,748 of record NZ_FNRE01000005.1, read on the forward strand.
AAAGCCATACGCATGCTGATTGAGCACTATCAGGTTTATTTCGTCGGGACAGAGGACATCAGCAGTTGGCTGACAGAGCACATCAACGTACCCGCCTGGCACCATACCATTTACACTTACCGTCGCGACCTGCTTTATGGCGATTACCTCATCAGTCAGCAGAAAGAAGGCGATACAATGGCCACCCTCTTGGAGTTTGGCTCCGAAACGTTCAAGACATGGGAAGACATCATAGAATACTTTTCAAGACTGGGAGGACAATAAGGATGAAGTACTGCAAATACCTGATGGTCCTCGTTGCCGTTACGACATCCGTTGTTATGATGGCACTGGACGTTAACGACTTCACCTTTTCTCATCTTGGACGCTCCGAGGGAATGCATAGCCAACGCATCTACGATATCTGCCAGAGTAACGACGGGGCGATATGGTGGTCAACCAAGAACGGTGTGGAACGCTACAACGGTGTCACGATCTCCCATTACCGACTCGGCAAGCAGGGTATATACAGCACTGATGGCGGACGATATATCAAGCTCAGGATCAACGAAACTCCCGATGGCGCTATGCAGTTGTATGCCTTTGACGATAAGGGCAGCATCTACATCTATAACGAAGCCACCGACCAATTCATCGAGGAGATGAACATACGCCAATTGATAGCTGGTGACGTCACGCTCAACGACATCCTCTTCACGCAACAAGGTATATGGACGGCAACCCACGATGGCATCTACCTGATTAACCATCAGAAAGCCAATGTGGTAACCAAGGGCGTGCGATGCAATTATATCATCAAGACTGGAAAGAAATTGCTTTTCTGCACGCGTGAAGGTGTCTATGAAACAGCTGCAAAGGCCACCTCAACAGCCAAGATACGCAAAATTGCCTCACAAGATATAGAGAGCGGTTATTATGACCCTATATATAATAAGGTGTGGCTGGGGGGATTCTCCAGTGGACTCTTTGTTTTAGAAAACAACGGCACGATAACACAAGTATCCGCTAAAGAGGATGGATGGCAACAACCTATACGCAGTATCTGTCCCTATAACAGCAAGATGATGCTGGTCGGCATCGACGGAAAGGGTATCCACTGGGTAAGCAGGAAACCCGACGCCCAAGGACAATATCAGACTGGCATACTTTTTGATGCCAACGAAGGACCACAAGGAGTACTGCATGGAAACGGCATATACTCCGTTATGATTGACTCATGGGACAATATTATTATCGGCTCCTATTCCGGAGGTATTGACATCGCTCGTCCTGTAGGCAGTACAGAAGCCACCTTCCGCCATATCCAGAATAACCAACAGAGTATTCTAAACGACCACGTTAACACCGTCATACAGTGCTCACCCTCCCTATTGGCAATGGGTACAGACAATGGGGTGAGCATGCTAAACACCCAGACTCGCCATTGGACACACTGTTGTCAGAAAGCCGTTGTCCTTTCACTTTGCAAGACACCTGAAGGAAAACTACTGGCTAGCACATACGGCAAGGGCGTCTATGAGATAACAGCAGAAGGAGCGCGTCAACTATATTCAATAGCCAATGGCATCCTGCAAGATGATCACGTATTCAAGCTTCTTTACGACCATCGCGGAACCCTGTGGATGGGTTGTCTGGAAGGTGCATTGGTAGAAAAAAGCAGTACTGGTGTTCGTTATCATCAGGTACGTAATGTCAACGATATGATGGAACTGCCCGATGGACGCATTGCCGTTGGTACCGCTTATGGCTTATGGACGGTGAACTCTGCAACGGGGAAGGTGGATGAGCTGAAATACCAGACGGCTGAGAGCGATGATACCAACCGTTTTGTACTCACACTTTTGATGAACGGCAGAGACGAGCTGTGGATAGGCACTGATGGAGGAGGTGTTTACATCTATAACCTACAGTCAAAACAGTGCTCGCAGTTGACAAGAGCAAACGGGTTGCCATCAAATAGTGTGCGCAGTTTGAGCCAAGACCGTTTTGGGCGCATCATGATGGCAACAGAACACGGACTTGCCTTCGTCAAACCAAGCCAACCGGACCATGTCGTTGATGTTAACTACTGCTACGGACTAGACTGTGAATACACCAATGGGGCTGCTGTAAACTTGACAAATGGACATTTGTTGTTTGGAACGACATCCGGAGCAGTCATCATCAACCCGGAGAACATTCAGGAAATCAACTATATCTCCCGTCTGCGACTAAAATCCGTCACTTGCGGCGACGATGACGATGACCATTTCAAAGAAGAAACCTACCAAATGCTGAAAGACGGGGAATTGGAACTTCCCTATAGCAAGCGGACCTTTAACCTGCGCTTCGAAAGCATTAATCTCCGCAACCAGTTTGACATTGTCTACCAATACAAAGTAGCCGATGGGGAATGGAGTCAGCCCAGCGAGCAACAACAAATCCGATTTACCAACTTAGAGTCAGGAGAGCATCAGCTATTGCTTAGATGCATCAGCCGCACTTGCGGTGCAACGCTTGACGAGGTGCAACTGACCATCCACATCAAGGAGCCTTGGTGGAATTCCTGGTGGATGAAGTTCGTTTACTTTTGCCTGATCCTGGTTGCTTTCTATGGTGCATGGCGAGTATACCAATTGCATACCAAATACATGCGGTTGGTTGTCAACAATCCCAAACTGAATGCCAACTATCAAGCCGCTATTCAGGAACAATCCGAAACATCTGCGGAAGAAAAGACGGACGAAGGTAGTGAATTCATCAGTAAAGTAACGAAACTGGTCATCGACAACCTGTCCGATACCGAATTCAGCATTGACCGCCTATGTCAGGAGATGGCTATGAGCCGTACACTTTTCTATGTCAAATTAAAAACCTATACGGGTAAGTCTCCTCAGGATTTCATCCGTATCATACGCCTGGAACGCTCCGCTGTTCTCTTGCGCAACCATCGTTCCGTCGCAGAGGTTGCAGCCCTGACTGGTTTTGACAATCCCAAGTATTTCAGTACGGTATTCAAGAAATATTTTGGGGTATCTCCCTCAAAATACCAATAGGAAAAGGTATAAAATCTATCAGAAAGAGGTCTGAAAACTATCATTGTCAGTTTTTAGACCCCTTTTTGTATGCTTTCTAACCCGCACATGCAAAAGAAGGTCTACTTTTGCAGCACAATTCACATTTCACATTATGATAAAACGAACTAAAAACCATTGTTTCTCATCTATGCGAAACTATTTTATCGGATTAGGGCTATCCCTATGCTTACCGGCTTGTTCTACACAAGCCGTTGAATACGACCAACAGTCTGAAGCAACTCATGAAGAGACGCAAGTTCCTACTGCCAAGGAATGGAACAAAGGCATTGTCGGTTGGAATCTCGGGAACCAGTTTGAATGTGCCGCTCCTGGACAAGACGGGGAGTCTATGGCTATCGGTATGGCAGACAATAGCATCAAGGCAGAAACGGCATGGGGCAATCCTGTTGTTACCAAAAAGGTTATCAAAGCTGTCAAAAATGCCGGTTTCAACGCAATCCGCATCCCTGTCCGCTGGCAATGTCATATTACCAATGCTCAAGCCATGAGCATTGACAAAGCGTGGATTAACCGTGTCAAAGAAGTAGTAGACTGGTGTCTGGACAACAATCTGAAGGTTATCATCAACACCCACCACGACAAATGGCTGGAAGGACGTCCCACCTATCAATATAAGGAAGAAAACAACCAAAAACTGGCACTGCTATGGCTGAACATCGCCAGTGAGTTTGCACATTACGATTACCGTGTTGCCTTTGCCGGCACCAACGAGGTGCACATCAAGGACAATTGGGGCAAGCCAACTGCAGAGAATCTGGCCGTACAAAACTCATATAACCAGACCTTCATAGACGTTGTGCGAGCTACAGGCGGAAATAACCTTCAACGTCATCTCATCGTACAAACCTATGTTTGTAATCCAGAATTCGGAATCAACAATGGTGATTTCATCATTCCCACCGACGTAGAAGGAAATGCAAACAATTACATGAGTGTGGAGTTTCACTACTACAATCCCTGGGATTATGCCGGTGAGTGTAAATACAACTTCTGGGGAGCCCCCTACAAGGACAAAGGTGAAGCGTCGCCAAGCAACGAGAAGACTATGACTGATTTCCTCGACAGAATAGTAACTACATGGGGCAACAAGGGCCTTGGGCTTGTCATGGGTGAATGGGGTGTCTCCGACCGCCAGAAGAGTGGCTTAACCGACCTTATTCATGAGAACATGACTTATTATTGCCATTTTCTTGTCAGCGAGACACTTAAGCGAAACATATCCACCTTCATTTGGGACAACAACAGCTTCGGCAGTGGTCCTGAGCATTTCGGCATCTTCGACCGCGGTGGTAATATGAAAGTAAAAGCGCCTTGGATCTTGAAAGGAATTTTTGAGGATAAATAATTAACAACCATACGAATAAATATGAAGAAAACCTTTTGCTTTATTACATGCATTATTGTTTGTATGTTATTGACGACATCATGTGCAACGAAGCATGAAACTGACGGGGTCAACGATTTTCGCATCCACCGTGGAACGAACCTGAGCCATTGGCTATCACAGTCGGAAGAACGTGGCGAAGCCCGTCAAAAGCACATCCAGGAAGACGACTTTGCCCGTCTGGAGTCTTTAGGCTTCGACTTCGTGCGTATCCCCATTGACGAAGTACAATTCTGGGATGAAGATGGCAATAAGTTACCTGAGGCATGGGACTTGCTTACCAACGCCCTCGACTGGGCTCGCAAACACAACCTGCGTGCCATCGTCGACCTGCACATCATCCGTTCTCATTATTTCAATGCGGTCAACGAAGGAAACAAGGATGCCAATACCCTGTTTACATCAGAGAAGTCTCAACAAGACCTGATCAATCTTTGGCAACAGCTGTCCGAGGCGCTACATGACTATAGTAACGACTGGGTAGCCTATGAGTTCATGAACGAGCCTGTAGCCGAAGAGCACGAACAGTGGAACCATCTCATTGTCAAAGTACATGCTGCACTTCGCAAGATAGAGCCTCAGCGTACTTTGGTCATTGGCAGCAACCTGTGGCAAGGTTACGAAACCATGAAATATTTGAAGGTCCCGGAAGGTGACAAGAACATCATTCTGTCTTTTCACTACTATAACCCGATGCTCTTGACTCATTACGGAGCTCCCTGGACACCTATCGGCAAATACACTGGTAAGGTTAACTATCCAGGCATACTGGTCTCAAAAGAAGACTACGATGCTGCGCCAGACGATATCAAGCCGGAACTAAAACCATATCTCACACAAGCATGGAATATTGACAAGATTCGGACTGACTTCAAAGACGCCATTGAAGTGGCCAAGAAATACAATCTACAGCTCTTCTGTGGCGAATGGGGTGTCTACGAACCCGTAGACCGTGAGTTGGCCTATAAGTGGACCAAAGACATGCTCACCGTTTTCAAAGAGAACAATATCGCATGGACCACCTGGTGCTATGATGCCGACTTCGGATTCTGGGACCAGCAGAAGCACGACTATAAGGACAAGGCTCTTGTAGACCTGCTAATGGCCGAATAATTCTGATTACACAATTCAAAACCAATAAATAAAATCTTTATGAAACAAAACAATCGCAAAATTGCCTGTTTGGTTGCTATCGGCACACTGATGTTGCCAGCAGCCGTACTATCAGCGAAGGCTGCCCCTGCTGTCGGCGTTCAGTCTGTACAGCAGGCCGCCAAGGTGTTTGGTACAGTCACTGATGGAAAAGACCCCGTCATTGGTGCCAGCATCAGAGTCAAGAACGGAAACCAGGGAACCATTACCGACATGGATGGTAATTTCAAACTGGATGTTGCTCCGGGCACAGAACTCATCATCAGCTATGTCGGTTACAAAGACATCACGATCAAGGCTTCTGCCAACATGAACATCGTGTTAGAAGAAGAGAGCACTGCGCTTAATGAGGTAGTGGTGACAGCTCTCGGCATCAAGCGCGAGCGCAAGGCTCTGGGATATGCACTCTCAGAGGTAAAAGGTGAAGAACTGACCAAAGCGAAAGAAACAAATGTCATCAATTCACTGTCAGGTAAAGTTGCTGGTCTTGTTGTTCAGAATACTGCCGGTGGTGCCTCTGGTTCTACGCGCGTCCTGCTTCGTGGTAATACGGAGATGACAGGTAACAACCAACCTCTTTACGTCATTGACGGTGTTCCTTTGGACAACACCAATTTTGCAAATGCCGGTCAGTCTGGAGGCTATGACCTCGGTGACGGTATTTCTGCCATCAACCCTGATGATATTGAGAACATGACCGTGTTAAAGGGTCCTGCCGCCTCTGCACTTTATGGTAGCCGTGCCTCTCATGGTGTCATTCTGATTACCACCAAAAAAGCTGAGAAGGATAAAGTCAGCGTCGAGTACAATGGCTCGCTGACCTTTGACTCACAGTTGGCCAAATGGGATAATATCCAGCAGACCTATGGTATGGGATATACGGGTACTTCTATCCGTACGGCCACTTCTGGCACGAACTCCAGCTGGGGAACCAAGGCTGATGATTTCCTCGTCGAGTACTTCGACCACGAGAAACGTCCTTTCTTGATGTATCCGAACAATACCAGCGGTTTCTTCCGTACGGGTCTGACTACTCAGAACACTGCCATCTTAAGTGTCAACTCAGGTAAAACGGGCGTTCGTTTCTCTGTTACGGATATGCGCAACAAGGACATCCTGCCCAACACCCACATGAGTCGTGACAACTTCAACCTGCGTGTTACAACAGCTGCCGGACCGGTTGACCTCGACTTTACAGCCAACTATACACGTGAAGATGTGAAAAATCGTCCTGCCTTAGGCGATTCACAAAGCAACATCGGAAAGAACCTGATGTCGCTGGCCAGCACATACAACCAAGAGTGGTTGAAGCACTATCAGAATGAGGATGGCTCCTATGCCAACTGGAACGGTAACGATCAGTACAACAAGAACCCCTACTGGGACCTCTATAAGAATGAAAACACCTCAGCAAAAGATGTCTTCCGTCTGACTGCCAAGGCTATCTGGAACATCTCAGACCACTTGAAGTTACAGGGTACTATTGGTACCGACATGAACTTCATGAACTTTGAGGAGTTCATCAGCATGACCACACCAGGTAAGATGGCCGGACAACTGCAGAACCAGAAATTCAACAACCGCACACTGAATGCGGAAATTCTGGCACTCTACAACAACACATTCGGTGACTTCGACGTCAATGCCACCCTCGGCGGCAACATCTTCAAGGTCAGCAACAAGACCGATATCTTCACGGGCATGGACCAACAGATGAAGGACGTAGTGGCCATCATGAACTACGCAGAGCAGAGTATTCAACAGAACACCTACAAGAAGCAGATTAATTCTCTCTATGGCTCTGCCAGCGTAGGCTACAAGCACACATACTATCTCGAGGGGACCATTCGAGGCGACAAGTCTTCTACCTTGCCCACCTCTAATAACATCTATGTATATCCCTCTGTATCAAGTAGCATCGTTTTCTCCGAATTCATCAAGAACAAGAGCATCATCAACTATGGTAAGATACGCGCTTCCTTCGCACAGGTAGGTAGCGATACCGACCCTTACCAATTGGCACTGAACTACTCTACTGCCAAATATTCATATCCAGGCAACGTCATCGGTATGATTAACAACACGGTCATTCCTAACAAGGACTTGAAACCTACCCGTACAAACTCTTTCGAGCTCGGTTTGGAAATGAAGTTCTTCCACGGACGCCTCGGCTTAGACGTTACCTATTACAACCAGTTGTCTAAGGACCAGATTATTCGTCTGGCCACCTCTTCAACCTCTGGTTATACCTACAGCTTGGTTAATGCTGGTGAGATACAGAACAAGGGTATTGAAATCGCACTTAACGGCCGTGCGCTTCAGATTGGCGATTTTGCCTGGGATGCCGGCATCAATTTCTCCAAGAATAGGAACAAGGTCAACTCACTTGTCGACGGTATGAACTATTTTGAACTGGAGAAAGCTTCATGGTGCGGCGTCAGCGTAGGTGCTGAGGTTGGTAAAGACTACGGTTCGATTACCGGTAAGGATTTCAAGCGTACTGATGACGGCCAGTTCATCATCAACGCTTCGACAGGTCTGCCTGAGGTGGATGAAAAGACTCGCACACTCGGCAACGCCTCTTGGGACTGGACTGGTGGTTTCTATTCTACCTTTACCTATAAGAACTTCCGCCTCTCTGCCGGTTTCGACGTAAAGGTTGGTGCTGATCTCTTCTCGATGTCCATGCGTCAGGCTTACGAGAGCGGAAAGGCCAACGAAACACTTGAAGGTCGTGAAGCCTATTATCAGTCAGAGGAGAGACGCAAGCAGCTTAACCTGTCCAAAGACGAGTGGGATAGTAATATCAGAACTGCCCTTTCGGCAGAGCAAGACGCCCAGAAGCGTGTCGAAATGGGCAGACAGTATGGTTACGTGGTTCCGGGTGTCATTGACAACGGCGACGGCACCTATACACCGAACTACATTCCTGTCAACCCCGAGAACTATTGGCAGAGTGCTGCAAGAAACTGTCCTTCCTTGTTTATCTACGACAACAGCTATGTGAAGTGTCGTGAGATTACCTTCGGCTACACCTTCCCCGAGAAGTTGCTTAGCAAGCTCAAGGTAGTGAAGGACCTCAGCATCAGCTTCGTAGCTCGTAACCCGTTCATCATCTGGAAGAACATTCCCAACATTGACCCTGACTCTGGCTACAACACCTCTGGTCTTGGCCTAGAATACGGTTCACTGCCTTCACGCCGCAGCTATGGTTTCAATGTTAACGTTAAATTCTAAAAAGGAGGAGAAGAAGTTATGAATATTAAGAATATCAAGAAATATATCGTCGCTGGCATTGTTTGTCTCGGCTTGACCGCTACAACCGCCTGCAGCGACAATTATCTGGAGGAAGTGAACACCGACGACACAAAAGCAACCTCTATTGAGCCCAGCGCACAGTTGACCACAGCCTTGCTTCAAACCTATGGCGACTTCGGTTTCATGGATACCTACCGCAGTTATATTACTGGCTTTACCCAGCACTTTGCCGGTGGTTGGAACGTGAGCAACTATGCAGGCAGCGTACATGCCGACGACGATCAGATGCGCCTCGTTTGGGATCAGGTCTACTCTGTTGCTATCAAGAATATTGTCGATGCGATTGCCAACTCTGCTGACAAACCGAATATGAATGCCGTATTACGCATCCATCGCGCCTACCTGATGGCTGTTCTCACCGATATCTACGGCGACCTTCCTTGTTCTGAAGCCGGACTTGGCTTCGTCTCTGGTATTGCCACTCCCAAATATGACAAGCAGGAGGATATCTACAATTTCATCTTCGACGAGCTGGCAGCCTGTGTCGCACAATTAGGCACTGGCACCGATCGCGTAAGTGGCGATGTCACCAGTCTGAAAGGCGATATTGCCTCATGGAAACGCTATGCCAACTCACTACGTCTGCGCTATGCCATGCGTATCAGCGAAGTCAATCCCACCAAGGCCAAGGAAGAATTCGAGAAGGCGCTCAATGCTGACGGGGGCTACATTATCTCCTCTTCTGATGATGCCTACATCGTTTACACCGATGGTCCTTTCACACTCTACGACGGTTCACGCGACCTTGACTTCCGCGTCAATGCCCTTGGCGAGATTCTCTACGGACAGGATCCTACGTCTCCCACATTCGTATGTTCCACGTTCTTCAATATTATGAATGACAACAACGACCCACGTCTCTATCGCATCTGCCGTCACTATATCAACACTAAACGTGCAGAAACCAAGCCCGACCGCGAGTGGAATGTCGATGTTACCGACGAGGTTCTTGACTATCTGGATCGTACCGGTGATACAGAGCATCCTAATAACCCTGGTGCCGCTTGGTATAATGACTGGGTAAACGCTCCTGCCAATGCAGAAATTCCAACCCTCGAGAAACTTGTACAACTCTATCCTGAGGCAGGTTTCGACGGCAGCAACTACCCTGCCCGTATGATGCGTCCTTTCCTCAACATCGACTTTGAAATGCCTGACCGTCCCGGCACTCTGATCAACTCTGCAGAGGTCCAATTCCTCTTGGCTGAGGCTAAGTTGAATGGATGGAATGTCAACGGCACGGTAGAAGATCACTTCAAGGCAGGTGTAGAAGCTTCCATCCAATGGTTGAATGATCACTACCTGCAGGCTGCCGAGAAGATTGGTCATGCGGAGGTAGAGGCCTTCGTCAACGGACTCGTTGCCGGTATGCTGGCTGACAATGCCAAGGAGGCCATCAACACACAAGCATGGATTCTTCACATGATGAACCCGTCAGAGGCTTGGGCTAACCTGCGCCGTTCTGACTATCCTGTGCTGATGGACCGCACAAAACTGGCCAAGTTTGACTTCACTTACGACGACAACAACCTGAACACTCCTACCCGCCTGCGCTATCCTATTCTGGAGAACCAGTACAACCACAATAACTATAATGAGGCTATCGAGCGCATCGGTTCGAAGAATGATAAAGGCGAGTATGTTGACGACTGGCACAAGCGTCTCTGGTGGGACGTGGCAGATATCCATGTTAAATAAATATTTTGAGGAGAAAGAATTATGATTACCAAGAATATGCTGAAATATATTACCGCTTGTTTTGTCTGCTGCGGACTGTCTGCTGCACTGACAAGCTGCTCCAGCGATGAGGATCCGTACTTCACAGCAAGTGAAGACGATATGCCCCGCATCATCAATACCGACATGCCTGAAGGCAAGGGGGGAGAACCTGCCACCCTTCCCGGCATTGAGCGCACCACCAACTTTACCAGTGAGGTGATTGTCACACCTGCTCACTATACTACCGTAACCTGGTACATCGATGACGAGCTGGTGGCTGAAGGTCTGAAAATCGACGTTCCCGTACTGGCTGGCGACCATATCGTGAAGGTCGTGGCCACGACCACAAAGGGATTGTCCACCTTCCGCCTCTTCAAACTCTCCGTACGTCCTGCTGCCGGTGACCCAGAATTAGCCAGCGACGGCCGTTCACGTTGGCTCACCATTGGTACGACAAAAACCATCGACTGTACAAATGCAAGCAACGTCACCAAGGTATTCATTGGCAAGACTGAGGCTAGCAATGTATCCTACGCTAACGGAAAGCTGACCTTCACCATTCCTGCTATGGAAGAGGGAGAATACCCAGTAAGCATTGAGGTAGATGGTGCCCGCTATGGTTGCGGCATGTTTACTGTCAGCAAAGATGAGTATGTTGACCCTGGCATCAAGGAGACGGTAATCTGGGAAGGTGATGTTGACATCAACTGGGGTGCTTCTAACGTTCTCATCTCTCCAGATGTTATGTCTCAAGTTCCTGTTGGTGCAACAGTACGTCTTGTTTACCAATTAGTTGATATGCCCGACGGCTACCATGCCATGCGAATCACAACTAACTGGTGGGGCGACAATCCTGAGGATCAGGTGATTCCTCAGTTTGACCTGACAGAAGAAACACCTAACCCCTTCGAGTTTGTCTATACCGAAGAAAATAAGGCTATCGTAGACAACCGTGACGGTATGCTGATTGTGGGTTATGGATATAAACTGACCAAAGTGGTCATTGTCGAGGGTGTAGCACCTGCTGAGACGACCCTGTGGGAGGGTGATAGCGACATTAACTGGGGTGCATCTAATGTTCTCATCTCTCCAGAGACCATGGCGGAAGTACCTGTTGGTGCTACAGTAAGCCTATATTATCAAATCATTGATATGCCCGACGGCTACCATGCTATGCGAATCACGACCAACTGGTGGGGCGACAATCCCGAGGATCAGGTGGTTCCCCAGTTTGACCTGACAGACGAAACGCCTAATCCTTTCGAGTTTACCTATACCGAAGACAACAAGGCTATCGTAGACACTCGTGATGGTATGCTGATTGTAGGCTATGGATATAAACTGACCAAGGTTACGTATAAAAATTAGGTGTATATTAGTTAGTAGTTTTAATATTTGATGAGATACTCCGAGAGTAACAAAAATTACTTTCGGAGTATTTTAATTTCTATTCGGAGTAATTGGAATTAGAACAAAGTGAACCTAACGCTTTGCCGCTCGCACTGTTCTTTGTCTGTCTTGGCGTACTCGCTGGAGCATCATACGCCTGCTTCGGATGGCAGCAGCACCACACCATGCTGCTTCTTGCCGTCCATCATAATTTTCAGCGGACGCTCGAAACGCACATGGCGCACATACTCAGTTTCCTCGACGGCAGGCATACTGTCGAGGATTTCCTTTTGCAGTACGCCATCGCCGGTGTAGGTATTAACGGTGAAGTAACCGACACCGAAAGAGGTGAGGTTCTGGAAGAAGTGGGTACCCTGCGATGGGTCTACATGATAGTTCTTCAGACCTGCCTCAACGATAACTCGGGCAGCGGAGATATGGGGCCACTTGACTGGAATGCCCAGCCAATAGTCGCTAGAGCCCCAGCGGCCCGGACCTATCAGGACATAGTTTTTATCCTCTGCCAGGAAACGACGGTTAATCTGCTCTATCTGGTCGGCAATGATGAGGTTGTTAGCTGCAGTGAAGTCATCGTCAGTCTTAACGTAGACCACATCGACCACATCCTCAGAGATGCCATGTCCCAACGAGTTGTGAGAGCGAAGCAGACACTGAGAGTCGGGAATAGCAGCCAGGTCTTCATCAAGGACCTGTTTGGAGTCGACAATAGGACGTATCTGAAGCAAATAGAAGTCGCCAGTCGTATTATTGCCTGATCCTTGCAGGTTGCAAGCGAACTCTATCTCTACAGGACGACGCATCTCCTCTGAACCATATTTCTGCGATAGTTGCAAAATCTCAGGCAATGGAAAAACGCCATGCTGCAAGACGCCAGAGAAGGAGATTACCTTACGGCCTCCCTCATAAATACCATCACGGATAATCTGGTCATTGGGGTCGTAGGTTGAAGCAATGCCTTGCAGCGATTGGTCCTTGTCAGCCTCCTTCACACGCAAGTTCAGAATGTTAAAGCCATCGTCTACTTTGAAGTCGTCGCCCACATGCGACATGTCAAGTGCATAGAAACGGGTCTGAGTTTCCTTGAGAGCAGTATCCATTTCAGAAGTTTGCAGCACCTGATGGGGATGATAGGGCGACACACGAAGTGTCTGGCCACCGTCAACAATATATTTTCCTAAACCTAAGGCCAGAGATGCAATGCCCTCTTCAGCCAGTTCGTCGCCAATGGGATAGTAGTTGAGCGAACGGAGCACGCCTGAGAACGTGGGATAGAAACGGGTGCCATGCTGCTGACCAACGACCTCCTGAAGGATAACAGCCATTTTCTCTTGGTCGATGACATTCGATGTAGCGGTCATATAGGCCTTCGAGTCCTTATAGTAGACTGAGGCATAGACGCCCTTGATGGCACATGCCAACATGCGCAGCATCTCGTATTTATCCTCTAGATAGGGAATCATATAGGTAGAGTAGATACCTGCAAAGGGTTGGTAGTGGGAGTCTTCAAGCAAGGAAGAACTGCGCACGGCAATAGGCGACTTGACAGCATCAAAGAATGTAAAGAAGTCGGCTATCAGCGCATCGGGCAACTGCGCACGCATAAAGTGTTGCAAGATTTCCTCATCGGGGGCATCACTCAGCGCTATGGTCCACAAGTTATTGTTATCCATGAACTCGTCGAAGAAATCGGTACACAGCACCACGGTCTTTGGTATCTGCACGGTGGCATTGCCAAACTGGTTGAGCTCAGGATGCCGCTTGATGATGTTGTCAAGGAATGCCAAGCCACGTCCTTTGCCACCTAGTGAGCCATCACCGATACGCGCAAAGTGGGCATAACGGTCGAACTTCAAACGATCGAAGACAGCTACAACACCAATGTTCTTCATGCGACGGTACTGCACGATGGCATCGAAGATGATCTGTCGGTGGGCATCCACATCCTGCAGTTTATGCCATGTAACGGTCTTCAGGAACTGGCTGACAGGGAAGATGGCACGGGCACAGAGCCAGCGACTCATATGATTGCGGGACACGTGGTACTGGAAAGAGTCTGCGGGAATATTGAAGATATTGTCCTGCAACTCTTTCAGCGTTGCGATGCGGAACACCTCTTCGTGTGTTTTAGGGTCGCGGAAGACAAAGTCACCAAAACCCATATGCTCCTCTATCATCTGGCGCAGGTCAACATTGAACTTCTTCGAGTTCTTATCCAGAAAATCAAAACCTTCGGCCCATGCTTTATCACGATTGGCTATCTCCGAACTCTCAAGGATTAACGGCACGTACTCATCGCGCTGACGTATCTCACGCAACAGTTTCAGACCAGCCTCGGCATCGCCCTCCTCCACGTGCGCCAAACGCCCATTCACACCCTTCATCGGGAAACGTGTGTCACTGATGACACCCAACACGTTGTCATGATACATCTCATACCAATGGATCGCTTCTTCGTACGTTGTAGCCAGCACAACCTTGGGGCGACCACGCTTACGCTGGGCCGCAGCATGGGGATTCAGTGCCTCCGTAGAGAAGTTCTTCGACTGTGCAAGGATATAGTTGTATAGGTTAGGCAACACCGACGAATAGAATCGGATGTTATCCTCCACAAGCAGTATCATCTGCACACCGGCCTCTTTGATGTCGTGCTCAATGTTCATCTGGTCCTCTATCAGCTTGATAATGCTGAGAATGAGGTTGGTATTGCCTAACCAGCAGAACACGTAGTCGAAGATGGTCATGTCTTCATGCTCTATGCGTTTCGTGATACCGTGCGAGAATGGCGTCAGCACAACACAAGGGACATATGGTGCCATATGCTTCACGTCACGGGCTACGGCAAAGGCATCGTTGTCGGCATTACCGGGCATACAAATTACCAGGTCGATATCCGTAGTCGACAACACATGGCTCGCCTCCTCGGTGGTCGACACCTGCGTGAACGTGGGTGGATAACGCATACCCAGCTCCATGTACTCGTCAAAGATTTTCTCGTCAACTCGTCCATCGTCTTCCAGCATGAAGGCATCATAGGGATTGGCTACTATCAGTACGTTGAAGATACGTCGCGTCATCAGGTTAACGAACGATACATCCTTGAGGAAGAAGTTATTGAACTCCTGGGGTATGTTTGCACTCATATTTTCGGTCTTTAGGTTGGCAAAGGTACTACATTTTTTGAGAAATCATATCAGAAACACAAAAAAATGCTACCATTAATAATCACAGTTGCAACTATTAATTCTAGCAATTATAACTATTAAAACTTACAAATGTAACTATTAGAGCAAAAATTTTCTTAAAAAACTATTGTCATTCCAAAGAAAAAGCCTATATTTGCATTGTCATTATGACAAAATGACAATAACAGAACTATAAATAACAATACTATGAACGTAGAAAAAATTATGCAGGGCCTGGAACAGAAACATCCAGGTGAGGCAGAATACCTGCAGGCAGTCAGAGAAGTGTTAATCTCTATTGAGGATGTGTATAACCAGCATCCTGAGTTTGAAAAAGCCAAGATTATCGAGCGTTTGGTGGAGCCTGAACGCATCACAACGTTCCGTGTACCCTGGGTTGATGACAAAGGCGAGGTTCAAGTGAACATCGGCTACCGCGTACAGTTCAACTCGGCCATCGGTCCGTATAAGGGTGGCTTGCGTTTCCACCCCTCTGTGAATCTCAGCATTCTTAAATTCCTCGGTTTCGAACAAACTTTCAAGAACGCACTGACAACATTGCCCATGGGAGGAGGTAAGGGTGGTTCCGACTTTGCCCCACGTGGAAAGAGCGATGCTGAAATTATGCGTTTCTGTCAAGCCTTTATGTGCGAATTATATAAGGTGATAGGTCCTGATATGGACGTTCCTGCAGGAGATATCGGCGTGGGAGGTCGTGAGATAGGCTACCTGTTCGGTATGTACAAAAAGTTGACCTCACAGTTCCACGGCGCAACACTCACCGGCAAGGGATTGGAATGGGGCGGTAGCATATTGCGCCCGGAGGCAACGGGATATGGCGCACTGTATTTCGTCCACCACATGATGGAAACCCACGGATTGGACATCAAGGGTAAGACAGTAGCGCTGTCTGGATTTGGTAATGTGGCTTGGGGAGCCGCCAAGAAAGCTACTGAGTTGGGGGCTAAGGTCATTACTATCTCAGGACCCGACGGATACATTTATGACCCTGTCGGACTGGATGCTGAGAAGATTGACTATCTGCTAGAACTGCGCGCTTCAGGAAACGACATTTGTCAGCCATATGCAGAGGAGTTCGATGGAGCCACCTTCTATGCCAATAAGAAGCCATGGGAGCAGAAGGCTGATATCTATCTGCCTTGTGCAACACAGAACGAATTGAATGGTGCTGACGCCGACATGATACTGGCTCACAAGCCGCTATGCGTTGCTGAAGTAAGCAACATGGGATGCACCGCAGAGGCCGTTGACAAGTTCATTGCTGCAGGTCAGTTGTTCGCCCCAGGAAAAGCAGTTAATGCTGGTGGTGTGGCTACGAGCGGTCTCGAAATGACACAAAACTCAATGCGAATGGGATGGACAGCAGAGGAGGTAGACCAGCGCCTGCATCAGATTATGTCGGGTATCCACGAGCAATGTGTTAAATACGGCAAGCAAGCTGATGGCTATGTGAACTACGTCAAAGGAGCCAACGTGGCTGGCTTCATGAAGGTAGCCAAGGCAATGCTGGCACAGGGCATTGTATGATAGTAATACACAAGATAGCTTTAATAGCATCATTATTGACATTATGCTTTACCCCGTTGAACGGCCAAATCGTTCAACGAGGTAAAGCGACTTTTTATTCTAAAAAAGCTACAGGTTCAAGAACGGCCAATGGCGAACGTCTGCATCACGATAGCTTGACATGTGCACACCGCACTTACCCATTCGGCACCATGCTGCGTGTATACAACCCGGCAAACGGAAAGAGTGTGATAGTCAGGGTAACCGATCGCGGTCCTTTTGTCCGCGGGCGCATCATCGACTTATCGTGGCGGGCTGCCAAGGAGTTGGACATTATAACAGCAGGAGTAGCCATGGTCATCGTCCATAAACTCGACACCTTTGTCGTACCATTCAAACCGACTGAAGAGATAGAATTGCCTAACATGGAGCTAGAAACCAACGACGGTGCACCAGCCCTCGTTCCATTCTGGAAAGAGATGAAGGAGAACCAACAAAAGTCTAATTCCGCTGCGTCGGCAAAGAGAACTCCTTAATCTGCGAGGTGATTTCCTTGTCGCCTTGCGTCACCTCAACACGTATTATAACCTCACCATTCTTTAATTTCTTGTCTGCCAGAATGGTGGCGGTATAACGCACGCCACTATTGGGTGCAATGCTCTCAATATGCAGATTGGGCGAAATATGAATATGCTTGTTGCCTGTGACATCCATCACTGTTGGCTGAACATCGTATAAAGGCAACGATGAACGATTCATAATTTCGAACGTGATACGACACTCCTCTCCTGCACGCAGGATCCCATCGTGGTCAGCATCGATGATACGGGCATTACGAATCTCTATCAACGAATTATACTTAACGCTATAGCCTGACTCTACCGGTCTGGTAGTTGGGTCGTAGGTGCGAGGTTCTGCTGCAGTATAGCTTCCTTTCCCGTCGCGTGGTCCCGGAGCATCAAAACTGATACGATCGTCTCCCCTACCCGAAGCGTCAAAGCCACTATCATCATACTGTCGCTGATGACGATATCGCTCCTGCTCCTCCTGATAGGCCTCGTACTTACGCTGTTCCTGCCGGTCTGCTGCAGAACCTATAGCAGCACCGACAACGGCTCCTCCTGCCATACCGACAATTGTACCAACATCATGACCACGCCAACCACCAGAGATACCTCCAATGGCAGAACCAAGGATGGAGCCAAAGGCTGCACCAGTAGCAGCTCCTTCGCCGGTATATGTCCCGCAACTGCTTAGCATAAGAACACAACTCGTCAATATGAACAACACCTTTCTCATTGTCTTTTCTATTTAAAGTTTCACGATGCAAAGATAAACAATAAGGAACATACATCATGAGGATTTTCCCGAAAAAACAAAAGGGAAATCCCTATTTTGAAAATAAAAGAAATGGGGCGTTGTTGGAAACAACACCCCATCTTATTCAGATTTCAATCGAAATATTACTCTGCCTTTGCTTCCTCTGCGGCGGGAGCCTCAGCTTTAGGAGCCTCCTCAACAGGAGCCTCGGCAACAGGTGCTTCAGCCTTTGGAGCGGCCTTACGTGAACGGCGAGTCTTCTTCTCTGCCTTAGGAGTCTTCAGCATATTCTCGTCGAAATCAACAAGCTCGATAAATGCCACATCAGCAGCATCACCCTGACGGGTACCCAGCTTAATGATACGAGTATAACCACCGGGGCGGTCACCTACCTTTTGAGCTACAGCACCGAAGAGTTCCTTCAGGGCTTCTTTGTTCTGCAGGTAGCTGAATACTACACGACGGCTATTGGTGCTATCGTCCTTGGCTCGCGTAATCAGCGGCTCAACATATTTCTTAAGTGCCTTTGCCTTGGCAAGAGTCGTAGTGATTCTTTTGTGCATGATCAGCGAAATGGCCATGTTGGCAAGCATAGCACGGCGGTGATCAGCAGTACGGCTCAAATGATTGAATTTCTTTCCGTGTCTCATTTTTCGTTTTTTTCTTTAAGAGGACTATTTTAGGAATATTATTCCTTGTCCAGTTTATACTTTGAAATATCGGTTCCAAACGACAGATTCAGACTCTCGAGCAAATCATCAAGCTCAGTGAGCGATTTCTTACCGAAGTTACGGAACTTGAGAAGATCCGTCTTATTGTACTGTACGAGGTCACCTAAAGTCTCAACATCAGCAGCTTTCAGACAATTAAGTGCACGAACAGAGAGGTTCATGTCAACTAACTTGGTCTTCAGCAACTGACGCATGTGCAATACTTCCTCATCAAACTCCTGATTGCCTTCAACATCAGTGGTTTCCAGCGTAATCTTCTCATCAGAGAAGAGCATGAAGTGATAGATAAGGATTTTGGCAGCCTCTTTCAGTGCGTCCTTCGGGTGTATGGAACCATCCGTTGTCACTTCCAACACGAGCTTATCATAGTCGGTTTTCTGCTCGACACGATACGGCTCAACGCTGTACTTGACATTACGGATTGGGGTGTAGATTGAGTCTATAGCTATCACATTAACATCGGTGCAGAACTCGCGATTTTCATCTGCGGGAACATATCCGCGGCCTTTGTTGATAGTAAGGTCAATCTGCATCGAAGCCTTGGAATCTAAATGACAAATCACCAAATCGGGATTTAACACTTCAAATCCAGTCAGATACTTGCCTAAATCACCGGCTTTAAACTCGGTAGAATTCTCGACAGTGATAGAGACTTTCTCATTCTCGAATTCTTCCACTACTTGCTTGAACCGAACTTGCTTCAGGTTCAAGATAATGTTGGTTACATCTTCTTTGACACCAGGTACTGATGAGAACTCATGCTCTACACCGGCAATGCGCACGGTATTGATTGCATAACCCTCGAGCGATGAAAGAAGAATGCGGCGCAGGGCATTACCAATGGTAACGCCGAAACCAGGCTCAAGAGGACGAAATTCGAACTTGCCGAACTTGTCTGTAGCCTCCAACATTACGACTTTATCAGGTTTTTGAAATGCTAATATCGCCATTAATTTAAATGATTTTAGTTCTTAGAGTACAATTCAACGATTGACTGTTCCTTAATGTTCTCAGGGATGTCAGCGCGCTCCGGCATATGCAGGAACTTACCGCTCTTGGTCTGCTCGTCCCACTCAATCCAAGGATACTTGCTGTGGTTGAAACCTGCAAGTGCAGCCTCGATAACCTCGAGTGACTTAGCCTTCTCACGAACACCGACAATCTGACCAGGCTTTACCTGATAAGAAGGAATGTTAACTACCTGACCGTCAACAACAATGTGCTTATGGCCTACAAGCTGACGAGCTGCTGCACGCGTAGGTGCAAGACCCAAACGATAAACTACGTTGTCCAGACGACTCTCGAGTAACTGAAGCAGCACCTCACCGGTGATACCCTCAGCCTTAGCTGCCTTCTCGAACATGTTACGGAACTGGCGCTCAAGAACACCATAAGTGTACTTGGCTTTCTGCTTCTCTGCCAACATGACAGCATACTCCGACTGCTTGCGGCGACGGTTGTTGCCATGCTGTCCCGGGGGGAAGTTCCTGCGGGACAAAACTTTGTCCGGGCCGAAGATGGCTTCTCCAAATCGGCGGGCAATTTTTGATTTCGGTCCAATATATCTTGCCATAATTTAAAATATAATTTTCAAATGTAAATTATCAAATTTCAATTCGCTTATACGCGACGACGCTTCGGAGGACGACAGCCATTGTGTGGCAGCGGTGTAACGTCAACAATCTCTATAACTTCGATACCAGCAGTATGGCAGGCACGGATAGCAGACTCACGTCCATTACCGGGACCTTTTACATAAGCCTTTACCTTGCGAAGACCAAGATCGAAAGCGACCTTAGCGCAGTCTTCGGCAGCCATCTGAGCAGCATACGGTGTATTCTTCTTAGAACCACGGAAGCCCATCTTACCTGCTGAAGACCAAGAAATAACTTGACCCTCGTCGTTAGCGAGTGAAACGATAATATTATTGAAAGAACTATGAACGTGAAGCTGACCGATGGCGGTTACTTTCACATTTCTCTTCTTAGAAGTGACTGTTTTCTTTGCCATAACTTTAAACTTTAAACTTTAATCGTTAAACTTTAAACTTTACTTCGTGGCCTTCTTCTTGTTAGCAACAGTCTTCTTCTTACCCTTACGTGTACGAGCATTGTTTTTGGTGCTCTGACCACGAACAGGCAGACCGTTACGATGACGGACTCCACGATAGCAACCAATATCCATCAGTCGCTTGATGTTCAACTGAATCTCACTACGGAGATCACCTTCTACCTTAAATTCAGCGCCGATGATTTCACGGATCTTGGCTGCCTGGTCGTCACTCCATTCGTTGACTTTCAGGTCGCGGCTCACGCCGGCCTTGTCCAAAATCTTTGCTGAACTACTTCGACCAATACCATAGATATAGGTCAATGCGATTTCGCCACGCTTCTCTTGGGGCAAATCTACTCCAACAATTCTTATTGCCATTTGTTAAACTAAAAAATAATAATGTTAAAATTCGAATTTTTGCTAAAAAGCATGCAAAGGTACGCAGAATTTCTGATATTCCGCTACCCTTTTATGCTTATTTAACATAAATTTAACCCTGACGCATCTTATACTTAGGGTTCTTCTTGTTGATAACGAACAGACGACCCTTGCGACGTACAATCTTGCAATCGGGGGTGCGCTTCTTCAATGATGCTCTTGTCTTCATTTTATTGGTCTCCTAATTATTTGTATCTAAATACAATTCGTCCTTTTGTCAAGTCGTAGGGGCTCATCTCGACCTTTACCTTATCACCTGGCAGAATCTTGATATAGTGCATACGCATCTTCCCAGAAATGTGGGCAATGATGGGTACTCCATTCTCTAATTCTACACGGAACATAGCATTAGATAATGCCTCTACGATAGTTCCATCTTGTTCTATAGCGCCTTGCTTTGCCATAATTTAATATAGTTTTCCTTCTATGCGTTCAACTTCTTCAAACGAAGACAATATCTCTGCCTTTCCCTTGCGAACAGCTATGGTGTGTTCAAAATGAGCTGCAGGTTTGCCGTCTCGTGTACATATACTCCAACGATCAGGCATCAATCCTATCTCACGACTTCCCATAGTAATCATCGGCTCGATGGCAATGCACATGTTAGCTTTCAACATAACACCGTTTCCACGTCGGCCGTAGTTCGGAACTGGTGGGTCTTCATGCATATCATGACCAATGCCATGACCAGTCAATTCACGCACAACACCATAACCGTGAGCTTCACAATGTTTTTGTACTGCACTGCTTATGTCGCCCACATGATGACCAGCAACTGCCTGTTCAATTCCCTTATAAAGCGATTCTTTCGTGACACGAAGCAATTCTTTCATTTCTGCACTAACCTCACCTACACAGAACGTATAGCATGAGTCACCACAAAAACCGTTAAGCAATGTTCCGCAGTCAACAGAGATGATATCACCTTCTTTAAGAACAGTCTC
The DNA here is from genome assembly GCF_900107705.1 of Prevotella sp. tc2-28. Taxonomy (GTDB): domain Bacteria; phylum Bacteroidota; class Bacteroidia; order Bacteroidales; family Bacteroidaceae; genus Prevotella. The sequence continues at coordinate 203,002 of NZ_FNRE01000005.1, forward strand.
TGCTCGAGGGACTCCATGAACGACAACCTCATTCACTGAGGTGCAGATGCTGGCAGGGAACGGCCCTCCATATGGATTGGGGAAACCCTTGAAAGTAGGAATTGCTCCATTGTCACGAATAAACTCGTCGGCAATCTTATCCAACTGGAGGGTCGTCACACCAGGCTTGATATTCTTTGCTAATTCGCCAAGGGTCTTCCCAACAAGTTGGTTGGCCTGGCGCATCAGTTCAATTTCGTCTTCAGTCTTCAGAAATATCTTCATACTGTGACTTAGTAGGCACTCACACCGCCACGTCCATGTATGCGACCTGAATTGAGCAAGCCGTCATAATGACGCATGAGCAGGTGACTCTCAATCTGCTGGAGTGTATCGAGGACAACACCGACCAGAATCAACAGCGATGTACCGCCGAAGAACTGAGAAAATGCATCCTGGACGTTCAACAATCCTGCCAAGGCTGGCATAATTGCGATGAAAGCAATGAACAGCGAACCAGGCAGTGTGATGCGTGACATCACAGTGTCAATGAAGTCAGCTGTCGGCTTGCCAGGTTTAATACCTGGAATAAAACCGTTGTTGCGTTTCATGTCCTCAGCCATCTGAGTGGGATTAAGAGTGATCGCAGTATAAAAATAGGTGAATGCGATAATCAGGAATGCAAAGATGATATTGTACGTCCAGCTATGATGATCTAACATAGAACGAACAAACCAGTTTGCGTTCTCAGGAGCTGCATACTGTACGAATGCCAAAGGGATGAACATCAATGCCTGAGCAAAGATGATAGGCATCACGTTAGCAGCAAACAACTTCAGAGGAATATACTGACGAGCACCGCCATACTGCTGATTTCCTACAAGACGCTTTGCATACTGTACAGGTACCTTGCGGACACCCTGTACCAAAACGATAGCTGCACAAACAACTGCATAGAGGATGATAATCTCAACCAGGAACATAACAAGACCACCACCGGTAATAGCCGTAAAGCGTGATGATACTTCCTGAATGAACGCCTGAGGAAGACGTGCGATAATACCGATCATAATGATCAGCGAGATACCATTTCCTATGCCCTTATCCGTAATGCGCTCTCCAAGCCAAAGGATGAACATACTGCCGGCTGCAAGGATAATAGTGGCGGGGAATACAAATACCGTCCAACTGATACCAGAAGCCAAGGCAGCACCGGCCTGCATCTTCAGATTGATGAGGTAACTCGGTGCCTGGAACAGCAGGATAGCTACTGTCAGGTACCGAGTATAAGTCATTATCTTCTTGCGGCCACTCTCTCCCTCACGCTGCATCTTCTGGAAATAAGGTACAGCGACAGCAAGGAGTTGCATAACGATAGAAGCAGAGATGTAAGGCATGATTCCAAGCGCAAAGATGGATGCGTTGGAGAATGCGCCACCGGAGAACATATCAAGCAGTGACATGAGACCACCAGCAGTCTGTGACTGCAGTTTGTCCAATAAGGCCGGATTGATACCTGGAAGCACAACAAATGAACCGAAACGGTAAATTGCTACAAACAGGACCGTAATCAGGATGCGCTGACGCAGATCCTCAATCTTCCAAATGTTCTTCAGTGTCTCTATTAACTTCTTCATTGTCGTTTATTAGATAATTGTTGCGTTTCCACCAACTGCCTTGATAGCTTCCTCGGCAGTCTTAGAGAATGCATTTGCTTCAACGTCTACTTTTGCTTTCAACTCACCATTACCAAGAACCTTGACCAGTTCTTTGCCATTGGTCAGACCTGCTGCAACCAACTCTGCAATACCGATCTTGGTGAGGTTCTTCTCCTCAGCCAGCTTCTGAAGTGTTGAGATGTTAACAGCAAAGTACTCCTTGTGGTTAATATTCTTGAAACCAGACTTCGGAACACGACGCTGCAATGGCATCTGACCACCCTCGAAACCAATCTTCTTCTTGTAACCTGAGCGAGCCTTGGCACCCTTGTGACCACGAGTAGAGGTTCCACCGAGACCAGAGCCTGGTCCGCGGCCAATTCTACGACGTGAATGTGTAGAGCCCTCAGCTGGTTTTAAAGTATGTAGTTTCATAATCGTATCTTTTTAAAATTGTAATTTAATTAGTCGATAACTTCCACCAAGTGGTGAACCTTACGAATCATACCGCGGATAACAGGACTGTCCTCCTTCTCTACAACCTGAGAGATCTTGTGAAGTCCCAGTGCCTCGAGGGTGCGTTTCTGATCTACGGGATAACCGATCTTGCTCTTAATCTGCTTAATCTTAATTGTTGCCATAGTTCGTTTCTCCTTTATCCTCTAAATACTTTTTCCATACTGATTCCACGTGTACCTGCAACGGTATAGGCATCGCGCATCTGGCTCAGAGCCTCGATGGTTGCCTTAACCAGGTTGTGGGGGTTAGAAGAACCCTTTGACTTAGCAAGCACGTCCTTCACACCAACGCTCTCAAGTACAGCACGCATAGCACCACCAGCCACAAGACCAGTACCGGCTGCAGCGGGCTTAAGGAACACCTGAGCGCCACCGAAGCGTGCTTCCATCTCATGAGGAATGGTACCCTTGAGCACGGGAACCTTTACCAGATTCTTCTTAGCTGCCTCAACACCTTTTGCGATGGCGGCAGTAACTTCACCTGCCTTGCCAAGTCCCCAGCCAATGATACCGTTGCCGTCACCGACAACGACGATTGCTGCGAATGTAAAGGTGCGACCACCCTTTGTTACCTTTGTAACACGGTTGATGGCAACCAGTCTGTCTTTCAACTCTACGTCGCTATTTATCTTAACTTTGTTCATTGCCATAATCGTTTAAAATTTAAGTCCACCTTTACGTGCTGCATCAGCCAATGACTTAACACGGCCGTGGTAGAGATAACCATTACGGTCGAAGACAACGGCTGTAACACCAGCCTCAATAGCCTTCTTGGCTACCATCTCACCAACCTTCTCTGCCTGTTCAGTCTTAGGCATGGTCTCAAGACCCAGTGATGATGCAGATGCAAGAGTTTTACCCTCCAAATCGTTAATCACCTGAACGTAGATCTGCTTGTTAGAACGGAACACGCTCATACGGGGACGCTCGGCAGTACCGAATACGTTCTTACGAATTCTGTATTTAATCTTAATTCGTCTTTCAATCTTCTTTGTTGTCATAATTCTTCAGTTTTTAAGATTACTTAGCTGAGGCTGACTTACCCGACTTACGACGGATAACCTCACCCTTGAACAAGATACCCTTACCCTTGTAAGGCTCCGGCATACGGAAAGAACGAATTTTTGCGCAAATCATACCCAGCAGCTGCTTGTCGCATGACTCCAAAACAATCTGGGGGTTCTGGTTACGCTCCATCTTGGTTTCAACCTTTACCTCTTTCGGAAGCTGGATGAAGATGGGGTGTGTATAACCCAGCGAGAACTCAATGATATTGCCCTGGTTTGAAACACGGTAACCTACACCGACCAATTCCATCTCCTTCTTGTAACCCTCGCTAACACCAACAACCATGTTGTTTACAAGAGCACGATAAAGACCATGGAATGCCTGCTTCTGCTTAACATTCACAGGACTGTTCTCATCAATTTCAAATGTAACGTGGCCATCAGCGATAGACACCTTGATAGAAGGATCTACCTTCTGAGCAAGTTCGCCCTTGGGACCCTTTACTGTAATAACACCGTCCTGACCCTGGGCAACAGTAACGCCTGCAGGGATACTAATTGGTAATTTTCCTATTCTTGACATAATCAAATCCTCCAATTAATAAACGTAGCAAAGAACCTCGCCGCCAATCTTCAACTGAGCAGCCTCTTTGTCTGTCATTACACCTTGGGATGTAGATAAGATGGCGATACCTAATCCGTTAATTACTCTCGGCATGTCTTTGTAACCAGTGTACTTACGAAGACCTGGTGTTGACACGCGCTTCAGGCACTTGATGGCATTTGCCTTCGTGGCAGGGTCGTATTTCAAGGCAACCTTGATAGTACCCTGAGGGCCGTCCTCAATGAACTTGTAGTTCAGGATGTAACCCTTCTCGAAGAGGATCTTTGTGATTTCCTTCTTCAAGTTAGACGCAGGAACCTCAACCACACGGTGGTTGGCCATAATGGCGTTTCTGAGTCTTGTCAGATAATCTGCTATTGGATCTGTCATAAAATAAATTGTTTAATTAATCGGGACTACCCCGACAATATTAAAAACTAAATGTCTCTTCTTTCTCTGGAGATGATTACCAACTGGCCTTCTTTACACCTGGAATCAGACCGCTTGATGCCATCTCACGGAACTGAATACGTGAAAGACCGAACTGACGCATATATCCTTTGGGACGGCCAGTGATCTTACAACGATTGTGCAGGCGGATAGGATTGGCGTTCTTGGGGATGCTCTGCAGTTTGCGAGCGGCCTCGTAAGCCTCAGAGGGATCCTCAGACGTTGCGATAATCTTCTTCAAGGCTTCACGCTTTTCTGCGTAACGGGCAACAAGCTTTGCGCGCTTTACCTCACGAGCCTTCATTGATTCTTTTGCCATATCTCTTAATCGTTTTTAGCGTTCTTAAACGGCAGGCCGAAAGCTTTCAGCAGAGCAAAACCCTCTTCGTCTGTCTTGGCAGTTGTCACGAAGGTAATGTTCATGCCCTGAATTCGGTCTACGGTATCGATGTTGATCTCAGGGAAGATAATCTGCTCCTGAATACCCAGTGTGTAGTTACCACGACCATCGAACTTGCTCTCAATACCCTTGAAGTCGCGGATACGAGGCAAAGCTACGCGGACGAGCTTCTCCAGGAATTCATACATACGCTCACGACGTAAAGTGACCATGACGCCGATAGGCATCTTCTTACGCAGCTTGAAGTTGGCGATATCCTTTTTAGAATAGGTAGCGACAGCCTTCTGACCGGTAATGGTCGTGATTTCGTTGATTGCTACGTCGATGATTTTCTTGTCCTGTGTAGCATCACCAAGACCTTGGTTGACTACAATCTTCTTCAGGACGGGAACCTGCATCTTTGAGCTGTAGTTGAACTGCTTCTCCAATGCCGGAGCAATCTGCTCGACATAGGTCTTCTTCAATTGTGCTGTATTTGCCATTACTTAATCTCCTCCCCTGACTTTTTAGCGATACGAACGACGTTCTTGCCCTCGTGCTTGATAGCCACACGGGTAGCCTTGCCGCTCTTAGGATCGATAAGACTTAAATTAGAGATATGTATCGGAGCTTCCTGCTTCACGATACCACCCTGCGGGTTCTTAGCGCTCGGTTTCGTGCTCTTAGAGACCATATTAACGCCCTCTACGATGGCACGCTGCTTCTCAACGAGAACTTTGAGCACCTTACCAGTCTTGCCCTTGTCCTCACCGGCCAGGACCATGACTGTATCGTTTTTTCTGATATGTAACTTAGCCATTACTTTAATACTTTTTATTGTTAAAGAACCTCAGGTGCCAGTGAAACGACTTTCATGTTAACGGCACGGAGCTCACGGGCTACGGGGCCGAAGATACGGCTACCGCGGAGCTCACCAGCGTTGTTCAACAGTACACAGGCATTGTCGTCAAAGCGAATGTATGAACCATCAGCACGACGGATTTCCTTCTTGGTACGAACAACCAGAGCCTTCGATACTGCACCCTTTTTAACGTCACTTGTGGGGATTGCGTTCTTAATAGCAACAACAATCACGTCACCTACGCTGGCGTAGCGACGGCGAGTACCACCCAACACACGGATGCAGAGGGCCTCACGGGCGCCGCTGTTGTCAGCAACGGTCAGTCTTGTTTCTGTTTGTATCATAATTACTTAGCCTTTTCTACGATTTGTACTAATCTCCATCTCTTTGTCTTAGAGAGAGGACGGGTTTCCATGATGAGCACTGTATCACCTACATTGCACTCATTCTTCTCATCGTGAGCATGGTACTTCTTTGTCTTCTGGACAAACTTACCATAAATAGGGTGTTTCTCCTTGAACTTAGCTGCAATAACAATGGTTTTATCCATTTTGTTGCTGATAACGACACCCTGTCTTGTCTTTCTTAAATTTCTTGTTTCCATCTGGACCATTATTATTTGTTAAGTTCTCTCTGACGGAGTTCTGTCTTCATACGTGCAATTTCACGACGTGCAGCCTTAATCTGTGATGGATTCTCCAGCGGGGTGACAGCATGGTTCAACTTCATCTGGTTGTACTTTGCAGTCTCGCTCTCTACGCGCTCAGCCAATTCCTTGGTCTCGAGGCTCTTAATTTCTGTCATCTTCATAGCTTAAGCGTTTTTATCGTAATCACGTCTAACAACAAACTTAGTCTTCACGGGGAGCTTCTGAGCACCGAGGCGAAGAGCCTCCTTAGCAGTCTCAAAAGGCACACCCTCTACTTCAAAGAGGATACGACCCGGGGTAACTGGTGCAACCCATCCTGCGGGATCACCCTTACCTTTACCCATACGTACGTCAGCAGGCTTACGAGTAATGGGTTTATCCGGGAAGATACGAATCCATACCTGACCTTCACGGTTCATATAACGATTGATTGCAACACGAGCTGCCTCAATCTGGCGGCTGTCGATCCATTTGGCATCAAGCGTCTTGATTCCGAAAGAGCCGAAAGCCAGCTGCGTTCCGCGGTGAGCGTTGCCCTTATTGCCACGTCCATCCTGCGGTCTTCTATATCTTACTCTTTTTGGTTGTAACATGATAGCTTCTTTCTTTAATAATTAATTACTTCTTCTTATTGCGGAATCTTCTGCCACCACCGTTGTTACCACCGTTAGAGCGGGCATTACCCTTCTCTTGAGTGAAGTTAGGAGCCAAGTCTACCTTTCCATAAACCTCACCACGGCAAATCCAGACTTTCAGACCCAGCAGACCAACCTTGGTCAGGGCCTCTGCCTGGCAGTAATCGATGTCGGCGCGGAAGGTGTGCAGAGGGGTACGACCTTCCTTAATCATCTCGCTACGTGCGATTTCAGCACCGTTCAGACGGCCAGAGATCTGCACTTTGATACCTTCAGCTCCTGCACGCATCGTGTTAGCCACAGCCATCTTGATAGCACGGCGGTAAGCAATCTTACCCTCTATCTGGCGAGCGATGTTGTTTGCTACGATGTTAGCATCGAGCTCAGGCTTCTTTACCTCATAGATATTAATCTGAATCTCTTTGTCGTAGAGTTTCTTCAACTCTTCCTTGAGCTTGTCGACATCCTGACCACCCTTACCAATGACCAAACCCGGACGGGCTGTGCAAATAGTGATGGTAACCAGTTTCAGCGTACGCTCGATGACAATCTTCGAGATGCTGGCCTTGGCCAGACGCTCGTTCAGATACTTACGGATTTTCTGATCCTCTACCAGGTTGTCTCCGAAGTTCTTGCCTCCGAACCAATTTGAATCCCAACCCTTGACGATACCAAGACGGTTGCTAATTGGATTAACTTTCTGTCCCATACCTTTTACTTATCATTAGTTTTAGCGTCAACAAACAGAGTCACGTGGTTCGAACGTTTACGGATACGATAGCCACGACCCTGAGGTGCCGGTCTCATACGTTTCATTGTCACACCCTCGTCAACAAAGACGCGGCTTACATAGAGCTCACCGTCCTCTGCCTTGCGGTCATTCTTGGCCTCCCAGTTGGCGATAGCCGAGCGGAGCAGCTTTTCGACATTCTCAGAAGCTGCCTTCTTTGAGAATCTCAGCACGCCGAGAGCACGGTTCACCTCCATGCCGCGAATCATGTCAACGACATAGCGCATCTTGCGAGGTGAAGAGGGACAGCCTTTCAGCTTTGCAAAATATTGCGTTTTCTTGGCCTCTTTAATCTTTTCGGCCATTAATCTTTTTCTGTTTCCCATTATTGCTTCTTTTTAAATGGATGAACCCGTGTTACTTCTTGTTACCGGCATGACCACCAAAACGACGCGTAGGAGCGAACTCACCGAGCTTGTGTCCTACCATGTTTTCAGTAACATACACAGGGATAAATTTGTTTCCGTTATGAACTGCAACTGTATGTCCCACGAAATCCGGGGAAATCATTGAAGCTCTGGCCCATGTCTTAACGACACTCTTCTTACCGCTCTCATTCATGGCGAGAATCTTCTTCTCAAGCGATACGTTGATGTACGGGCCTTTTTTTAATGAACGACTCATAATTTACTCTTTCTTAACTTCGTGATTACTTCTTGTTAGCTCTTTCGATAATGTACTTGTTCGAAAGCTTCTTCGGTGCGCGAGTCTTGAGACCCTTAGCGTACAAGCCCTTACGTGAACGTGGATGACCACCAGACTGACGTCCTTCACCACCACCCATCGGGTGATCGTGCGGGTTCATAACAACACCACGGTTGTGAGGACGACGTCCCAACCAGCGAGAACGGCCAGCCTTACCAGACTGCTCCAAAGCATGGTCAGAGTTACCTACACTTCCGATTGTAGCCTTACAAGCTGAGAGCACCTGACGGGTCTCACCTGAAGGGAGCTTAATCACGCAGTAGCTGCCCTCACGAGAAGTCAGCTGAGCGAAATTACCAGCCGAACGAACGAGCAAAGCACCTTGTCCCGGACGTAATTCAATGTTGTGAATTACAGTACCTACGGGGATGTTGGCCAGCGGAAGCGCATTACCTACCTCAGGCACTGCGTCTGCACCCGACATCAAGGTTGCACCAACCTCAAGTCCGTTAGGAGCAATAATATAACGTTTTTCACCATCAGCATAGTAGAGCAATGCGATGCGAGCCGAGCGATTCGGATCGTACTCAATTGTCTTTACTACAGCTGGAACACCATCTTTCTCTCGCTTGAAGTCGATCAGACGATACTTCTTCTTATGACCACCGCCCATGTAGCGAACAGTCATCTTACCGGTATTGTTACGACCACCAGTTGAACGCTTACCGTAAACGAGAGACTTCTCTGGCACGGATGCAGTAATGTCCTCGAACGTGCCAATAACCTTGTGTCTTTGACCCGGAGTTACGGGTTTTAATTTACGTACTGCCATTTCTTATTACTGAATATTGCTATAAAAATCAATGCTGTCGCCCTCCTTAAGAGTAACGATTGCCTTCTTGAACGCGTTCTTCTGACCTCTCACGAGACCTGCCTTAGTATAGCGCGACGAGCGCTTTCCAGCATAGCGAAGCGTATTCACGTCCTCAACTGTAACATTATACAGAGCCTCAACCTCCTTGGCGATTTCCACCTTGTTAGCTTCAGGCTTCACGATGAAACCATACTTGGGCTGAGCCTTCTTTGTCACTTCCTCACCACGGTGTTTACCGGTCTTTGGCTTGTAAGTCTTATCGGCAGAAGACTTCTCTGTAATGTTATTCATTTTCTCTGTAATCAGAGGCTTAATAATAAATGCCATATCTTTAGTCTCCTTTATTTATTTAAAACACCGTCGATGGCCTTCAGAGAGTTCTCAGTAATTACCATTACGTCAGCATTAAGTACCTTATAGGTATTAACGTTGGTAGCAATGATAACCTCAGACTTCTGCAGGTTGCGAGCCGACAAATATACATTTTTATTTGCTTCTGGCAAAACCATCAGCATCTTCTTACCCTCGACTTTCAAGTTCTTTGCGATGTTGATAAACTCCTTGGTCTTGGGAGCCTCAAAGTTGAAATCCTCAACAACGATGATAGCCTTCTCCTGAGCCTTGTAAGACAAAGCTGACTTACGGGCAAGAACCTTCACCTTCTTGTTCAACTTGAAACCATAATCACGGGGTGTAGGACCAAAAACACGGCCACCACCACGAAGCAGCGGAGAGTTGATATCACCATGACGAGCACCGCCGCCGCCTTTCTGACGACCCAGCTTGCGGGTAGAACCTGCATGCTCGCTACGCTCCTTTGACTTAGCTGTTCCCTGACGCTGGTTAGCCATGTACTGCTTGACATCCAGATAGATAACATGGTCGTTAGGCTCAATACCGAAGATGGCCTCGTTCAACGTAACTTTACGTCCGGTCTCCTGACCTTTGATATTCAATACGTTCAATTCCATAGCTTACTTCTCAATTAAAACAGTTGAACCATTACAACCAGCGCAGCTACCCTTCACAAGAAGCAGGTTGTGCTCCGGTATTACCTTTAACACTTTGAGGTTCTGCGTTGTTACGCGGTCGCCACCCATTTGGCCACCCATGCGCATTCCCTTGAAAACCTTTGCGGGATAAGAGCAGGCACCGATAGAACCCGGCTTACGCAGACGGTCATCCTGACCGTGAGTGCTCTGGCCAACACCACCAAAACCGTGGCGCTTAACGACACCCTGGAAACCCTTACCTTTCGAGGTTCCTACAACATCAACGAACTCTGTGTCGTTGAACAACTCAACAGTGATCGTGTCACCGAGGTTGTGTTCCTCGTCGAACTTGAACTCGGCCAAGTGGGCCTTTGGTGTTGTACCTGCCTTCTTGAAGATTCCCATCATCGCTTTGGTGGTGTTCTTCTCCTTCTTGTCGCCATAAGCGAGCTGAAGAGCAGCATAGCCGTCCTTCTCGACGGTTTTCACCTGAGTAACAACACAAGGACCACATTCGATAACAGTGCACGGTACATTTTTACCGTCGGCACTGAAAACGGAAGTCATTCCGATTTTTCTTCCAATTAATCCTGGCATTTCAGTTTAAAATTTAAATAATAATGTGAATATATTCTGTTTCTTTTTAAGTGCCGCCATAAGAACTGCGCTGCAAAACACACTTAAAAAGAAACACACTCACTTCTTCCAAATTGAAGGTTAAGTCGCTCTTTGTCAGCGTATTGATGGCCTGCCGGCCAGCGCAATACTCACTTTAGCGGCTGCAAAGGTACACATAATAAATAATATACACAATACTTACAACCTTGTTTATAACATCTTTTAACTGTTTTAGAAATTTTTAATATTCTATCTTATGCCATATGTCGCTGATGGTGGCACACGAAGAATAAATTGGCTCACAAAGTGCAGAACACTCTGTGAGCCAATCAAGATTTGCGTTTCCTGCATCTCAGTGCTTCTCAGCCTTACTGGACGAGACTGAAATCACTGTTTGCGTATACGGTCGTCGTGTCCTTGTGACTCACCGTAAGGGTCGGTTGCAGTGTGTACTTGTAGTTACGTGGATTCCCGTTGTCCTTCCTGGCCTTGAAGGTCACCATATACTGATTGTTGGAGTTGAAGAAGCCGAGCACCCTCTCGCCACCGTTGGGGATGGTGTTGCGGAATTCAGTAACCTTCTTGCCATTGTCAGCCCTGCTGACTACCACGTCTGAGATGGTCGAGTCGTTGCGCAGGTCGTTCTTCAGCTTGATGGCTCCGCCGGTGACGTTGACCACGGTCGGCATCCAGCGGCTGTCTTTGCCCTCTCTCTCAAAGGTGGAGGTTTCAAGATCGGAATAGGTGGCCCACCAGCTCTGCACGGCCAACTTTGCCTTCAACCAGGTATCGATTGCATACGGTTTTTGGGACTGATTGTCTTTGCCGTTACGGTCGTACCACATCCAGACGCCGTGTATGCTCTGTGAGCTGCGGGATGCCTGGTTGTTCTTCACGTCGAAACCGCGACTCTCACTAAATTTCCACTCAGGTAGGTTGTTGAACACCAAGTGCCAGCGGGCCCAGTTGCCGTTCTTCCGCTCGTTCAGGATGTCCACGTCTTTGATGTTGCGCTTCTCCGAATGGGTCCATTCCCAGCCATATTTGACATTTATCAAGTCGATATTGGCTCCGAGTTCCCCACCTTTATCATTAATGCCTGCTTTTCCCCCGATGCTATGGCTGAAGTTCAGGCTGAAGCCGTTTTTGTCCTCGTAGGACGTCTCGCCCCTGGTGGTTTCGGGCGATGGTGCGCCGCTGGCGGGGAACATGATGCGGTCGTTGGTGTCCTCATTCCAGTCTGCATCGAGAGTCGACATCTTCGTGGCGAGGTGCGACTCCACCCAGAAGTCGGTCGTGTAGGCTCCGCACCAGCGCACAAGAACAAGTCCGTGCCTGTTCCATCCCTTGCCCTTCCACAGATCTGCTGAGTTTACAGTGGCATTCATCTTCATGCCATAGTAGTCGCCGGCACCCGCAGCACCCTCATACACGTGTACCGTATAGATGTCGTATTCGGTATCCAGCTCTAAGTTTCCATTTATCTTGTCCGGGTCCGAATTGCCGCCCAGTTGCCTAAAGGTGTGGCTGACAGTGAATGGCTGGTAGACATGCTCGTGCGTGTGGCCGGCAAAGTCCTCCATCTTGGCCGTCTTCTCGCCAGCAGCCTTCCTGGCAGCAGCCGTGAAACGGGCGGCGTCCTCTTTATCGTACGTTTCAACGCCATTGATGTATTCCATCACATCGCCCAGCATGCTCGAGATGTAAGCATAATAATACTGCGCCGCCATCATTTGCAGCAGGATCGGGTCGAAGTCCTCATCCACGATGGGTTTCTTGACATAATAGTAATCGTCATGATTGTTGAAGGCGAATATCATCAGCGAGTTATCAACATTGTACGTAGCGACGTCGAGCCAGTCGTGGCTGTCCTTATATGCCTCCAGCTCGGCGGCATCGGGATTCCACACAGCAATGACCTTGCCGTTGGAATACACCTCTTTCAGATAATCCTCGCTGACGTCCGTCAGTTTGTCGACCATCACGAAGTCAACGTCGGCTTCAGGCGTGCCTACCACGTCGCTCACGCCCCACTCAAAGGCCTGCATCAGATTTTCGTCCAGGCCGGCGGCCAGGTATGCCTTGCCTGACAGCCAGACTGTTGGGTCGAATTCGGCCGGACCTTCATACTCCGACGGGTCGTCAGCAACTGGATTGTCATCATTTACAACACAGGAAGTAAGCCCTCCTCCGCAGCAAATCAGGACAGCTGCGAACATCCAATTAAATAATTTTCTCATATCAGTCATAATTTGGTTAGTAATTTAGTTAAATACTTGGGGACGAAGATACGAAAAAAGTCTCTAACTTCCAAACGATTTGGGCAAAAAGTTGATATTACACCGTCTCCGATTCCCCGAGGGTCTCACCGCAAAGTGAATCCAGATGACGCTGCGCTTCTGCTCTATCAGCAGTTCGTCGAAGTCCTCGCGGCTCATATCGCTGATGTCGAGCAAGATGGCAGCATAGCGCAAAGCCTGTTCCATGCCGATGCAACGGATGTCCACGGCGCACCCCGTCAGGTGGTTCGACGTAGGCACACCACCCACCGCCTTGTTCACCTCCGCTGACCGGAACCCCGAGTTGATGATAATCGGGTCGTCCCCATCGCCATACTTGTCGTTCCACCGCTTCCGCAGACGTTCCAGCCATCGGCACACCCGTTTTAAGTTCTCCACTTGTGCCTCTGATGGCACGTTCTCTATTCCCGTCTTTGTTTTGGTTAACTCAGCGAGCGTCATGTGCTCGCTGAGGTTAGTTTGTTCATTCATTTCTTCTTTTTGTTTACGTTAATTGGTGTACTATTAGGAAATGCGATGCTGTAGGCCGCGTCGAGGGCCTTCAGATTGATTTTCCAAAAACTGATGCCGGCACGTACGGCTACGATAGCACGTAAGAGTTCACGGTGCTTGCGAGGACAGAGACTAGGCAGAGGCAACTCGTTCCAACCTTCCTGCTCGCACAGGTGGCATACCTCCCAGATAAAGTTGTCATTAGCTTCGGCTGGGAACCACGACTTCAACACATTGCGGATACAGAACCGCTTATACTGACCTCCGAGGAGGCACCTCGTGCGCTCCAGCTTACGCCAGAGCTGCACAAAGTATTCTTCATTATTCTGAATCTCAATCATAGTTTCAAAATCGAAAATGACCAAATGACCATGACCAAATGACCGCGTTACAACTTACGATAGTTGCCATCCTCTTCGAGCACTACCAGCCCTTGCTTGCGCCAGTTCTTCAGCATCTGGCGGACGGTGTTGTGGGTCACATTGGCTCCCTTAACCACTACCGAGTGCTGCATAGCCTGCTCGAAGGTAAACTGGATGTCCAGTCGCTCAAAGATAGAGTCGTTCTTGCCTCGCTTCTGTCGTTCACCGTGCATACCACCCGCATAGTCACGACTCAGGAAAGCGTTCTCAATGCGGTCGCGGAAGAAGTAGAGGGCGTTCTCCAACAGCGAGTCGGCTATTACGTCGTAGGCCTCCATCATAGTGGGTGTCTGCGCCTTCAACAACATTTCTTTCCACAGGTTTGGTTGCTGTTTCAACTTCGCCTCCGCTCCACTCAGTCCGTGCTTCTGAATCAGCGTCTCACATACCTTGCAGAGCATCAGGCAACACGTCATTCTTTGCGCTGTGACACAGACACGGAAGCGCTGACGGGCACGGGTGCGGTCGTCGTTCTTCATCGTCTCCAGACGGATGCGCTCCACCCATTCGCGACCCTTTGCCTCCAGTTTCGGCAGCACCACCTCGCCATACATCAAGGGCAACAGGTGGGCTACCTGCTGGATGCGCTCACGCTGGCGGTCGGTCAGCACCGGCGGCTTGTCCTCCAGCGGTGCAAACGTGTTGTCGGGTGTGCGGGCTACGGCTATACGGCTCTGAAAACCGTCGGTGTAGTTGGATACCACACGATAGAGCGCATCCGGTGTGCCGCACATACAGACGTTCCACAACAATTTCTCGATATGCACGTTCACCGCATCAGCCGAGCGGGCCTCGCGCTCATACTTCGTACCGTCGTAGCTCTGGCGGAGCATCACCGAGAAGTCGCTCATCGTCGATTTCCACTTCTGCGCCACCGTGTCGGCCTCGGGGGTGAACGAGAAGGCGTGCTTGCCCTCGGTGTTGGCCAGTCGCTCGGCCAGGTTGGCAACGGTGTTGTTCAGCGTCAGACAGCGCACGGGCAGCTTCGGCTCCTCGGGTTGCTCCTTCTTGTTCTTTGCTGCCCGCTTCTTGGCGCGCCACTCGTCCTCCTGCATCTGGTACATCTTGTCCAGCGCCACAATCTCACTCATCCAGGCTTCCACCACGGGGTCAATACCGCCCTTACCACTGGCGAAATCACCTGCTATATAAGAGATAAGGTTAAGCCCCTTCTTCTGACCGTGCACGTCCAGTGTCACACCCGTTGCCAGCGTGCCGATGCAGGGGCAGACGGCCGTCACTACAGGCATCGCCAACGCTGGGCCTACGGCATCGATGGAGTCGCGAATGCCCTGCGGCAACCTCTTCAAGCCTAAGCCCCCAAGGGGGAGAGGGGCTGGCGCGTTGATTTCCTCGTCATCGGTGTAACTACTCCCCTCGCCCTTTGGAGAGGGGTCGGGGGTGAGGCTGTTCAGCACATTTCTCAAGCGGATGGGGAATCCGTTGAACTCCGAACTCAAGGCGCTCTTAATCTTCGCCCGCTTCTCTTCTATCGGGAATCCGTCGTAGCAGGGAATCACCTGGTCGAGCCACTCAAAGTTACGTCCGCAGATGTGCCTGAGGTCGCATGCCAACTGATAGGTCAGCGTGTCGCGGTCTCCCTGCGTAGGTTCAAAGCCGTTGTTGTTCACCTCCCAATACTTCTTGACGATGTCCTTAAACGGGATGCCGTGGTAGTGGGTGGGGAAGGGCAGACCCTCCCCCGGCAGACCCTCCCCCGGCAGACCCTCCCCCTTCCCCTCCCTGTGAGTGAGGGGAGTAGTATGCTGCAGTTCCTGAGAGTGACTGCTCTCCCCCTGCAGGGGGAGTTGGGAGGGGGTCTGCCTGAATATCGCATCATCCAAATAAATCAGCTCCGCCTCCGTGGTGGTGAAGAACACGCGGGTAATGTCCTTGGCACCCTTGTCGTACTCCACGCCCAGCAGATCGCTTGCCCAACGCAGATTGTCCTCCTGCGACAGCTCCTCGCGGCGACGAAATACCAGGTGGAAACCCTTCGACGCCGAGCGTTCCAGCATCAGCAGTCCCAGCGCATCCTTCTTCGACAGCACCATTTCGGGAACCTTCTTCAGCCATTCCTCCTTCCTGGCAGCTATCTGCTCTTCCCCTTCATGGGGAAGCGGGGAAGGGGTCCAGTCCACATCCATCCCCACCGTCGTACTCATGCGTTTCGAGCCTTTCAGCGTGCCGTCGTCGTTGGGCAGACAGCTGTAGTTCATCTGCACCAGACTGCTCTTGCGGCTCTCGTCACCCTGGCGCACCGCCTGGACGACTGCCTGCTGCTCGCCGCCGTTGCGCAGTGCCAGATACTCTTCTCTCGTGTGGACGGGG
The DNA here is from genome assembly GCF_900107705.1 of Prevotella sp. tc2-28. Classification (GTDB taxonomy): domain Bacteria; phylum Bacteroidota; class Bacteroidia; order Bacteroidales; family Bacteroidaceae; genus Prevotella. The sequence continues at coordinate 219,207 of NZ_FNRE01000005.1, forward strand.
CGCATCATCTTCACCCCGTCCTTGTAATAAATCATGTGTACACTCATGGTCATTAGAAATTAGGATATCCGAGTTTTGAGTTCAAGTATTTCAGTCCGCTGATGGTCCACGTCATATACGTGTGTACCTTCTTCTCACCCTTCAGCGAGTACGACACGTGTGTACGCAGGCGCACTAGGTCGCGCCCAACGAGGTCGTCCGAGATGTTCCAGCGTCCGTGGCGATAGTATTGGATGCCCATGTCGCGCACCACGCAGTTGAAGTCATAGACCGACATGTTGAACGTCTTGGCCACTTGGGTAGCAGTCAGCGTGTCCTCCGCAGACTCGTTCATCATACGAAGTGTGCGACCTACAATGGCGTCGGCACGGTCGATAATCTCTTTATTGGAGAGCTGGCGCCCTTGCGCATCCTTCGTGGGGATATAGCCGCCCGTCTGTCGGATCTGTGGTAGCACCTCAGCTGTCACCCAGCGCTTGAAGGCCTTCGCCTGTGGCAGTTTAGAAGAGAGGATGAGCGCGTAGAGGCCTGACTCGTTGACAAACAGCGCGTTTGTCTTGTAGTTAGAACCAGATACCTGAATCGGGTATGTGGTTTTGTCCTCAGGGTCAACGTGCACTTGCAGCGCATTCGAAGGATTTCTATACCCCAGCGCCGTAGCCACGTCTTTGCCCACGAACATGATTTGGTTATTAACTTGGCAAGTACGAATCTCGCCGAAAATATCACTTGTAAAAATTGTAATTTCAGTTTTTGATTTCATTGTGTTTGAGTTTTTAGCGAGAAGAAGGTTGGAATCTTTGCGCATTTACCCGGGAACATCCTCCTCACTTCAACTCAGGGTTAATAAATTAAAGATTAAATTCTGTTTTTTTTGGCACGCATCTTTGACCAAGGTCAAAGCGAGCAAAGCTCGAGCGGGCCACGGAATACACGGAATTTTCTAGGGCAAAACAGTGTCCATCCGTGTCCATCCGTGCCTAATAATAAGGTCGCGCAGTCCGTGTCCATGCGTGCCTAATTTTTGTTGGTAGGTTGTTGTATCAGTATGTCAAAGAGCACTTGTGATTGATTCACGGTGCAAAGGTACGGCGAATAAAAAACAAAAACCCCCTACGCAGGGGGTACGCGTAGGGGGTACGGATTAACGTATGTGACTGACTGTCAGTCTAGAATCTTTTTCAGCCTATCTTGGAATTCCAGCGACTTTACTTGGTTAAGGGCGGTATTATAAAGCCATCATCCATCACGCTGTGCACTCCAGTAATCCCGACACCACTTATAGTATGGGATAACCAAGATTGTCCTTCCAACTTTTTCTATGATACCATCCTGATTCCAGGTGATAATCAGCAGATTGTCGCATTTCAGTTCACCGGCACATTCAAGGATGCTGTCAACTTCACGCTTTTCCGTCTTCTTTCCTGTCATGTCATAACACACCTGAATCAGTTGCTTGACATTGAAATTTTCACGGACGACAAAGTCTGTCTCACGGTCATTGCGAGAGTGGTAATAGAATAGATTATCGCCAACCTTATTCTTTCTTCTCAGTAGTTCCAAAAACACAAGATTTTCCAATAGTCTGCCTTTATTCTCTGTAGTCTGGAAAGCATTGGAGGCAAGGAAACCGTTATCAACCACATAAACTTTCTGAGGTGCTTTCTGCATCAGTTTCAATTTGTTGTTATAACGGGGCAGATAGAAGAATAAATATGTCTGCTGGAGGTAGTTGCAAAACTTCTGTAGTGTTGACTTGCTGGAAAAATCAAGATCATCCTTCAGCGATGAGTATGTAAACTCGTTACAGAACATACTTACAAGATAGGTCGCCAGCTGGTACAACTCTGTAGTCTTGCGGATTTTGTATCTTTTGGCAATATCTTTCAGAATGATGGAGTCAAAAAGAGAACTGAGATAACTCTCGGTAATCTCCCTGCTATTGATAATCTCGGGGTAACCGCCATAGTGCATATAGTCTTCGACCTGTAACATCAGCGTAGCTCTTTCATCGGGCAATTCTGACTGCCATTCCTGCTGCTTGAATCTGAAACACTCTGTCAGCGAGAAAGGCAGCACCTCTATCTCCAGATAGCGGCCAGTGAGAACCGTGCCCATCTCGCTTGACAGCAACTTTGAATTAGAGCCTGTTATAAGCAGGTTATAGCCGCGCCGATAGAGTTTGGCCACCCACACGTCCCAATGTTCAAGGTTCTGTATCTCATCAAGTAACAAATAATTAAAACCAGGATAGACCTCTAAGAGAGCCTGCATGGCTGTATCTTCATCAAAACGCTCCAATAACTGTTCATCGTCGAAGTTCAGATATGCAAAGTTTTTGCCCTTTAATAGCAAAAGAGTAAGCACAGACTTGCCAGCCCTTCGAGGACCGGTTATCAGTTTGATGAGTGGTGAGGAAAGAAATGACTCCGCCTCCATCTGATAGTCGCGTGGGAGGAAGACTTTTTCCAAAAGACCGTCACGCTCTTTACGCTGTGAAAGTACGATAGACCTCATAATTATGACCAATTTTTACTTTTTACTGGACAAAATTAGCAAAATTTGTCCAATACAACAAATATTTTGAACATAATCTGCAATTTCTTCTGTTAATTTAACACTAACTCGGCTGGAAGGGTTTATCAGAGAATACACCGGAATGGTTAATGGTACAAAATAATAGTGGACTGACCTAATTGTCAACCCACTATTATGTGCAAAAAATAGTTAATCCCTTTAGTTGTCCGCACACAGGCCATCTTACCTCTTACATCAGCCATCAGCCCTCAAGTGCACAATAGGGTCGGTTCCGCTGTGCACTCAAAAGAGTGCCCCACAAGGGGCCTCTTTTTTAAATGAGAAATGAAAGAAATGAAAGAAATTAAAATGAGAAATGAATTATGAAGAAGAATCGGAT
>NZ_FNRE01000001.1 GCF_900107705.1 Prevotella sp. tc2-28
TCATAATACAACATAGGGCATTAATCCGACTTTCGCCGGGCTATTCCCTACTATGGGGAAGGTTGGATACGCGTTACTCACCCGTGCGCCGGTCGCCGACAAAGAAAGCAAGCTTTCTTCTCGCTGCCCCTCGACTTGCATGTGTTAAGCCTGTAGCTAGCGTTCATCCTGAGCCAGGATCAAACTCTTCACTGTAAAAATATCTTTTTCAACTATAAGTTGATGCTCTGTCACAGAACGCTCTCATATCCGGTAGTATCTATTGAAGTCAAGTTATTGACGGTTCGTTCAATTACCCAAGAGGCGTCAGCCTCTCGCTTCTTGTACTACTACTTCTGTTTTATGTAAGTCTTTCAAAGAACTCTTTTCTTCAGCGCTAACACCTATTTTTGAGGCGAAAGCGGATGCAAAGGTACGACTTTTTTTCGAACCCGCAAACTTTTTCCAAGAAAAAATGATGAAAAAAAGAAAAGTTTTCGCATTTCATGACAATACGAAAACTTTCCACCTTATTATATAATATATACTATGTTATAATTTCAGTCTCTTCTTCCAAAGATGCGGAGCATATAGAGGAAGAGGTTGATAAAATCGAGGTAAAGCGTCAGGGCTCCTAACAAAGCCACTTTCTGTGCGCCCTCACCCGCATCGGGAGCTTGGAGTAGCATCTGCTTAATCTTCTGCGAGTCATAAGCCGTGAGTCCGACGAAGATCAACACCCCGATATAGCTCAATATCAAGGTAAAGCCAGAACTCTTGATAAAGACGTTCACCAACGTGGCGATAATCAGTCCGATGAGTGCCATAAACAGGTACTTACCTATAGACGTCAGGTCTGTCTTAGTGGTATAGCCTATCAGCGCCATTGTGGCAAATGTGCCTGCCGTGATGAAGAACACGGTAGCAATGGACGATGACGTATAGAGCAAAAAGATGCAAGAGAGCAATGCACCATTGATGACAGAATAGAGGATGAACATCAAGGTAGCTGTGGTCAATGACAACTTATTGATAGCAGCACTGACTCCAATAACCAAGGCAAACTCAGCAATGATCAGTCCCCAGAAAAGAATCTGATTGCCATAGATAGCCTGGAGAATGCCAGGACTGGTGGCCACGCCATATGACGTAAAACCAGTGATTACCAAGGCGAGGGTCATCCACACATATACCTTACGCATCAGCACAGGGAACGCAGCGGACATAGACAGCTGCTGATCGGCCGTCAGGTCCTGTAACTCATAATCATTATAATTCATGTCTTTTCCTTTCTTTCTTTTAAATGACGCGACAAAGATACACATTATTTCGTCAGCGTGCAAGTCTTTCTATTAAAAAAGAATAAAAAACTTGTTAACAAGAATTTTTATTCGTACTTTTGCGAGGATATTACTTAAAAACGATGAAGAAAAAGATTATTTTATTGTTATGGGCCACCTTGTTGTGTGGCCGTATCCAGGCACAGACCAGTTATGTGCATCCTTGGATGCAAAAGCGTGTAGCCTACTTTGGAGACTCAATAACCGATCCACGCAACAGTGGTTCGAAGGTAAAATACTGGAACTTCCTTCAAGAGTGGCTAGGCATTACCCCGTATGTCTATGCTGTGAGTGGTCGTCAATGGAACGACATTCCCAGACAAGCAGACAAGTTGAAAGAAGAACACGGAGACTCTGTAGATGCCATCCTAATATTCATTGGTACTAACGATTATAACCATGGAGTTCCCATCGGTCAGTGGTATGATGAGAAAGAAGAGCAAGTGATGTATGGTTCCGGGCAACCCAAGAAATTGGTAGATCGAAAACGTCGCTACATGAATATGGACGGTAACACCTACCGTGGACGTATCAACATCGCCCTTGACAAAGTGAAACGGATGTATCCCACCAAGCAGATTGTCTTGCTCACCCCCATCCATCGGGCTCAGTTCCATCGTAATGAGAAGAACTGGCAGTGTACGGAAGACTACACGAACCAGTGCGGCATCTATCTGGAAGAATATATTGATGCTGTGAAAGAAGCCGGCAATATCTGGGCACTTCCTGTAATTGACATGAATGCATTGAGCGGTCTCTATCCCATGATGGACGAACATGCGCAATATTTTGCCGACCCACAGGTTGACCGTCTTCACCCCAACGACAAAGGGCACGAGCGCATGGCCCGCACCCTGTATTATCAGCTTAGTGCATTACCCTGCACGTTCTAATAGGACGATGATTTGCCATCGCCAGCAAGGAAGGCCGATCAGGCCTTCTTTGCTGTTGTACACTCGTTAACCAGATAAACTATACTCATGTATGGTATCCCCGAATTGGTTTCAAGTCCGATTTCGCAGGTACGGCTATTGCTGTAGCCCACCTCTATGCCGTTGGCCTCTATCTGCGGGCGGAGCTTGCGCAGGCCGTAGCTGTTAAGTTCGGGGAATGTGAAACCACGATCACCTGCAAATCCGCAACAACCCACGCCCTCAGGCAGGAACACATTGTGCGAGCATAGCTTAGCCAACGCTATCATATCCTTGTCCACACCCATCTGTCGTGTGGAACACGTGAGGTGCAGGGCGATATGTCGATCGATAGGATGGAAATCCAGTCGGGGCACCAGATACTTCATGATGAATTCTGCCGGTTCGTAGAGTTTCATCTTGTGCATCACCTTCTTCATGCGATGCAGACATGGACTCTGGGCGCAGAGAACAGGATATCTGCCCTCTTCGCTGGCCTTCCACAGTGCTGCCTCAAGTTCGGCACTCTTGCGATCGGCGATGTCGAGCATTCCCTTCGACTCCCATATCTGTCCGCAACACATACGTTCCATGCCATCCGGGAAGATAACCTCGTAGCCAGCCTTGGCCATCAGTTGGATAACCTCATCAACCAAGTCGTGAATCTTTCCGCCATGCTTGGATTGTCCCATTGTCTGATTGATACAGCTGGGGAAGTATACCACCTTGAGGTCTGATGGCTGATGGTTGAGGTCTGATGGCTGATGTGTGATGCGTGAGGTATGTGGAATCGACTTCTCGATAATAAACTGCGTCAGGTCGCTCTTCTTGGGTTGGCGGTGCTTCTTAGGCATGGCTGTGGTCCATAGTGGCATACCCATCTTGTTCATACCTCTACAGATGCTAGTCATCATCTTAGGACCCAGCGTGATATGTGCTGCGTGGGCCACATCCAGCACCACTCGCAGTCCACTCTTGATGCCAGCCATGTGGTTGGCAGCAAACTCGCCCAACTTATATCCTGTAGGACTTTCGTTCATATCCATCTGTCGTATCAAGTGAGTCAGTTCGCCCGTGTTAATCTTCATGGGGCACGATGTAGAACACAGTCCGTCGGTGGCGCAAGTCTGGTCGCCATAGTACTTGTATTGTTTCTTCAGAGTGGCCAATCGCTCCGGTTCGGCACCCGTCTTAGTGAGATAGCATATCTCGCGCTGTACGGCGATACGCATACGACTGGACAGGGTGAGTCCGCACGACATACAGTTTACCTCGCAGAATCCGCACTCGATACACTTGTTGGCACGCTTCACCTGTTCGATGGTCTCCTTGGCAGTCGACAGCGCTGGGTCCATCAGATAGTGTCCGCCATCAGGCACACTGTCAAAGTCGAAGTCGAGCACAGGCAGTGGCTTCAGACACTTGATGAAGCAATCCGGATCATCATTGAAGATTACGCCCCTGTTCAGCAGACCTTCGGGGTCGAATATCTGCTTGAGTTCGCACATTATCCCGTAGGCCTTATCGCCCCACTCATATTTTACGAATGGCGCCATGTTGCGACCCGTGCCGTGCTCAGCCTTCAGGCTACCATCGTAGTCCTCGACCACCAGCTTAGCCACATCGCGCATCATCTCGGCATAGCGTGCCACCTCGTGCTCATCGGCAAAGCTCTGGTTCAGGATAAAGTGATAGTTGCCCTCGAATGCGTGGCCATATATGCAAGCATCGTCGTAGCCATGATCGGCTATCAGCTTCTGCAGTTTCACGGTAGCCTCAGGCAGCGATTCTATCGGGAATGCCACATCCTCTATCAGGCACGATGTGCCCACAGGACGCGTACCGCCTACACTCGGGAAGATGCCACTGCGGATGGCCCAGTACTTGCCATAGACGGCAGGATCCTCAGTAAATTCGGCTGGGACATACAGGCTGAACTGACCCAGGCACTCCTTAATCTTCTCTATCTTTTCCAGCAGTTGCTCGTGGGTTATGCCCTTGGTCTCAGTCAGTATTGCAGTCAGGTTGTGATAGTCGCCAGGCTCCACGCCCGCTATCTTGCCAGCATCCACATCCTGCTTATACTGCAGATATACGGGGTCATCAACAGACGACAGCGACTTGTAGTCCAGCATCTCGGCCGATTTCACCATCAGGTTCTCGGCACTCATCTCGATATCCTCGTCGCCAGCCTTCAGTTTCTTCATGGCCACCACAGCCTCGCAACTCTCCTTCATCGTGAGGAAGTACACCATTGCCGAGGCCTTGAAGGGATAGTCCTTCAGCGTCTTCATCGTCACCTCGGAAAGGAAGGCCAGTGTACCTTCGGAACCGACAATGCTATGCGCGATGATGTCGAACGGGTCGTCGTAAGCCACCAGTGGGCGCAGGTTCAATCCTGTAACATTCTTGATGCTATACTTTTTTATTATACGCTCGCGAAGCTTGTCGTCAGCACGCACCTTGTCACGCAAACCTTCTATACGCGCCATGAACTCAGGATGTGAACGTGCAAACTGTTCCCGACTGGCTGCATCGCCCGTATCAAGCACAGTACCATCCGTTAGAACAATACGTGCCGAAACCATCATCCTGTCGCTATTGGCATGCACACCGCAGTTCATGCCCGAGGCATTATTCACCACGATACCGCCAACCATCGCACTGCCAATGGACGCCGGGTCGGGCGGGAAGACACGTCCGTGGTTCCGTAGCATCTCGTTGACACGTGCTCCAACAATACCTGGCTGGAGAGTGATTGTCTCACAAGAATCCGAGAGAGAACACTTCTCCCAATGCTTGCCCGCCACGATGAGCACCGAATCCGTACAGCTCTGGCCGGAAAGCGACGTGCCGGCAGCGCGGAACGTGAAGGGCTGCTTGTATTTCTTGCATAGTTGGACAATCCTGGAGATTTCCTCCTCACCGTCGCTACGTACCACGACCTGCGGAATCTGTCGGTAGAAACTGGCATCAGTACCCCACCCCAGCCGGCGGAGTTCGTCGGTATAGATACGTTCAGCAGGAATCACCTGCCTTAATTCTGATAAAAACTGATTGTTCATATGCAGCGTTTGTTAGTTGTTTGCGGCAAATATACGAAAAAAAAGCGAAAAAGATGTGTCGTTTAGAAAAAAATGCGTATATTTGCCAACAACTTATAAAACTAATCGCAAAACAATACGCTCCCCCCTATGACAGCATTCATTTCCGTCATTCCTATCGTGTTGCTCATCGTGCTGATGATGGGCTTCAAAGTGTCCGGATACTGGAGCGCCATTATCACGCTCGTGGTGACTATTTTGTTGGCCCTGTTTGCCGTACCGGGCATGGACATCGTTCCCGAGAAGTTTGCCGGGGCGTCCATTTACGGCATCACGCTGTGGTCGGTGATTGAGGGATTACTCAAGGCGTGTTTCCCCATCATCCTGATTATCATCTGCGCCATCTTCAGCTACAACATTCTGTGCGAGACGAAGGAGATTGAGACCATCAAGACGCAGTTCATCCAGATGACCTCCGACAAGGGGCTGCTGGTGTTGCTGTTGACGTGGGGTTTGGGCGGCGTGCTCGAAGGCATGGCAGGCTTCGGCACTGCTGTGGCTATCCCGGCAGCCATCCTGATAGGCCTAGGTTTCAAGCCCATGTTCTCAGCCGTCATCTGTTTGGTAGCCAATACTGTTGCCGTAGGCTTCGGAGCTGTGGGCCTGCCCGCTACGACACTGGCTAATCAGGTGGCAGCCAGTGGCACGGCGACCCCCGAGGAACTCTGTGAGGTGGCTACCTTTATTATATTACAGCTCTCGCTGATGTTCTATCTCACACCATTCCTTATTCTGATGATGACAGACAGGACAAAGATTTTGAAGAACATCGCTATCGCCCTGTTTGTAGGCACCTGCTCTATCGCCGTGCAGTTCGGCTGCGCCCACTGGATTGGTCCTGAGACGCCCGCGATTCTCGGTTCCGTTGCCGCCATCGCCGCTATGTTTCTTTACAATAAACTGTTTCTGCGCCATGAGGCAGAAAAGGACACCGTTCATGTCGAGCATGTGCGCTTCGGTGTTGGCAAGACGCTCAAGGCGTGGAGTGTCTACGGCTTGGTTATCTTCTTCATCCTCATCAGCAGCAAGATTGTCCCTTCCGTGAACGAATTCCTTAACAGCACGCTCGTCACCAAGTTCGACCTGCCCGTCATCGGCAATACGTTTAAGTTTGGCTGGCTGTCGAATGCCGGTCTGATGATTTTCCTGGGTGCCGTCATCGGCGGACTGATACAGGGCATGTCGTTCGGCGCGCTGATGAGACTGCTCGCCAAGACCACGCTGAATCTGCAGAAGACGGTGGTCACCATCTGCTGCCTCGTAGCCATGGCCATGCTGATGAACAACACCGGCATGACCAACGACATCGCCAAGGGTCTTGTGCTGCTGACCGGTGCAGCCTTCCCGTTCTTCGCCCCGCTGATTGGTTCTATCGGCACCTTTGTCACAGGTTCCGCCACCAACGCCAACATCCTGTTTGGCAAGCTGCAAGCAACGGCTGCCAGCGACCTGGGACTAGTAAACCAAGGAACGTTCTTCGGTGTGGCAGGCAACGAGACCAACTGGCTGGCCGCCGCCAACTGTGCCGGTTCCGAGGGTGGAAAACTGTTGTCCCCGCAATCGATAGCCATTGCCACGGCAGCCTGCGACATGGAGGGACAGGACGGCGACATCATGCGCAAGACCATGCCGTTCGCCCTCTTCTGGATACTGATGAACGGTCTCATGGTATTCCTGGGACTACACGTGATATAATTGACAAATTACTATAGATATGAAAATAGGACTATTTATCCCCTGCTACGTGGACGCCGTCTTCCCCGAGGTTGGTATGGCAACGTATAAGTTGCTGACGCATTTGGGACTAGACGTGACGTATCCCGAGCACCAGACCTGCTGTGGTCAGCCGATGGCCAACGCGGGTTTCGAGAAGCAAGCCATTCCACTTGCCGCGAAGTTTGAGACACTCTTTGAAGGCTTCGACTACGTGGTATCTCCCAGTGTCTCATGTACGGCATTCATCCGACTGAACTACCCACGCCTGTTGAATCACGACTGCGAGACAGCCAAGAACTGCATGGACGTGGTGGAGTTCCTGCATGACGTGGTGAAGGTTGACCGCCGACTGGGCACCTTCCCCCACACCGTCTCCCTGCACAACTCGTGCCACGGTGTGCGCGAACTGGGTCTCTCCTCCCCCACGGAGGAGCATGTGGAGAAGTTCAACAAGATCAAGGACCTGCTCGCGTTGGTTGACGGCATCAAGGTGGTGGAGCCCGAGCGCCCCGACGAGTGCTGCGGCTTCGGCGGCATGTTCTCCGTGGAGGAGACCGCCATCTCCGCCCAGATGGGTCTCGACAAACTTGAGCGCCACATGCAGACCGGTGCCGAATACATCACCGGTCCCGACTGCTCTTGTCTGATGCACATGGCTGGCATTGCCCGCAAGCAAGGCAAGAAGATTGAGTTTAAACACGTCGTTGAAATATTAGCAGCAGGATTATGAGTACACAACATAGCAAAGCGGCCAAGGAGTTCTTAAAGGACCAGCAATACGCCCACTGGCACGATGCCACGTTCTGGGCAGTACGAAGCAAGCGCGATAACATGGCCTACGGACTGGACGAGTGGGAGCAGTTGCGTGAGAAGGCGTCGGCCATCAAGCGCCACACCATCACCCATCTGGACGAATATCTCGACCAGTTTGCCACCAATGCCGAGAAGAACGGTGTGGAAGTGCACTGGGCGAAGGATGCCGAGGAATTCAACGAAATCGTGTATGGCATCTTGAAGAACCACGACGTGAAGAAGATGGTCAAGTCGAAGTCGATGCTCACCGAGGAGTGTGAGATGAACCCCTACCTGGAGTCGAAAGGCATCGAGGTGGTGGAGACCGACCTCGGCGAGCGCATCATCCAGTTGAAGGGTCAGAAGCCCTCGCACATCGTGATGCCCGCCATCCACCTGAACCACGATGACGTGGGCGAGCTGTTCGAGGAGAAGGGCATCTCCAACGAGAAGGGCAACCACGACCCCACGTATCTGACGTACAGGGCGCGGCTAAGTCTGCGCAACGAGTTCCTGACCGCCGATGCCGGCATGACGGGTGCCAACTTCGGCATTGCCGAGACGGGCGACATCGTGGTATGCACCAACGAGGGCAATGCCGACATGTCCACCTCGTGTCCCAAGCTGCACATCGCAGCCATCGGACTGGAGAAGGTCATCCCCAACTACGACTGTCTGGCCGTCTTCCAGCGCATGCTCTGCCGGGCAGGTACCGGACAGCCTACGACGACCTACACCTCGCACTTCCGCAAGGCCCGTCCCACGGCTCACCACATGCACATCATCCTGGTGGACAACGGGCGCAGCGAGTGGATAGCCAACCCCGAGCACTGGGAGTCGCTGAAGTGCATCCGCTGCGGCTCGTGCATGAACACCTGTCCCGTCTACCGTCGCTCCGGCGGCTACTCGTACAGCTATTTCATCCCCGGTCCCATCGGCATCAACCTCGGCATGTTGCGCGACCCGCAGGCTCACTCCGGCAACGTCAGCGCCTGCACGCTCTGCAACTCGTGCCAGACGGTATGCCCCGTCAAGGTGAACCTGGGCGACCAGATATACCTGTGGCGCCAGCAGCTCGACGACTTCGGCACCGCCAATCCTGAGAAGAAGCTGATGTGTCGTGCCATGAGTGCCGTCTATGGCAACGAAAGCCTCTATAACCTCGGAACGCATCTAGCTCACTGGGCCAACTACATCCCCTCGCCCCTCATGAATTGCAGCCTTAATCCCTGGGCCGAGGGTCACAAGATGATGCAATTCCCGAAGAAACCGTTCCATGAGATGATAAAGGGAAAAGTGAACAGTGAAAAGTGAAAAATTATGAGTAGCAAAGAAGATATTTTGAAGAAATACCGGGCGAATATCCGCGAACAATTCGATATGCCCGACTTGAGCGACATCCGAGCCATCACCTATCCCGACCCGCTGTTGCAGTTTATGAACATGACCAAGAGCGTGGGCGGCAACGCCATCGAGGTGGAAGAAGGGCGCGACGTGAACGAGCTGATACGCGAGCTATACCCCGACGCCAAGGAGATAGCCTCCAACCTGCCCGAGATTACCATTGCCACGCGCAATCCCGACGAGGTGGGCCGCGCCCGCGACCTCAACGGCACCGACGTCGGCATCATCCGCGGCGAGTTCGGCGTCGCCGAGAACGCCTGCGTCTGGATTCCCCAGCAGATGAAGGAGAAGGCCGTCTGCTTCATCTCCGAGAACCTCGTCATCCTGCTGAAGAAGTCGGAGATTGTCAACAACATGCACGAGGCCTACCGCCGCATCCAGTTCAACGACTACGGCTACGGCACCTTCATCAGCGGTCCGTCGAAGACTGCCGACATCGCCCAGGTCTTGGTCATGGGTGCACAGGCCGCCCGCAGTGCCACCGTGCTTCTGTTGCCAGAATAGCAAAATTATAGAGTTATTGCTGTCATTATACCAAATAAAGAGGATGTGTGCACATCCTCTTTATTTGGTATAATTGTAATTACTCCGAATAGAAATAAAAATACTCCGAAAGTAATTTTTGTTACTTTCGGAAATCCAGGAATTGCCATTTTTCTGATGCGGATAAAGAACGCTTATTACTAAATAAGGCAAGGTTATGATGAAACAACCTTGGGTAATAATAGTAGCGGGGAATCTGTAGGGACGAACAAAAAAGAATAGCGGAGAGTCTTGGAACTCTCCGCTATTCTTCTATATGAACCGCTTCTACATCACCGATTTCGATACGGAGAACAGGTAGTCGTAGAGACATGAGCAGATGCCGAAGAGCACGATGCCCGCCGTGCAGAGCGCCAGTGCCACACGGGTGAAGAGCTCGGTGCGGAACGTGGGCAGCGGTGTGTCGGTCTGCTTGATGTACATGGCTTTCACGATGAGCAGGTAGTAGTAAAGGCTGACTACGGTGTTGATCAAGGCGATGAACACCACGAAGTAAGCCCAGAACGAACCCTGCTGAGCGGCTGCCATGAACACGAAGAACTTGGAGAACATACCGGCGAAGGGCGGAATGCCGGCCAGCGAGAACAGCGCCAAGGTCATGAGGAACGCCAGCTTGGGGTTGGTCTGATAGAGTCCATTGTAGCTGGACATCAGCGTGGTGCCGCCGTTGTTCTGCTCAACAGTAGAGATAACGGTGAACACAGCCATGTTGGCCACTACATATACCAGCACGTAATACATCAGCGAAGCCATGCCCATCTGCGATGCGCCGATCACAGCCAGCATGATGTAGCCGGCCTGCGAGATAGAGCTGAAGGCCATGAAGCGCTTCAACTCCGACTGGCGGATGGCGAAGAGGTTGGCAATGGTGATGCTGAGCACGATGACGATGTAGAGCAGGTACTCCCAGTACTTGATGAGCGGACCGAAGGCGTGCATGAGGATGAACATCAGCGCAAAGGCTGCCGCACCCTTGGAAACAACGCTCAGATAACCGGTGACAGGCGTCGGGGCGCCCTCGTAGGTGTCGGCCGTCCAGAAGTGGAAGGGCACCAGTGACAGCTTGAAACCCAGTCCGCTGAAGAAGAACACGAGTCCCATAATCAGCATCGGCAACTGGCTCTTGTACTGTGCCATATATGCAATGCGATTGGCGATATCATCGAAATAGAGCGTGCCCGTAGCGCCATATACAAACGAGAGGCCGTAGAGCATGATGCCACTGGAGAACGTGGCGGTCAGGATGTACTTGGCAGCACCCTCGGCACTGTTCTTCTTCCACTTGTCCATAGCCACCAGACAGGCCATCGGCACTGACGCGGTCTCCAGTCCGAGGAAGAACAGCAGGAAGTTGCCGCTCGACATCATGATGAACATACCCAGCAGCGTAGAGATGACCAGCAGGTAGAACTCGCCTTCGCGCTTGCTGCACTCATTCTTCAGCCAGGGCTCGGCCATTATCATCACAATCACCGTACCTATGCTCAGGATAATTTTCATGACATTGGCAGCCTGCGTGGCGACATACATGCCACCGAAAGCTGCCGCCGGCTCAGACAGCAAGGCAATCTGGAAAGGCAGCACCAGCATCAGGGCAACGGCCACACCAGACAGCACGTCGTGCTTCTTCTCGCCACGATGCATGATGAAGTCTATTGCAAATACAACTAACAATATGAGCACGAGATAAAACTCAGGCATCATACGTAAAAATTGTCCGTAATTCATAATCTTTCGTCCTCCTTTATTAAATGATATTAGCGAGAATTGGTCCTACAGCATCGCTGATAACGTTGCTTGCCCACAAGGGGAACATACCGAGACCTGCCACACAAGCAATGAGGCAGATGACGGCAACGCGCTCGTCCCATGTCGCATCGGTCAGCTCCAGATAGTGCGGATTCTTCACCTCGCCATACAGAATCTTACCGACAACACGCAGGATATAGACGGCCGTCACAACAATCGACGTACAGGCAATGATGGTGGCTGCACGATGGAACGTGTCGCCATTCTCGAAAGAACCGACGAAGATGGTCATCTCAGCAATGAAGCCCGAGAAGCCCGGCAGACCGAGGTTGGCGAGACCGGCAACCACGTAACCGACGGCGAGGAAAGGCATAATCTTCATCAAGCCATCCAGATAGCGGATGTCACGGGTGTGGGTACGACCGTAAATCATACCGATGAGGGCGAAGAAGAGGGCGGTCATCAGACCGTGTGACAACATCTGCAGGATAGCACCGGTGCAAGAGGTCTTGGTCATCATCAGCAGGGCGAAGAGCACCAGACCGCAGTGTGACACGGACGAATAGGCATTGATGTACTTCAGGTCGGTCTGTACGCAGGCAGAGAAGGCGCCATAGACTACCGAGATAGTGGTGAGGATAAGGAATATCCACGCCAGCTCATTGGCAGCATCGGGCAACAGATACATAGCCACGCGGAAACAGCCGTAGCCTCCAAGCTTCATCAGCACACCGGCATGGAGCATGGAAACAGCCGTGGGGGCTGAAGCATGACCGTCGGGCGACCATGTGTGGAAGGGGAACAGGGCGCCCAGCACACCGAATCCGATGAAGATGAAGGGGAAGAACACCTTCTGGATGTCAACGGGGATATTGTGCATGGCAGCAATCTCGTTGACGTTCATCGTGGTGGCTCCGCTGAAGTAGTAGATGCCCAGCAGACCGATAATCAGCAGGGCGGAACCTCCCATCAGCATCAGCGTCAGCTTCATGGCAGCATACTCCTTGTTGCCAGAACCCCATACACCAATCAGCAGGTACATGGGAATCAGCGCTACCTCGTAGAACATGAACATGGTGAACATATCGGTGCAGATAAAGAAGCCATACACACCCGTGGAAAGCAGGGTGAACCAAAGGAAATACTCCTTGGTCATGGGCTTCAGCTGCCAAGAGGCGAAGGTACCGGTGAACACGATGATGCTCGACAGGAGCAACATCACTACCGAGATACCATCGACACCAACACTATAGGCGATGTTTAGCGGCTTGAACCACGGTGTGGAGGCTGTCAGCAGCATCTGTTCGGTATTGCCTGCCCCACGCTCTTGAATGAAATAGATGGTCAGCCAGATGGAAAGAGCCAACAGACAGCTTGCGCCGACCACCATTACACCACGCACCTGATTGAGGCTCTTGGCCAGCCAAAGACCGACGAGCATCAGGGCGGGGATTACTACGAATAATGTTAATATACTCATAATTCTTATCTTCTTAATGAGTAATGAGCAATTAGTAATGAGTAATTATGATTACACCTGCAGCTGAAAACTGCGGAGTTATCTTCACGGATGTTTGAAACGCTTAAACTAATCATAATTACTAATTACTCATTACTAATTACTAATTAAATACTTAGCAGGATTAACGTTAATGCCACCGTACCTGTCAGGAACCAGACGGCATACTGGCGGACATCGCCACTCTGCCAGGGACGCAACGACTCACCTGCCTCGTTAGCTCCCCATGCCATGAAGTTGAACGTGCCGTCAACGACGTGACGGTCGAACCAAGCTATTGGCGTTGAGACGCAACGGAAGATGATGCGATGGGTGACATACTGCCATATCTCATCCTGATAGAAACGCTTATAAGCGGCACGATGCAGACGGGGGAACGTCTTATACAGACGGTCTGCAATGGGCTGGCTCTCACCTATATATATATAGGTAGCCAGACAGATGCTCAGAATGGCGATAATGGTAGAGGTAGCAGCAATCTGCGTGTCGAAATGAATGGTGTAGTCGGTACCCTCGGCAGATACGAATGAGCCGAAAGAACCACCCCACCCTGCAAAGCCTGCAATGGTCGTATAGATGCCCACGCCCATGGTGATGACGCAAAGCACAATCAGCGGAACAGTCATCGTAGCGGGAGCCTCGTGCGGCGTATGGTGCTCATGGGCTTCCTTGTTCTCCGTACCCCAGAAAATACCGTAGTACAGACGGAACATATAGAAAGCGGTCATAGCGGCAATACCCGTCATGATCCAACCAACCACAGGACTATAGGCAAAGCAAGCCGTGATAATCTCATCCTTCGAGCTGAAGCCTGAGAAGAAGGGAATACCGGCAATCGCCAGACACGAAATCAGGAAGGTGATATGCGTGATAGGCATATACTTACGCAGTCCACCCATCAGTGCCATCTCATTAGAATGAACGGCATGGATGATACAACCGGCTCCCAAGAACAGACAAGCCTTGAACATAGCGTGGGTGAACAAGTGGAACATACCAGCCATGAAACCGAGCTGAGCATGATTGTCGAGCACCCCGTGATGACCAGGCAGTGATACGCCAAGTGCCACCATCATGAAGGCAATCTGAGAAATCGTAGAGAAAGCCAGCACGCGCTTGATATCGCTCTGGGCACAAGCCACGGCAGCAGCATAGAATGCGGTGAACACACCCACCCAGACGACGATAGACATCTGAGGCTGAGCATATTCCACCCACAAGGGGAACATACGGGCAATCTGGAACACACCTGCAACAACCATGGTAGCTGCGTGAATCAGTGCAGAGACAGGTGTCGGACCCTCCATGGCATCAGGCAACCAGATGTGCAGGGGGAACATGGCACTCTTACCAGCACCACCGATGAACATCAGCACCAATGCTGTAGGCAGGATGAATGCACCAGCAGCCATCGCCTTGGCAGCATTGCCGGCAATGAAGGGAGTAGTGCCCTCGCCCATGACGATGTCGCCGGCAAACGAGAAGCTGAACGACTCCGTGTAATAACCAAACAAGAGGATACCAATGAGGAAGAACATATCAGCGAAACGCGTCACGATAAATGCCTTCTTTGAGGCGGCTATAGCGGGCTTCAGCGGATAGTAGAATCCAATCAAAAGGTATGATGATACACCTACCAACTCCCAGAAGGTATACATCTGGAAAATGTTGGTGGCCACAACCAGTCCGAGCATCGACATGGTGAACAGGCTCAGGAACGCGTAGTAGCGCTGGAAGCCCTTCTCGCCATGCATATAGCCGAACGAGTAGATATGTACCATCAGGGAAACCGTCGAGATGACGATGAGCATCATCACAGAGATGGGATCCAGCAGGATACCCATGTCAAAATGCAGATGACCTAAAGGTAACCATGTGAAATTATAAGGGACGATGGTGGCAAAGGTACCATCTTCCAGACGGTCTGCGCCAAAATAGGCGAAGGCTGTCAGGTAGGACAATACGGTGACCAGTCCCAGAGAGGTGGTACCGATAAGGCCAGCAGTCTTATACGACATCTTCATGCCAGCAAGCGCAAGAATCACGAATGACAGCGCAGGCAGCAGAAGGATCAGAAATGAATAACTATATATTTCCATAATTTTTCACTTTTCACTTTTACTTTTTACCTTAGCTTACCATTTCATGTTCTTGATACTGTCAACGCCATCGCTCTTGAAATTACGATAGACGTTGATGATAATTGCAATAGCCACTGCCGACTCTGCTGCTGAGACACCAATGGAGAAGAGTGTCATGAACATACCCTCCATGGAGCCGGGGAACAACAGGCGGTTGAAAGCGGCAAAATTGATGTCAACGGCATTCAGAATCAGCTCTACCGAGATGAGCATGGCAACGAGGTTGCGACGGGTGATAAAGCCGAAGACGCCAATAAAGAACAACAGTGCACTCAGCACAAAATAACATTCTACAGGTACCATACGCTTACTTCTCCTTTCTTGAAACAACCAAACCACCAATGATGCATGCCAACAGGAACAATGAGATGAACTCGAAGGGGAGCACATACTCATAACGGTTGGCACCTACCAATGCATGTCCGATAGCCTTCATAGGCACCTCTGCATCGGGAGCTGCCATGGCAGCATATAAGAACTGATTCTTCAGCAGTACCAAAATGACGGTAGCACAACCGATGATGGTCAGCAGACCGCCCCAAAGGACGCGACTGCCCTTCATACGCTCGGTCAGACCTTGCAAGGTACGCTTGTTCACCAACTGGATGGCGAAGACGTAGATCATCGTGACGCCACCAGCATAGACAGATATCTGGGCAGCACCCAGATAGGTATAGTCGAGCAGGAAGTAAAGACCTGCCACGCCAAAAAGCACGAACAACATAAATGTTGCGGCACGCATGATTCGCGTCGTTGTCACACACATCACGGCAGAACCGAGGATGACAACAGCGAGGATGCAAAACATTACTAAATTAGCCATAGTCTTTACTTCGTTTTGGTATTAAACTTTCCGATAGTCAGTGAGGCACCACCCTCGATGAGGTTGGGCAGCGAACCACCCTGGTAGACCTCCTTATCGAGGTGAAGAACCAGTTTGGAACGGTCGAACACTGCGTTCTCGAAATCGTTAGTAAACTCAATAGCATCGAAGTTGCAGGCATTGGTACAAAGCTGGCAGAACATACAGTCGCCAAGGTCGTACTGATAATCATCCAGCACCTTCTTTTTCTTACCGGTCTCCGGGTCCTCAGCCATGTGGCTCAGGATTTTGATGGTTCCATTGGGGCAAGACTTCTCACACAGGGTGCAAGCCGTACACTTATAGCTTCCATCGTCGTTGCGCTTGAACACCAAGCGACCACGGTGACGCTTGGAGACGTGAAGCGTGGTCTTGCGGTTCTCGGGATACTGTTCTGTAGACTTGTTGGTGAAGAAGTCCTTGAAGAACTCCTTCCAGGTAGTCTTCATACCTATTGCCAAAGTCTTCAGACCATGTCCGATTTCTCCGAAATATGATTTATTATCTTCCATTTTTATAATAAGCCTTATTTAATATACAAGCCAAGGGCCACAACAACAGTCATGATGACCAAGTTTATCAAGGCCAGGGGCATCAGATACTTCCACTCCAGTTTCAGAATCTGGTCGATACGCAGACGCGGGAACGTCCACTTGATCCACATCAGTACCCAGACAAGGCCAAACGCCTTACCCATGAACCAAACGATGCCAGGGATGTAGTTCATCAGCTGGTCGAAGGCTTCGATTCCGATGTTCAGAGGAGCCCAGCCACCAAGGAATACGGTAGCTGCAATACCTGCGATGATAAACAGGTTGAGGAACTCAGCCAGATAGAAGAAGCCAAAGCCCATACCGCTGTACTCCGTGTGGTGACCTGCCGTCAACTCACTCTCAGCCTCAGCCATATCGAACGGGCCACGGTTAGCCTCTGCATTTCCTGCAATGAGGAATACGAAGAAGGCAATGAGCGCGGGGATGTGTCCCTGGCAGATGAGCCACTTGAAAGGACCAGTCTGTGCCTCTACGATGCCGGACATCTGCATGGTACCTGTCAGAATAACGGCTGTTATCAGACAGAGACAGAGAGACATCTCATAGGAAATCATCTGCACAGCACCACGCATGGCACTCACTACTGAATACTTGTTGTTAGAAGCCCAACCGGCGAGGAAGATACCCACTACACCTATCGAAGAGATAGCAGTGAGCAGGAACACGCCGACGTTGAAGTCGAGCACTGTCGCGCCATTGTTCCAAGGCAAGAAAGAGAAGGCTCCTACAGAACCGATAATCACCAAGAGAGGAGCTACGGCATACAGCAGTTTATCAGCACGATCAACGAAGAAAATCTCCTTGATGAGCATCTTCAGCACATCGGCAAACACCTGCAGCAAACCCCAGTAGCCTACTCGCATCGGGCCAAGACGGCACTGGAAGTAAGCACAGACTTTACGCTCCATAAATATCAGTACGATAGCGATAAGGGCATATCCTACAAGGATAGCGACACCCACCAGCACGCACTCAATCAATATCGACAGGAAATCTCCTAAACCGAGAGTCTCGCGAAGGAGAGCGTCGAACCATTGTGTTATAATAGAAAAGTCGAACATAATCACTTCAATTTTTCAATTCTTCATTTTTACAATTCTTCGACTAACGGTCGATGTCGGGAATTACAATGTCAATAGCCGCACAGGTAGCGATGAGGTCGGCAATCTTCTGACCACGCAACATCGGGTCGAAGGCTCCTACCAGCGAGAGGCCCATCGGACGCATCTTCATGCGATAAGGACTCTTATCACCGCGAGAGTCAAGGTAAACACCGAACTCACCAGCCACACCTTCAACGGAGTAGTACCATTGTCCTTCGGGCACCTTAATGATTGGCTTCTGCTTCACGTAGAAGTCACCCTCGGGGATGCTGTCAATGAGCTGTTCGATGATGTTCAGACTCTGATACATCTCATTGATATGAACCAGATAGCGGTCCATAGAGTCACAGCCGGTGAGTGTACACTGTTCCCACTCTACCTTATCATACATGTCATAGGGATGGTTCTTACGAACGTCGTTCTTCCACCCCGAAGCGCGACCGGCAGGACCAGTGACTGCATAGTTGATGCAATCTTCAAGACTCATCGGGCCACACTTCTCCAGACGGTTATGCGTGATGACGTTATCACCAAACACATCCATATATTCCTGAATCATCGGGCGCAGGTACTTCACGAGGTCCTTACAGTTTTTCACGAAGTTAGGATCGATGTCATCCTGCAAACCACCTATGCAATAATAGTTCTGAATGAGTCGGCCACCGGTGGTCTCCTCCATACAGTTCAGCACATGCTCACGATCGCGCATACCATAAAGCATACCTGTGAGTGCACCCAGGTCCTGAGCGACACACGAAGTATATAGCAAGTGGGAGTCGAGACGCTGCAGCTCATCCATAATCGTACGGATGTACTTGATGCGGTCGGTCAGTTCAACCTCCATGGCCTCCTCGATAACACCTACTAAAGCGTGACGGTGCTGCATGGCTCCGAGGTAGTTCAGACGATCGGTCAGTGCCAATGTCTGGGGGTAGGTCATGCCTTCCCACATCTTCTCAATGGCACGATGGATATATCCCAAGTGGGGATAGATGCGCTTTACAGTCTCACCGTCAAGTACTGTCTGCAGGCGAAGAACGCCGTGTGTTGCAGGGTGCTGCGGTCCGATGTTGATTACGTAGTCGTCGGCATCAAAGAGTCTATTCTGTTTCGACTGCAAGTTGCCGTCTTTGTCCAGGAAATACTCCAAGCCATAGTCAGGCTCCACGTCATCTTCCAGCTTATACTCATCGTTGAATTTCCAGTCCTTGCGGAAGGGGAATCCCTTGAAGTCGCTACGCAGGAACAGACGACGCATGTCGGGATGACCGAGGAAGACAATGCCAAAGAAATCGTAGACCTCACGTTCCAACAAATCGGCAACACGCCAGATATGTGAAACAGTAGGGATATAGGCTACCTGCTGTCCATCAGTCTCACCGGTTCCATTCGATGCAATGCCATCACCGCAAACCTGGCTCTTGGCAAGCATCTTCACCGAGCAACGCTCATGTGTCTGGGTATTCTCGAGGATATAAACACAGCCGAGGCCCTCTTCTTTTCCGAAATCCTCGCCAACGATGGTGACAAGATAGTCAAAACCTTTCTTGTCTTTCAAGTTCTGCATCTCCGAGGCGAACTTTTCAAAATCGAATGATAAGAAATCTAACTTCATACGTTGCCCTCCTCTTTCTTCAGTTCTTCAACAAATTCCTGAGGTACATCCGTGATAACCACCGGTTCTCTGCGATGATCACCATGCTTTTCGCGGAATGTCAGTTCCTCATTGGAAACACCCAAAGAAGCCTCATCACGAGTCTGCTTGTGGTTGGCGCCTCCGAAGAATTTCTCAATCTTCACTTTACGCTGAAGCTGCATCATGCCGTACATGATAGCCTCCGGACGAGGAGGACAGCCTGGAATGAACACGTCGACAGGTACGATTTCCTCGATACCCTTTACCACATGGTAGCTCGACTTGAACGGACCACCGCTGATGGCACAGCCGCCTACGGCAATCACATACTTTGGCTCAGCCATTTGGTCGTAAAGACGCTTCAAGGCAGGAGCCATCTTATGGGTAATCGTTCCTGCACACATGATGAGGTCAGCCTGACGGGGAGAGTTACGGGTGACTTCAAAACCGAAGCGGGCAAAGTCGTAACGGGCACATCCGCAAGCCATAAACTCAATACCACAACATGAGGTAGCAAAGGTCAGCGACCACAGTGAGTTGGAACGTCCCCAGTTAATCAACTGGTCAAGTGTACCTGTCACCACATTGACGCCACCTTCATGGAGCTCATCAACAATCTTCTCCAAAGACTCGTTGTCATTCCACTCTTCGTAAGGAATACTCTTGATGTGCGGTTTTCTTACTTCCATTCCAAATCTCCTTTCCGCCAGGCATAAGCCAAGCCTAATACCAAGACTACCAAGAAGAAGCCGATGCTCAGCAGGGCTGCTGTGCCGAACTCCTTCACAACTACTGCCCATGGATACAGAAACACCGTTTCCACATCAAACATGAGGAACAAGATGGCGAAGAGATAGAAGCCCATAGAAACCGGCAACCACGATGTGCCTCGCGTGGGTATACCACTCTCATACGGCTCACCTTTCACCTTCGCATAGGACCTTGGTCCTATCAGTTTGGCTACGATGTAAGCCGCCACCACCAATGTAATAGCCGTCAGCAAGACGGTAATTAACAAAGTAAAATTCATAAAAATATTAATAATTACAATATTGTATGCTAAGTGCGTGCAAAGGTACAAAAAATATCGCAAAGAAAAAGCATAAATATTGAAAAACTTCAAAATAAAAAACCGCTACCTAACAAATGGCAGCGGTTAATTGTTATTTACTTTTGGGGAACGTCTCTTCGGATAACTCCTTAAAGAAGTCATGTTCCAAAATTACACTGATTCTCATCAGTAGACGTGCATCCAAACTCTTACGCTTAAAAATGTTATATACATTCGTGCGTTCGCAAGGGATTTGTGTTGCTAACCATGCAGCGGACTTTCCCTGTTTTCTGAGGATTTCCTCAACGTGTTTACCTATATTCATATTCTCAGCCTTAGTTTTGTTTCCCTACTATTTATTTCTTTCGGGTGCAAAGATAGGAAATAAATCTCAATATAACTGCATTTTATTGTGGAATTTATTTCGCTACCTTCAATCAAAACGCAAAGAGCCTCCAATACAGGCATTTGGCTGTTGAATTCGAAGCAACGAACAGACGGTTGGTGCGATGTCTGTGATGTGTACTTCTTGAGAAGCAGAACCGTGTGGAACTTTCCATCCGTAGAACAGCAGAGGGATGTGTGCATCATACGGATTCCACTCCCCATGTGTCGTACCGACAGGCGACGACCATTGGCCTACTTCATAGTAGCCAGGCTCCGGACAAACGATGATATCACCTGAGCGACGGAAGTTATAACCCATCAGGATACGATGGCGGATAACAGGGGGAATGGGAGCCATTGCCGCCTGTTCAAAGTCTACAACAAACGAAATATGCGGACATTGGCGCAGGTAGTCTATGGCTACAGCCTTCACTCGTTGCAAATCAAGACCTTGTTTCTCAATCTCCTTATGGTCTAGGAAAAAGCGATAGTCGATGATTCCCTTTACGACGTTCTTGGTATTTCCCAGAGTAGAGGCAATATGTTTTTCCAAACCTGAGCGTATATCAGCAGAATGCCATTCACCCGCACCCATCTTATGGTCCATCATATAATGGTTGTTATGGGCTGCGCCATGATCTGCTGTCAAGAAAGCCAGATAATTGCCCTTACCTACCTTTTCATCCAATGCTTTGAAAAGACGGGCTAGGTCCTTATCCAATTCCAGATAGGCCTCATCAGTATGTTGTCCACGGGTGCCCCACTTATGTCCAATGACGTCAGTCTGCGAGAAACTGACACACAACATATCCGTCTCGTTGCCCTGCCCCAAGCGTTCGCCAGTCAATGCAGCAATAGCCATATCAGCCGTTATCTGACCTGCCATCGGATAGAGTCCAACATTCTCACCGACCTCCTTGAATCCGTTATGCTTAACTAACTCCTTGTTATAGTCCTTGACCCACTGAGGAAGTTCTTGCATATAATAGGTGCTGGTAATGAACTGGCGGTTCTTTTTATCCAACCAATAAGCAGCATTAGCCGAGTGACCTGCAGGTAAAATAGCGGCACGATCCTTGTAAGATACGCCGATTACCTTGGAACGGAAGTCCGTATGCAGGCGCAACTGATCGCCTATGGTGGTTGCCAACAGGTTGACGGGCGACATTGCACCGTCTTTCTGATTATCCGAGCCTACTGGTTTCACAGACTTGTCTTCGCAACAATAGACAATCTTTCCATCAACCAAGAAATTATTACCACAGATGCCGTGGAATGCCGGAGTCGTTCCCGTATAGACCGAGGTATGACCGATGGCTGTTACCGTTGGAACATAGTCAATCAAGCAGTTGTCGAACGAATAGCCCTGATCCAGCAACCGACGAAAACCGTCTTTTCCAAATTTGTCGTAATAGATAGATAAATAGTCCCAGCGCATCTGGTCTACTACAATACCAACGACCAGTTTAGGACGTTCGTTGAATTTCCCCTGTGCTGACATCTCGACAGCACCACAGAACAGAATAGCGAATAGAATAAAAAATTTCTTCATATCGTTTGCTTTCATTAAAAATATCGGCAAAGATACGAAGAAATTATCAAAAATCCAAATTAATCAGTTGCTTTCCACTCTCTCAATGATTTCTAGACACATGCGGCTGTTATGGTAGGGACACTTCCAAAAACCAGCCTTATCGTCAACCGTATTCAACGTTCCATCAGGATGGCGGCTCCAATGCCACTCTCCGTTTTCCCAGTCAATAATCTGCGTCTTGATGTAGTTCCATCCTTGCAATGCACGGTCTAAGGCCTGTCTGTCACCGAAATACTGATAGAGGTTAAACCAGCCCACTACATTCTCAGCCTGCACCCACCAGTGAAGATCATCATCCACATGCCCTGTATCAAGGTTGGCCTCGTGAATCATCGAACCGTCAGGACGCAGTCCTTTCTCCGAAGCTTTTGCCACCTCACGGACAATGGGTTCCACCTTAGTGAGTACATCTTTGTCACCCAGCACCAAAGCTGCCTCGTGCATCAGCCAGGAACATTCAATGTCGTGTCCATAACTCTCCAGACGGCCAGCGCCCCGTGTCCAGTCCATCTCGAAGAAAAGGTCGAGGTGGTGTGTTTCCGGATTGAGAATGCGGTCGGTGAAAATATCAATAAGGTTTCGTAGTGATGCCTCCACATTCACGATGGTTTCCGAAAGCACGCTGATGCCCACCGGCAACACGGCTCCCAGGACGGGCACATAGTCGCAACGCTCCTTTGCCTGCATCTCCTTCAAGCATCTGAGAAGGTTGGTATAGGGTTCTATGATATGCAGGTGCGTGTTCTGCGATTTGGGATAGTTGGCATCCAACTCCGACAAACGCATGTCAGCAATCGTTTCCCACTCTCGCGTACAAGCCTCTATATAGCCATTGTGTTCTTGGTCAAAAGCATGTTCCTCGATACACTCATACAAGTCGAGTGCATACTCCAATGCCTCGCGGTCACCTGTAGCACGGGCATATTCTGAGAATCCGTAGATTGTGAAGCCGATAGCATAGAACTGTTTCTTCGTATCCAGAGGATTACCCATACAGTCAACACTCCAATAAACACCGCCATACTCCTGGTCTATAAAATGATCAATGATATAATCCTTGGCACGGGTGGCAGCTTCCAAATATTCCGGATTCTTCAACACACGATAGGCTGCGGAGAAACTCCACAGAATACGGGCATTGAGTATCGCGCCCTTCTCTGCATCTGGATGCAACACTTCGTGACCATCTATACGACCATAGAAGCCTCCATGCTCCAGGTCGACCATTTTGTCTAGCCAGAAACGCAGGATGTTGTTTTGAAGTACATCCTGCATCTCATGTTTCATTGACTTTACCATATCAGTCTGTAACAGCACGTACTTTCCTCAGTTCCTTATTAATCTCTTTGATGCGTTCTGTCGTCAGCGGATAGAACCATACCACGCACACTGACAGCAATGCGACACATGCCGGAACGAAGCTCATAAGCCAGCGAAGACAGGTCAGGGCACTCTCCGGCTGGGCGACTGGTCCTTGAGCCAGCACTTCCGGATCGGTGATATAACCGAAGCCCGACAACAGCCATAGCACAGCAGCACCACCGATGGCACCACCAAACTTCTGCGCCATGGATGAGCTGGAGAAGATAAGACCAGTGGATGCGGTACTAAACTTCAGCTCAGCATAGTCACTGACATCCGCATACATCGACCATACTAGTGGCGACATAATACCCGTCAGTATAGAAATCAGAATCTGGGATATCAGCATCATCCAATAGCCTGTCGGTGTACAAGGGATGAAGAAGAACAAGATGCTCAGCACGACCAGCGAACCATTGACCAGTATGAAGGTGGTTTTCTTGCCCAGTTTGCTTGCGATAGGAACACACGAAGCCACACCGACCATGTTACTGACCTCACCGACGCCCAGGAAGAGTCCTGCATAAAAGACGAACATCAGTCCGAAGAACACCAGGCTGACATTTGGGCCGATGATATCCTGGAAGAAATAGGCCACCGTTGCACCGCGCACGGTATTGAACAGATTGAAACACAAGGCGGCTCCTATCAGCAACCACCAGGGCTTATTCGTCAGCAGAGCTTTGAAGTCATTGCCTACACTGACAGTAGAAACCGTCTTCAGATGTTCCTTTGTCATCAGGAAGCAAAGGATGAACATCACGAAGCAGGCCGCTGCAATGACAGCCATCGCCCAGAACCATCCGCCTGGAGTGTTATAGCCTCCCAACAAGTTGGTCAGCGGTTCCCAAAGAAATAGCGAGATGAACGAGCCACCATAGGCAAAGAACATGCGGAATGACGAAAAGACTGTTTTCTCGTTAGAATCATCCGTCATGACACCCAGCATCGCTCCGTAAGGTACGTTGATGCCCGTATAAACCGTCATCATCAGGATATACGTCACATAAGCCCAAATAAGCTTCCCGCCATAGTTCAAGTCGGGTGTGGTAAACAGCAAGATACCACAGATGCTGAAGAACGGGGCCACCCAGAGCAGATAAGGACGATACTTTCCCCATTTAGTATTAGTACGATCAGAGATAATACCCATCATAGGGTCTGACACAGCATCCCAGATACGGGTCACCAATACCAGCACACCGGCGTCAACCAGTGACAGACCGAAGATATTACTATAGAAGAACGGCAGATAGTATGAGAATATCTTCCAGAACATGCTGGACGACATATCACCAAAGCCATAGCCGATTTTTTCTTTTAAGGAACTCATAAGCTTTTATTTTTAGCGATTAATTTCTTGATGGTTTCAACACTAGCAGCCGTATAGAGGCCGTCCTCTGGGGTGTTCATGCAGTAGTCAGTCAACTTATCGATTGTCGACGTGGCCACATGCATACGGGTGTCGGCAGAAGCATAATAGATAAACACCTTGCCGTCCTCATCTGCTATCCAGCCATTGGCAAAGGCAACGTTCATCACGTCACCCAGGTATTCGTCTCCCTGCGGAACAAGGAAGAATCCACCTGGCTGAGCAATGACCTTTGTGGGATCCTCCAGTGAAGTCATATACATATATAGCACATAGCGCAGTCCGTCAGCAGTAGCACGAACACCATGAGCCAGATGCAACCATCCTTTAGGAGTCTTGATAGGATGCGGTCCCTCACCGTTCTTCACCTCTGTGATGGTGTGATAGTGCCGGGCATTGATAATCTTTTCCTCCTTGATTTCAGCATGAGTGATATCATCCACTAAGGCCCATCCGATACCACCACCTGAGCCTGTATCTATAAAGCCATCCTGTGGGCGGGTGTAGAAGGCATACTTCCCATCCACAAACTCGGGATGTAGGACGACATTACGCTGCTGCGACTTCGTCTTCAGGTCAGGCAGACGATACCACGTCTTCAGGTCTTTGGTGCGGGCAATACCTGCGGTTGCCGTAGCAGCACTCAAGTTACCCGGTTGCGAATCATCATGGCGCTCCGCACAGAACACGCCATAGATCCATCCGTCCTCATGCTGGGTGATGCGCATGTCATAGATATTCGTAGCCGGTATCACATCGTCAGGCATCGTAATGGGTTCCTCCCAGAAACGGAAGTTATCCACTCCGTTAGGTGACTCTGCCACGGCAAAGAACGACTTACGGTCAGCGCCCTCCACACGAACCACTAGACAATACTTGCCTTGCCACTTGATGGCTCCTGAGTTCAACGTCGCATTCATCATGATACGCTGCATCAGATACGGATTGTCCTGTTCACAGAAGTCATAGCGCCACTCCAGCGGTGTATGCTCTGCCGTCAATATAGGATTCTTCCACTTGTCATAGATACCATTCCCCCATTCTAAGGGTTCATTCTTGCGCGTCAGTAGCTCCTCGTGGTGGGCTCTGAGCGCCTTCACTTTTGTTTGAAAATCACTCATTTTATGTTTTTTTTATTGTATATCTTTTAGGAATAAGGTTTTATCCGACTGGTAGAAATTGCGGAAATAAGGAGCATCTGGCTTTGACGGGGACGGTCCGAACCACTCCTCTTTGTAGTTACGCCATACCAACAGATAGCTGATGGGATACTTCTGCACAACAGGCTGTAAGGTCGATGTCCACCACGTCGAATCTGCCAGATTCTTCAGTCCGCACTCTGTCAAAGCAGCTATCTTCCCATGTTCTTTGGCAAACTGGCACAGCATCTGAAGGTTCTGATCCAGCTGACTGACGAAGTCTTCCTTCGTTCCCCACTGATAACCGTCAATACCTACCAGTCCGATACGGTCGTCACCTGGATAGCGTTCCAGGTATTTCTCATTGGTCAGGTCGGAAGCCATTCCCGGTGAGTAAGCCCACAACAGGTTGTCAAAGCCGTCGGCATCCAACTTATCCTGCAACATATTCCACAGTGCTTTGTATTCTTCCACCGTACAGAGTTTCTCACCCCACCAGAACCAAGACCCGGTATTCTCATGCCAGGGACGGAAGATGACAGGCACCTTCTTGCCGTCTGCCGTCTTCAGCGTAGCTAAAAAGTCTGACAAGCGCTGCATCCACGTCTGGAACAGTTTGTTGTGCGAACCTTGAGGCAGTATATTCTTCACCACGGTGGAATCGCTGGTATCCCACGCCGTTCCCTGGGGGAATTTCTGACCAGCATTACCTCCGCCCTCTATTGTAGTCAACGGATTGCGTGGATGCCAACTGATAGTTACAATACCACCACGCTCGTAGTGAGCGACCACCTCTTCCGTGATACGGGTGAAAGGCACACTGTCCAAGCTCTTCTCATCGCCCATCTCAATTCCTCCCAATTCGAATCCCATCACAGCAGGATAGTCACCACAGACATTCTTAACATCACTCGAATCTTTGTCGTAGGCCCATGTCAGTCCATACATCGGATCATCCTGATGTCCGAACATATAACCCTTCTGCTGCAACGTCTGCAAACGCTCAGCCAACAGTTCGCGCTGTGTCTTCTCCACAACGGTCTTCTGACCACAGGCTGCCATCATGAAGGCTACACCTATTATATATAAATACTGTTTCATCATTTTATCCCTAATTGTTCCTTCATCCATTCCTGCCACTCGTCCCATTGCTCTTGATACCAGAAATGAGCTGTCTGCTGATATATACTCAGTTTCTTATCGCATTTTAGCGTATTGTACGTGGCATACGCCGTTGTCGGAGGCACCACATCGTCGTTGTAGCCAAACGACACCCATGTGGGACATTGGATGCGACGGACGAAGTTCACACCATCGTAATATCTCGATGTCTCCACTTCCTTGCTATTCTCAAACTTCTCACCTCTCACCTCTTGCTTCTTATAGAAATAGTGCGGCCACCCGCAAGCAATACCCTTCAGCGAAGCCGTATGGTCGCAGAGTGCAGGATGGACAGCAGCCACAAAAGTGATTCGCTTGTCCAGAGCTGCTGTGGCATAGGAGAGGAAGCCCCCTTGACTGGCTCCCGTCACCCCAATGGTCTTTCCGTCCCATTCGGGTAGCGAGGCAACATAGTCGACAGAACGCACACAGCCCACAACAACCCGCTTATAATATGACTGGTCTCGGTCGTTCATTCCAAAATCCCAGTAGCAGTTCAGCGCACCATTCATCAGATTGTCATAGAACTGTTGGGGTTGTGTTACATCCACCCCGTGAATACCGATTTCCAACACGATAGCTTTCGTCGGAGCCGTATAAGTATCACCACTATAAGGACGCACACCGGCACCTGGAACTCTCAGTAACGCCGGATATTTCCCCGGCTTGGTGGGTACACTCAGAATGCCGTAAGTTCTTGAACCCCATCGAATATTATGGAACGACACCTGATACACGTTAACATCTTCCGTCGAGCGGTCAGCTAACAGCTCGCGTGTGGCATTCAACGGAGTCCATCGTGCCTCTTCCAATGTTTTCTGCCAGAACTGGTCAAAGTCCTTGGGTGTTATCGTAGTGGGCTGTAACTTCTCTGGTGAGAAGGCTGCAGTGCAGGAGCCCTTATACTCCTTACCACCCACATGGGCAGTCACCGTCAGCCGATAGAAGCCAGGCTTTGTCATCTTTCCCCTCCACGTCATCGTGCCATTCTTCAACTTAACACCTTTCTTCTTGACTTCGGGATACATCTCCGGACCAGCCTCATAGTCGACGATAACATCATCAACCAAGGTCGACGAACGAACAACACTCACCTTGAACTGAGCCGTCTGTCCCACTTCGTAATTCCAATCCTGATGGTCAGGCACCACCCATACGTTCACATGGTTACCACGAATCTGTGCACTGATCGGTATTCCAACCAGCAACACAATAATAATTAATAGGTACGCGCGAGTCATTTTCATGTAATATGGTCTTTTTAGCTTAATAGATAATAGTTATTCGGTTGCAAAGTTAGCATTATTTTTTGAGAATACATGATACTTTATTTGCAAACACGCGTATTATATTTTTTCTTTACGTTTAAAATTTATTGATTCTTTCTACCTAAATACGCCTTTTTACGTTATCTAAGCACATTCCAGGGAACAAAACTTTGCAAAAAAGTATCAATATTAAACAAAAAAAGTGTAACCTATTTCAGAAAAACCCACTATCTTTGCAACCGAAAATAATAACATTTTTATTCAATATTACTAACTAATAAACAAGGTATGAAACTAAATTGCAGTAAGGAAACTCTGCTGACAGGATTATGTTCCATCTTCCTGTTAGGGTATTCGCCTGCTTTGTACGCTGGGGGGACCACTGCCCCACTTGAGGTACAACAGTCGAAGAAGATTACTGGTACCGTTAGCGACGCCATGGGTCCTGTTATCGGTGCAAGTGTAGTAATCAAGGGTACGTCAAATGGTGTTGCCACCGACTTTGACGGTAACTTTACCCTTCAAGCCAAACAAGGTCAGACTCTCGTCATCAGCTACATCGGCTATCTGACGAAAGAAATCAAGATTGATGGTCGCACAAACTACCAGATTACTCTTGAAGAAGACAAGAAGATGCTCGACGAAGTTGTAGTTGTTGGTTACGGTACGATGAAGCGTTCTGACTTGACGGGTTCTGTATCGTCTATTGACGAGAAGGCAATTAAACAAGGTGTAAACACGAACGTTGAACAGGCCATGCAGGGTCGTATCGCAGGTGTTCAAGTAACCCAAAACTCTGGCGCCCCTGGCGGTGGCATCTCCGTTCAAATTCGTGGTATTAACTCTCTAAATGGTGGTAATGAGCCTTTGTATGTGATTGACGGTATTGCCATGTCAGGACAAACGGATGGCAACACTTCCGTATTAAGCACTATAAACCCAGCAGATATAACTTCTATCGAAGTGCTGAAAGACGCATCGGCAACTGCCATTTACGGTTCACGTGCCTCAAATGGTGTTGTTCTTATTACAACTAAAAAAGGACAAGACAGCAGACCTCAAGTCAGCTATGAAGGCTATGTGGGTTGGCAGTCTATCATCAAGAAGTTGGATGTTATGAATCTCAAAGAGTATGCAGACTATTACAACACCCGTTCTAAAGTATACGGCTGGGGAACTAATGAACAATATCTCAATCCTGACCTGCTGACTGATGGCACCAACTGGCAGGATGAGTTATTCCGTACTGCTGTTATGCACAACCACCAAGTGAACATCAACGGCGGTACAAAAAGTACACATTATTCTATATCAGGTGGTTATCTGAACCAAGATGGTATTGCCATTGGTTCTTCATTTGAACGTGTTACTTTCCGTGTTAACTTCGATACAGAGATTAACAAATGGCTCAGTTTCAATGCTAACGTTGCCTTTGCCAATATTTGGCAGGAATCCACCTTTGACCAATGGAATATCATGTACCAGGCTCTTGCCAGTACACCCGACATGGCTGCTCATAGGCCTGACGGAAGTTACGATATGGGATCAAGCAGTATGAGATATAACTATACTGTAAACCCACTTTTTATGGCAGAGCGCCAGACCAATGAACGTACAAACCAGTCACTGGACTATAACTTTGCAGCCAATATCAAACCTGTTAAAGGGCTGAATATTCGCATAGAATATGGTGGCAATCGTGGCTGGGGTAAAGCTCTTAATTTCGTCCCAGAATATAAAACCTGGAGAGATGGGAACATATTCACCTACCCATCGGCTAATAACAAATACAACTCTACAAATAAATACAACTCCTTCAAGCAGTACGCAACTTACGAGATTGAGCCATTGAAGGACAACCGTTTCTCGCTCATGCTCGGTCACGAGTCTCAGGATGGCGAGTGGTACCAAGGCTGGATGTATCGCGGGAATTACATTTCAGGTGCACTGACCAGTATTGCTGTAGGCGATGCCGATACAGCCAAGAACAATGAGGAGGGCAATCACTGGTCCATTGAGTCATACTTCGGACGTTTCAATTACAATTTCAAAGAACGTTACTTGTTAACAGCCACCCTCCGTACTGATGGTTCTTCACACTTTGCCAAAGGCCATCGTTGGGGTTGGTTCCCATCTGTAGCTCTTGCATGGCGTATTACTCAAGAACCCTTCATGAAAAAAGTTACATGGCTAAGCAATGCAAAACTACGTTTAGGTTGGGGATTGGTAGGTAACCAAAATGCCGCAGAATATGCCTATGGTGTCAAAATGAAGAATGTAACGACCTCTAATGGAACTGCTTATGTACCAGCCAACTACGGAAACGAAGATTTGACTTGGGAGAAAACACGTGCATGGAACATCGGTCTGGATCTGGCCTTCCTCAATAACCGCATCGAATTTATCACTGATGCTTATTGGAAGACCACAGACGACCTGCTGATGTCAGCTGTACTACCAAACTTCCTTACGGGACTAACACCTGCAATTGTGAACGCTGGTTCTATGAAAAACAGAGGTGTTGAGTTCACACTGAACACCGTTAACATCAATAACAAAGACTTCCAGTGGCGTTCTGGACTGACTGTCTCATTCAACAAGAACGAGTTAAGCAGTCTGAATTCTGCCGATGCTGCACTGCCAGGCAAGATTCCTACTGGACAGGGAAGCGACCCTATCGTCACATGGACTCCTGTAGGCGGTGCTGTTGGCCGTTTCTACGGATATAATGTCATTGGCATGTTTACCTGCGAGGACGATTTCTATCAGAAGAACCAGTTAGGAGAATTCGTACTTGACGCCAACGGTAACCGCGTTCCTGTAGCCCGTCCTGTTGCAACCGATGGTTCTCTTATGCCCATCAATCCAAACAATGGTATCTGGGTAGGAGACTACATTTATGAGGATGTCAATCAAGACGGTAAGATTACTGAGGCCGACCGTAAGTTTATCGGTGATCCTAACCCCACCTTCACTTTTGGTTTCAACAACGTAATTACATGGAAAGACTTTGAATTGTCATTCTTCTTCAACGGAAGTGTAGGTAATGATGCCTATAACTATATTCGCCAACAGTTCTCTGACCCATCAAGCTGGGGTAACCGCATGAAAGATGTGTTCGATTTCGCACGTATAGCACTTAAGGACGAAAACGGTTCAACAACAGACATCAGCAATGTATATATCAGTAATGCAAGTTCTGCCAAGGTTCAGCGTATTACTCAAAATCCAGCTAACGACAACAACCGCGTCAGCAGCCGATTTATAGAGAATGCATCTTATCTGCGCCTAAAGTCGTTGTCACTCTCATGGAATGTTCCTAAGAAATGGTTAGCACCTCTGAAGGTTGATTGGGTGCAGGTCTATGCCAACGTCCAGAACCTCTTTACTATCACCAACTATAAGGGCTACGACCCTGAGTTGGGTTCTATTAACCAGACTGTCACTTTGCAAGGCATTGATAACTATCGTTATCCATCACAACGCATCTACAACGTCGGTCTGAAAGTTCGTTTCTAATAATTATATATGGTATGAAAAAGATAAAATTCAATATACTCGCCATTTCAGCGCTGTTAGGAATGTCGCTAACAATGGGCAGTTGTGCCAAGGATTATCTGGATCGTCTGCCTCAGCACCAATACACAGAAGAAACCTTTTATGGCGCAGACGACATTGACCAAAGTGTCATGCTGAAACTTCTAGAGCCACTTTATAACTCCGCATGGGCCAAATATAACGAACGTGCCATTTACCCTATCGGCTCGATGAGAGCTAACGATGGATGGAGTCCTTATCTTAATGGTGAGTTCGGAAGATTTCAAGTAACGGGTCTTTCTACCGAGATTGGTAATGCATGGGGCGCATTCTACTCCGTGGTAACACAAGCCAATGCTATTATCCGCAGTATGGAGAAAAATGCGAAAGAAGGAACCAACCAAGATATGTTGAACCAGATTAACGGTGAAGCTCGTCTGATGCGTGGTTTGGCATACTTCTATTTGGTACGCGGCTGGGGTGACGTGATTATTTATGAGGACAACTATGCTGCTGCTGAGAACCCCCAAATTCCTTTGTACACAGAAGAAAGTGCTCTAAAATTTGTCATTCGCGATTTCGAGCAGGCTGAAAAGTTGTTGCCAGAAAAGGCTACCACGGCCAACCATCCTTCCCGATTTGTAGCTAAAGCATATCTGGCCAAAGCTCTTTTAGCCCAAAGCGGATGGAATAAGAGTACTCGCGACCAGGCCACACTTGACCGTGTTGTTACTCTGTGCGACGAAGTCATCAACTGTGGACAATACTCCTTGCTTCCCAACTACGAAGATTTGTTCAAGGTTGAGAACAATGCCTGCTATGCAGACAATAACAAGGAAACTTTGTTGGCACTGCGTTGGGCTGATCCCCTGACAGGAGAATATTCTGAGCGAAACGTTAACATCAACGATATCGGCTGGAATGAGGTGGTTCCTGAAATCGGCGCTTGGGGTGGTTCTCTTCATGCTTCTGTGGACATGATGAATATGTATAATGAGGAACCAGAAGACCAAGTACGCGCAGGTGCCACTTTCTTCATTCCCGGTAAGACCTACGACTACATTCACAAGGACAAGGGTGGATACACGTATACCAAGAACTGGATGCAGATTAAGAAAGGTATTGTTGGCGACAAGGCTGACTGCAACGGGCATCTTGTATCACAGGGAAGCCCCTTCAACACTTATATGCTGCGATTTGCTGATGTATTCTTAACCAAGGCAGAAGCTCTACTTGGCAATAATGAGTCTACATCGAATGCCGAGGCATTAAACGCATTCAACGCCACTCGTTTGCGTGCTGGATTGAAGGCCAAGACCTCTTTTACCCTTGAAGACCTAATTCGTGAACGTCGCGTCGAGTTTGGCATGGAATGTGTTAATTGGTTCGATATGGTAACATGGTATCGATGGAAACCTCAATTTATGTTAAACTACTTTAACAGCAAACAATTCCGCGGTTTTATGACCAATGATGGCGATGTCATTCTAAATGATGATGGAACAATAGCATATCGCTGTATCCCATCTGGTGAGGGAGTATGGTACACAGGAACCTCTTGGAACGATAATGGTGATATCCAAACATCTTTGTGGAGTGATGCTGAACGCTACAACGACGGAAAAATTGTTTACCGCCAATATGGCCCTGAAGGAGGATTTGACAATGACACCAATCCTATTGTTACTACTGGCGGTATTGCTATGACCAAAGCCAATGGATACACCTATGATCTTTGGAAAATTGCCCGCGAAACTCCTGGATTTGCAGCCATCAAGCTGACCGAAGAAAACATCTTCATGCCCTATCCAGAGAATGACGTATTACAAAACCCTTACTTCAACCTACCTCCGCAGGAGTATAAATTCGGAGAGTGACCTCTTCCGGAAAAACAAGAACAAGTTAAAATACAATGAATATGAAACACTATATGTCAAATTTCAAGATAAGTTTGTTGCTGATGACTTTCATGGCAACATTCCTGTTTGGCGTTACTTCGTGTAAGGAAAGTGACTCTAGTGGTGGTACACCGAAAATCACTTCGGTCACTAACACGGATCCCAATAATCAGATTACGTATGGTAAAATAGGTGCCGGCTCCCTCATCGTAATTCGCGGTGAGAATCTAGGCGGTACACAGAAAGTTTACATCAATGACCAAGAGGTGTGGTTCAACACCACCATGAACACAGACCACAGCATTATCGTTCAGATACCGACAGAGGATGATGGCTTCGTGCTAACAGCTTTTGATAGCAATCTGAAAGACGAGATTCGTGTGATTACCTCAGGGGGCATTGCTACATACACCTTCAAGATTACAGCCCCCTACCCCTCAGTAACAAGTGTGATATCTAAATTTCCACGCAATGCTGGTGACTGGGTAACTGTTATTGGTCAGAATTTGGTCGATATAGATCGTATTTTCATCACTTCATTAACAACTGATGAGATTTACGCATCCAGTGCGACAGAGATTGGTGGCTCTCAAGCAGAGGTAACAGAATATGAGATTACCAAGCAAGAACACAGAAAAGCAGACTCCGGAAAAGGGTATGTTACTGACTCCGAGATGAAATTTAAGATCCCAGAGATGTCATTTGACGGTGGGACGCTGGTTATTGAGTGCGCCGCTGGCAATGTATTATATCCCTTCACACTAAGCTTAGCCCCACCCGAAATCTTAAAGGTCAGCACGGATATGCCTATTGCAGGTGAGGAACTTATCATTACAGGCAAGAACTTCGTTCAAGTTGACGAAATCAAGATTGGCGATAAAGTGGTTAATGCTGAAGACTTTGAGGTGGATGAAGCCTGTGAGAATATCAGTATCACTTTCAAGGAGTATATGAAACCTAGCACTGATGCCACTCCACTGTTGTCTGTGACAACAGGCGGTGGTGTAGTAACTACTGGGTTCTACAACTACTCTACCATTATTTATGGCTTTGAGGATGGACAAGCAACTAACAACGGATGGGGAGGTGATCCTTCCTATGAAACAACAGACGGATCGACAGCTCCATTTACATGTGACGGCAACTTTGCCCACTTTAACATTCCTGCCGAAGGTCAACAATGGTGGGGTACTATGATCTATTATCGAAAAGACTGGAGTGGAAACTCATTCCCGCTACCTAGCTTCGATGTAATTCCAGCGGATGCACCTGCTGAAAAGATTTACTTGGCAATGGAAGTGTACAATATTGGTTCTGACTACAATAAATTTGATGCTGAGGGTGTTCCAACCTTCACAGGTTACCTCCGCTATATGATACAACCCCTTGACGATTCAGAAAACCAATATGACAACTTCAAGGATTGGGTTCCCGATGGTTATCCCACAAAACCAGTCTTTGAGACAAAGATCCTGGCAGATGCTGATGGAAATGCTTTTGAAGGAAAATGGTATCGTCACGTACTGCCCTTAAGCAAATTTAATTGCTATGCAGGTAAGACTTATTCAGAAATCGTTACTACAGGTTTAAATCAATTCCGCATTCAGTCCATCAACCAAGGAACAGTTGTTGGAAAGATTGATTTCTGTCTTGATAATATCCGTATCATCTACATCCCATAATGTCAAATTGAAAAGATTATGAAACAAAAAAAAATATTCTCTATTATTTTGCTCATCGTAGCAGCTCTGGGGTTCCAGAGCTGCAGCGATAGCGATAGCAGCGACACAGCCAAAGTGATGAGGCTATTTCAGGGTAATACAGAAGTAACCGAATTGAACTTCTCACTGGGTGCTAGCAGCCAAATGCTGGGTGTATTCTCTGACGCAAACTGGGAAGCCTCACTCAGTGAGGAATCATGGTGTACCATCTCTAACCATGCAGGTTTTGTTGATGGGGACAGCATTCAGTATATTAAAATATCTGTTGCAAAGAATCCTGAATCTGCACGTTCTGTAGTCCTCACAGTAAAAGCTGGTGGTACATCACGTACAGTTACCATCAATCAAAATGGCACAGAGACTGATCCTGACGATCCTTTTATTAGTGCATTCACATTTGTAGAAGATCTCAAGATGGGCTATAATCTTGGTAACACCCTTGATGCCAGCCATGAGGCTAACAAATATGATTGGTTCACCCCTTCTGGACCCGGAGACTGGCAGACATATGAAACATGTTGGGGGCAACCCATCACCACGCAGGAAATCATTGACGACATTGCAGCCAAAGGCTTTGACATTATCCGTGTTCCTGTGACATGGTTCCCTCATATGGATGCTAATGGCAATGTTGACGAGGCGTGGATGAATCGAGTAGAAGAGGTAGTGAAATACGTTTTGAATTCTGGTTGCTATTGTATTTTGAACGTACAACACGATACAGGAGCGAAAGATGGACGTGAAGACAATATTGCATGGATTTCACTAGCAGCAGACGAGTACGATACTACCAGTCCGCTCTTCAAGAAACTGTGGACTCAGATTGCTAACCGATTCAAGGGATATAATGACAAACTGCTGTTTGAAGGTATGAATGAGGTGCTATACAAAAATCGCGAATTCGGAAGTTTTGAAAATTACTCTGCGGATGATTGGGCTACACTTAACAAGCTCCAGCAGGACTTCGTGGATGCCGTCCGTGCAACAGGAGGGAACAACGAATATCGCAACTTAGTGTTTGCCACAGCAGCTGCAACCAGTGATGTTACAGCCTTGTCGCAATTAAAACTCCCAGAGGACATCCATCCCAACCATCTGGTAGGTTCGGTACACAGCTATGATCCCTACTGGTTCTGCAATGATGGTGATGCTATTTACCACATCGATTATTTTGACACTGACTGCCAAACAGAGATTGACGCTATCTTCAACCGTGTCGATGCCCATTTCTTAGGAAAATTAGGCGTTCCTTATATCTTTGGCGAGTTTGGTGCTATTGGCACACATCCGGATATGGCCGAACGTGTAAAATATGCCCAGTACATGGCTAAAAAGTTTAAGGAATACGGTACGACTGGTCTCTGGTGGATGGGATTATACGACCGCCAAAAGAGGGAATGGAATGAAAGTGAGATTGTTGATGCACTCATGAAATAAGCATACAACTATTTTTCTATGCAAAGCCGGGATGCTCCGTTTTGATGGAGCATCCCGATTTATTAGATCGCTTCTTAAGGAGACAACCAGGAAAACGAAATAGGATATTCGCCTATTCACTGAGCCTATCTTGAATATAGTAATTCACAAACTTATGAAAAGACTGAAAACATTCATTGCAGCGCTCACACTGACGACAACGGGCACGATGGCTGCTGACATCCCGTCAACACCCGTTACCGCATTAACCGATGCTGCCAAGAACCTCTATGCCTATTTCCTGGAGCAATATGGCAAGAAGACTATTTCCAGCGTCATGGCGAATGTCAATTGGAACAACACCTGTGCCGAGAATGTCTATAAGCTCACAGGCAAGTATCCAGCCATGAACTGCTATGACTTCATTCACATCTGTTTTTCGCCAGCCAATTGGATTGACTACACCGACATCACTCCTGTCAAGGACTGGAACGATGCGGGCGGTATCGTACAGTTGATGTGGCATTTCAATGTGCCCAACAAAGAAGGGGAAACACACGTGACCTGCACCCCGGGCGATGGCAATGCTGTCAAAGATGCCTATGGCAACGAGACATACACCACTCTTTACCGTCCTTCTAATGTCTTTACCGAAGGCACGTGGGAGAACAAATGGTTCTACGAGCAGATGGACAAGGTCATTGCCACCATCCTCAAGTTACAGGACGCTGGCATTGCCGCTACCTGGCGACCCTTCCATGAGGCAGCAGGCAATGCTTGCGCCAAGCAGCAGGCCGACTGGACCAAAGCATGGTTCTGGTGGGGCTACGACGGTGCCGATACTTACAAGAAGCTGTGGAAGGCCATGTACGACTATTTCAAGCAGAAAGGCGTCAACAACCTCATCTGGGTGTGGACCACACAGAACTACAACGGCAACAGCAGCAATTATAACCAGGATACTAACTGGTACCCTGGCGACGAGTACGTTGACATAGTGGCCCGCGACCTTTATGGCTGCAATGCCGAGCAGAACTTGCAAGAGTTCAATGAGATTCAGGCCGCCTACCCTAACAAGATGGTGGCGCTGGGCGAATGCGGCTATGGCAACAACGGCGACCCCGGCAAGATGTCGGACGTATGGGCGAAAGGCGCCAAGTGGGGTCACTTCATGGTCTGGTATCAAGGCGGACAAGGCTCTACTGACACCATGTGCAGCGACGACTGGTGGAAGGACGCCATGAGCAGTGCCAACGTCATCACCCGCGATAAGGTGGTTATCCCCGACGTCACTTCAACCATCGAGAATGCCACGGATGCCGTGAAGAACATGGGACTGGGCTGGAACTTGGGTAACGCCCTCGACGCCAATGTCCAACAATACCATGATGCCACGCAGGACAACTACTGGGGACAGCAGGACATTACCTCTGAGAGCTGCTGGGGTCAGCTACCCACCAAGGCAGAACTGATGGCCATGATGAAAGAAGCCGGTTTCGGAGCCATCCGCGTTCCCGTGACATGGTATAACCACATGGACAAGGACGGCAACGTGGATGCAGCATGGATGAACCGCGTGCATGAGGTGGTTGACTATGTCATCAGCCAAGGAATGTACTGCATCCTCAACGTACACCACGACACGGGTGCCGACAGCTACGACAGCCAGAAGAACCTCACCGGCTACCATTGGATCAAGGCCGATGAAACCAACTACGCTACCAACAAGGCCCGCTATGAGAAACTGTGGCAGCAGATAGCCCAAGAGTTCCGCAACTATGGTCAACTGCTGCTGTTCGAAGGCTATAACGAGATGCTCGATGCCAAAAGCTCCTGGAATTTTGCACAGAGCAGTTCCGCCTACGATGCCATCAACAAGTACGCCCAGAGCTTTGTCGATGTGGTACGCGCCACCGGTGGCAACAATGCCCAGCGCAACCTCATTGTCAGCACATACGGCGCCTGCTCAGGCAACGGCACGTGGGATGCAAGAGTGCAAGATCCCTTGAAGAAACTGCAGATTCCTTCTGGCGAAAGCAACCACATCATCTTCGAGGTTCACAACTACCCCGCTATCGTCAATAAGGACAAGGACGGCAATTATGTCAGCGACCGCACCATCAGCGAAATCAAGGCAGAAATCGATGCGTGGCTTGAGAACCTGAAGACCCACCTCATCAGCAAGGGCGCTCCTGTAATCATTGGCGAATGGGGTACCAATAACGTCGATGCAGGAAGTGGAAAGACAGACTATGACCTCCATAAAGACCTGATGTTCGAATTCGTCAGCTACATGATAAAGACCATGAAGCAGAACGATATTGCCACCTTCTACTGGATGGGACTCTCCGACGGTGCACCGCGCACTTACCCCGCCTTCACACAACCAGACCTGGCGCTGAAGATGCTGCAGGCCTATCACGGCGACTCTTGGAATCCCTACCTGCCTGACGCCAAGGACTTTCCCGGAGGCAAAGTCACCTCGGCCACGGTGAATTTCAACAACCAGTGGGGCGAACTGACCATCCACAAGGGAGCTATCGACAAGACCGTCTATAAAGGTATCAAGGTGGAGCTGGAAGAAAAGCCTGCCACTGGGGCCCTGTCTTTCAAGGTATATGCCAGCAGTGAGAAGGCAACAGCCATCACGTCCAAGACTCCATCGTTGGCTTTCTCCAGTTACACAGGCATCCAGAAAATCAACCTGCAGTGGAACATAGCCACCAAGGGGAGCATCAAAATCAAGAGCGTCAACCTTGTCAAGCACGACAACTCCACAGAACCCTGTAGTCTGGAAGTGGCGTGGGGCTGTACCCTCAGCGACCAGAATTATGCCACGGGTATTGACGCTATCACCGCCACCCGCTCCGCAGACGGCATCATCTACAACCTCAGCGGACAACGTGTCGCCACCCCCACCCGCGGCATTTACATCAAGAACGGGAAGAAGTACATCATCAAATAACTTTCATCCATATTGTCTTTCCCTGAAAAACGTTGAATCAAAATAACGTTTTTCAGGGAAAGACAGTTATTACAAACACCATTTTATGTTTAATTTCATTGTTTTTTCCTTTTTTCCATTTATTTATTGTACCTTTGCAGCGTTTTTCAAATATAAGCTAATTAAAAGATGAGAGTAAAGAAATGGGTAATGGCTACAGCCTTAATGTGTAGCCCGTTAGCATTTACATCGTGCACAGATGTTAAGGATAACTCAGGAGAACAACAGGCGACTATCAGTTCTGAGCGCATTGCATTTGAGAAGCAATTGTCAGTACAACTGCAACAGTTAGCCCAGGATGTAAAAATCGAGTCGGCTATGGAATCAACCAATGCCATCTCTGACTTCGTCGCCAGTATTGATTTAGACGCACTAAAGCAGAAGATTGACTACATTCTGGCTAAGTCAGTAGCCGGAGCAACTACCGTAAAAATGGAGTCGTTGAATGCTCAAGACAAGCAGGCTGTAGCAACCTGTCTGAAAGAACGCTTTAAGATGACAGATGCCGAGATTGCTGACCTTAGCGTCTTTAGCGTTATTGATGCCAACAAGGCGCTGAGCACGTTGACACTCACCTTCAAGGACGGCAAGTGTGAAGCGGTGTACAACGAAAAGACCGAGGGTTTCTGCATCGAGGTTGTGAAGCCCGACGGAAAGACGACGAAGATGGTTATGAAGTTCGGCCCCGCCGGTGACGGTGTGAATCTCTTTGCCACCCGCCTCCTGAAGGTTACGCCCCTGGCCATTCAGTTGCCTGAGAGTTTCGACATCTCGCTGACCACGGCAAAAGGCAACGTCATGAACGGTACGATAGCACTCAGTTCGAAAGCAGCCTCACGCTATCTCAGTTTCAACAAGAGCCAGTGGAAGGCTAATGTGGTGCTGAACGCTACGGTGAATGGCAACAAGCAATCAATAGCACTGGATGCAAGCTATGAAGAGGACGGTCATTTTGCCGTCAGCACCTCGATTACCGCCAGCGACAAGCAAATCTTGGCTATGGATGCCAAAGGGGTGAAGGAGGCTTACAGCGAAGAATATCTGGACGGTGAAGAGCTGAAAGCACTGCAGGATATGGGACCCATCTTCTCTACCTGCTACGGAATTCTGCGCGGACTGAAAGGTAAGATCGTGAAGGAATTTAACATCACCTTTGGTGGCGAACTG
The DNA here is from genome assembly GCF_900107705.1 of Prevotella sp. tc2-28. Taxonomy (GTDB): domain Bacteria; phylum Bacteroidota; class Bacteroidia; order Bacteroidales; family Bacteroidaceae; genus Prevotella. Next base: position 41,431 of record NZ_FNRE01000001.1, read on the forward strand.
GTATTCAAAGGAAATTGCTGCGATGTGGCTAAGTCATTGCTGGCATTGGGCAATCTTTACAAACTTTGGAACACCAACCCGACATTCAATACGGTTGATACCTACACACAGCAGTTGAACCAGTACTTACCATTCACTGTGACACAGAACTCAACAAACATCACCGCTCAGGGCAAATTCGTCACGACCATGAAGGGCATCACTCACGAGGAATATCAGCCCGCCGTGGCGCTCACTTTCAAGGGCGAGACTGAGCCTCAGGTCATGCTGAATAACATGTCGGCTACCGACCGTGAGAATTACAATAAGATGATGGGTAACTTGAACACCCTCATTCAGGGATGTGACAAGTTGTTGGGCTCTATAGTGGAAAAAGCTCGTCAATTAGGCTCAACCATCAAGTTGTAATTTCTGATAGTCACTAAACAGGAAATACAAAGACAAAAGAGAGGCTCCTTCCAAAGCCTCTCTTTTGTTTATTCAAATCACTTCTGCCAGCATCTTCACTATCTCTGGCACATCACTCAATGACGATCATTCTCATTTCAATGTCATCAACAGGTCTGTCGGCACGTCCTGTAGCAGTTCCTTGAATCATTTCGACCACGTCAAGACCTTCCTCGACTTCACCGAATACGGTATACTGTCCGTCAAGATGAGGAGTACCACCTACTGAAGAGTATAACTTCAACTGCTCATCAGTCAGTCCAGACTTTCCTACCCTACTTTCTGCTTCTGCCGCGAGTTGGTCTTGTAGTTCCTGGAGCCCCTCACGATTCCTGTCGCGACGCATCTGCAAAATCTCTGCGCGATGTTCGCCAGCAAGTGCATTGAATTCTGCTTGAACTTTCTGCATCCTCAACTGTTTTGAGAACTGACGAAGCTGTCCTTCATTATACACCTGTCCCCAGACAATATAGAACTGAGAGCCGCTACTGCGACGCTCCGGATTAACTTCATCACCTTGCCTTGCAGCAGCCAATGCTCCGCGCTTATGGAAAAGGCCGTCCTTGATTTCCGCTTCAAGCGTATAGTCCGGACCTCCAACACCAAGCATTTTCCCTGCAGGTGCTCCCTTTGAATCAGGATCACCGCCCTGAATCATAAAGTCTTTAATCACTCGATGGAACAATGTACCATCGTAATAACCCTCCTTCGCCAACTTCAGAAAATTGTCGCGATGTATAGGAGTCTCGTCATATAGGCGAACCACGATGTCGCCAAGCATCGTCTGAATCTTTACTTTCATTTTTTTGTTTGTTATATTATAAATCATATAGTATCGTGATACCAAAACCGAACCCTGTAGTGAGCTGAATAAAACTCGCACCGATGCTAAGCAGGAATATGGAAAGGATGATACTACTCATTAATACCTTAATTAATCTCAAAACTTGCCACAAAAGTAATAAAAATCGAGCAGAAATGAGTATATTTGTCCCGTTTTACAACAAAGTTTAAGAGAAACGTATGAAAAAGATTCTGTTCCTCCATGGTTTCTTTGCTAGTGGTCAATATGTACCTGCTGTCACATTGAAAGAGGCATTCGAGGGTGAAGCAGATGTTACCACGCCAGACTTAATCAATTTAAAAAATTATATTATGAGAAAAGTTTTATTCTGCCTTATGGCTCTGTTGGGCGTGCTGACTCTTTCGGCACAGCGTATTTATGATTTCAAGGTAAAGAACGATGCGGGACAGGAGGTGTCGCTCTCAGACTACAAGGGAAAAGTATTGCTGATTGTGAATACCGCTACCCGATGCGGATTCACACCACAGTACAAAGACTTGGAGCCACTCTATCAGAAATATCATGCTCAGGGTTTCGAGATTCTTGACTTCCCATGTAATCAGTTCGGTCAGCAGGCTCCTGGAACTATTCAGCAGATTCACAGCTTCTGCACAGCCAATTTCGACATCCATTTCCCACAGTTCGACAAGATTGATGTAAACGGAGAGCATGCCCATCCTCTTTATACCTGGTTGAAAGAGCAGACTGGTGGCGGTGACATCAAATGGAACTTCACAAAATTCTTGATAGGGCGCGATGGCAAAGTCATCAAGCGTTATGAGTCGCGTGACCAGGTGTCCACCATCGAAGCTGACATGCAGATGGAGGTTAATCCGGTGCTGAGCAATATCATGGCACGTCGCTCCATCCGCAAATACCTCGACAAGCCTGTGGAGCATGAGAAACTTGAAACCATAGCCCTTGCTGGCATCAATGCACCGAGTGCCATGAACCGCCAAAATTGGGCTGTGCGTATCATCGAAGACCCACAGCTGATGGCTGATGTAAAAGGGCAGACCCGTAATGCGCCCAACCTTATTTGTGTCTGTACTCCGGCAAACGGCAGATTCGACCTTGACGCAGGTCTTATGGGACAGAATATGATGCTGGCGGCACAGGCATTGGGGCTTGGAACTTGCATTCAGACTGGACCAGTTCGATTCCTGACAAATGACGAGAAAGCCAAGGCTTTCCGCGACAGTCTTGACATCCCTGCCGACTACAAACTGCTTTATGTCATCTCCATTGGCTATCCCGATGAACAGCCTGATGCCAAACCCCGTGATGCTTCGAAAGTGAAATACCTGTCAAATAAGTAATTATTTATGTTATAATTACAGGACGGAGCCAAAAGACATCAAGAACTACCTATACGGGCATGGATTTGTGTACAGCGAGAAGCAGAAACAGTTCCGCCCGATAGGATATGACGAAGTAACTAGATGATAACAAAGACCAGTTCTTACGAATTCATCTTATTCAATGACTAAAAAATTCATTTCAAAATCTCTTCCAATAATGATTTCCAGCAGCCAGGGATAATGATATGATGATTACCGATAGGATTAGTCAAGAAATAGGAAACTTGACTTTTATCCGACAGCTGTATTACCTGTTGAGTACGACAGAGGTCTGGTTTTGACTGATTCCTGACCAATGTACCCTCTGCGATGAAACTGCGGGACAAGTCGCCAGACACCTTGAATACAGTGACCGCCCCTTCTTTCATATATCCCCTGATTCCCACACCAATGCCCGATTCAAAATGTGTGTCGAACTCATAACGCTCAACCATGTTCAACGGAATAGTACAATGGGCAAAGAGAATCTCACCTGTTTCCGGGTCAATGGCTGAGGGATTTGCCTGAAAGCCAGACAGCCCAGTAATAGATTGGATGATCTTCATCGACAACATGGCCGGAACATCACCCTCGCAGCCTGCCACAAAGCCTTCGGAATTCAGCTTTGCCAAAGCCAGACAGCCAGTATTCTTCACTGTGTTCAGCAAATCAAAGCATCGTAATGTAAGACCTTGGAGCTGTTGCTTGTCAATGATGTCTCTCAGTGCCATGTATATCCTGTTGGCTCCTGGAAGAGATTTTCTTATCATTTCCCTGTCAGATGATTCACTTGGCATCTTTTCTGGAATGGCAGCAATCGTATCAAGAAGGTTATTCATAGGCACATCCACTAATTCCACACCTAACCGTTGCTTCACAATGCCATAATCAGCATAACTGGAAATCAGCCAGTCAGAAGGCTTGCCGATAACGCCTAACCGACAACCATCCATTTTTTTTCTCGCTCCCTCAACCTTTTCCAGGAGTAAGATTCGACTGGTGATATACTCAGGCCTGCCATGAATAATCTCCCCACTGAAATGATTCTGTCGGAGATAGGAGAGAATTTCCATTGATGCGGCAAGCGAATTACTCTTTCCGGAAGTCAACAAGTAGAAGGGACGGTCTGATTTCTCCCGCAATTCAGTAAACAGCCCTTTGAAAATGCCTTCCGTACCACCAGTCCTTACAAAGATCAGGTTGAGTGTATGCCTTCCATAATCGGAATAGTCGCTGCCCTTGAACAAATGGTCTATACCAAGACTGTCAAGAAAATCCTTGGTTACAGCATCGACAGCTTGCTCGTCGTGTAGTTCTGATGTCAGTGTAAATATCGCAGTTTGAGCCATAAATTTTAAAGTATCAGTTCTTCTTGCATTCAGCCCGGAGATCTTCGAGCGCTTTATATTCTGCCGGATCATATTTCACGATAGGAGCGATAGTCATTCTGGCTGCATGGCCAAGTCTTTTCTCAAGAAGTTTATACTCCGTGTATTGCGAAAGAATCAGTTCCTTCATCTCGTCGGTCAGGGGGAGTTCGCGCTCTAAACCCGATTCCCGCAGCATCACCCGACTTCTGGATGCTACCGACAGTTCTACATGCAGTTGTACATAACAGATAATATCGAAGAAATCCTCTGGGGGGAAAGCGTCCTTGACCGACTCGAGGAATTTGCCGGTTGAGGTGTCGTCCAAATGACCCGCCTTGATGGAGTCAAGTAGGCTTAGTTGTTTGTCGAGCCCAGTGTCTATCCAGCTATGGATCATTTCTACGTCGTAGAAGTAGGTCCATACCAATAGGCCTCCCAACGTGCCAGTGACGAGAAAAAACTGCACCAGCGGCACGAAATGGAAGGTGTTGTGGAACACGTGCAGCACAGGTGCTTCCGATAACAGGAATACAGACATTGCAATGTCGCTCTTTTTGATGACTGATCGGGAACGGGAATATTCAATCATACGTACTATCAGCATGAATCCGGCAGCGACAATGGCACTGCAGCCCATGTGGACAAGGGCCACCTCCAGACCTCGGAAAAGAACGGTGCCAAGACCCATTCCATCGCCCCACAGCAGGTAGAAGATGTTCTCAAGAATGGAGAAACCGCCACCGACGGCTGCACCGCAGATGACGCTGTCGATGAAGAACACGATTTTCTTGCGGCTGGCCAACCAAAGAAGCGGGATGCCTTTGACGATCTCTTCTATGATGGGGTTGACGGAATCAGACTGACTTTCGGGAATAATCTTACCTGTCAATTGGAACAGGGCAAAACAGGCCAACGCTGTCAGCATACCACCTAGAATCAATAGGAGAAGGCGCTTTACGCTGATGAGCGAGAATTTGTCGATCTGATAGACGACAAAGATGTAGATGACAACGGGGAGGAGAGCAGCGACAAATAACATTATAACAGTTTGAGTGAGATCATGAATTCATTGTTTCCACGTTTCCCGCCATCGAATCCTGCTGGTGCAAACAGATGGCCGTAGCCAATAGACAATGTTGTCTTGAGATAATTCAGGAACACCAGTTCGGTGGTCAGCTGGATACCTGTACTATAGTACATCTTGTGGGATGCGTGGGGATTCCAGGCGGAGAGCCCCGTTCCGAATAACGAGCACTGGATCCACGTCGGATAGCAGAACAGCGCACCGAAGTTGTTGAGACGGAGCGGGCGCAGGTTGAGCTCTGCCGTCGCCTTGGCATAGGAGTGTGCCGGGATAGCATCGATGTCAGCACCTGGCATCGCTAAGGTCGTACGATATTGGAAGGCATTCCTATTATCAACATAGTTATTGCGGAAACCACCGAAATAGGTATTGCCAAACACAGAATCTTCATCTCCGAAGTTATGACCTGCTGACGTACGGAGCCAGAACGAGGTGTTTCTGTCAAAGGGAACCAATGTGCCGAAGTTACCTGTAGCCTCTACTGAGGGATAAAACCGTCCGCCTGCCAGATAGCCGTAGCCTTCAACGCCTAACTCGTAGCCCTGCTCTTTCATCACGCCTCCCAACGAGGTGCGGGTCTTTGACCACTTCCCGTAAACCGATGCCGTCTGCATCGAACTGACATCCTGCACCTCAATCTCCTGATACAAGGGCAGCGCATCCATGTCGCCGTAGGCAGCGACAGAGAAGCCCCATGATTTGTTATACGGCGAGATCAACGTGTTGGTATAGTCGTAGGCCAGCTGCACCACATAACCCTTACGGCTTTTCCGCATCGGACCGAAGAGGTCGTAGAAGTCCGTATGGTTCCAGGCGGCCTTGACGTTCCAGAAGAAGTATTTCCAGTCGAAGTCAACATGGAATTTGTTCTTCCAGGAATTGTTACTCCAAGGGGAGAGACCGACTGACATTTTCATGCTGCTCAGTCCCACGGGGTCGTTCACGTTAAAGCGATAGCCTAACACGGGGGTCATGTGATTCCACGCTCTGGAATCGGTAAAACCGCTGATGATTGGATAGGCTCCTGCGAACCTCATCTCTTTAAAGACATTGTAGGAGGTGATGTTGTTATAGACATCGCCAAAGTTCTTTCTGGGATGCGAGTCTCTGAGCAGACCAATCTGTTCCATCGCCTCCCTGTTGTTCTCGTATGCCAGTTGACCGTAGAGTTTCACGGCATTGGCATCTTTCACCACCTTACGGGAAAGTAAGACGGGTTGCAGTCCGTCGCGCTTGAATTGGAGCGCCAGCAACTGCCCGGGCATTATCTCCAATGGTGCAAAGAGGCCGATGTCGGTATTGGTGAGCATCTCCGTCTCGCGTGTCTCTATGTTAATCTGCCAGAGGTTGGAGACTCCCGTATAGTAAGAACTGCCTATCAGATACTTGTCGTCGAGCGAGAAGCGGAACTGTCCTAAGTTGCTGTCTTTCCAGGTAATCAGTTTCACGGGCTTGAAGATAGCCTTTGCCAGTTCCTCGGTATTGAACAGCAAAAGTGTGTGCTCGCCGTTGTCGCCTTGGCTGGTGAACGACAGCCATTTGCCGTCGTGACTGATATCTGAGTCAAAAACGCTCACACCAAACGGGAAGGCATAGATCACTTCTGGATTCTCCAAATCGCGGTCCAGACGCACAATCGACTGTGTACCACCGTTGGAGAACAGGCCGTAAAGGCAGTCGTGGGTGTTGTCATACACGATACTGCCGATGCGCTGGTACTTCTTTTTCTTCACAACCTTCTGCTGCTGGATGTCATAGATTTCCAAACCGCGCATCTGCGAATTGTTCGAGGTATAGATAAGGCGCTGGCCCTTACGGTCAAGTGCTACGTAAGCAGGGTCATAGAGCTGGATGCCGTAGATGTCGTTCAGCCGCTTCTGCTCACCTGTCTGCAGGTCAATCTCCGTCATGTGTGCAAAGTCGCCGGGGGCATTCATGGCGGCGTAGGCCTTCTGTGTGGCAGGGTCATAGACGAATGGCGACACGGAACCCAGCGGCTCCCGGGTCAGCGGCTTGGTTTCTGTGATGGGATATTGGCGGATGGCGGCGAGGTTCTCTTCCTGATGCTGCTTCTCGTCCTCCTTCCAGTCGTCCCATACTTTTCTGAGCGACTGGCCATAGACCTTCTTGAACTGTTTGCCGAAGAAGGTGCGACTGTCTGCCGTTCTGTTATAGAACTGGATCATCTTCTCGTAGCCGTAGGTCTTGGTGAGGTAGTTCACGAAACGGGTACCATAGAGATAGGCATTGGCGCCCACCTGGAAGTCCTTCGTGGAACCTTCCGTCTCCAGGCCCACCACCGAGTAGAGCTTGTCGCCCTCGTTGATGATACTGCGGAAGTACATTTCGTCGTAGCCTCCTAAGGCACGGCCGACACCACCGCCGAGCCAGGTCTCCATGAAACAGGCAATTCCCTCGTGATACCAACGGGGCGCATACCAGCGGGGCACGCTCAGGTAGCTCCATAGGGCGGAGATGGGCTGAGACTTGTCGGTGTCCACCTTAGTACCGAAGAAGCGGCGCCAGTTGAGGTCGCGACGATTGTACTTGTCTGTCATGACGATGTGCGTATATTCGTGCTTGAACAACTGACGGTATCGTTCGCTTGAAGGGTTGATGTAATACGACATGTTCAGCGGAGCCATGCCGATCTGTATAAGAGAACGCGGTAATGGCGTTGCGCCGCCATTACCGTCGTCCTCCCAGTCTGTCAATAACAACAGGGGTGCTTCTGGCTGATAGATGGAATCACTGGTCCATATCTGCTCATGAAGCGCCTTGCCGTTCTGGTACATGCGTATCATGTGAGGAATGTAGCGAGACAGGTTCTTGTCAAAGAACACCAGCGTGGCTTCGTTCGTCTTATACTGGTAATAGGTCTGCGTCTGCCCCTTGGATATACAAGGAATCAACAACAGCAGAAAAACAGCAATACAGTTACGCATATACAACGCTGTTGTCATTTCTCAATGGGGGGTCCCGGCTTCCTATTCAGCTTTTCACTGTTGTTTGCTGCTGCTGTCTGACTGATGATGTTGCCAATCGCAAGATTGAGATTGCCGCTCTGGCTCTGATTCAGGGCAGGATTATTAACGACATTATTCAGCGCGTTGCTGTAAGCCGCCATAATGCTGGCACTATTCATCATCAAAGCATTATAGGGATTTTTCTTACGGTGAGCAAGAATTTCCTTCTGGGCATTGCAAAGCTTACTGATCTCAGTGTTGAGAATCTTTGGGCGAATGGCGCTTCCAATCTGGTTGGGAAGCTTCATAGCCTGAGCCAACTCACAACTTTGCAGCACAGCGACCTTGGCATTAAGGTCAAGATTTTCCACGGCTGCAAGAGCCTTTTCGCCACTAAGCAGGTTGCCCTTCTTAGCCAAAGCCTCTGCACTTGCCTTGTCACCATCGAGTGCAGCAGTCATCTGCTGGTACTCCAACCACTGGTCGCGGACAAGCTTCAGATTGTCATCACCCTGGGCTGTCTCCAGATGCTTGTCGGAGGTCTCAATGAAACGGGTGGCCAAGTTGTTCTGCTTCTGCAGCGTCATGTAAGCCAGTGAAGCGTTGATGGAGGACTGGGCCAAGTCGGGACACTCCTCACCACTCAGGGCAGCATTCAGGTTGTCGGCTGACTCTGCCAGCGAACTGGCAACGTTGTCCACCAACTCACGCTGGGCGTTCATATCCTTGAGCACCTCGGCAAATGCGGGGATGTTGCCTGCTACCTCATTTGACAAATTAACCAGCGTGCCGAACTGGACGGTGCGTGTCTGCATCACCACCTGGGCTACCACAATACCATCCTTGAATGCTGAATCGGTCTTAAGGAGCTCTTCCATATTAGAAAGGTCCTTAGAAACTTCTTCACGAGAGAATTTTGCAGCCTTGGCAATATCACCATCGGCCTTGTTAAAATCTACTGGCCAATCAACGAAGAAAGAGGTAATCAAGCCAATTACAAATATTGCTGCTACTGAGCACAGGATAATAATACGTTTCTTTTTCATAAGCCTAAAAATTTAAGTCCTTAGTTAATCTCTTCTGATGTCAAATAGCATGTGTATGAATACTTTGACATTGCAAAAATACAAAAAATCTTGTATCATCCATACTTTTTTTTAGTTTTTTCGCATATTTTCTTGCGATACAGGTACATTTTCACGCCCCCCCCCCCGAAATGCCTTGATTTCTGACATTCGCTTCAGGAAATATTCCGAGAGTAACAAAAATTACTTTCGGACTATTTATAATTACTTTCGGACTATTTATAATTACTTTCGGAGAAACTCAAGTCATCTTCTCCGCCTCAAGTGCCAATTGTCCATTGATTTGCAGTTTTACAATTATGTGCCATAATTCTCTTAAAGTATTATAATGTTGGCTGCAAAGACACGAATAATAAAGGAAAAATAAGTACCTTTGCAGCGTGTTTTAATAGTAATTATGAGATATAATGGCAAAAGACGACAATAGAGATTATTCTTTAATATGATACGAGAAAGATTGAAAATTTGGTTACTCATAGCCGTCCTGACCATTTGCGGAACGTCTAGCTTTGCTTCATGCTCTTCAAATGAGGATAACGCTACAGAGCAGAGAAATATTTCCGGTATTTCTGATAAGGTTTGGGCTTTCAGCCAGACCTACCCTGACAGATTCACTATTGACATCCGAACGATGACTGAGCCGACGGAGGGAATCGCCGTCGGTTATGCAGCAACCCAAAACAGCCACTCACGTGACCAGCTTGACAAGGTTGTCAGCCATGCCTTGCAGCATGAAGGATATGTAGGCGGTTGGTACAATAGTGAAGATGGCCTTTACTATTTCGACAGTACAAAGCTATTCCCAGAGAATGACCTGAAAGGTGCGCTCCAGTTCGGAAAGGAGAACGGCCAATACTCCGTTTTCATCCTGTCAACCTACACAGCCATTCCCATTGATGGAAAGGTTGCGGAGATTCTGGATCGAGGCACTATCCTCTTTGGTACTACTGGTGACTACAGACCATTATCATTCTGCGAACCGAAGGAGCAGCGAGAGCAGAGCCAAGTTTGCTTGGACTCTGCCGAGTCGTGTCTGAGGTCGGCTGTAAGCCAACCCGATGGAACTTATTGGGGCTTCGGTATTGAGGTGGCCAACGAGATTGCGAAAAGGTTGGGTGTAAATATAGAGTTCAAAAAGACCTCATGGCCTACATTGACAGCCGATGTACTTACAGAGCCTCAGATATTCGACCTCGCTATTGGCGGGATAACCATTACCAATGCACGACGTGAGACGATGCTAATGAGCGACGGCTATCTGGCTAACGGCAAGACCATTCTTTGCCGCTCAACAGAGGCAGACCGCTACAAGACATTAGCTGACATCGACAAGCCCGAAGTGACAGTTATGGTGAATCCCGGTGGACTGAATGAGAAGTTTGCCAATGAGAACCTGACTCACGCTAACATAGTCGTTCACCAGAAGAACGAGGAAATACCTACACTTGTTGCTGAAGGTGCAGCCGACGTGATGATAACGGAGATTACAGAGGCTCCCTATTATGTGCAGACTGACACCCGACTTGCAGCCCCACTATTGAACGCCCCCTTTACTCATGGCGAGATTGGTGTCCTGATGCAGAAAGGACAGGAGGACTTGCTACAGATGGTGAACAATGTCATCCGTCAGATGAAGTCAGATGGCTCACTTCGCAAACTACATGAGAAGTACGGGCTTGTATATGCCTACGAATAAGAAGTCACTTTCTTCATGTATGGAATAGATAAATGGCGCTCGACCTCTGGTCGCTTGCTACCAACGGGACAGCAGAAGATAGACGAAACCGAGACAGGCTATTATCTCGTTGCAGAAATCGTCAACATCCTCTGTGATGAAAAGTACCTGGCAGAAGATGGAAAGCCAGATGTAGAGAAAATGAAACTTATCACATTCGACCCGGTACATCATACTTACATTCAGTTGGGAAAGACTGTTGGTAATGCTTTCTCTGATGGTAAGCAGTTCTTGGACAAGCCAAGCGGCAAAGCTGAGCGGAAATGAGCTTTATCAAGTACATAGCAGACGAGCGCTCGGCCCAAAGGGTGTAATAGTCCCTGAAATGGGTGGAGTGCGCATAATATAGATATTTACTTGCCTTTTTTGATATCTATCGGCTAAAAATCGGTCAATCGTCAATATTTGGTATTAAATAATCTTAAATCTTTTGGGGTACCCTTTTGTTTGAGAAAAACAAAACCCGCTGATTTTCAGCGGGTTTCAAACTAAGTAAGCGGAGAGAGAGGTATCTCTCGCAGAAGGAGATGACCCTCATCTATTTGTTGTTTAATGAATTGAGTACCAATCATTTAGCATTTCCCATCAAAACGGTTCAGATTTTATGAAGTAATACACTGGTAATACATCCTGCTATGTATAATAAGACGGGGAATATAGTTGCCAGATTTCTTAGCCGTCACGCTGTCTTAACGCTCAATGGTTTTAATTCTATCAAAGATCTCTTATCTCACTTTGCAAAGGTAGTGCTTTTGCATCGAATAACCAAATAATTCAAGCAAAAAGCGGACAAAACACTCAAAAATCAGCCATTTCCCGACTGGGTAAGTCGTAAAATTGTTAAAATATGACTTAAAATTTTTCAAGACCACCGTTTTGATAGCTTATTCCTATTTTTGCAACAAAAAAGAGATATCAGCTATGATGCGATTTGAATATGATCAGAAATTTATCAAACTCCTCGCCAAAGAAATGGTGAAGGAGATGCAGAAGGTAAAAGATGAGACAAAGGAGCCTGAGCTTATCACTGTCAAGGAAGCAGCGGAAACACTTAATTTGTCTGAAGACTATGTGAGAAAGATAAAAGACAAACTACCCCATGTCAAGCAAGGAAACAGCAAACAGGGCCGAATCCTCTTCGTGAAAGAGGGTCTTATGGATGCCTATCTCAATGCTGTCGGAAAAACCAAGTAATGCGTACCAGGTGATTTGTGCAAGCGGCGCTTGCACAAATTCGCTATCAGCCGAAAACACGAATTTTGCAAGTCGCGCTTGCAAAAATGAAAAAATGGATAAATTCTCGTCTAAGCTCGTCTAAATCTCACTTAAAGTCTCGCTTAAAGTCGCTTAAATTTTCTTTGCAAGAATTCCCTAAATAAAGGCATTTCAGGAAACTCTCGCTTAAAAACTCGCTTAAATCCCCACGTAATCTCACGTAAATTTCGCTCTTAAATCGCTCTTAAATCGCTCTTATTTTTTTGTTTTTAAGAGCGACCATACAGATACGTTACCCTTTGTCTCGTTGACGATAATCCTTTCCTCTCTCATCTTAGTCAGCATGTTTCCGACTTTCGCCTTTTTCTGCTTGTCCGATAGAACGTCAGACAAGAGGTTCCACCACAGTTTGTCAATCTCTTCTCTTGTAAGAAACTTGTGGTCTTCAAGCGCATCCTGCAACAGAGCTTTACATTTCTTATATTCAAGTCCTTTGTGCATGGAATATTCCGCTTTCTGATCAGTGACTTGCGCCACCTGCTTCGAAACATACACTTTGGGCATTCTGCCTTCTATATACTTCTTTGACCTTAGGAATTTTATTGCCTCGCTGGAGAGTGTGTTCGCCTTCCCCTTTTGCACCTTATCAAGCAGTACCGTCGTTGCGAGGTCAATATCCGAATTCTCCAACAACAACAAACTGTAGTTTTCGTCAATGACGGTGCCAGGCAGCGTCAGCACTACAGTATCGTTGTCACTCTTGTCGTAGTCGGGCATCGGCAGGTAGCGGTCTTTCTGTGAAACAAACATCTTGTGAATGCCGAATCCCTCAGTATCAATCATTTTGATGTTCGCCATCGCCTGAGCCAAGAACGGGTTACGATACTTCTTGGGGATGCGTTCTCCCGTGATATAATCCTCATAAGTGCCATCATAGAACCCGCCGCTGTTCTTAAACTCCAGTTCATTTTCACGCTCTATCACGATAATACGGGCATTCTCGGCATAGTTTTGGTGGGCTATGCAGTTATGAAGGGCTTCGAGTATTACCTCGTTGTCGTACTTCATGCCCTCGCCAGGTAGGAAACTGTTATTAGGGAAAATCTTGAACGGATAGTTCCTAATTTTGTGCATCACCTCCGTTGTCGTCAGCAGGAATGGAATGGTAAACACCTGTCCCACATTATCCATACCAGCCAGTCGCCAGACAATCTCACCAATATGATTGATGTAGTGCAGCGACTCAGGCTTACCAAGCAATAATATAGTAGCATTGGTCATCTTGCCGTCGATGGTCAACTTCGCCTTATTCAAGAACACCTCGTCGCTCCAAGTATCCACCACCTTCTTCTGATTCGGATAGTGCTCTTTATATCCCTCGCGAGCTTCCTTGATGGCCTTCGCGTCCAAATCAGCAATCGTCGCACCATCAACTATCTGCTTCGACCAGTCGAACTCCGATGTCTGCCTGCGAATCTCCTCATACTTGCTCATGTCGAGAGCCACCAAACTCTCACCACGACGAGCATAGAAATGTCCCTGCCAAGCCATCGGAATACCACGCGGTGCAGCCGGAATCTGGAACATCAGCACCCGCTTGCCCTCAACCTCCAGTTCATAAATATCCCTGAAAGTATTACGGTCGGTGGTATGCTGCGACAAGTCATACTTCAACTTCTGCAGGCTCTTCATCCCGTTCTTATACGAAGTACCCAGTATCTCCCGCGTCTTGTCATGCACACCGAACACTAACCACGCAAAGTCCTTAGCCCTCAGGTTCGCCTCATTACTCAGTGCCGAGAAGTACTTACCCAAATCATCAAAGTCAAAGTTGTTCTCCGCCTTCTTGAACTCCACCACCTCGTCCTCGTAATGGTAGCGCAGATTGTTGAATGTTTCGTATATGTTCATACTCATAAAACGTTTCGTCTTTGAAGTTTATTCTCTTTCTTTCTGATTTTTCTCAACCCATCAGTCACAACCTGTTTATCTTTTATTCCCCATTGGTGTGTAAATGATGTGAACCCACTCGTTGCGTGCCTGATTTTCTTCCTTTTTCGATATAAGCCTTTTCTTCTCTTCATCTATTACTTGTACTCCATCAATATAGTCCATTTCAAGCCCAAAGTCTTTGTCGAAAGAAAATTTAAGTACGTCTACAATATCCCTAATTTCCTTCCCCGTATCTTCTTCCGTGTAAATGTTGGTCACTGTAGTCCGGTCGATTTCGTCTCGGTTCAACATATAGCACCATATCTCCTTGTCCTCATGTCGCAGAACGACATGGATATCCGACTCAGTTGTGCCAAACTCATCAAATTTTGAGTCAAGCCATTTTATGAGAGCGGAGAATTCTTCTGACCAGTAAAGATAAATACTTTCTTTTTCAAAAATGAACTTCTTCCATGCAGAATCACCCAAAGGAAGTATTATACTATTGGCATAGAAATATTTACCTTTCTGATTCTTGTTCGGAAACTTCAAATATCCAAACGCGATAGAATGGTAATTATGCTCCTTGCATTGCTCTGAAAGAACGGACTTGTCTATCTGTGCAATATTGATTTTTAATGGGTTAACGAACTGATGGACATCTGTGACATACAGTCTGTCTCTCGTTCTTGGATTAAAGTTGGCTATCTTGACCCATCCGATTGCACATCCGATGGGTAGAGGGTATTCTATATTCCCTATAAATTCTTCGTTATATTCAAGTTCACCCAGTTTTTCTTGGAGCATTGCCTTTTCATATTGTGCATCTCCTTCCCTGACAGCATAAATCAGGATAACTTCGTCTTGTCTTATGTCTGGAATAGGTATTATATACTCTATTATCTCAGTCATTACCAGACTTGCCCATGGTTGTGGTACTTTTGCTATTTTCATATCGACATTCTCCGTTTTGATTATCGCTATATTTTAACCAATCATAGCCAAGTGATGCCCCTCGGCTTGTCTGTTCTATTATAGGATGAGGTAACTTGAACATTGAACCCAATCTTTCCAATGTGGTGTGTTACGCCATCGGAAGAAACGAATGTCCAGTCAATAACATCCCTAAGTAATGCATACCCTTTGTATGTAAATGATGACAAATGTGCTTCGTCTAAATCCTCAATATTTATATCAGGCTTCATTTCTGGAGGTATCATCCGAATGTATTTTTCGCCCCACAGGTCTTTCTGATATTCAAATACAGCAAGAGGATTTGATACTATCTTTCCATCTTTATCACACAAGATGCCATTTGTAGAATCTACCTTGTTGCCTAATGTGTCGAAAAGGAAGTATTCTGTCGGAACAATGTCGCTTTCTCTTATCCATGGGTTATACCAATGAATTACTCCATTATTGTTGAACCCAATATCAGTATACTCTATAGTACGCAAATCTTTTGCCACTTTGCCCCTTACAACAAACTGTAGAGTTGCGTATCTGTCAATACTTTCAGGTCTGATGGCAACATTGAGCGCATTCCAGTCGTCAACTTTTGTACTTGGGTATATAATTCCGTCAAACGGCTTTATACTTCCACCATTAGATATTACTTTGGGATTGAAATTAAAGATAAAATTAGCATACAGAGCAGAAATCAGGTATTTTGACGGCCCCTTCTCAGTACTCATAAATATCTTAGCTAACTTTGCAAAATAATCTCCAGCAGTATCGCCAGACTCTTCATAGACATTAAATATTTTGTGCACATAATTATGCATAATACTATCTTCACGAGGAATAATGCGAGAAAAGGCAAGGCTTGTTTCTTTTAGAAATTTCCATTTAGCCATATAAACCTCATCTCCAGAAGCAACGTCTAAACCGATTTCTCTAAAGTTGATCGAGGGCGTTAGTGAAGCGTAAAAAACAGATTGACCAGTAAAGTTTGCTCTCTGTAGACTGGGGAACCGTTCATTACATAAGGCTCGTGGAACATAGGAAAATGTTTGTGGTGAAGACAAGTCCTCCCAATCTTTAATATCCCGAGCCAATCTACTTCGATACAAACCAGGTATGTCAGAGAGTAAAGTGTAGTTGAAAGGAACAGTACTTTGGTCGTGCTCATATGCACTGCGGAAAGTATATTCATCCATTGATTTGGATGAACGTACATACTCGTCCAGTTTCTTACTAAACCACGAGAAACGATAATTATAATTCTCTGCACTCATTTTGTGTTTCCTACAGTTTTCTCTTTCTTTTCAAATCTGCCATCACCATACGAATGGTGCTACGCCTAAAACCTTCAGGACACTTTGATTTTACTTTTTTCACTGTCGCGCCTTTCGGTAAAGACTTAACTACATCAGAGATTCTATTGTACAAATAGCTGTCAACGAAATCTGAGACATCAACCAGACCATGTAGTATAAGGTAGGAAAGATGTTTTGAGATTGTCAGTGCAGACAACTCACGTTTCGACACGATTGCCTCGAAAGTATAACCTTGTTTGGCAAGCTCAAAAGTGATTTGTATGGTTTTGGGTAATGACTTTCGGTTTTTTGCAGTGGTCTCTCCATCTACAATGACCTCTTCAAACATTTCAATCTGTTCTATAATCTCCTCGAATGACATCCCGAATGTTAGATTATATTTTTCAAGGAATTGCTCAACTTCACGGGATACTTCCTGTCCTCCTTTGCTCACCCTGGTCAATACTTGCGAGCTTTCTATTTGTGGGATTTCTACAAATGTATCATATCCCAAGTTGATAAGGACTTTAGAAGTACGGTCAGACAGAGATAGGTACCTGATTGGGGTGTTGAAAAGCTTGGTAAGTTCTGGATCAATGTCCAGCACCTCGTTATCTTCTTCATCCTCAGGGTCAACAACCGCTTCTTCTTGTGCAACAACCACCTCTGTACTCTTCTCATACTGTGCTCTTGTTCTTGGTATATCGGTGAACTCAACACTCAGATTATCGAACAGAACCTTTTCTTCATCTGTAATCGCCACCAATCCATGACCGACTTCCCTGTACCACTTTCTCAGGGCAACCTCATCATGTTCGCTATCCATGAAAGGAAAGCGTTTGTTCTGAATCACATACAAGCGGAAGCGGGAGAGGATCTCAAAAAAAGAGCCAGATGGGAACGTAACCACTTGTCCGTCTTTGTCGTAATCGTATTTCTGAGCAACTTTCACTACACCAGTCCGCTCATCCACCTTCATTTTATAACCATCTTTTAGGAGATGGCACAACATTGCAATAATCCTATCTCGTTGCTCTACGTCGGTGGCGACATAATCACTTAGGGAAATATCAAGTGGCCCCTGATAATTCCAATACGCCCTCTCTGTAATTTCCTTCAACACCTTACGCCATTCTATCGACTCCCATATATCCTGGTCTATTACGTATGTTGTTCCTTGTATGGTAATCTGATTTCTCAGCTTTTTTCTGGTACCCTCCACAAAACACTCGGTAGTTTTGTGGACTCCTCCCTTTTCTTCTTTAGGTGCTGTTTGAGGTGCTGGTATGACCGAGTCCTCCTTGAACGGAAGTTCTACTTCTGTAGGTGCATATTGCTTAATCACCTCAATAAATCGTTCACCGTAGGTGTCGCGCTTGTGTTCGCCAATGCCAAAGGTATTGCCAAAGGCTTCAAGGGTTGTCGGCTTGTCAGTTGCCAGTGCGTGTAGTGTCTTGTCTGACATCACTACGAATGCAGGATAATTGATTTCATCGGCTATTTCTTTCCTCAGAACCTTCAATCGCTCATACAACTCCATGTTTTCACTCTGCCCGCTAACGGTTACAGCCGAGACCTGTTCTTCTATCATCTGTTTGCGACGTCCCTTAACGCTGAAATCCTCACGGTTGATAACAACCAACTTAACCCTGGCCCTTCCACGAACAACGTCTTGCCCGAGTGGGGTTACGTGTATGTGGTTATCCTCGTTGTAGGCTATCTCGATATAGCCCATCTTCAACATCTGTAACAGATAGTCGTGCCAGTCTCTAACTGGGACATCCCTACCAGCAGCAAAGGTCTTAATCAGGTTATATCCACGCGAAATGACTTCTGGTGAGAAATTCCCATGCAGAATATCAATCGTCAGAGTAAATCCCACTTGCTCGCCAGTCCTGAGTATGGCAGAAAGAGCCTTTTGAACGAGTTCTGTTCCGTCGAATGTTGATGGTGGAGTATGGCATACATCACAATTGCCACAGCTCTTGTCGCTCGTTTCGCCAAAATAGTTTAGCAGAATACGTCGACGACAAACCTGCGCCTCAGCATATTCCTGCATGCGCTGTAGTTTCTCTGTGTTGATTTCCCGTTGTCCGCTCTCCTCTGCAAAACGCTGCAGCGTAATAATATCCCCCAGATTGTAAAACAGAATTGTTTCACAGGGCAGTCCGTCACGGCCACCACGTCCTATTTCCTGATAGTAGTTCTCTATGCTCTTGGGCAGATTATAGTGAACTACAAAGCGTATATTGCTCTTGTCAATACCCATACCGAAAGCAATCGTCGCACAAACCACCTGAATGCGGTCGTTGATAAAATCCTCCTGTACCCGATTACGCTCATCCGTAGGCAGACCGGCATGATAAACACCTACTGATACACCTTCCTTCTGAAGTTTCTCTGCCAGTTTCTCACAAGTTTTCTTAGCCAGACAATAAATGATGCCACTTTCGCCTCGATGACGGCGTATCAGGTTCAGTATCGTGCGCTGTTTCTCTTTTGCTGCATATCCCCTTCTGACATCCAAACTCAGGTTAGGACGGTCAAACGAGCTGATAAAGATTTCCGGTTCCTGAAGGTGCAGTTGTTCAATAATGTCAGCCTTGGTTATTTTGTCTGCAGTGGCCGTGAGAGCCATAATAGGCACATTGAGGAATAACTTATGCAGATTGCCTAACTGAGTGTATTCAGGTCTGAAGTCATGACCCCACTGAGAGATACAGTGTGCTTCGTCAATGGCAAAAAGCGAGACTTTCAGCATGGTTTGCATCCACCTCAACTCCGTCATCAGTCGCTCGGGTGAGATATACAACAGTTTAATATCGCCCCGCAGGCACCTTTCCGCTATCTGCCGATTAGCAATCTCATCGTTGGCACTGTTCAGAGCCTCTGCTGCTATACCATTGGCCCGCAATGCCTCCACCTGATCCTTCATCAGCGAGATAAGCGGCGAAATCACGATGGCAGTCCCCTCCATCATCAAAGCAGGAATCTGAAAGCATATCGACTTACCACCCCCAGTAGGCATCAGCACCAGCGCATCCTTCCGCTGTAGCACATGATTGATGATTTCCTGCTGCAAAGGTCGGAAGGAGTCGTATCCATAATATGATTTTAATATCTGTTTTGATGTGTCCATTTTTGCAATTTAGAGAAAGCGGAGTAATTCATTATTGTTCATTCAAACAAATCATATTCTTTTGGCTTAAACCGCTCGTCTTGCTCTACCAGCTCGAAGAATGGCAAATCTCTAATACCTTCCACCCTTGAGCCAATCTTGCATACACTCTCGAAGAGCTTAGCTCGATTGATAAAGTCTTGATATCTGTCACCGTTAGTATCGCTGGCACCAAAGATGCTTGCAATCTCAGACCGGCTAATAGAATTAACATGATGTATGACCCAGCTGAGAATAAACTGTGTATAGTCCTCCTTCTGAGTTTTGAAATCGCCTACATTCTGTGTAGAGAGTATCATGCCTACACCAAACATTCGTCCTTCACTGATTATCTTTCGGAGTGCAGTGAAATCCTTACGCAGGAACTGATGTGCTTCGTCTACCATAATCATTGCGCGTAACTCACGATAGCCATCCTCTTGCTTACTACCACCTAATTGTTGCATTTCAGCATAGAAGAGATCAAGTATCAGCGATACTATCAGCTTCTTTGTGTCATCAGGATAAAGAGTCAGGTCAATTACCCTCACGCGGTCAAGCCACTCAAAGAGTGAAACACACTGTGAATTGTCATTTGTGAATATAGTATAGTCACGCAATGTACTGAATAGGGCATAAACAGAATCATTCGCATCGTATTCCTCAAAGAATTTGGCAACCACATCATCCATAGTGGGGGTAACTTTACCCCATGTCTCAGCATCCCTGGTTATGCCAAAGTCCGAATAGGTGTCGAGTATCAATTGCTTAATTGCATTCTGTTGTTTAACACCCAAACCATACGCTTTTCCGAACGAGTCGCTTATCCGATTGGCAGTGATGGCTGGCAAATTCATTCCTTCCAAGTCATCTGTCAGTATCAGTTTCAAAGGATTGAAAGGCAGGTTGTATTTGTAGGCCTTGCCCCCACCTACAGCATTGAGGAATTCTGCATCGCGATAGTCGCCCTTATAGTCGAAGACCAGAATCCCCACAGGATGATTTCCAACATTGTTCACCCCTTCTTTCGAGAGTTGGGCTATGATAGACCTGGCAAACTGAGTCTTTCCTGTTCCCATTGTACCAATAATGCCCATATTGGGATGAGAAACCATTCGAGTATTGTTGGGTTCAAAAACGACCTCGCTATTTGTTGCAATCGATGTGCCAACACGTAATCGTATTGCACGATTAAAAGGCTTTTCAACCACAGGTACGGGAAGCACCGGCTCTTGTTCCGATGGCTTTACACTCTGAGGAGCATTTGGGAGAGAAATATCCGTTATTTCTGTTTCAACTTCACTTGGATGGTTGTCCGGCTCTTCTGGCTCCGTTTCGTCTGTGTTTGGGATAGGCATTGGAGTATTATTTCTCATCCTCTCATAGTCGCTATCTGAAACATAAATATCATTTTCTTTCAGGAAATGAACGAAATTGTGTTCTGGATTAGCAACACTTTGGAAGCATGCCCTTTGGGTCAAATTGATATGACATACCGGCACATCATCTATAATCTTTATTTCCAGATTATGCTGCACACTGGTGTAGAAATAGACAAGTGCTGCGTGCCCCATAGACAAGTCCTTTACATCGTCAGATATCTCATATTCTACATTCAGGAGATTAAAACGATACTGGGATATCGTGTCAAATTCTTCCTCTGTCAATAGGTTGTTAGCATAAAGCTTATCAGCATTTGCCAAATATTGTGAGGCAAAGAACGTTTTATAGATATCCTTTGTGAACCCTCGTTCTCCCAGCAGATGTTCTTTGAGAACCTTGTAGGTATGTACCACCTGTATTTCTCCATGTGTAGTGTGGGCACTGCTCTTTGCCAGTTTCACTTCCACAGGGTAGATTAGCAGCTTTGGCTTATTTTTATCAGAGACATCCAGTCCCATCATCAGCAAATCGTCGGACAGTGCGCCAGAGACACCAAGTTCCTTGGCAGTAAACAAACCAGACTGTGTCATGCCAATAGACCCCGACACTCGCAATATTTCATCCAGTGATATTGGTAGCCAGATAACGTCCTTACAGCGGCTTAAGAAATGTCGCATGATGATGCTCGCTGCAACAATACTGAGTTTTTCCCTGATTTGGAACTCACTCTTATTGATAATTCCAAGCAGCCAACTACCATTTAAGCTATTAAAGTAATCTGTCATCGTTTCGTTAAACTGCAGTACGTTCATGTTGCCGCTGGTATAACGTTCGTAAGCCATCCTCAACATATTTTCGTATTGAGAGATGTGCTTTGTAACAGTAATGCTGTCGTATTTGGCATTAATCGTATATTGATCCGTGTAGTGGACTACATAAAGATTCTGTTTATAGAAGAAATTGATATCTACCTCTGGATGCAAGAAAGTTACCCAGTTCGCATTATCATAAATCGACTGCAGCAACGTGGACCCTTTATATGTAAACCTCTTGGAAACGCTAATAGACTTTTGAAATTGATTTCGTCCACCGTTTCTTGCATTGGCATATAATGTGTTCATTGCAGATACAACCTGATACACGGTTCCTTCATACTTAAGTCCTTTAGAACCAAATCCGATTGTATATTCACAATCCTTATTCTGGGTAGACGGAATAGATATTAGACCTCCCATCGACAACTCTACGCGCATATCACTTGATGGGGGAGTAATAAATTCTGTTCCTGTATCCATCTGATAGAAAGCGATATGACAATATCCTATAGTGGGATTATTATCATCAAGAACATGCTTATAAAAAGAAACCCTTGAAAACAGCTGCCTAATAATTTCATGTGCCGTATAGTCCTTCGAATCTATACTTTCCTTTATTTTTTCAAGTTCCTTTACTATTAGGTCATCCGAATTCAATCTATTCAGTCTTTCAAAGAATGTTTCGTCTAACAAATTATCCACATATTCATGAATCTCGACACATTGAACGATTCCTGTTGCGTATTGGTCTTTAATAAAATCCAATAATCCTTTTATAACATTGGAATCATCCTTAATGCCAATCGTACTGATAACAATAGGACAATTTTTATCTTGGAAAAGATAGTTAAAATGGCGTATGAACTCAGTAAGCTTCTCATGTACCATTTTTGTCGTAATGTTATAAGTCCTAATTTGTTGGTTACTGCCAACACCCTCATAGAACAGCCATGTCTTAATGTCTTCCGTTTCTTTATCGGCATAAGGCCTTTTTTCCATGTCATTATAATACAGATAGGGTATCAAATAATAGGGAGAAATAAGCTTTAATGTATTCGATTGAAAATCCTGTCCGTCAAACCGATTTTTAAATTCAAGCATAAATGCGACTATGATAGGATGGAAAGGTGTGAACATTATTCGTTCGGCACCCTCTATCACTCCAAGATGAGTAAGCCCCAATTCATACTTACTCATTGTCCGATATTCGGGGATGACATTTATTGTTCTAACAACGACTTCAAAAAGATAGTTTTGATATAGTTGCTCAAGTTCGTCATCAATATAACAAAGAGAAGGAACTGTCTTTTCACGTTTGAAATAGTCGAAAATTCTATCCAGAGCAGTTCTGACATTTTCTGGTAGGTCTACAAATAGACCCATAAATTCGCCCTCTTTATTAGTCCATCTCATCGCATAGTTCCCCTCATCTATCATCTGTTTTTCTAATCTCAGATATTTCCTGAAATAATCATGAACAGAGAATTCTTCCTCCTCATTGCATATTTTCAGGAATGATTTGTCAAAACTACTTGTTGCAACATCATGGAACGTTATTCCTTTAAGCCATATCATCTCAAATATAGCCATCGGGGTTTTAGGCTGCACTCGGTTGGAACTTAGATTAAAAATCAAATCTACTTTGTGATTCCTAAAGGAGATGGCGAGTTTAACTTTATCAGAATCATCCGCACTATCCATCGGGATATTTAAAAGGAAATCATCGCTCCAATCCAGTACACCGAATGTTGGCTGGACCAAATTATTTCCGGCACCTATGGTTAGTGCCATAACATCTTCTGGCACATCTACAACTATTGCACCTTTCTTATTAATTGAGAAGTACGAATGAATACTATCAAATGTTCCTACCTTTGCGGCTACTCTCTGAACGATAAACTTGTGAATATTGTTTTCCTTTCCAACGGAAAAGGCTTTCACTTCGTTACCAACTTCAAGATACAAAAATCTTCCATTAGGTTGGCCTTCAGAAGATAATCCCTTTATATCGCTATTAAAACTGATTCTTATTCTGGTTGTTCTATTCTCTGTGTTGTCACATATTAGAATAAATGTTGTACTTTTTTTCTTGACATTGCCTTTAGTCCTCTTTAAGAGCTGAACATCTGGTCTGTCATCTTGTAGCTTAACATCTTCAAATGACAGGGTAGCTGCTGCATTTTTTCTATCAATACTTTTTGCGACGTTCGAAAAATCAATATCATCAACGCTTTCAACACGAGCAAGATCATTAATCAACCTGTCGTCCAAATACTTGCCAAGCTTTACTTTCCTCTCCTCACCATCGGTTTGGGCTATTATATCTGAGATTTGATTATATAGGAAAGCATTTTTCTCAACTCTTTCTTGCAAATCCTTTTCAGATTGGCTAAAGAACATATCATAAATATCCTTATCTTCGAAATATCCTAATGTTGAAAAATTGTCCTTCAAATGTCCCCTTTTCAAGACACCTAATATTTCTTTGAAGTCAAACAGTGTATAGCCACCATCACCTATTCTTTGAGAGATCCTGTCGAGTGAATTTCGTAAATATACCTTTTCATTGGCGTTCATCAAGCAGTCCTCAATTTTCCTTTTTATATTATCTCTAATGTAATTCGTGTTAAGCGGCATTCCTTGATTTTGCAAATCAACACTTGCTGTCGTTAGAGATTCAAGGCGATTGCTGGACAAAACATATAAGACCCCGTAATCTGAGTAATTAGAAACGGGAGAGCATACGGCATTTCTAAGGGTTGTAAGATAATCTTCTGTGGCGTTTTCACTACTACCAATTATCAGGTGATGTTGACTGTGTTGTGGTGATATGCAGAATGTTTTATAACTTTCTTCTGTAACATTATATTCACTTCCATCGAAAATATAATTGATCTCAATGTCTCTTGAATATGCTGATTCTTGCATAGCCCTCAACAAGCCATCCCTATGTTTCTTATTTTCAATTATGACATAATAACGACTACCTGCAGTTATCTCGTTTTGCTCATAATATGGTATGAGCAATTCGTCAACTATATACTTATAAAATGACTCTAACATATTGTGCCTCCCCGGAATCGCTCTTTTTATCAAGCAGGTTTAACTTAGTTAATTGACTCTCAATAGCTATACGAGTGTTCATATCAAAGTACATCCCGTAATCATGAAATGCATTATACATGTCATCAAGTTTCATTCGTTGCTCTTTTGTTACCATAGCAATCAAAAAGACCAAGATATCTTCGTCCAAGACTAAGACCCTCATTCCCCGCCTATTCCGCAGGAACTTCACCTCAAATAGATCTCTTACCTTCTTTTCTAATCGATTTTTGTATTCTGGTGATTGAAAGTCTAAGCACAACTTTGTCAGCTTTTGGAAGAACTCATCATATGAATTAACTGTATAATCTACATCCTTTTGCAAATCTTCTTCTGAAATGTTGGATCTATTTTTTAAGAGCTCATATTTTTCTTTATGATAGCGCTCTAGAACTGTTTCGCAGATAGCCTTGTTCTCAAAAAAAGATTCATCTCCCAATGACTGTATTATTTCGGAATACAGGCCTATGGGTGTTTCACCTGCAAGTGTGTTAAAGATATCCAGTGCCTGTGCTCTTGCTGAAAGGTTCTGGAGAGATTCTCTTGATATCCACTTCTCCCAACCCATGCCGACAACGTCACGGGATTCAGAAGCAGACTCGGAAGATAGCATATAATAAAACTTAACGATGTCATTCTCTTTGTATTCTTTCCAATGTACCAGGTGGGCTATAGCTTGAGAGATTGACAGACAGGCATAGAAGTGGAGGAGATAGTTAGCATTCTTCACGATGACATAGTCCTCTTGCTTCATTAGCCACATAAGATCTTTAATGAATTGCTTCTTAACAAAAGGCAGAATGTAATATTCATCATTGTTATGAAGGTTTATAAATCTTCCCCTTTGCATGCCTTCACGAATACTCTTACTAAAGAGGTTTTCTTCACCTTTTAGCTTGTTTGGCATTTCTCTATTGTTTTCATCAAGCATAGAATACAAATAGTCAGCTATCTTCTTCTGGCCGTCAATGTATTTCTTACCAGTTCTTGTTTCTTGGATAGATTCTTCTACCAAGGGGAGGTATGGGAGAAATGATGCGTCTATAACGGACATTTTTCCTTCTGGATAAAGAATGTCTTCTACAACACTAATAAAAAGTTGCTGCTGAAACCTTGGCATCTTCCCTGTATCATGCAAGTATGAACTAACGGGTTCTTCTACATTGTTGGTAAAATTTTGTATAGGCTTTACATCGAGCCTTCCCCATTTGCGGAAAAAAGCACCTGTAATTCCTGACAAGCCGCAGTTTTTATCAAATCCTGATGTTGATGGATTTAGGTTAAACGGCAAAAGACTAATGGTAGATGACCAATTATCTACAAACTTCCCATCGCCTTGATGGTATTTGTCTTCGTATCTTTCGAGTGCTAACATTCTCTGTAATTTATTACTCCAAACTGCTTTGACAAAATATATTTCCGATTCTCAGAAGTCATAACTATAACTTCATCAGAACTATTACTGAGAGAAACCAAACGCCTAACAAAATGGCTAAATGCCATGTTTTTTGTACTTTCAAAATTTAAAGAGAGACGTCCATTATATAAACAGGTCAAGTATTCAAACAATTGGTAATCTATTCGAAGCGGAACAACTTCTGACAAAACTCTCCATCTCAAAGTCATTGTCAGTGCGAATTCGTTAGAGGATTCGTAAATTGACGAATAAGAGTCAGGAACAAGTTGAATACCCGCAAAAAGCCTATGATGACTACCTTGGATATTTAGTGGAACAGTTTTCTCTGGGCTGTAATATGAGCCGTAGTGTCTGGGAATTACAGTCGAAACCATCTGATATACCCGCTGAACTTCCTGACCGTTTTCATTAAAGAATCCTCTTATTGAGTTGAGAAAACCAATATATTCACGACTTTCTGAATGGTAAGAGAGGAGATGCTTTAGGCGAAAGAGAAATTGGGTCGTTCGCATTATGTTCTTCCGGTTGTTATTACACATGGCTCTAATCTTTCCAACTAAAAGAGGTGATGTTGAAGTGATTAATTCCTCGTCTAAATAATTTTGAGGTATTTCCGGTGAGGTAAATAATGCTGCCAGCTGCTCATCATGCTCAGTATTACTATATTTTAGAGGATCAAGCATCGCAATACTTCGTTGTATCTTACTCCTTCTCCCATTGTATAGCATAGAAGGAAGCAATGCTTCAAGAAAATGTTTGTCATCTGTATAGTTCTCTAAATCCTCATATACTAAAATAGAATAAATAAAATCCTGAAAGTCGCGTGGAGTTACCATTAGCCTAAAACGTATTATGGCCTCTATAATACAATTGATGATAGTTGTTTGTACAGCCTCCAAGCATAATAGTTGGTAGTTAAGGACAACAGGATCTGTTCTTGAAGCATCAAGAGGGATAGACTCCTTGTAAGCCTTGTAATAAGGATTAGCGATATCAGGGCGAGTTATACGTAGCAAGAACTCTTTAAAGAAATAGGAATCCACAGGATAAGTGCCAGAATCCTCCTTGTTAAACTCAAAAATCTGGAGATTCATAAACTGTACTATCCTCATCCTACTTGTTTCAGTGATTTTATTTGTATCCTCAGAAAATAAGGGCTGAGTAAATTCTACCAGCTTGCTATATTGAGTCTTTACAGATACATCCTCGATAAAAGCATTCAGTTTTCCAATGTTAATGGCAAGAACTAATTTTGTAGATGTATTGTCAATGTTGGTGTCTGAAAAGTCTTCCAGGACTTCTCTTAAAGTATCTATAGCCGTTCTTGATGGCGAATAACTTTCGGTAGCGTCATTGTAAAACCTAAACGTGTCTTTGTATTTATCAATGTTCCTTACGGAACTTATAAGGTGAGACTTTCCATCACCAGCACTTCCAACCAATAAGATGATACCACCTCCTTGGTTTATTATATCATCCATCCGGCTGCACAAGGCATTTTCAATATGACTTCTCTGAATATGCAAATACCTATCAAGTTCTCCAAAGGA
Source organism: Prevotella sp. tc2-28 (assembly GCF_900107705.1). GTDB lineage: Bacteria > Bacteroidota > Bacteroidia > Bacteroidales > Bacteroidaceae > Prevotella. The sequence continues at coordinate 69,131 of NZ_FNRE01000001.1, forward strand.
TTGTCCGCTTTGAACAGAATCCGTTGAACCTTGACTCAGACTGTTTAGTATTTTAGTTAATGGTGTCATACGCTATATCATTTATTCCCAAAGTTTTGGGTCTTTCAAATTTGACAACTTATAGTTAAACATTTCCAATAATTCATTTTTATGTTCAGAAAACATATCCAAGAAATCAAGGAATGTCTGTAATGGACGGGAAATTTTTCTCACTTTCCCGCGCGAATCTTCTCTTTCATAATATCCCGTCTCATAATCCCTTAGAAATTCTTCGTAAGGTTTTATTGGCCTTGTAACCTCAAACCCAGCTCCTTGTTCCCAGAACGTCTGGTTGCGATAGGTGTATTCCCAGAACGACATCTTCTTGTAAAAAGCCTGTTGGTTACACCATCGGGCTATCTGTATGTAGATGTTGGGGATAGGTGAGTTATGGTAGTCCTCATGACGCATGATATAACCCACACAACCGTATTGCATGAGCACTCGGATGCGCTGGAAGATTTCCCAAATGTCGCGATAGAACTTCTCCCTGTTATCTGCAGTCTGCTTGAATCCGCAGAAGAGGTAGAACTTGGTGCCCTTCTTGGGATTGTAGTGCTTCCATATTTTCAAGGCCTTCTCAATCTTTGGACGGTCTTTCCAGTTGTCGAAGGCAAAAATAAAGTCACCGTGGTACTTGGTGCGTGACAACATCTCTGCCATCTCTTCGCCATGAGGGCTCTCGGCCAACATACGCTCATCAAGGCCTTGACGGAATTGGAAAGGCCTTCCAGTATCAATCAATTGCTGTAGCTTGTTACGCCAGATTTGAGGATCTGCTGCCAGAAAATTGTCATCCCACAAATAAATGTAGGGACGCAGGAGGTGGCCATGCTCATCGCGCTCATCGTCCAGGAACCAGTCAAGATTAGAATATGGGAGTATACGGTCTTCCAATTTGTTGATGCAGAAAGGACAATGGCGGATACAGCCTCGGGTAAGAAAACCGATGCTATACTGCTGATAGTCCTTATACTTTTCGCGTTTAAAACCCTCAGCCACTTTGCGGTCTACAAATTCATCGTAGAGATGATAGTAAGGCATCTGACGAGCAAGGTCTATTCCATTAGTACGCAAACCTCCTCGGTGGTTAGGGTATTTGCAGAGGAAAGGATCGTTCTCCAGTTGGCTCATATCGTCATCACGCTTCTGGCGATAAATCTTCACATTCAACTCGTTAGCATAAAAACCTGTTCCACCTTTACGGAATTTTCGCTGTTCAGAAGGTGTGGCCTTCTCATAGAAAGCTGGCATCTGGGTAAAAGTGAATACGCGTGATATATATATGAGTTTGTAAGGTGCAATGTCCTCATCCTGATCAATAATCAGTTTGAAGTCAATGCCGTTGTCATTCAGGAATCCGGCGAGCTTCATCAGCACAAGGTTAGGGTGCCGCGTCCCGTTGCAAAGCAGGTCGGCATCCACAAGCCCTATCTTGATTTTTCTTTTCGCCATCTATTGTCAGTTTGCTGTAAAGTCATTCTTATTCAGGCATACGAGATAGTCGTCGCCTACCAGCACAAGAACATCGGTTTCTGGCTTTGACCAGTTCACCAACTCTTCGAAACCCATATCCAAGGCCTCCTTGGGCTGAACCTCACGCCAACCATCCTTGGCAGCTATCTCGTTCAGCTTTTTGGCGGTATCTTCCTCCACCAAGTCAATCAGGCTCATCCACTCCTGATACATCCCGCCAGCGGGTATTGTTAATATCTTCATATCTCAATTGCTATTTTCAAGTTCTTCAAACCTTACGAGGTCATTCAAATCTACATCAAGTAGTTTGGCGGTCTTCATCAGCATCTCTAACGGAGGTTGTGATGAATTGGTACACCATTTCGACACAGTCGTTGGCGCACATCCCAGTTGTCTGGATAGCCAGAGACTGGATTTCTTTTTCTCTACAAGCACCACCTTTAGGCGGTTGAGATCTTTGTTAGCTGCCATATTGCACATTTTAGATTAATGGCACAAAATTACAAAATTCTTCGCAGAGTAAAGACTCCAACCTCTTAAAAGTTGCAAAATTCAACGATTTTAATGAATTTCGTTCATTTTATGCACAAAAAATCTGTTGTTTTTAAAGAAAAAGACTCTATCACTTATAAAAAATGGTTAAACTGCGATAGTATTAGAATTAAATTTGTATTTTTGCAATAGAAAAAAGGTTCTACCTCCAAGGACTGGAGGCAATGATATTAAATTGTTATATATGGGAATACGAGTAAATAGGCTTTTAACAGAGTTGAATATAGGATTTTCAACGCTCGAAAACATACTTAATGTTTTGGGGTATAAGGAACAGAACCTCTCTGCTAACACAAAGTTATCAGATGAGACTGCAATGCTCGTGAGAGAACTTTACTCTAACGACGGAGACTTTTTGAGCTTAATTAAGTTTGCTGCTAAGAGTGGTGTGTATGGCAATCAAAATGATTCAACCCCTACACTTAATATCATTGGTAAGATAGATTTAGATGAATACAATAATCCGAAGGGTAAACAAGCTCAAAAGAGGAGTAAGGATGATTCTTTAAAAGCACCGAAATATAGTGATAAACAAGGTTTTTGGATTAGTGAACTTGCCATATTGTCGCCAGATAATAATGTCAACAATATCCGTGTAGGTTCATTTGACGAGGCAGAAGGATTGCCGCTATATTCCGTACTTATTGGTACCAATGGCATCGGAAAGAGTTCCTTGATGAAGGAAATCGTGGACTTCCTTATTGATTTGCATTCATATGTGAACAAATCAGAATCAAGGATGTCATCATCAAATAAGAGTCGACTGAAAGGCATTAAGTATCATATTGACGGAGTGGAATGTGAAGCTATTAGACTGAAAAAGAATTATCTCACGAGAATAAACGGACAATTTTGTACCTTGAACGATTTGCGTCTTCCTTCAATAGTTGCCTGTCATTTCGGCGCATTTGACAAATTTCCGATCCAGAAAGTTAATGGTTCTGCACAAACCAGATATGACGTGTCATGCTATAAATATGTTGGAGCCCATGTGAATGGGAGTATGATCTCTTCATCAGCGATTGCCTTTAGACTATTGTTTTCACTAAATGAGAAGATGGATGAAAGGCAGCGCGAGAATATCCGTTCTATTCTGGACTTCATAGGGTATGACCATAAAATTTCATTGTCCTATTCGTTCGTTATGAAATCCAAAAAGGATGGAGCAGCAAGAGAAACTATATCCCAACGTGTGGAAAAGGACAGGGAATACAATAACCTATCCAAGCAGGAAAAGAACGCGAAAACAGCTCAATTGTACAATTTCTATAAACTCAAGATATCATCAGGGAAAAACCTATGCGATTACGAAATAGACATTGACAATGAAGCAGCTACTGAAGAATCTTCAAGTGAACTACAGAGTATATATAAGCTAAAGCAATATGAATTAGTAAACGCTACAAATGTGATTTTCCACAAGCAAGGGTGTGATATCACATCGGATGATATGAGTTCTGGTGAGTTTGCTATGCTTTCAACAGTTTTGAGTATTTCTGCTGCAGCAAACGACCCGCATACATTGGTGTTGCTTGATGAACCCGAACTAAGTTTGCATCCCAACTGGCAAATGATGTTGATTGACAACCTTGACAGGGCTTTGAAAAATCAGGTTTGTCATTTGTTAATTGCAACTCATAGTCATCTGCTGGTATCTGATTTACCATTGAAGCGCTCTTCGGTTGTTCAATTAGAGAAGGATGGGGAAGGTAATCTGAAAGGTACAACCATATCTGAAAGTACTTATGGATGGAGTCCTGAGGAAGTGTTGCTAAAGGTGTTCCAGATGTCAACAGACCGGAATAGGTACCTCGCTGAAATGGTTGGTATCTTTATAAAGAAGATATCTGACAATGAAATCAGTCTGGATAATGCAAAAGAGGAGCTGACTTTCCTTAATAAGGTTGCAGTTGGCTTGAGCGATGTGGATCCGATGAAGAAGATAATCTCAACAATAACTGAAGAGTTTGACAGCAATGGATAAATTGGAGGATTTTATTATCAGCGAACCGTACCAAGTAACGGATGAGGACGAGGCTGCATTTCAAGAAGCAAGTCCAGATGAGAAAGACAAAGATCACTGGAAAAAAGACTGTTTGGATGAGTTTAAAGAGCGGTTTAGGGATGATATGGAACCCAAACAGAATTATATCTGCGCCTATTGTCGATTAGAATTACACCCCAATGAGGTGACACCAGAGATTGAACACATTGTGCCAAAAAGCGAAAAGCCAAACTGGATGTATGATCCCTTCAACCTATGTATATCGTGCAAACTTTGTAATACAAAGAAAAGCACGAAGGAGGTGTTGAGGGATAATACAATAGAAGAGTTACCACATAATTCTGATGCATATTTGCTAATACATCCTCATCTTGACAGGTATTCTGACCATATTGAATTTGTTGGTGATGTGCTCTATAAGGCAAAAGGCGACAGTGACTCAAAGGGGGCAAAGACGATAGAAATATGTGAGTTAAACAGGTTGGAGGTCGCCATAGCCAGAGCGATACAATGTATAAACAAACATGGGATAGGACAGCATTATATCGATTTTTTGCTTTTGATGGACAATCCGATGAATAGAAAACTCATCAAAGATGAGAATGTCGAAAGGTTTAAGAAGAAGTTAAAAGAGAGAATAAGAGTCTATTTGGAGAGACAGAGACAATAATACATAAATTGGGTGATATTAATGAGATATGGCAATTGAGAATAATCAGAATCAGGACATCAACCATCACATAAAGCCATTTCGTGACAGGAAATTAGGGCAAATTGAGTCATTTGACCTTGTGATGTACAAGTATATACGGTTAGAGTACGTGCTGAAAATGCTTGAAACTAAGGTGCTTCGGTTTGATAATATTAAGAAGTGGGAGGATGTGTATGAGAACTTTGTAGACAAGGAGGACATCAACCTGCTGAATTCTTCGCGTGAGGAGATGATGCCAACGGTGTATTATGGCCAATCATGGACAACACAGGAGGAGTCTGACGCAATGTGGAGAATCTACTCAAATACAGGTTCTGCTGTGAGGGTGAAGACTGTATACCCTCTTCTGTTTTGTGCATTAGGTGATTGGAATAAAAAGCATAAGGATGATATTATATGGCCAACAATTGATTATGTAAACTATGCTGATGAAGACGAGATTAACAGGTGGCTACAGTCTAACTCTCCGATGAATTACTGGGCTTTCGGAGAGTTACAAAGGGAGGGATTGTTTGTAAAGAGACGAGAATTTGAGCATGAAAAGGAAGTACGTGTGATAATGCGAAGTCACAAAGAAGAGAAGGATTATATTGAGATAGACTTTGACCCACATAAAGTGTTCCGTGAAATCGTGATTGACCCACGTGTGAGTGAGGATGAATTCATGCGACAGCGTGACGACCTTATCACTCGTGGCTTTGATAGCAATAAAATAAGGAAATCAACACTATATGACTTCAAAAAGGTAAAGCTCGATATAGACATGAGTGAGCCATGCGATTTTCAAATGGAATATTATAGCCATAAGGAAGGTAAGCCAATTAAAGAGACGGTGTTTATGAATGCACCCGGATGACAATACAACTTATAGCCTGCAGTTAAATGATGATATAAAACAGAGCAGAAATAACATTTATGTTAAATCTTGATTTCAATAATATCAGGCCCACGAATGGGTCGGCAAGGGACGGCTTTGAAGAGTTCGTTTGCCAACTGGCACGAAAAGAGAAAATACCGTGCACTAAGAAATTTGTGCGTAACGGTAAACCAGATGGAGGGGTAGAGTGCTACTGGATTCTTGAAGATGGGAGTGAAGTGGCATGGCAGGCTAAATATTTCTGTAAAGCTTTTGGTGATTCACAGTATCAACAAATAGATGGATCAGTAAAAGAGGCGCTAAATACTCATCCAAATCTGAGAAGATATATCATAGCAGTACCTACCGATCCATCAGACGCACATATCACAAGTAGGATGAGCATGAAAGAGCGAATTGATGGCTATGTGGAGAGATGGTCTGAACTAAATTCTCACGTCGCATTCGTATTTTGGTGGGCATCGGACTTAATAGAAAGAATTCAGAAACCTCAAAATCAAGGTATGCTTCGATTCTGGTTTGGAGGACATGAATTTACCGATGAAGACTTGATACGGTTTAATGCTGACTCCATCAAAGACTTGGGCAAGCGTTATCTGCCTAAGCTGAATATTGAAGTTGAGGCTGCGGAATACTTCGAGGTGCTTTCGCGAGGGAAATCACTGGAATATTTCTTAGAAAATGAACTGAGATTAGCAGAGGTTGCCTGCGGAAAAATAGAAAGGAGCAAGTATTGCCATGATGCCTTTGGAAAGGTTGAAAGTGTTAGGAATGCCATCAGGCAAATAAAGGGAACTCTTGTTGCAGGTATAGACAGAATCGCACTGAATGAGTTTTTGACAGCACTGGTGACGCTGGGTGAAGCGGTTCAAGACATTGCCAATATAGTTGTTGATAATAATATTAGTAATGACGAATCCTACAGAAAGTATAGTAGAATATATGGGTTAGGTGTTGATGTCCTACATGTTTACAACGATTTGCATCAGGATGTCATGAGGCTGATAAATGACCCCGTCTTGATTCTGGAAGGAGATGCTGGCGTAGGAAAGTCTCATCTGATGGCCGATGTCGTATTGCGACGGGAGAAAGAAAAGCAGATGAGCCTGCTGTTTTTGGGACAGAAATTCATCACCGACGAGGATCCTCTTACCCAGATGATGAAAATGCTTCACTTTTCTGGAACTTCAGACGAGTTGTTAGAAATGCTCGAAGCTAAGGCAGAGACAACAGGACACCGTATCGTCATTTTCATAGATGCCATCAATGAAGGACATGGGTTGGCTATCTGGCCAAATAATATCCGCAGTTTCATTGATCAAATCAGGCGGCATCCGTGGCTTGGACTTGTTTTGAGTATTCGTACTTCATACCAACCAGCCATACTTCCAAGGGAAGAATTCGGCTATGATTACTGTGTTACGGCTTGGCATCATGGATTCGGCATTAACACACAAAAGGCTGTACAGTTGTTTTTTAAGGAATATGACCTGTTCTACCCGACAGTACCATTCCTCAATCCAGAATTCAGGAATCCATTGTTCCTACGTTTGTTTTGCGAAGGCATGAAGAATAATGGTTACAGGAAGATTCCTGACGGGATAAGGGGTATTACATCAGTCATGAACTTGTTTTTTGAAGGCGTAGAGAAGTCTCTCAGAAAGGACAAACGATATCCGACAACAATTAAGGTCGTAGAGAAAGCTGTGCGAAAAATCATAGCATATACTACTAAAGAAGGACGACATGAAATGCCTATAGACAAGGCTGTTGAACTATTATCGGATATTTGTCCTCGTGTTTTCGTTGAAGGCGAGTTATTGGATTGCCTAATATCGGAAGGCGTTTTCAGTAAGAATATTTTTTATAAAGATGATGGCATATATGGTGAATGTATATATCTCACATACGAACGATTCGAGAATATGCTCCAAGCAGCATATCTTATAGACGAATTACAATATGATGCCGAGGCTCTGGAAAACCATGTACGGACGGTAAAATCACCTGTGAACGGGTTGTTAGAATCGCTGGCCATTTTGTTGCCCGAGCGTAAAGGGACAGAACTGTATGATGCCTTGCCTAATTTCCGTCGGAGGAAAGCCGTTGTATTTGCGATTTTATCCAGTTTAAAATGGAGAGATGAAAATACTATAGACTCACATCTGGATGCCTACTTTGCTGAGTTCATGGATGAGGATCAATTCAGAGATGTTCTTGTTGGAACCGTCATGGAGATTGGCTATTATGCGGGAAACTATTATAATGCAGACTACCTGCACAAGATGCTCGCACCTATGCCGTTGGCAGACAGGGATGCCATGTGGATACCTACATTATCGCATATTTATGGTGGTTTTAACAATAGGAAAATTGAAGAAATCATTAATTGGGCATGGAATGAAAGTGATGAGGTTGATATAGATGAGAAATCGGTAGAACTGGGTGCTATCTTGCTATCTTGGTTTTTGGCAAGTACAAACAGGCAGCTCCGTGATACAGCAACAAAAGCCCTTGTTCAACTTCTCCACAATAGGGTGCTGGTGTTGGTGCCACTTCTGGAGAAGTTCTCGACAGTGGATGATCCGTATATACATGAAAGACTTTACGCAGTGGCTTTAGGATGTGCTGTGAGATCGAAATCTAAAGAGCATCTGGCTGGCTTGTGCCAATACATCTATTCGAAAATATTTGACGTGGAAGACGAAGTCTATCCTCATGTGTTGCTACGAGACTATGCACGGGAAGCCATTGAATATGCCATTTCAATAGGTGTAGGACTGGATATTGATGTGAACAAGATACGCCCTCCTTATCATAGTTCGTTTAATTATGAGCCAGTGCCTGACAAGGAGATAAAAGCCCTATATGAAGGGTGTAGTGGTTATAAGGATTCACCTGGATTGTGTAGTGTATTAACATCCATGTTTACGGAGCATACGACAGTCGGCTATTCTTATGGTGATTTCGGCAGATATACATTCCAAAGTGCATTGAGCAATTGGAAAATAAACGCAGAACTTCTGAGTCATTTGGCCATCAAGCTCATTATAGACAAATACGGGTATCGAGAAGAAAAGCATGGTGCATTTGACCTGAATGTAGGTTCGGGAAGAGGACGCTCTACAGTACCCAATGAGCGGATAGGAAAGAAATATCAGTGGTTGGCCCTGCATGAGCTGTTGGCCAGGGTAGCAGATAATTTCCCCAAATTAGAACATATATGGAGTGAACATGTCGTAAAATTTGAAGGACCATGGGATCCTTTTGTTCGTGATATAGACCCTACAACATTAGTTCGAAGGGAAGGAAATCAGCAAAGGACAAAGCCTCGCAATGATTACTGGAGATATGGAGAAATGTATGATAACTGGGAGCCTGAAATTGCTGAATGGCTGAACATAGATGATGATATTCCTCCTGCTGAGCCGATTATAGAATTGAAGGACTCTGAAGGTGGTAATTGGCTTGCTTTGGAATGTTATCCAACGTGGGCTGAGCCCCACGGTGATGATGATGTCTACAAAAAACTGTGGTATCAAGTAAGAAGTTGTATCATAGACGAAGATGAATTTCCTCGGGTTTACGAATGGGCAGCAAAACAGAATTTTGGTGGAAGATGGATGCCAGAATGCAGTGACAGATATGAAGTATTCTATCGAGAGTACTATTGGTCGCCAGCATATCAGTATTATGATGCAGAGGGGTTGACCAAGAAAGAAATATATGACAGGAAAACGAATCGGTTTATTGGTCATGCAGAAGTAACAAGTATTGGCTATTTGTGGGAGACGGGAGAAGACCATTCTAAAGAAGAGTCCTTCTATAGTCTTGTGCCCTCGAAACAATTATTTGACGGTATGCGGATGAAACATGGTGACAAGGAAGGTGTGTTTATAGATGAAGAGGGCAAGGTGATTTGCTTTGATGAGGGAGCAGTAGAAGAATCAAGGACAAGCCTGTTAGTGAGAAAGGATGCACTGATGGATTATCTTGCTAAACATCACAAGAGAATCATGTGGTATGTACTTGGTGAAAAAAACATCATAGGCATCCATAATTATCATAGTGTACCCAATCTGCCCATGTGGCTTGTCATAAGTGGCACATATACCTTGGATGAGACAGGAAGAGTAGTGGGGACGTTGAGAACGTGTCATGAAAAATAGTAATGTATAGAAAGAGTTAGTCCTTTAAATGGTTAGCTTACGCATTGTATGTACTTCTACATTTAGGGTGGCTGGTAGGATTTGCTTAATAATTTGTAATTGGGGTAATATTAACGTAATTGTTGTTACCATTATATTACTCAAACTAATAACACGTGAGAGACAACATACATTCTTAGGTGTTATTATCAAAAAGAATGTGTGGTGCACTCTTTCGTTTAATCTTAGTTATGTAAACCGTTTTCTCATCAGTTTCTTGTATACGCAGAAAACAGAAATCCTATTGCTTACTAATAATATATCAATTGCGGATTTTTTTATACATATACAGAGTGGAAAAAACTGCAGAATGAATATGTGGAACTATCCGATAGATGCGCATCACTAATCCCGCATTTGTTTCCACATTTGTTTCCTCACTATAATGACTTACATGGTCATTGTTCTTTCTCGGCATTCTTCTCCTTATATTTGATAGATGAAATTTCCGCATTGAAATCAAACGATAATAGTTGGTCAACGAAAGACCGTGTTCCCATGATTACGTGTGACCTTAAAGAGGGTGAAACTGATACGTTATTGTGTTCCATTTTTACACTATCGGAAATAATCTGCAGACCTGTCGACAACCTAATAATAACCAACTTACAACAACATAGATGGTCTTGACGTGATTCGGTATCATCATGGACTTGGCGAGGGGCTTTCCTACGACAACCAAACAACCTCGAAATCATTTCTTGCCTATGGAAAAACGTTGGCTAAGCAATTTCATTTCTATTCAGACTCGTCCTCGACGCTAAGATTCTCGCCAAAGATTGCTACAGAGCAAATCGCCAACCAGAATGCAGGCCTTTTAGCAGGCTATTCTTCGCCATTTTTCATGAGAGTGTAAAGTTCATCGAATAAACGTTTTGGTGCGGGGTCTCGGGGTGTCCCTAAGCCTATTCAGCCAATGAGCTTGCTCAACCCTGGTTTGTGGCGGTAACTTTGCGGGATTTTTCCCCAAGGTTAGTATTAGGCTACCTCTATTGCGGAATTTTCGCAATATGCGCAAGCGCCTTTAGGGAATTTCGATACTCTGTGAGGGGTGTTGAGAAAGTCGTGTGACGGTTCCGATAATACATATGTGGAAAGAGTGCTGTTACACGCCTCCCGTTTAAGGGCAGTGTGACAGCACTAAGGACATCAGGATTATAGGAACACCACAAACAGTGGTCTTTTGCTTCAGAGGGCATCTATGGTGCCTTATAATGGATTATTAGCCGATAGTACAGTTCAGCTTTAATACTGCACGTTTCCCCATGTCGTAACGACTAACCACTCCGAACTCTTCCAGGTCCGTAATAAAGGCACTCGTGGTATCTCTATCCCAGTGCCATGCTCTCGACAGGCTGCTTATGCTTCCGAAGATGTATTCACTCTCTTCTTGTAGTGCAGCATACTGCCGCTCTATTAGATCATGGAAAGCTTCAACGCGTGTAAGTTTTTGGGATGAGTTTTTCTGCCCACGAAACAGATAGCGCCATAGCTCTCTGCTCGTTGAAATGGTCATTGAAAATTCCGCATACTGATTTTGTCGATTTACTTGTTTCATACTAATACGTTTTTTGTTTGACATTAACTATTTTTATCCAGCATTGTGTTCCGTATTGTTTTCCTCAAATATTTCTGCGGATTGATATGTGGAATCATCTGCAGGATTTCGAGTACAAAGATATGCGGAGTTTTTATTTCAGTTTTTTCTCGTATGCAGCCATCTTGTCAACCACGGTGTCATCAAGCATGTTAGCATAAACCTGTTCTGTAATTTTAAAGGATGAGTGACCGCAAATCTTTGCTACCGTCTTCAAATCCATGCCACCTTCATTGAGCAACAATGTTGCACCGGTATGTCTTGCCCAGTGGCTCGATACTGGTTTATCAATGCCAGCCGCCTGTGCAATAACTTTCAGGTACTCGTTATACTTGACGTTACTGATGACAGGCAAATTATTCTGATACTTTTTCAGTACGGCTAAGGCTGGTGATAATAGTGGGATTGTGAACGTCTGTTTCGTTTTGGCTCGTATGCCAACATACACCTTCAAACCCTTCACCTCCTGAATCTTGCTGGCATCAAAGTCATGCAAGTCAGTATAAGATAGACATGTGTAGGTTTGAAACACAAACACGTCACGAACTCTCTGAAGACTTTCAGAAGGTAATGCGACATCGCGGACCTTCGCAAATTCTAATGGAGAAAGGTACTTGCCAATACCACCCTTCGATTTCTCCTTGTCTATACGAATCCATTTGTAAGGATTACGTTTCAAGAATCCTTCATCAATAGCATCAAGGATAAAGGAGTTAAGGAACCGATGGTAGTTGTTCCACTTGGAGTAGGGCTTAAGTCCCTTTTTGGCCAGATGTTCATCCAATAATAAGATGTTAGCATCTGTGACATCTTCGAAATAGTGGATCTTGCCCCACGCAGAGAAGAACCGCATGAAGCGGTTGTAGCGTTCCTGACTGTCATCAGCCTTTCCATACTGGCGGATCTTTGTCCGTTGTTCGCAGAACTCTAAAAAAGAAATGGTACTTGCACGTTTACGCTTCAGCCTTTCCTGAATAGAGAAGATGTCCATTACGCTCTCGCTCATCATCTCAAGAATGACTTGGCGAACCTCAGTCATGAGTTTCTCCAGCGTCTCGTTCAACACACGGGCATCAATTCGGTTAACCACAGACCCTCTGTGCCAATGCTTCGGCAGGAGCCTGATGCCTGTAGTCATGTACTTCTGTTTCCGCTCGAATGTGATTCTGAGCTCAACAGCTGCCTCCCTGTTCTTAGTCGCAGTCTTTTTGCGATTGTAAACATACTCTAATAACGGTGTCTTGTTCATTTTTAACTAAAAGTATTACTTTAAACTATTGACAGCGGGGGGCGGTAATACATCTGGTAATACATTCCGTGCTTATGATAGCGGAAGATGTCCGATGACTGCTTATGTCATTTTGGGGACATTCCTCCCTCTATATAGCAGAGTTTCAATGGGTTAAAAATGCAAGTAGTTGATTTTTAGGCACAAAAAAAGGGAATCCGTTAGGTTCCCTTTTCATTAAAATGCGGAGAGAGAGGGATTCGAACCCCCGGTACCTCTCGGTACGGTAGTTTTCAAGACTACTGTAATCGACCACTCTACCATCTCTCCAGTGCTTCGATTTTCTTGAAAGCGAGTGCAAAGGTAAGGTTATTTTTTGAAATCTGCAAATTTTTAGCTGACTTTTTTGTCAGATAGCCGCAAAATGATTACTTTTGCACCATGATTTACCCGAAGAACTACGAATCGAAGATAGGATTTGACGAAATACGCCAGTTGTTGAAAGAGCATTGTCTGAGCACACTGGGCAAGGAAAAGGCTGACGAGATGACCTTTTCCGACGATGCAGACACCGTCAACGAATGGATGTCACAAATCAGGGAGTTCCGCAGACTGATGCAGTCGGCAGAACAGATGCCCATGAACTATTTTTTCGATGTACGGGAATCGGTTGCCCGCATCCGACTGGAGAACACACATCTGGACGAGGACGAGTTGTTTGACTTACGCCGTTCTTTGGAGACCATCGGTATCATCGTGAACTTCTTGAACAAGAACAATGGAGACGATGAGAATCCGGAATACCCCTACCCTTCTCTACGACAGTTGGCCAAGGACGTCCAGACGTTTCCTGCCATTATCCGTCGCATCGACTCTATTCTTGACAAGTTCGGAAAAATCAAGGACTCTGCCACAATGATACTGGCGGGCATCCGTCACGACATGGAACAGACGGCTGGCAGCATTTCAAGAACGCTATATACCATTCTGCATAGTGCACAACGCGAAGGATTGGTGGCTCAGGACGTAGCTCCCACGCTGCGCGACGGACGACTGGTCATTCCCGTGGCACCAGGACTGAAACGACGCATCAAGGGTATCGTACACGACGAGTCTGCTACCGGCAAGACTGTGTTCATAGAACCCACGGAAGTAGTGGAGGCAAATAACAAGGTGCGCGAGTTAGAGGCAGCAGAGCGTAGGGAAATCATCCGAATACTGACGGTTTTCTCCGACGAGCTGCGCCCACATGTACAAGAAGTGTTGGATTCTTATCAGTTCCTGGCCACGATCGACCTCATCCACGCCAAGGCTGAGATGGCAGAGCAGATGCAGGCCTTCGAACCACAGGTAAGTACTGAACCACATATCGACTGGATCCGCGCCGTCCACCCTCTGTTACAACGCTCGTTGGCCAAACAAGACAAGAAAGCCATTCCCCTTGACATCATACTGACCAAAGAGAAGCGACTGCTGATTATCTCAGGCCCGAATGCTGGTGGCAAGTCGGTATGTCTGAAAACGGTAGGACTGTTACAATACATGTTGCAATGTGGACTCAGCATCCCCGTGGGCGACCGTTCTACGGTAGGCTTGTTCCAGCATATCATGATAGACATCGGCGACGAGCAGTCGATAGCCGACGACTTGTCTACTTATTCAAGTCATCTGCTGAACATGAAGAACATGATGAAGCAGGCAAATGCGCGCACCTTATTACTTATCGACGAATTTGGAGGCGGTACCGAGCCAACCATTGGCGGCGCTATCGCTGAAGCCGTGCTGAAACAGTTTTGGAAGAAGCAGACGTTTGCCATCATCACCACACACTACCAGAACTTGAAGCACTTTGCTGAAGACCACGAAGGTGTAGTGAATGGCGCCATGCTCTACGACAGGCATCAGATGCAGGCGCTCTTTCAATTGTCAATAGGCCAGCCCGGTTCCTCGTTTGCCATTGAGATAGCGCGTAAGACGGGGATTCCCGAAGAAGTCATCAACGATGCCTCGGAGATTGTGGGTTCAGACTATATACAGAGCGACAAATACCTGCAGGACATCGTGCGCGACAAGCGCTACTGGGAAGGCAAGCGCCAGACCATCCATCAACATGAGAAACGACTGGAGGCTACCGGTGAACGACTGGATGCAAGCATCGAGGAGATTGAACGCGAGCGCAAAGCTATCCTGCGCAGGGCCAAGGAGCAGGCGGAGGAACTTCTGAAGGAAGCCAATCGCAAGATAGAGAACGCCATTCGCGACATTAAGGAGGCCCAGGCCGAGAAGGAGCAGACCAGACTTATCCGCGAAGAACTGAACCAGTTCCGCGAGCAGGTGGTCAGTGACAACACGCAAGGACTGATGAGCGAGGAGGACTTTGCCAAGAAACTACGTCAAATGGAAGAGCGCAAGGCACGCAAGGCTCAGCGCAAGGAGAAGAAAGGCGAGGAACAGCGCGCCATAGCGGAAAAGATGAGAAACAGTCTGGCTGCTTCAGCAACAGACAACTCACCCCTGAAGCCTGGCGACACCGTGCGCATCAAAGGCATGGACACGATTGGCAAATTGGAAAGTCTGTCGGGCAAGAATGCCGTTGTCATCTTTGGTGATGTAAAGACGAAGATGAAGACGGACCGACTGGAGCATGCCACGAAGCCCAAGGAGGAAAAGGCCAAGAACGACCACTCGGGACTGGCTATCCAAACCACGCGTATGACCAGCGCCACGATAGAAGACCGCAAGCAGAACTTCCACCAAGACATCGACGTGAGAGGTATGCGTGGCGACGAAGCCGTGGACGCCGTGATGCACTTCATCGACGACGCCATTCTTGTTGGAATGTCGCGCGTACGTATACTACACGGTACGGGAACAGGCATCCTACGGCAACTCATTCGCCAGTACCTGAACACAGTGCCGAACGTCAAGAAAGCCAAAGACGAGCACGTCCAGTTCGGAGGTGCCGGTATTACTGTCGTCGACTTAGATTAAGCCAAAATTTACTTGAAGAGCGAATACTCAGGAACTTCCCATGCCAAAGCGCATGAACCGAGTATCTCACGTTCACCGTCGTTAAGGTCGGACACCAACAGTCTCACCTTGCCACGGATATTTCCGAACACATGACTCTCGAACGAATCACGAACATGGTCAATGAGCCACTGTTCTGCATGAACGATGCCGCCCGTTAAGATGATTGCCTCGGGACTAACCAAGGAGGCATAGTTCGCCAGACCGATTCCCAAGAGATAACCCGTACGGCGGAATGTCTCGATGGCCAGTTCGTCACCTTGGTCGCAGAACTCCTTGATGATGCGGGGCGAGAGTTCTTTCGCATCACGCATCAAAGAAGGCTGATCACTCTCTGCCATCAGTTCCTGTGCAGTCTGCACAATACCATTAGCAGCCACGTAAGCTTCCAAACAGCCCTCCTTTCCGCATGCACACTTACGACCATGGTCTACCAGACAGGTATGACCTACCTCGCCACCATAACCCTTCATGCCAAGATGCTCACGCCCCTCCGAGAAGAAGCAACTGCCCAGTCCGACACCCAGGCTGACAACGATGAAGTTCTTCATGCCATGCGCTGAACCATACATATGCTCACCCAAACCAGACGTGTGAGCATCATTACCCACGGCAACGGCGATACCCAGTCGGTCGCGCAACATTGCTTCCAACGGAACCAAACCTTTCCAAGGCAGGTTTGCAGCATTCTCGATACAACCAGACACCACGCTGGCACTTGGACAGCTAACACCGATACTACGAATGGTTTCATAGCCACCATTAGCCTCAGCCAGCATCAGGATTTCCTCCGTCAACTTGGAGACAAAATGGTTCAAATCCTTATAGTCATCTGTTGGGAAATGATTTTGGGCAATGATATTACCTCTTACATCCACAATAGCGAATGACGTACGATCATTGCTGATATCCACACCAATAACACGGCGTTTGACAAGATGGGTGTTTTGCATTTTTCTAGATTCTGGCTTTTTAGTTATATACTTTCTTGAGCCTCTTGTCGGATTCGAACCAACGACCCCGAGATTACAAATCACGTGCTCTGGCCAACTGAGCTAAAGAGGCGGGTGAGCGAGCTGACTGTATCGCGCCGCTACAACCAAGTACCCTTGCTATGTTCCCATCCTGGGGGATTCCGAGGGAGCTGGCCGTACAGGACTCGCTCATTTTGCGGGTGCAAAGTTACAAATATTTTCTAGAAACTGCAAATGATTGCAGATATTTTTTTTCATTTACAAAATTCTTCGTAACTTTGCACCCTGTAATGACACCTTTAGAATATAAACAACTGAAAGCATTTGCCAAGCAGGATGGAGCATTGCTCTCCCTGTTATGGATTGGCAGTTTTATCTGCTATATCAAAGGACTCACCTACCCCTCACTGGGGACGGCCGCCTTGCTGCTTATCATCTCATCCCCCTTCTTTGCTGCGAACAGGTTGCGCCATTTCCGCGACGTGGCACGTGAAGGCGCAATAACCTTTCTGAGGGGTTATGCCTACACCATCCTGATCTTTTTCTATGCCGGACTGTTGCTAGCAGCTGTTATTTATGTCTACTTCGCCTTTATTGACGACGGATTCCTTTTGGGGAAGTTCAATACGCTGGTCCATTCAGCAGAAGGGGCAAAAATACTGGATGTCTACGGCATGCGTCGTGAGATGGAGGAAGGTCTGAAGCAGTTGGCTGAAATGCGCCCTATAGACTTTGCGTTGAACATGCTGACCATCAATATCACGTCGGGATTGTTCTTAGGACTGCCCATTGCAGCATTGATGAAGAAAGAGGTAATAATTAAGAATTGAAAGTTAATATCATAAAATGGACATATCAGTAGTAATTCCCCTTTATAACGAGGACGAGTCGCTTCCAGAGCTGTTCGCCTGGATTGAGCGTGTCATGAATGAGAACAAATTTTCGTACGAAGTCATTTTTGTCAATGACGGTTCTACAGACCGCTCATGGGATGTCATCAACGAACTGGCTGCCCGTTCTGAACACGTAAAGGGCATCAAGTTCCGTCGCAACTACGGAAAGTCGCCAGCCCTCTATTGCGGTTTCAAGGAAGCCCAGGGCGACGTGGTGATCACCATGGATGCTGACCTGCAAGACTCTCCCGACGAGATTCCTGAACTGTACCGAATGATTAAGGAAGACGGCAACGACCTGGTGAGCGGATTCAAGCAAAACCGCAAGCAAGGCGACCCGTTGTCGAAGACCATCCCCACCAAGCTTTTCAACGCAACAGCCCGCAAGGTCAGTGGCATTAAGAACCTGCACGACTTCAACTGTGGACTGAAGGCCTATCGCCGTGAAGTTGTAAAGAACATTGAGGTCTATGGCGAGATGCATCGCTACATGCCTTATCTGGCCAAGAATGCCGGCTTCGACAAGATTGTGGAGAAACCCGTCCACCACCAGGCTCGCAAGTTTGGCAAGTCAAAGTTCATGGGCTGGAACCGTTTCGTCAACGGCTATCTGGACCTGCTGACGCTATGGTTCCTGGGCACGTTCGGCAAGAAACCCATGCACGTGTTTGGATTCCTTGGCACCATCGTCTTCCTGATCGGTTTCCTGGCTGCTGCCTTTTTGGGTATAGAGAAGGCATGGGCGCTGTACAACGACGTCCCCATGCGCCTGGTGACCAATTCCCCCTATTTCTACATTGCCCTAACGATGATGATGATTGGTACTCAGCTGTTCCTTGCCGGATTCTTGGGCGACCTCATCAGCCGGAGCAGTGCAGGACGTAACGACTATCAGATAGAGGAGGAAATCAGATGCGGAAAATAATCGTTGTGCTCTCCCTCTTGGCTATCCTTGCGGCCTGTTCGTCCATCGACTGTCCGCTGAACCACCGTGTTTACACTAAATACGGACTTTATCAGCCTGACGGAAAGCCCGATACGCTGGACAATGACACCTTGTGGATTTGGGCACGGAGAGGCAATAGAGTTGACACCCTGGTACTGAACAGGCTAAACGGATCAACCGCCACCAGTTTCGAACTGCCCATCAGCTATATGCAACCAGAAGATACTTTCTTCGTCTTGCTGGGCGACGAGACCAGGCATTACTATCCCGACAGCATCTACGTCCGCAAGGAAAGTTTCCAGCACTTTGAATCCATAGACTGTCAGGCCTCTTATTTCCACCACGTCACTTCCGTAAGGTGCATGGGAAACATCATCGATTCCATCGTCATTATCAATTCCGACATTAACTATGACAAACCGAAAGAACATTTCCGCATATATCTTGACCCTGACATTTAGCCTGTTGATGCTCATAGGCCATGCCACACCGGCCCAAGCGCAACTGAAAATGTTCCGTTTGGAAAAGGACTCCATACCTTTCTTCCGCGGTTTTCAGGTGTCTTTCGATCTCGTTGGACCAGCCATGCTCCTGTTGGGAGACCGAGGCGAGTACGAAGGAGCCCTGCGCATCAACCTACACGATCAGTGGTTCCCCATCTTCGAAATGGGTCTCGGTCGTGCCAAGCATGAAGACGACGAGGTGACACACCTGACCTACAAGACGTCAGCGCCCTATTTCCGTATCGGTATGGACTGGAACATCCTGAGAAACAAACATCAGGCAAACAGGCTTTTCGTCGGATTCCGATATGCCTTCACCACTTATAAGGTTGACATTCTCCACGAAGACCTCATTGACCCGATATGGCGAACCAAGGTGCCTTATGGTCTCAAGGATATGTCCTGCAACATGCACTGGCTGGAAGCTGTCTTCGGCATCGACGCCAAAGTGTACGGTCCGTTGCATTTGGGATGGTCCGTGCGCTACAAGCGACGAGTTGCCCATAAGGACGGAGACCTGGGCAATGTATGGTACGTGCCAGGCTTTGGCATTAACGACAAGGACAACCTGGCAGCCAACTTCAACGTCATCTTCGACATCTGATACCTTTATTATATTATTCCATGGACAAAACGACTACTAACCGCAACAAGCGACTCATCTGGCAGATTCCCTTCCTCACGCTGCTGATTGTAGGGACCATACTTATCATCCGCCAGCAACACAGCATGCCCTACCAGAAATGCACGGGTCTTATCTTCGGTACGACGTATCACATCACCTATCAACATGACGACGACCTTCATGCAGAACTGCTGGCAAAGTTGAAGGAGGTTGACGCTACTCTCTCGATGTTCAACGAGCAGAGCACCATCACACAGATAAATAACAACAAGGATGTCAAGCCCGGGAAAATGTTTGTCGACGTGTTCCAACTGGCTCAGAAGGTCAGCAAAGACACCGATGGTGCCTTCGACATCACCGTGGCTCCATTGGTTAACATCTGGGGCTTCGGTTTCAAGAAAGGACTGACGCCCAACAATCAGGCTATCGACTCACTGCGCGCATTCATCGGTTACCAGAAGGTCAGCTATGACGGAAAGCACATCGTCAAAAAAGACCCGCGAATCATGCTCGACTGCTCAGCCATCGCCAAAGGCTACGGAGTTGATGTAGCAGCACGACTGCTCGACGAAAAAGGCATCGAGAACTACTTAGTAGAAATCGGAGGCGAGGTTGTCACCAAGGGTATCAGCGAGAAACGTCTGCCCTGGAAAATCGGCGTTACAAAGCCTACGGATGAGCCCTTAGCCGATGGCGGAGAACTACAAACCGTCCTTAACGTCACCGACAAGGCAATGGCGACCAGCGGCAATTACCGTAACTTCTATTACAAGGGTGGCCGCAAATATGCTCACACCATCGACCCTAAGACAGGACATCCCGTACAGCATAACATCCTTTCGGCCACCGTACTCTGCAACACATGTGCACGCGCTGACGCTTATGCCACCGCCTTTATGGTAATGGGACTGGAGAAGGCCCAGAAGGTACTGGAGCGCAATCCCGACCTCATGGCATACTTCATCTACGACAAAAATGGCAAGAACGCCGTCTGGTACTCGCCATCCCTTAAGAACAAGATACTGGAATGACCATCTACGACCAACTGCTGCAGTTCAGCCTCTTTCAGGGCATGAGCCGTGCCGACCTCATGGAAGTCGTCACACATACCAAGTTTGGCTTTTCCAAACTGGCAGCAGGCAAGACGGTCGTCAAGGAGGGCAACGACTGTAAGCAGCTCTTCTTCCTGACAAACGGCACCATAGAATGTGAGACGCAGAACGACGACCGAACCTGTCGCGTCGTTGAATCCATCAATGCTCCCTATACGTTACAGCCGGAGCGACTTTTCGGACTGACACAGCGCTACACTTCCACTTTTAAGACCATCACTTCCTGCAATCTCATCACTTTGGACAAGCAAGAAGTCTTGCTACTGCTCGAGACACAACTGGTGTTCAGACTGAACATGCTCAACCTGTTGGCAGCAGAAACCCAACGTATGAGCCACCGTGCTTGGCGCTCATCCCCCAAGTCCTTACGCGAGCGCATCATCCGCTTCTTCTTCTCACGATGCCTTTATCCTGCTGGTCCCAAGACGTTTTATATCCTCATGCAACAACTGGGGCACGAACTGAACGACAGCCGCTTGGACATCAGCCGAGCGCTCAACGAAATGCAGTCAGACAAATTAATCAACCTACATCGCGGACGAATAGAAATACCAACACTTGAACAACTCTTAATGTAAAGAAACTAAAGATGAACAGAAACCATTTACCTTTACTTTTATTATTTCTCCTCCTTTTCGCTGCCTGCGGACAGCGCCAGCAACTGAAAGGATTCAACAATGTGCTGACGGGCGACGACAGCCTGAGCATCGAATTCAGCAAGGCAGACACCATCTATTATCACAGCGATGCACTCGACCTGGACATCGCCTACCCGGATTATTTGCGTCACCAGTATTTGGAAGACGACCAGATGGAGGTATTCATGACGGATGACGTATCGCTGTCGTTCATGGTACAGGACCTCGATGAAACAGAAATCTTCCGCACCCCAGGACAAACGCTTATGGGAATGGGTGCCGAACTCATTGATGCGGGCGACGACTACTCTATTCACCAAGGACACGAAGGTGAACTGGAATACTACGGAAAAGTCATTGATGACTCGACGCGCATGGTTACCGTCATCCTGCGCTATGGCATGAACCATACCGAAGCTGTCGACTTCCTACGCGACTACGTGCGCAACTACACCATCAAGAAAAAGAATTAAAAAAAAGCATCCCGACTTACAGGTCGTATTCATACCAGTCATAGCAGATGCCTCGTCCGCCAAAACCTTCTTTCTGGTAGATGAGCGCCTCGTTGAGCCACGTTCCGTGTTTCTCTGTTGAAATGCCAAAGTCGAAATACGGATGGGTGACAAGCGACTTACGGATAACCGTTTGGAACAACAGGTCAAGGACATGCAACTGCTTACCTTGCTCACTGGCTGCGATATATTGCGAATGCACCACTCGGGGTGTCACGAAAAGCACCGTACCACCCAATGTCTCGCCCTGATACTTGGCGACGAAGAGACGGATATGGTCAGGCAACCTATGATGCAACAACATAATCTCATCGACGGTATGCACGGGGGCCAGTCCGTAACGACTTCGCAGGTTATGCTCCAATATCTGCCAGAAGGGAAGATAGTCGTCCGTCTCTTCAATGACGACACCAGCCTCACTGGCACGGCGCGCACCGTTCAGACGAATACGATACCACGGATTAAGGGTCTCGCGTGAGATAGCGGACGACAAACTCCTTGACAGTCTGGGATGACATACTTCGATGAGTGCATAAAGATCTTCTTCCGAAGGCTGACGATGATAGATCCAAGGGGTTGGTTTATAGACCACCTTCCTCAATCCCTCCGCACGCAACGAGTCGTTGATCAGTCCAAACAACTGCACCACTTCTGCCGCTGTCGTATGCTCGTTCATGATCAATCCTCCATAGGTCAGTCCCTGATGGGAAAAAAAGGTCTCATCAGCCACATTACCTGGCAACAGGGCATAGAGTTTTCCCCGTCTGTACACCATCAGCGAGTGGTCGGCGAAGCGATCGGCATGGTAATCCATGAAACGTCGGTCAAAGAGGAACGTGCCGTTCTTCGACTGCGCCACAAACTGGTTCCATGCCTCTGCCTGGTCAGGAGAATATCGTCTTATTTCGAACATCCTACGTATTCCAAGAATTCGTCGTATTCGTAGATATAGTCAGCCTCATCATAATGTTCAGAGGCTAATACCAAGCATACGGCGCCACTGGAGAAGTCGTCCAGTGTGCGCCAGATGTTGGTTTCAATCAACAGTCCCTGATAAGGGTGATTCAACAAGACGGTCTCGCGCTCACGTCCGTTGTCGAGTGTCACATGGAACGAGCCGCTAAGGGCTATTACCAATTGACGCAAAGACTTATGGGCATGACCGCCGCGACTCTCGCCAGCAGGCACGTCATACACCCAATAAGCACGTTTGATGTCAAACGGCACCATCTGTTCTCCCTCGGCAAAAGTCAGGTTACCTCGCGGGTCAACAATCTTGGGTAAATCTATCAGTCGACCTATCATTTCTTCATATAGGGTTCTGTTCCGAGCACGGTGGAAGCCAGTCGTTTCGCTTTGTCGCGCAAGGCATTGACATCATCATCCACATCACCATAGCAAAGAACAACGCCCATGCGACGTCCCTTATGAGCCTCAGGCTTTCCGAAGATGCGGATACGTGTACGGTCTTCTTTCAAGGCATCTACCAGGTTGTATTCAAGCAGCGAACGGTCTACTGGTGCAGCAGCCTCCTTCGGTGAGAGGATAACGGCTGACGCGCCGGCATGCTCCAGATGAATGCCTGCTATTGGCAAGCCTAAGACGGCACGCAGATGCAGCTCGAACTCAGAGAGATTGGTGGTGTGACCAAGGGTTACCATTCCCGTGTCGTGCGGACGCGGAGAGAGTTCGCTGAAGATAACCTCGCCTTGCTTGGTGAGGAAGAACTCAACACCCCAAATACCAGCACCCGTCAGCGCCTTCGTCACCTTGTCTGCCATCATCTGAGCTTGTTTCAAAGCCTCGTCAGAAATCTTGTAGGGTTGCCAAGACTCACGGTAATCGCCGCCTTTCTGTACGTGTCCGATAGGCGGACAGAACAGCGTGGGCCAGCCGTGCTGCTGCGTAACGGTGAGCAGGGTAAACTCTGACTCGAAGTCGATGAACTCTTCGATAATCACCTCTTTCACGTCACCACGACTTCCTTCCATTGCTTCACGGAAGGCTGTTTCCAACTCGTCGTCATTATGGACGTAGCTCTGTCCGTGACCTGACGATGACATGAGCGGTTTGACGACACACGGGAAGCCGATCTCGTCGGCTGCCTTCTTGAACTCGTCGAAGGTCTTGGCATAGAAATACTTCGCCGTACGCAGACCTAACTCCTTGGCTGCCAAGTCGCGGATGGCACGACGGTTCATCGTATAGTTGACGGCACGCGCTGAAGGAACGACCTGAATGCCCTGTTCCTCAAACTTAAACAGGCGCTCCGTGCGAATAGCCTCAATCTCAGGAACGATGATGTCGGGCTTATGTTTGTTGACAACAGCTTCCAAGGCATCGCCGTCCAACATGGAGAAGACCTCGCGTTCGTCGGCCACCTGCATGGCCGGTGCGTTGTCGTAACGGTCGCAAGCAATGACATACTGGCCGGCACGCATGGCGGCAATCACAAACTCCTTGCCCAGTTCGCCTGAGCCTAATAACAGTATTTTTTTCATCGGTTACTATACATTTTTTCGTAATATTTCTGATAATCACCACTCGTTACATTGTCGAGCCACTCCTGGTTGTCAAGATACCAGCGGACGGTCTTCTCGATACCCTCCTCAAACTGCAACGAGGGTTCCCAACCGAGTTCCTTCTGGAGCTTGGACGAATCGATAGCATAGCGCAGGTCGTGTCCGGCACGGTCAGTAACGAAGGTGATAAGGTCCATGTCCTCACCTTCCTTGCGGCCCAGCAGACGGTCAACGGTCTTAATAACCACCTTGATGATGTCGATGTTCTTCCACTCGTTGAAGCCGCCGATGTTATACGTATCGGCTATCTTACCCTCATGGAAAATGAGGTCAATAGCACGGGCATGATCCTCTACATACAACCAGTCGCGCACATTCTCACCCTTGCCGTAGACGGGCAACGGCTTGCGATGACGGATGTTGTTGATGAACAGCGGAATCAGCTTCTCCGGGAACTGGTAAGGTCCGTAGTTATTCGAACAGTTAGTTACGACTACCGGCATTCCGTAGGTGTCGTGGAAAGCACGCACAAAATGGTCTGAAGAAGCCTTTGACGCACTATAAGGTGAGTGGGGATTGTACTTCGTGGTCTCCAGGAAGAACTTGTCACCGTAAGCCAGGTGATGTTCTGCCGAGGAAGCGGTCGTGGTGAACGGCGGTTCAATACCCTCTGGGTGAGTCAGTTCCAAAGCACCATACACCTCATCAGTAGAGATGTGGTAGAAACGTTTGCCCTCATACTTCTCAGGCAGCGACTCCCAATAGAGTTTGGCAGCCTGGAGCAGAGAAAGCGTTCCCATGACATTGGTCTGTGCGAAAGTGAAGGGGTCCTTGATGCTGCGGTCTACGTGCGATTCAGCAGCCAGGTGGATGATTCCGTCCACCTTCTTGTCCTGCATCAGCTTGTAGAAAGCCTCGAAATCACAGATGTCCATCTTCACAAACTCGTAGTTGGGCTTGTTCTCAATGTCCTTCAGGTTTGCCAGGTTGCCGGCATACGTCAACTTGTCGAGGTTGATGATGTGATAATCAGGATACTTGTTCACAAACAGGCGCACCACGTGACTTCCTATAAAGCCTGCGCCGCCGGTAATGACGATTGTTTTCATATTTGACTATTTATTTTATCTTCCTAATGTAATAACTTCACAATCACTGAATTTATTGCCCTCGATGGTCAATCTTATCAGCGTGCGCTCCTTGTGCCATCCCTGCAAGCCAGCAGCTCCGGGATTGATGTGCAGCAGATTGAGCGTCTTGTCAAACTTCACCTTTAATATATGCGAGTGTCCGGCAATGAACAGCTGGGGCGGCGAGGCATAGAGCTGTCCGCGGATGCTGTAGTCGTAGTTGCCGGGATAACCGCCTATGTGTTTCATCAGCACGTCGACATCCTCACACTTCCAACGTAGGATTTCAGGATACATCAGTCTCAGGTCACCGCCGTCGCAGTTGCCGCAGACGGCACGCAACGGACGGAATGCAGCCAGTTTCTCTGCCACCTCCAGCGAACCGATGTCGCCTGCATGCCATATCTCGTCGCACGGCTCGAAGTAGTGCAGATATTTCTCGTCCCAATACGAATGGGTGTCGCTGATAATTCCGATTTTCTTCATAGTCCAAAACGTTTGCGGATAAAGTCGGCTATCAGTTTCTCCGTAGCCTGCAAGCCCAGGATGGAAGCATCGATGCAGAGGTCGTACGACGCGGCACTTCCCCATTTCTTGCCGGTATAGTAATTGTAGTATGATGCCCTAGTCGTCTCGCGCTGTTCGATGAACCTGCGCGCAGCGGCATGATCCAGGTGTTCTTTCGTCATCACTTGCTGAATACGAAATTCCAAGGATGCCGTGATAAACACTGACACCATGTTGGAACGGTCGCGCAACACGTAGTCGGCACAGCGCCCTACAAACACACAAGAGCCCTCGTCGGCAGCTTTCTTGATGGCGTCACTCTGGAATTTGAACAGCGACTCTTGCGAGAAATCGTTGTTATACAGGTTGTTGTCGCCGATATGAGGAGCATGCAGGTGAAACAGCGAACGGAAGATGCCTCGCTGCTCGTCGTTCTGCTCAAAGAACTTCTCCGAGAATCCGCTTTCCTTGGCAGCCAGGTTCATCAGTTCCCTGTCGTAATACTTGGCATTGAAGTCCAGCGCCAGCATCCGGGCGATATCATGACCGCCACTGCCCAACTGGCGTCCAACACAGATAATGACTTGCTTATTCATTTCCTTTTCAGTTTTTTCATATACCATATCAGCACTGGTATCGTCATGGCAAACGAACCAAAGTCACTCAGCGCCATCGAGTACCACACGCCATCCAGTCCGATGAAGAACGGAAGGACATAGGCCATCGGAATCAACAGGATCAGCTGGCGCGAGAGTGAGAGGAATATCGATATTTTTACCTTGCCGATACACTGGAAGAAGTTGGTGATTACCGCCTGCGAACCCACGACGAAGAACACCAGCATGTTCAGCCGGATACCTCGTCCTGCAAGTGCTATCAGTGAGGCATCGGTCGTAAAGATGCGCGCTATTTCGTTGGGGAACGCCATAGACAACGTCCAACCGACAAGGAGAATTCCTGTGGCTACGGCAATCGTTATCCAAAGACAACGGAACATGCGGTCGTAGTGCTCAGCTCCGTAGTTGTAGCCAACAATAGGCTGCATGCCTTGTATCATGCCCATAACGAACATAAAGAACACCATCGCGATGGAGTTGGCTATCGAGTAAGCACCAACAGCCATATCACCTCCGTAGCGCACAAACTGGTTGTTCATGAAGATAACAACCACGCAAGCGGTTGCATTCATCAAGAAAGGTGAGATGCCTATAGCGATGATATTACGAACCAGCGTTGCCTTGAGTTTATAGATTCCTCGCTTCAGGTGCAACAGTTCTTTCTGATTGCTGAACTGTTTCATCTGCCAACAGAGCGCCATCGACTGCGACGTGATGGTGGCGAGTGCTGCTCCTCGGATGCCCCAGCGCAACCACCACACAAAGGCGACGACGAGCACGATATTCATGCCTACGGTGAAAAGGGTAGCATACATGGCGTGCCTGGGCTTTCCGGCAGCTCGCAGCACGGCGTTCATGCCGAAGTACATGTGTGTCACCATATTACCCAACAGGATAACCACCATGAATTCACGGGCATAGGGCAGCGTGGCGTCGCTGGCTCCGAAGAAACGCAGAATGGGATTGAGGAACAACAGACAGATTGCCATGAAGAGGAAACCGA
Source organism: Prevotella sp. tc2-28 (assembly GCF_900107705.1). Classification (GTDB taxonomy): domain Bacteria; phylum Bacteroidota; class Bacteroidia; order Bacteroidales; family Bacteroidaceae; genus Prevotella. The sequence continues at coordinate 96,837 of NZ_FNRE01000001.1, forward strand.
CGATGAGGTTCAACGTAACGGTGTTACCTAGCAGGTTCTCTGCTGTCTTGTAATCGCGCTGGCCCAGTTTTACGCTGATGCACGTCGAGGCGCCAACACCCACGGCAGCTCCGAAGGCTGCGCCGAGGTTCATCAGCGGGAAGGTGATGCCAAGTCCGGCAATCGCCTCAGGACCCACGACTTGACCAATCATGGCGCGGTCTATGATGTTATACAGGCTCGAAGCTGTCATCGCCACAATGGCAGGCAGGGCATACTGCATCAGCAGTTGCCCCACAGGCTTTATTCCCAGTTCAAGAGCCGCTTGTTTATTGTCCATACGTATGAATTATTGTGCAAAATTACTGCTTATTGCTTGAACTACCAAATCTTTTAGACTTTATTATGATTGAAATAAAAAGAAAAGATGTACCTTTGCACGCAGAAAACAAACTAACGATGAAGAAAATGCGGTTCTTGGGGGTTCTGTTAGGCCTTTTGTTATGCGCGACGGCGATACATGCCGCTACGAAGCCTGACATGGCACAACGCAAGCGTTACAAAGAGGGACCCGGACTCATCTTCCGCCTTTACTTGAAGGACAAGAACCACTCGCCTTATTCGCTCGAGCACCCCACCCGCTTTCTCTCACGGCGCTCGCTGGACAGGAGGAACCGACAGCACTTGCCGCTCGATTCCACCGACCTGCCCGTCAGCCCGCACTATCTCCGCGACATTGCTTCTGACGAGGTCGTCGTCATCGGACAGAGTCGGTGGCAGAACACCGTGCTGGTGAAGGTGAAGGACTCTACCTTCATTCACCAACTGGACCAGTTGCCTTGTGTCAAGGGACATAAATTGGTATGGCAGGCGCCCGACTCGGTGGACGTGACCGCGCAACGGGTGAAATACCACGACCAATTCGACGATCACGACAAGTTGCCCGACGAGCTCTACGGGCGCAGCTCCGACCAGATACGCGCCATTCAGGGGCATCGTCTGCACGACATCTCGATGCGCGGCGAGGGAATGATGATTGCTGTTATCGACGGTGGTTTCCGCAATGTTGACCGCATTCCTGCCTTCCAGCGCGCTGACATTCGGGGTTGCAAGGACTTTGTCTATCCGCCCTCGCCTACGGTCTATGCGGAGACGGACCACGGCACGAAGGTGCTTTCCACCATGGTTATCAACGAACCGTTCTATTTCATCGGCACCGCACCACGCAGCGCCTATTGGCTGCTGAGGTCGGAAGACCAGCAGACTGAGCAGGAAGTAGAAGAGGACTATTGGACCATGGCGGCTGAGTTTGCCGACTCCGTGGGCTGCGACCTCATCAATTCCTCGCTGGGCTATAACGAATACGACCGTAGCGCCATGAACCATCAACTTTGGCAACTCGACGGTCATACCGCCTTCGTCAGCCAGTCGGCATCCTTACTGGCCGACAAGGGAATCATCCTCATCAACTCTGCAGGCAATACGGGCATGGGACCGTGGAAGAAGATTACCGTTCCGGCTGACGCCGATAATATTCTGACCGTTGGCGCCGTCACCCCCGACGCGCCTCACCGCATAGCACCGTTCAGTTCGATTGGGCCGTCGCAGGACGGGCGTGTCAAACCGGACATCGTGGCTGTTGGAGCGCCAACCTTCCTCGTCAACGGACGGGGCGTTATCTCACAAGATATGGGGACGTCGTTTGCAGCGCCGATTGTCTGCGGTCTGACAGCTTGTCTGTGGCAGGCCATGCCAGAGAAGACGGCAAAGGAGATTATTGAACTGATTCGGCAAACGGGCAATAACCGCGAACACCCTGACAACATCTACGGCTACGGGTTGCCTAATTTCTGGCGAGCTTATATGCTGGGCAAACGGAGGAATGTGGAATGAACAAAAGCTATGCGCTCAGTCAACTGAACAAAATGGTGCGCGACGCCATTGATATGCAGCTGCCCGACGAGTATTGGGTGGAAGCGGAACTTTCTGAATGCCGCGAACACAATGGACATTGTTACCTCGAACTGATTGAGAAGGACGAGCATACCAACACACCAGTGGCACGCGCCTCAGCCAAATGCTGGCGACAGACATGGCTGATGGTGAAGCCGTATTTCGAGCGCACCACGGGCGAGCCGCTGCGCACGGGCATGAAGGTGCTGCTGAAGGTATATGCACAGTTCCACGAGGCGTTCGGCTTCTCATGGATTGTCACTGACATCGACCCTAACTACACGCTAGGCGATATGGCGCGCAAGCGGTTGGAGATTATCCGCCAACTGAAGGAGGAAGGTGTCTTCGACCTCCAGCGCGAACTGCACATCCCGCTCTTTGCCAAGCGCATTGCCGTTATTTCTGCGGAACATGCGGCAGGCTACGGCGACTTCTGCCGACAACTGGAGGACAATGAATACGGTTTCCGCTTCGAGGTCACTTTGTTTCCTGCCATCATGCAGGGTGAACAGGTGGAACAGAGCATCATTGCCGCCTTGGAGCGCATCTACGCGCTCAACACTTCCTTCGATGTCGTCGTTATCATTCGCGGCGGCGGCGCTACTGCCGACCTCAGCGGTTTCGACACGCTGGCTCTCGCAGAAAATGTCGCCCAGTTCCCGTTACCTGTCATCACAGGAATCGGTCATGAGCGCGACGAGTCAATACTGGACATGGTAGCGCACACACGGGTGAAGACGCCAACGGCAGCAGCAGCCTTGCTCATCGACCACCTGCGCCAGGTGCTGGAGCGCATCAACAGTGCGCAGCAGCGCATCAGCACGGCAATATTCCAGCGCATTGCCAATCAGAAGATGCGCCTGACAAACCTGCAGACGCTTCTCCCCGCCCTCGTACAGCGCAACTTGGCGGAAGCGCGCCATCGCATCGAGATGCTGGAGGTGCTCCTGAAAAGCCATGACCCGCAACGACTGCTGAGCCGCGGCTACAGCATCACCCTGCTCAACGGACGTGCCGTGCGCGACCCGCAACAGCTGAAGGCCGGCGACGTGCTGGAGACAAGAGTTGAAAAAGGAACAATCAAATCTACCGTACTATGAACGACGAGATGAAATACGAGGCGGCAATGGCCCAGTTGGAAGGCATTGTCCGAAAGATGGAATCCAACGAACTGGATATCGACGAAATCGCTGCACAGCTGAAAGCTGCACAGCGACTCATTAAGTTCTGCAAGGACAAGCTGTCAAAGACAGAAGCCGAGTTGTCAAAGATACAGGCCGAAGGTGAGTGACTGGAACTTAGGTCCTTTGTTCTCCTTGATGACATTCATCGGACAATACTTGCAATAGAGTGACACCTCTTTATAAGTAAATGCCGCCATAAGGTCGACCGTTACCACGTTATACTTGATACCTTTCGTGGTGATGTCATGTGCCTCGTCGCCCAGGTCATACTGCGTGTTCACCCTTCCGTACAGGTTGAAGTTGACCACCGGACCCAGCGTGAAGCTGAAATTACTCTTGTGAGCAAACCGCTGCGTGAACAGCAGGGGCACGGACAGACTGAAGATGTTCAGACGCGAAACGCGGTTCTTGGCATTGGCGGGATAAGGAGCCAGCACGATAGCGTCGTCAGCCACCTTCGTCATCATCTTGTCGGTGCTCAGCCCATAGCGCTTCCAGTCGCACCACAGTCCGAAGCTGTAGGTCTGCAGCGCCTTCTCTGGCGTATAGGACATGCGCAGTCCGACAAACACTTCCGGCGAACGGAATGTGGCAAAACCATAGCCGTCCGACGTGCTCAGCGGGGTGGCAAAGCCGACACCGAGGTCAGCGTCTGCATCCCAGGGATTGTACTTTCTCTTACCTTTGCGCAGCTTGCGCATCTTGTATTCATTCAGTGGCACTTGCTCGTTGTAAGCGGTGAGACCTCCGTTTCCCACAATCGTTACCTGCTGAGCGGTGTCGCTGGTTACAATAACGACCTTCTCGGCGTTCTTCACTTCTACGGTGTCAATCTTTTCGCTGGCCTGAGCGGCGGCTGCCGTTGTCAGTGCCAGCATCATCAATAATTTTCTCATTGTCTTTTTTTTATAATGTTGGTTTTACGGGTAATATTCTTCCTTGATCGTCGAAAGTCAGTCGGTCTATGCACACCTCGCGGTTGTAGCCTGCGCTCCAGTCGAGCTTGGCTCCGCGCGGGCGCTGGAAGCGGTGATAGACGATGTACCACTCGTCCGTGCCGGGTTTCTGCACCACGGCATGATGACCTGTACCGAATATCTGCTTGCTGTTGTCGCGCTGCAGCACGATGGTCTTCTCGGCTGCTGTCACGGGCTGTCCGTCACGCACCAGTGCCGTAGGCGAATCGCTGATGGCGTAGCGCACGCGGTAGTTTTTCGAACGGGTGTCGTTCTCCGACCATGTGAAATAGTATAGTCCGTCGCGATAGAACACGTACAGTCCCTCGTTGTAGTTGTAGCGCGCCTTGTCCTTACGGGGCATAATGACCGTCGGCTCGCCCTTGAAACTCGTCATGTCGTCGTTCAGCTCGGCACAGACGATTGTGCCATTACCCCAGTACAGATAGTACTTTCCCGTCTGCGGGTCCTGGAACACATCGGGGTCTATCGTCGCACCGCCCTGCTTCATCACGGGCATGTCCTGCGTACATAGCGGCTTGCCCAGCGCATCCTTGAACGGGCCAGTAGGCTGGTTGCTGACAGCCACGCCAATTTTGCCCTCGCCTACGAAATAATAGTAGTACTTGTATTTTGCCTTCTTGCCTTTCCCCATCTTGCGCTCAATGATGCAGGGAGCCCATGCCTTACGCTTAGCCCACTGGCAGTCGGTCTGCAGGTCGAAGATGACACCCTCGTACTTCCAGTCTTTCAAGTCTGTGCTGGAATAGCAGCGGAAGTCGTGGTTGTCCCAGTTCTCCTGACCGTCGGTCGTCGGATACAGGTAGTATTTCTGGTCGCGTTCCGACCACAGCACTTCCGGGTCGGCATACAGTCCAGCAATGACGGGATTCTGTTGGTTGGGTTGCATCGTCGCCAACTCATACCCGTCACTCCATGCCTGCAGACGGTCGTACTCTTCCTTGGTCAACCGCAGGAACGAGCCGTGCTGCGGGGCATTGACGCCCTCTATGTTGCGAGGCTTCTGGAAGTTGCGCATATACTTGTCAGCCAGACAGAGCCGGTAGTTGCGCGGGTGCGACGAGTATTCGATATAGCCTATCATCCAGTCGTCGTGACCAGCCAACTGGAAGGCGGACACGCCTTCACACTTCTTGCTGCCCTCAAAGCTGACGTAGTCGTCCTCGACGGGCTCTCCCCACGGGCCGGTCAGTTGCTTCGCCGTAGCCGTGAACAGTCCTGGTTTGCCGCCTTCTTTCTTAATCATCATGTGCCACTGCTGGTCACTCTCCACCCAGTTGATGTCGGCGTCGATGGTGGCATAGCCCCAGTCGAAGAGCAGCTTGGGTTGCGTCAGCTGCGTGAAGGTCTCGTCGGCATAGGAGTAGTACATGCGGTCGTACTTCTCTTCGGCACGGTTCCACATCGAGTAATAGATGAAGTAACCGCCTCGTTTGCCGTCGGGCCATGTGTAATCGCCGTCCCACATAATCTGCGGTGCCCACACGCGGTTGATGGTCGACCAGTCCTTGTAGACGCTTTCTGCCTCGGGGTTACAGAAGATGCTGCGCCCCTGGCGGTAGTCGAAGGTCTTCGACTGCCAGTGTATCAGGTCGTCGCTGGTCAACAGGTCGATGCCGTAGTTGTCCCACTCGGCTTTCTTCTTCAAATCCTTGAAACGGCCGACGTTCATATCCGTCGCCACCATCAGATAGCCCGTGCCGTCGTGCTTACGACAGATAAAGGCGTCGCGCGTGGCTCCCTCGATACGGGCATGTTCACGGTCGCTGAATATCGAGTCGCCGTTCAGCAGGTCGTGATAGTGCAGTCCGTCACGACTCAGGGCGTAAGCCGTCCAAGCACGTCCGTGGTCGTTCATGTGACAGTACAGATAGCCGTAGTCTCCCTTTTGGAAATTGCCCTTCTGGGGTTGTCCCGCCATACTGACAGGCAACAGCGCAGTCGTCAGCAGGAAAAAAAGTAGTCGTTTCATATTGCTCGACGGTTTATTTTGCGTGCAAAATTAATAAGAAAAACAAGAAATAAGGCATTTTTTACACGAAATTGTTGCATAAGCGCGAGAATTTGATTACTTTTGCGGGCAAAACGTAAATCAAAGTAATAAAATAGATAGCATTATGAAGAATTTAGACTGGGGAAACCTGTCGTTCGGTTATATGAAGACCGACTACAACGTGCGCTGTTACTATCGTGACGGCAAATGGGGCGAGATTGAAGTATGCTCCGACGAGTATCTGAAAATGCACATGGCTGCAACCTGTCTGCACTACGGACAGGAGGCTTTCGAGGGCCTGAAGGCTTATCGCTGCAAGGATGGCAAGGTGCGCATCTTCCGCGTGGAGGAGAATGCTGCTCGTCTGCAGTCCACTTGTCGCGGCATCCTGATGCCCGAACTGCCCACCGACCTGTTCGTCGAGATGGTGAAGAAGGTGGTTCGCCTCAACCAGGAGTGGATTCCTACCTACGAGAGCGGCGCCACACTCTATATCCGTCCGCTGCTCATTGGAACGAGTGCCCAGGTGGGTGTTCATCCCGCCAAGGAATACTGCTTCCTCATCTTCGTCACTCCCGTAGGACCTTACTTCAAGGGTGGTTTCTCAAGCAACCCCTACGTCATCGTTCGCGACTACGACCGTTCGGCACCCCTCGGCACGGGTAAGTACAAGGTGGGTGGCAACTATGCCGCTTCGCTCTTTGCCAACAACCTGGCTCACGAGAAGGGTTATGCCTGCGAGTTCTACCTCGACGCCAAGGAGAAGAAATACATCGACGAGTGCGGTGCTGCCAACTTCTTCGGCATCAAGAACAACACCTATATCACTCCGAAGTCAACCTCTATCCTACCCTCTATCACCAACAAGTCGTTGATGCAGGTGGCTGAGGACTTAGGCCTGAAGGTGGAGCGCCGTCCTATTCCCGAGGAAGAGCTGGAGACCTTCGAAGAGGCTGGTGCCTGCGGAACAGCTGCCGTCATCAGTCCTATCTCTTACATTGACGACCTCGAGACCGGCAAGCGCTACGACTTCGGTGAGAAGCCAGGTCCTATCTCCAAGAAACTCTTCGACACCCTGCGCGGCATCCAGTATGGTGAGATTGAAGACAAGCACGGCTGGACAACCGTAGTTATTGAATAATAAACCGCAGGGAATAATAAACCGCAGATTACGCAGATTTCGCAGATGGAACCGAAAAAAATCTGTATAATCTGCGTAATCTGCGGTAAATTTTAAAAAATGGGAAAAGGAAAACTGGCGAAATTCGCCGACATGGAAACTTATGAGAACGTGTTCCAATACCCCTATTCGGTGGTGGAACACGTTCCGTTTGAGATGAAGGGGCACTGGCACGAGGAGTATTTCCACAACCAGAACCCCATCGTACTGGAGTTAGGGTGCGGCAAGGGCGAATATGCCGTCGGACTGGCCAAGCAGTTCCCCGACGTCAACTTCATCGGAGTCGACATCAAGGGAGCCCGCATGTGGACGGGAGCCACTCAGGCGCTGCAGGAAGGACTGAAGAACGTGGCCTTCCTCCGCACCAACATCGAGATCATCGACCGTTTCTTCGCCCCCGACGAGGTACAGGAGATTTGGCTCACCTTCAGCGACCCGCAGATGAAGAACCCGCGCAAGCGTCTCACCTCGACGTATTTCATGAATCGCTACCGCCACTTCCTCGTCGACGGCGGCATCATCCACCTCAAGACCGACTCCAACTTCCTCTTCACCTACACCAGCTACATGGTGGAGAAAAACCACCTGCCTGTAGAAGAGAAGACGGACGACCTCTATCACTCCTCTCACCTCTCACCGCTCACCACTCAACTCTTGAGCATCCAGACGTACTACGAGTCGATGTGGATAGCGCGCGGACTGAACATCAAGTACATCAAGTTCCAGCTGCCGCACGAGGGTGAACTGCAGGAACCCGATGTCGAAATCGAACTCGACGACTACCGCTCATACCACCGCGACAAGCGCAGCTCGAAAGACAAAGCAAAATAATGATAGTATACAATTAAAAAAACAAATTTCCATGAGAAAAATCTTATTCCTTCTGGCCTTGCTAACCGTGACGGTGGTGCAGGCTCAGAAAATTGACCAGCGACTGACACGACTGGTGGAACAGGTCGCTCAACGCCGCGCGCAAGGGCTCAAACCCATCGACGCAGAAGCGGTGAACAAGAAGATGGCTGTCGACTTCAATGCCGACGGCTCCATTCGCGCCTTCTCGGCTATCGCCACACTGAAGGACGGCGCCCAGTGGCCCTTGGAACAGCTGGAGCAGATGGGCATTACCGTGCGTTATACCGTGGGAAATCAGGCTGCACTGGTTATTCCTGCTGACAAGCTCATGCTGTTGGAACAGGTCGAGGAACTGAACTTCGTGAGAGCCGACCAGATGAAGAAACGGATGAACAGCGAGGCGCGCAAGGAAACCAAGGCTGACGTGGCGGGCAACCCGGCAACGGCAGCGGCTGAGGGACTGCCTCAGGCCTATACGGGCAAGGGTGTGGTGCTGGGCATCATCGACACAGGCATCGACTTCAACCATGCTGCCTTCCGCAATGCCGACGGCTCTTCGCGCGTAGTGAAAGCATACGTCTGCGACAGGACAAGCTCTGCCGAATATGAAATCAAGAAGCTGACCGTGGATACCAATGAGGGTTCGCACGGCACACACACAGCCGGCATTGCAGGCGGTTCTGATACGGGCAACGGCGAACAAGGTGTGGCGCCTGAGGCCGACCTTATCCTCTTCGGACTGGCCGAATACTCGACATCAGGCAACATCAACGACGGCATCCAGAAAATCTTCGCCTATGCCCACGATGTAGGCAAACCCTGCGTGGTAAGCATCAGCCTGGGCTCAATACTTGGACTGCACGACGGCGGCGAACCCTGTGCGATGATGGTGTCACAACTGACCGATAAGGGCAACATGCCCGGCAGAGCAGTGCTGATCAGTACGGGCAACTCAGCAGCCAACTGGCAGTCTATCGTGAAGAAGCTGGACAACACCACCACCGAACTGAAGACGGTGCTGGGCGCAGCAGCCTTCCCCACCGTAGAAGAGCCTAATGGTAAGGTCTTCTATAAGTCCAACTATTTCTTCTATGCCGACGACCACAAGGACTTCGACCTCCAACTGAAAGTGGTCAACCTGGTAACGGGTGCTGTCTCCGACCTGGACGGAGAGGTGCTGAGTCCTTTTGGAGATAAGGTCGACATCAATCTTAACAAGTATGAAGCAGAGACACGCCAGGGAGACAAGGCCGTCGTCTATGATTTGCTCCTCGAAAACTTGCCCGTGGCGATGAAGAATTCCGAATGTCGTCTCATCTTGGTGGCCAAGGCCAAGACTGCCGGTCAAACCATCAAGATGCTCTGTGAGGCTGACAACAATGCCGAACCATGCTTCGACGCACCCAACAACCCGCATGAGTACAACTTCGCTGCCAACGGCTATACGAAGGGCAACGGCGACATCGCTGCCAATACGATGATATGCGACGATGCCGTCATCAGCGTCGGGTCGTACATCACCAAAATCAATTGGAAAGACTATCGAGGAAAGGATCAGAAATACAATAAGTCAAAACTGACCGAGAAGGAACAGGTCATCGGCGAGATTTCCGACTTCTCCAGCTATGGCACTGACGACAACGGCAAACAGTATCCTACGGTGATTGCACCGGGACAGGGCATCATCTCGTCGGCCAGCAACTGGGACAAGGAGATGTTTAAGATTGACGTCACAGGACAGGAGGACCAGCCGGGCGTTCCTGACGAAAGCGACTCGGAAAAAGAGGATGCCTTAACCAATCTTATCGCCTCTGTTGACAAGAACAACCGTCGCAACTGGTACGAACTGGAACAGGGCACGTCGATGTCCTGTCCCCACGCCGCTGGCATCGTAGCCCTGTGGATGCAGGCCGACCCGACCCTCACCGTGAACAGAATCAAGGAAATCTTAAAGGAAACCAGCCGCAACGACGAGTTCACCACCAACGAGTCAAAGATTCCTTCGGGCAAAAAGATACAGGCTGGCTTCGGCAAGATAGACTGTGTGGCAGGTCTGAAGAAGATACTGAACAGCACCGGCATCGACACCGTCGAACTCGGCCCCCAGCGTCAGGCCACTCCCGCCACCATGTACAGCGTCGACGCCCCCGTCTACAACATGATGGGCCAGCAGGTGGGCAAGAACCACAAAGGCCTCGTCATCTACAAAGGCAAGAAATACCTTAACAAATAACAGCAAGCCTGCACAAATCATAAAAATGGGACCGTCCACACACCGGACAGTCCCATTTCTCTTACCTCTTACCTCTTAAAAAGGTCCGTGCCCCATGCAACTGGTTGTACCCAGTGCCGTCAGCGCAGCCGTCAGAATATTAACCACGAACTGCAAAATCGTCTTCCACTTCTGATTCTTCATAGATTAAATATTAAATTCATTTTTTTGGCACGGATGGCCACATTGCATTGACCCATTTTTCGGCAAAGTTACAGGTAAAATCTCAATAAAACAAATAGCGAAAAAATGAGTGGTGTCAAAAAGTGGTATCAAAATACAAATATTAAGAAATTACTTAATTTAGTTTAAAAACACCTATAACTCACTGATAATCAGCACAAATAAAAAGCCCCAAACCAACGTTTGAGGCTCAATATATCATTATAAACAGGCTCAAATAGCCCATTTTTTACTCCCACTCGATGGTTGCAGGTGGTTTTGACGAGATGTCGTAGCAGACGCGGTTGACACCACGCACCTTGTTGATAATCTCGTTGGAAACGCGCGCCATGAAGTCGTAGGGCAGGTGAGCCCAGTCGGCAGTCATCGCGTCGGTGGAGGTGACGGCGCGCAGGGCTACGGGGTGTTCGTAGGTGCGCTCATCGCCCATCACGCCAACAGAGCGGACGGTGCTGAGGAGGATGGCTCCTGCCTGCCAGACCTTATTATACAGGGTTTCTCCATCGGTGTCGACATACTCACGGAGTCCGCGGATGTAGATATCGTCGGCATCTTGCAGGATGCGCACCTTCTCGGGGGTGATGTCGCCCAGGATGCGGACGGCGAGGCCGGGACCGGGGAAGGGATGGCGCGTGATGAGGTGCTCGGGCATGCCCAGCTGACGACCCACACGGCGCACCTCGTCTTTGAAGAGCCACTTCAGCGGCTCGCAGAGCTGGAGGTGCATCTCCTTAGGCAGTCCACCTACGTTGTGGTGGCTCTTGATGACCTTTCCGGTGATGTTGAGTGACTCGATGCGGTCAGGGTAGATGGTGCCCTGGGCGAGCCAACGGGCATCGGTAATCTTCTTTGCCTCGGCATTGAACACCTCGACGAAGTCGCGTCCGATAATCTTACGTTTCTGTTCCGGGTCGGTGACGCCAGCCAGGTCGGAGAAGAACTTCTCAGAGGCATCGACACCGATGACGTTAAGTCCCAGGCAACGGTAGTCGTCCATCACCTGTTTGAACTCGTTCTTACGCAGCATGCCGTGATCGACGAAGATGCAGGTGAGATTGCTGCCAATGGCTCGGTTCAACAGGACGGCAGCAACAGAGCTGTCGACACCTCCCGAGAGGCCGAGGATGACACGGTCCTGTCCCAGCTGAGCCTTCAGTTCGGCTACGGTGCTGTCGACGAAGGATGCGGCACTCCACTCCTGCTTGCTTCCGCAGATGTCGACCACGAAGTTCTTGAGCAACTGCTTGCCCTGAGTGGTGTGATAGACCTCGGGGTGGAACTGGACAGCCCAGACTGATTTACAATTTGACGATTTACAATTTGGCAATTTCTCTGCAGGGCACCAGAAGGCGGCGTTCTTAACGTCCTTGGTAGAGCCAATGACCTGGAAGCCTTCGGGGATGGCAGTGATGGTGTCGCCATGTGACATCCACACCTGTGAGTTAGCCTCGAAGCCCTTGAAGAGGGGATTGGCGACGTCTACCGTCTGCAGATTGGCACGTCCGTACTCGCGAGAGTCTGTCTTCTCCACCTTACCTCCGAGGGTGTGGGAGAGGAACTGGGCGCCATAGCAGATGCCCAGTACGGGAAGACGGCCTACGAACTGGCTCAGGTCGACCTTGAAGGCCTCAGGGTCGTGCACCGAGTAGGGTGAACCGCTGAGGATGACGCCGATGACGTCGGGATCGTCCTTGGGGAACTTGTTGTAGGGCATGATCTCGCAAAAGGTGTCAAGTTCGCGCACACGACGGCCGATGAGCTGCGTGGTCTGCGAACCGAAATCAAGAATGATAATCTTTTGCATAAACTTTATTTACAATTTGACAATTTACTATTTACAATTTATTTGGGTAATTTACTATTTGAAAATTTACTATTTGACAATTTATTTGGGTAATTTACTATTTGAAAATTTACTATTTGACAATTTATTTGGGTAATTTACTATTTGAAAATTTACTATTTACGTTGTTTCTCCATTTCTTCTGTTTTCATCCTATTTTTGGTTGTCACGATTGATTTCACGATGATACTCAATAATTCACAACATTCTTGGTGAAGAGGCTGTATTCGGGATGGTTTCATCATTTCACTACGCATGATTAACGTAAGCCAATGGCTTGTCTCGTCCAATTCCTCTTCTACCATCTTTAATTTATTGACAAAATCTTTATCCGACTTGGCGATACACGCTGCTCTATAGTTGGCAGAAGGAGACGTCCCGGAACGAACAATCTGGCGGGCTATTGCCGTACCAGAAATACTGTTGGGCATTGAATCAACCATTTTGATAATGCGAACAGCAAAGTTAATCATCCGTTCCTGTAAATCGTTTTTATCCATCAATAGCCAAATATTTAAATTGGAAAATCAATTGTCAAATTGTAAATTCTTTGCAAGCAAAGCGACCAAAGGTCGAGCGGTCATATTGTAAATTTCTCCGCTTTTTCCAAGCTATCGAGCTTGCCGACATCAAGGACATCGAGGTCGGGCTTGACCAGTCCGACGATGTGCGCACGGTGGCACACGGAGAGGTAGAAGTCGATGATGCCGAAGCGGTCGGGGAAGTGGTCCATCAGCGGAAAGAGGCGGGGCGAGAAGCTGTGGATGCCGGAGAAGGCGAAGGCATACAGCTTAGTGTTTAGAGTGGAGAGCTTAGCGTTTAGAGGGGCGACTTGAAGATCGTCGTCAACGGTAAGCTCAGTCTCACGGAGCCACGGGAAGGGCGACTTCACCTCACCCGTCTCACGGTTGATCCATCCCATGAGTCGCATGGCACTGTCAAACAGCAGGTAGCGCTTGGTATTGCGACGGCTAACCAACAGCACGGCATCCTCGTCGGGCTGATGCTGACGGCGGAACCAGTCGTAGTTGACATTATCGAGGATATCGACATTGTGCAACAGGATGGGCTCGTCATCACGGAACAGGTGTTGAGCCTTCTTCAGTCCGCCACCGGTTTCGAGCAGTGCCTCCGTCTCGTCGCTGAACTGCACGAGGGGTGCATAGTCCTGCTGGGCGACATAGTCGACAATCTGCTGGGCGAAATGGTGGATGTTGACGACAAAGCGGTCGTAGCCCTGATCCTGCAACTTACGGATGTTCCACTCCAACAGGGGCTTGCCACCCACGGCCACCAGTGCCTTGGGCATCGTGTCGGTAAGCGGTTTGAGCCGGGTTCCGAGTCCAGCGGCTAATATCATAGCTTGTCTCATTGCGCCTTCAGTGTTTGGGTGATATGCTGTTCGCGGTGGCAGATGCGCACCTCGATACCGAATTTCTCGTGGATATGCTCCGCCAGATGCTGAGCGGAATAGACGGAGCGATGCTGACCACCCGTACAACCGAAGCAGAACATGAGGCTGGTGAACCCTCGCTGGATGTAACGGCGCACATGCGCATCAGCCAGTTTATAGACGGAGTCGAGGAAGGTGAGAATCTCACCATCGTCCTCAAGGAAGCGGATGACGGGTTCGTCGAGTCCCGTCAGCTTCTTATAGGGTTCGTAGCGCCCAGGGTTATGGGTGGAACGACAGTCGAAGACGTAGCCACCACCATTGCCCGACTCGTCCTCAGGGATGCCCTTGGTAAAGGAGAAGCTGAAAACGCGCACCACCAGCGGCCCCTGGGCATCGTATTTCGAGAAGGTGGCTGGTCCGTCCTGCGGATGCGGCTTGTAGGGGTTGAGATCAGTTATTTTCAGTCCGTCGGCACGCACAGCAGCAGTCTCTATCATCTGGAACTGCGGAAGACGGGTAAGCCTGTCTAGCACATTCGTCAGATAGGGATAGGGGAAGTTACGCTCGTCAAGCAACTCACGCAAATTCTGGATAGCAGGCGGGATGGAGGCGATGAAATGCGGCTTACGCTCGAAATAGCCTCGGAAGCCATAGGCTCCCAACACCTGCAACTGACGGAACAGGACGAAGAGCGACAGACGCTCGACGAAACGGTGAGGCATGGGCACCTCGGTATACTGCTTCAGAGCGTGGTAGTATTCATACACCAGTTCGCGACGCAGCTTATGGGGATATTTGGCAGATGCCTGCCAGAGGAAAGACGCCACATCGTAGTAATACGGTCCTCGACGACCTCCCTGGAAGTCGATGAAGAACGGCTTTCCCTGACTATCGAGCATCACGTTGCGCGCCTGGAAGTCACGGTAGAGGAAGCCTTGCTGGTCGTCAGCCTCCGTCAGGTCGTTGGCCAACAAACGGAAGTCGGCTTCCAGTTTCAGTTCATGGAAATCGAGTTCGGTAGCCTTGAGGAAACAATATTTGAAGTAGTTGAGGTCGAAGAGCACCGAATTGGTGTCAAAGGCAGGCTGAGGATAGCAGTTGGAGAAATCGAGTCCCTCGGCACCGTTCAACTGGATGTTTGGCAACTCACGGATGGTGCGCTTGAGCAGTTCTTGCTCTTTGAGGGTGTAACGGCCTCCTGCCTCACGGCCGCCACTAATGGCATCGAACAGCGAAATGCTGCCCAGGTCGCTCTGGATATAACGCAACTCATCGTCGCTCACTGCCAATATCTCAGGAACAGGAAGGTGACGACTGGCAAAATGACGCCCTAGATAGACAAAGGCATGATTCTCATCGCGACTAGTGCCCACGCAGCCCACCACGCTCTCTCCCTGACCATTGGTCAGACGGTAGTACATACGATTGCTGCCTGCACCCGGCAGACGCTCTATATTCTGGGGCTCTGCCCCACTCCATTGTTGATATAATTCTACTAGCTTCTGCATATCTGAATGCAAAGGTAATGTAAAAATATGGATTGCGGAGCCTTCCTAACGTTAATTCTTTTTAAGAATGACGGAGTTTTGTACTTTTTATGGTATCATTACGACCTAAAAATTGTATCTTTGCGCCTTAAAATAAGGAATACGTTAGTATGAATGAGCATAAGAACCCGTTTTTCGAACCGTATGGCACACCCCACGACACCGTACCGTTCGACCGCATCAGGCTGGAAGACTACGAAGAGGCCTTCCTGGAAGGTATCCGTCGCGACAACGAGCAGATAGAGAAGACCATCAACAACCCGGAGAAGCCCACCTTCGACAATACCATCATCAACACGGAGGAGGACGAGGGCTACTACGACCTGTTGTCGCGCGTGAGCACCGTATTCTTCAACCTGCTCAGTGCTGAGACCAACGACGAGATGGACGCCCTGGCACAAAAGATGCAACCCTTGCTGACACAGCATGCCAACGACGTGAGACTGAACCCCAGGCTCTTTGAGCGCATCAGACAGGTACACCTGCATCACCGCAAGCTGACACCCGAGGAGAAAATGCTGCTGGACAACTGCTACGAGGGATTCGTACGTTCGGGAGCACTGCTTGACGAGGCGGGCAAGGAACGTCTGCGCCAACTGACGGAAGAGGCCTCCATGCTGTCGTTGCAGTTCTCGCAGAACCTGCTGAAGGAGAACAAGGCTTTCACCCTGCACATCACCGACGAGGCACAACTGGACGGGCTGCCCGACTCCGCAAGGGAAGCAGCCGCACAGACTGCCAAGGAGATGAACCAGCAGGGATGGGTGTTCACACTCGACATGCCTTCATACTCGCCATTCATGACCTATTCAACGCAACGTGACCTGCGCCAGCAGATGTATATGGCGCGTAACACGGTATGCACCCACGATAATGCGGAAAACAACCTCGACATCTGCAAACGACTGGTCAACCTGCGCAGGGAGATAGCCCAGCTGCTGGGATACAAGACGTATGCCGACTATGTGCTGAAACGCCGCATGGCCAGCAATGCCCGTAACGTGTACCACCTGTTGGACGACCTCGTGGATGCCTACAAGCCTACGGCTCTGAAAGAGCGGGAGGAACTGAAGAAGATGTTTGAGAAGGAAACGGCCAGTCTCCGTTCGCAGACTCCCGACCTGAAGATGAAACCTTGGGACTCTGCATTCTATACACACAAGCTGCAGATGAAGAAATACAACCTGGATCAGGAGATGCTACGTCCTTACTTCGAGTTGTCGAAAGTCATCAGCGGCGTGTTCGGACTGGCCAACCGCCTGTATGGCATCACCTTCAAGGAGAACAAGGATATTCCCGTATATCATCCTGACGTAAAGGCCTACGAGGTATTCGACAAGGACGGCTCGTTCCTGGCTGTGTTCTATGCTGACTTCCACCCCCGAAAGGGTAAACAGGGGGGCGCCTGGATGACGGAATTCCAGGGACAATGTTTTAGAGGTGAGAGAAAAGAGGTAAGAGGTAAGAAGCAGTTTGTCATAAAGGAGAATGTACGTCCGCACGTATCGGTAGTGATGAACCTGACGAAGCCGACGGACGAGAAGCCCGCCCTGTTGACGCTGGGCGAGGTGGAGACGTTCCTCCATGAGTTCGGACACTCACTGCACGGCATGTTTGCCAACACACGCTTCGAAAGTCTCAGCGGCACCAACGTGTGGTGGGACTTCGTGGAACTGCCCTCACAGTTCATGGAGAATTTCTCCGTAGAGAAAGAATTTCTGCGCACCTTCGCCTTCCACTACCAGACGGGAGAACCGTTGCCCGACGAACTCATTGAGCGCATCGTCAAAAGCCGTAATTTCATGGCAGCAACGGCCTGTCTGAGACAGGTATCGTTCGGACTGCTCGACATGGCCTACTACACGAAGAAGGACGCCTTTACGGACGATATCAAGACGTTTGAGAAAAACGCCTGGAAGAAAGCCATCATCGGCGAACAGATGAAGGACACCTGCATGACGGTGCAGTTCTCGCACATCATGGCAGGAGGCTACGCTGCCGGCTACTACAGTTACAAATGGGCAGAGGTGCTGGATGCCGACGCTTTCAGCGTGTTTAAGCGACACGGCATCTTCGACCAAAAGACGGCACAAAGTTTCAGAGACAACATCCTCTCCAAAGGAGGCACGGAGCATCCGATGGTGCTCTACAAACGCTTCCGTGGTGGAGAACCTACCATAGACGCTTTACTGAAGAGAAATGGGATTAAGAGAGGTAAGAGGAAAGAGGTGAGAGGTAAGAGGTAAGAGGTAAGAGGTAAGAATTATGAATATGGATAAGCAAAAGAGATTTGACCAGAGATATTTGGAAATGGCTCGCATCTGGGCTCAGAACTCATACTGCGAGCGCCGGAAAGTAGGTGCTCTGGTGGTGAAAGACGGCATGATTATCAGCGACGGCTACAACGGGACTCCCAGTGGCTTCGAGAACGTCTGCGAAGACGAGAACAACGTGACGAAGCCTTACGTGCTACACGCTGAAGCCAATGCCATCACCAAACTGGCACGCAGTTCGAACAACTCAGAAGGTGCTACCATCTACATCACGGCTTCGCCCTGCATCGAGTGTGCCAAACTCATCATACAGGCTGGGTTCAAAAGAGTCGTCTATGGTGAGAAATACCGTCTGACGGATGGCATAGAGCTCTTGGAGCGCGCCGGTATCGAGGTGGTATATCTCGGAGAATGAACGCATAACGTATTAACGTCATAAAAAGAATCATGAACGCAAGAAAAAATAGTCGTTACATGCCGCTCATCATGGCACTCTGCGTGGTGTTGGGCGTCTTCATCGGCACATTCTATGCCAACCACTTCTCAGGCAACCGCCTGAGCATCATCAACTCAGGAAGCAACAAGCTGAACAACCTGCTGCACATCATTGACGATCAATATGTGGACACGGTCAACGTGAACGACCTTGTGGAGAAAGCCATGCCGCAAATCCTGGCTGAGCTGGACCCCCACTCTGTCTATATTGCCGCCAAAGACGTACAGATGGCTAACGACGACCTGCGCGGATCGTTCTCGGGCGTAGGCATCGAGTTTACCATCCGACAGGATACCCTGCACGTGCAACAGGTTATCGGCAACGGACCTGCCGAGCGCGCCGGAGTGATAGCCGGCGACAAAGTGGTGATGGTGGACGACAAGCCATTCACGGGTAAGACACTGACTAACGAGGTGGCCATGCACACGTTGAAAGGTCCCAAGGACACAAAGGTCAAACTGGGCATCCTGCGATATGGTGAGAAAAAGATACGCAACATCGTCGTGACACGTGGCGAGATTCCCACGAAGAGTGTCACCGCCACCTATATGCTGGACGACAAGACGGGATATATACGCATCAAGAACTTCGGTGAGAACACTTATCCGGAACTGCTCATCGCACTGGCTAAGTTGTCGCAACAGAACTTCCAGAACCTGACCATCGACTTGCGTGGCAATACGGGAGGGTATCTCCAGTCGGCTGTCCAGATAGCCAACGAGTTCCTGCCTAAGAACAAACTGATTGTTTACACCCAGGGACGCAAGTCGGCAAGACAGGACTACCGGAGTGACGGACGCGGCTCGTACCAGCACATCCCTATGGTGGTACTGATTGACGAGGGCTCTGCTTCAGCTTCTGAGATTCTGGCAGGCGCCATTCAAGACAACGACAGAGGAACCATCATCGGACGCCGTTCCTTCGGCAAGGGACTCGTCCAGCAACCCATCGCCTTCAACGACCAGTCGATGATTCGTCTGACGATAGCCCGCTACTATTCGCCTTCGGGACGTTGCATCCAGAAGCCTTATACTGCCGGCGACAACAAGGATTACGAGGAAGACCTGCTCGCCAGATACCAACACGGCGAGTTCTTCTCGCAAGACAGCATCAAGCACAAGGGACCGGCCTACCATACGGCTATCGGACGCCCAGTATACGGTGGCGGAGGTATCACCCCCGACCTCTTCATCGCAGAGGACACCACCGATGTCACCTCCTACTACAAACAGGCATCCATGAGCGGACTGATTATTCAGTATGCCTTTGAATATACGGACGAGAACCGTGGCAGACTGAAGGAGTATAAGGGTATGCAGGAACTGGCTGAGCATTTGAAGAAACAGAACTTGGTGGACAAATTCGCCAGCTATGCTGAGAATAAAGGACTGAAACGCCGCAATCTGATGATTCAGCGTTCGCACAAGCTGTTGGAACGATTCATCTATAGCCGCATCATCTACAACATGCAGAATGAACAGTCGTGGATGGAATACCTTAACAGCGACGACCCCGCCATCATGGAAACCCTGAAAGTGTTCCGGGAGGGAAGAGCATTCCCCCAAGCCCCGGAAAAGATAACCTCCGAGCAAAAGAAGGCTGCATGACCAAGCAGGAACTGCGCAAACACATCAGAACGCTGAAAAACAAGTATCTCACCGGGGAACCAACGCCGTGTGAGGTACGTCTGACGGAACACCTGCCAGCATGCAAGGTCGTCATGTTGTATTGCGCACTGCCTGACGAAGTTCCCACACAGGGGGTCATGGACGAACTGGTGGCACAAGGCAAGACGGTGGTGTTGCCTCGTGTCATCAACGACACGGAGATGGAACTGTGCCGATATGCTGGCAACAAGGATTTGCGACAAGGAGCTTATGGCATCATGGAGCCGACAGGTGAGGTATTCACCGACTATGACGCCATCGACGTAGCTATCATACCGGGTATGGCTTTCGACGAAGCCGGTCACCGACTGGGACGCGGGAAAGGATACTACGACAGGTTCCTCGCTCGCGTACCTAATTTATATAAGATAGGGTTGTGTTTCTCGTGGCAAGTGGTAGCGCATATCCCTTGCGACGAACATGACATCCGCATGGACCGCATCATCCGAATCTGACATCGGTAATCACCTGTTCGCCTACCACATCGTTCAACTTCTGTGTGAACTCCTGACGGCGCATGGACAAGTCGGCACGCAAAGCAGGATTGGACAAACGGACATAAAGCGTCTGGTTATAGATATACGTATTCAGCGTATAGCGAGCTATCGCCTCACCAGCCACATCAGGCCATGCCTCAACCAACCGCTTCTGTTGAAGCGGCGTTTCTAGTCCCTGTTCACGCAACGTCCGCATGATGAGCTCCTTCACCGATTTTACGTCTCGTCTAAACATCTATCTCTCCGTTTTCTACGTGGAATATCTTATAGTCAAGATGACTGTTGCTGAGTATTTGGTCAAGATGGTCACGATTGGTATCGGTGATGAATATCTGTCCGAAGTTGTCGCTTGATACCAAGTGCACAATCTGCTCGACACGGTCGGCATCCAACTTGTCGAAGATGTCGTCGAGTAGCAACAAGGGAGTTGTCTGGGAGGAGGTACGTTTCAAGAACTCGAACTGGGCGAGCTTCAACGCAATGACATAGGTCTTGTTCTGTCCTTGAGAACCCTCACGGCGCATGGGATGGCCCGACAAGGTAAATTCCAAGTCGTCGCGATGCACACCATGAAGGGAATAGCCCACGGCTCGGTCTTTCATACGGTCACGCTGGATGACGTCGAGCAAAGGACCGCGCTGACAGTGTGACACATAGTGCATGCCCACCTGTTCCTGTCCTCCCGATATCTTCTCGTAATACGACTGAAACATCGGAATCAGTTCATCAACGAAAGCTGTACGCTTGCGGAACAATTCCTCACCGGCCTCAGCCATCTGCTCTTCCCATAGCTGCATCAGCAACGGATCGGGTTCCTGATCTTCCATCTTCAACAACGTGTTGCGTTGCTGATGGGCATTATTATAGCGCGAAAGAGAATCAATATAAGATCGGTCATATTGTGAGATAACCACATCCATCAGTCGACGGCGCTCCTCGCTACCTCCTTCTATAAGCAGGGTATCTGAGGGCGAGACGACAACGAGTGGAATCAGTCCGATATGTTCCGAGAGTCGCTTATACTCCTTCTTGTTACGCTTGAAATGCTTCTTCGTGCCCCGTTTCATGCCTACGGAAACAAGCAGGGTATCCTCATTTCCTGCACTCCTTTCATTCCTCTCATATTCCCCTTCCAACATAAAGAATTGTTCATCATGGCGAATAACCTGTGAATCTACAGGATTGCTGGCAGAACGGCAAAACGACAAGTAGTAAACAGCATCCAACACGTTGGTCTTGCCCATTCCGTTGCGCCCGATAAGACAATTCACCTTCGGAGAGAACTCCAACGTAGCCTCGCCGATGTTCTTGTAGTTGAGTATAGAGAGCTTTCTTAATATCATTTGAGTGCAAAGGTACGAAAAAAATCCATTTTTCTTTTTTTTTCTCTCACTTATTTCGTAACTTTGGCTCACCGAAGTTACTTTTCACTCGGAAAAATCAAGAAAATCACATTTTTCTTTTTTTTTCTCTCACTTATTTCGTAACTTTGCAGCCGATTTGTGTATGAAACAATAAAAAACAATAAAAATAATGGCAAACAACAATCCTAACGCAGCTCCTGTTGAGGAGCAGCAGGTCAACAAGACCGAGGCTTTCTTCGAGAAATACAAGAAGGCCATCATTGGTGGCGTAGTAGCCATCGTAGCCATCGTCGTATGCGCTATCCTCGTAAACAACTATTATCTGGAGCCTCGTGCCAATGAGGCCAGCACCGAACTCGCCAAGAGCCAGGAGCTGTTCGACGCACAACAGTATGACAAGGCTCTCGCCGGTTTCCAGAAGGTAGCCAACGAATATGGCTCTACCGATGCAGGCAACCTGGCTCAGCTTTATATCGGCCTCTGTCAGGCTAACCTGGGCAAGTGGCAGGAGGCTGTCAACGCCTTAGAGAGTTTCGACGGACAGGACGACCAGATGATTAGTCCTGCCGCTGAGGGCGCCCTGGGCAATGCATATGCCAACCTGAAACAACTCGACAAGGCCGTTGAGCACTTGAAGAAGGCTGCCAAGATGGCTGACAACAACTCGTTGTCTCCCACATTCCTCATCCAAGCCGGTGAGATTCTGGAGAGCCAAGGTAAGAAGGACGAGGCCCTGAAACTGTATCAGGAGGTGAAGGACAAGTACTTCCAGTCTATGCAGTATCAGACCATCGACAAGTACATTGAGCGTGCTTCAGCGAAATAAGCAATGGCCACCAAAAATCTTTCAGAATACAACACCGAGAAAGTACCCGATGCATCGAATATGATATTCGGCATCGTGGTATCAGAGTGGAATCCTGAGATTACAGGAGCTATGCTGGAGGGATGTGTCAACACGTTGGAAAAGCATGGAGCACTCCCTGAGAATATACATGTCAAGACGGTACCAGGTTCCTTTGAACTGATTTACGGTGCCCGTCAGATGACACTCAACGACGGCTACGACGCCGTTATCATTCTCGGCTGTGTCATCCGGGGTGAGACACCTCATTTCGACTACATCTGTCAAGGTGTAACGGCTGGCATCGCCAGACTGAACGCAACCAACAACATTCCCGTCGTCTACGGATTGCTGACAACGGAGAACATGCAACAAGCACTGGATCGCGCAGGAGGCCGACTGGGCAACAAAGGCGACGAATGTGCAGTGGTAGCCATCAAGATGGCTAAGTTCTAAGTCATGGGAATCATCATAGGTATCGACGTAGGCATTTCTACGACAAAGATAGTCGGATTAAGGGGGGGACATGTTGTTTCCCCCATTCGCATTACAGCTGCAGACCCCGTCACCTCCCTGTATGGAGCTTTCGGGAAATATCT
The DNA here is from genome assembly GCF_900107705.1 of Prevotella sp. tc2-28. Taxonomy (GTDB): domain Bacteria; phylum Bacteroidota; class Bacteroidia; order Bacteroidales; family Bacteroidaceae; genus Prevotella. The sequence continues at coordinate 119,936 of NZ_FNRE01000001.1, forward strand.
CCACGACAACAACATCAAACTTAACGATGTCGAGCAGGTGATGGTCACAGGGGTTGGTTCCGCCTATATTGACGAGCCAGTCTACGGACTACCTACCGCCAAGACGGACGAGTTTATCGCTGACGGACTTGGTGCCCGCTTTGAGAGCGGACTTTCAAAAGCCATCGTCGTCTCAATGGGTACTGGAACCAGTTTCGTACAATGTGACGGTGAAGACATTCGCCATATCGGAGGTATTGGTATTGGCGGAGGAACGCTACAAGGACTGAGCCGCGTCATGCTGAACACACGTGACTGGAATCAGATACAAAGCCTGGCGACACAAGGCAATATCCACAACATCAACTTGCTGATAGGCGACATCTCCACCCATCCACTCCCCGGACTGCCCATGGATGCTACGGCTTCCCTTTTCTCGAAAGCCCAATATGACGCACCCAAGGAAGACATTGCATTAGGCATCATCGTGATGGTATTACAGACTATTGGTTCTGCTGCCATCCTATCAGCACTTAATACAGGTATCAAGGACTTCGTGCTCATCGGCAACCTGACTTTGCTACCCCAATGTAAGGAGATTTACCCGATGTTGGAAAATTTCTATAACGTCCGTTTCCACATCCCCAAGTATTCCGAGTTCTGCACCGCCATTGGTGCCGCTCTCTATTACGTACAGTCCAAAAACAAATAATTACTGTTCGTTGTTGTTATCGCGGAAACGATCCATTTTGTGCAGGAAGTAATTGAAGGCTTCCAAACCTGCCAAGACCATCAACGTGCTGGCAATGGAGAGCACATACAGGCCACCTCCGCAAGCCAGACCGATAGCAGCCGTCACCCACACGCCTGCAGCTGTTGTCAGTCCACGGACGGCATTCTCACTCTTATGGAAGATAATGGTACCTGCGCCTATGAAACCGATGCCGCTAACCACCTGAGCCGCTACGCGCGAAACGTCCCACCGTTGCAATTCATTGTTCATAGCTCCTTCAAAGCCGTAGGCTGACACAATCATAAACAAAGCAGAGCCCAGAGCCACCAGAAAATGGGTGCGGAAACCTGCCTCTTTGGCACGATACTCACGCTCCAGTCCTATCAGTCCTCCCAACAATGCTGCACAAAATATTCGTAGTATAAATTCGTATTCCATAGTTAAATGATGTTTATTGCATGCAAAGATAATGTTTTTTTTGTATCTTTGCAAAGATTATTACTATAAATACGGAAAAAAGATGTTTGGACTAGGATTAAATGAAATCATCATCATCGCGCTGATTGTGCTGTTGCTGTTCGGTGGAAAGAAAATTCCCGAACTGATGAATGGACTGGGCAAAGGTGTCAAGAGTTTCAAGGACGGGATGAAGGACATCACCCCCGACGACGAGAAGAAGAATGACTGAGCCACAGACTTTCTGGGATCATTTGGACGTGCTACGTGCGTCACTGATTCGTATGGCTATTGTGGTGACTGGCTTTACGGTTGTTGCTTTCCTGATGAAAGACACCCTGTTCAGCATTGTGTTGGCTCCCCGATCCAGTCATTTCGTCACTTATCAACTTCTAGGCGCAGAAGTCTTTACCCTACACTTAATGAACACCGGACTGACGGAACAGTTTATGATACATGTGCGGACAGCACTCTATGCCGGCGTACTTCTGGCATCACCCTATATCCTTTATGAATTGTTCCGATTCGTCTCACCAGGACTCTATGCCAACGAGCGGCGATATACCGTGTGGATTGTAGGAGCAGCTTATCTGATGTTCATCATCGGAACATTCGTCAACTACTTCGTTGTATTCCCTATGACGGTTCACTTTCTGGGAACCTATCAGGTGTCACCCGACGTAGCTAACATGCTGACACTACAATCGTATATCGATACTTTGCTGGGAATGAGCCTCATCATGGGTGTCGTCTTCGAGTTACCTGTAGTCTGTGCCGTAATGGGGCGCATGGGGCTGATTACCAATCGGATGATGACAGCATACAGAAGACACGCCATCGTAGCCATCCTCGTCGTTGCCGCCATCATCACTCCCACCACAGACATCTTCACCCTGATGGTCGTGTCATTGCCTATCTATTTGCTCTATGAGCTCAGCATACAAATCGTAAGAATCACAAAAAAGAACTAAACAAATATCATATGCTCAGAAAAATCAGGATTTCACTGGCAGCTTTAATGATCATCTGTATCACATGGCTGTTTGTTGATTTCACGGGTACTGCTCACGGAATAGTACCCATCACATGGTTGCCAAAGATACAACTGCTGGAGGCCATCTTCGCCCTCAACGTAGCGGTTGTGTTGATCCTCTTGGTCATCACACTCATCTTCGGACGTATCTATTGCTCTGTTGTCTGTCCGTTAGGTATTTTACAGGACATCTTCGGATGGTTTGGAAAACGCGCCAAGAAGAACCGATACACCTATTCGGCAGCAAAGCGGGGGTTGCGTATAGTATGTCTGCTCCTACTGGTGGTTTCCGGTCTGCTGGGAGTGGGTACGCTTTTCCAACTTCTAGCCCCCTACTCGACCTTTGGGATCATAGCCACTAACCTGCTGCAACCCATCTGGCAGGCTGGCAACAATGTGCTAGCGGCTATTGCCGAACACTACGACAGCTACGCCTTCTACCATTCCAACATCTGGATGCGAAGCTTGCCATCACTCATCATCAGTATCGTGGCAATCGTGGCGCTTGCCGTCTTAGCCTGGCGCAACGGACGCACTTTTTGCAACACCATCTGTCCAGTAGGCACCTTCCTGTCCTTCTTCGCGAAGTTCTCTTGGATGAAAGTACACTTCGACGTGGAGAAGTGTAAGAATTGCTCACTATGCACCAAGAACTGCAAAGCTTCGTGTATCGATTTCAAGACACACCATGTTGACTACACCCGCTGCGTAACTTGTGGTGACTGCATCGAGAGTTGCAAGTTCGGAGCCCTGAAATATTCGCCGGTCCGTCATCACCAGAACACCCAGAATGATCCAGACAACTCCCGTCGTTCGTTCTTACTATCATCCGCCCTCCTTGCTACCGCCACAATGGCACAGCAAAAAGACAAGATTATGGATGGTGGATTGGCAGATATCAAAGACAAAGTGGCCCCCGACAGACAAACACCTCTGACACCTCCTGGCTCACACTCTCAACAGAATTTCGAGCAACGTTGTACGGGGTGTCAGCTATGCATTTCAGAATGTCCTAACGAGGTTCTCAGACCTAGCAGCGACCTGATGCATCTCATGATGCCCACCATGTCGTATGAACGCGGCTATTGCCGTCCTGAGTGTACGCGATGCTCTGAGGTATGTCCTACCGGTGCCATTCTCCCTATCAAACGAGAGGACAAGTCATCGACACAAATCGGACATGCTGTATGGATTAAGAAAAACTGTGTTCCACTGACCGACGGTGTAGAGTGTGGCAACTGTGCACGCCACTGTCCTGTAGGAGCTATCGAGATGGTACCGAGCGATCCTGACGACGAGGAGTCACCCTCTGTACCTGCTGTCAACGAAGCTCGCTGCATCGGTTGTGGCGCCTGTGAGAACCTATGTCCTGCCCGTCCTTTCTCAGCTATCTATGTTGAGGGACATGAAGTACATAAAGAAGTATAAGATTATGGATAGACGAAAATTCTTAAAGATATTTGGTTGTGGTACTGTAGCCACTGCTTCCGTATTAACGGGATGCAAGTCGAAGACAGAAAACAGTGCTGTTGAAGAGTACAAGCAACAGGTGGAGCCTCCTGTGGGCAAGATGACCTACCGAACGAACCCAATCTCAGGCGACAAGGTTTCTCTCCTGGGCTATGGCATGATGCGACTGCCATCGAAGACGGAAAACAAAGACGACTACGATCAGGACATGATTAACCGTCAGGTAGACTATGCCATCGAGCATGGCGTCAATTACTTTGACACATCACCCGTCTACTGCCAAGGTAAGTCGGAGGGGTGTACTGGCATTGCCCTCAGTCGTCATAAGCGTTCGGAATATTTCGTAGCCACCAAGCTATCCAATTTCCACCCCTCTACCCAAAGCCGCGAAGCCAGTATCCAAATGTACAGGAACTCGATGAAGGAATTGCAAGTTGACTACATCGACTACTATCTGCTGCATTCTGTCGGAGGTGGTACCGAAGAGTTCAATCGGCGCTATATTGACAACGGCATACTTGACTTTCTGATGAAAGAGCGAGAAGCCGGGCGCATTCGTAACCTCGGATTCTCTTTCCACGGATACAAAAGCGTATTCGACGAGATTCTTGCTATGAACGACAAATACCACTGGGATTTCGTGCAGATAGAGCTGAACTACCTTGATTGGGACTTTGCCAATGAGATAAACAGCCGCAACGTTGATGCAAGCTACCTCTATAACGAGTTACAAAAATACCATATCCCAGCAGTCATCATGGAACCATTGTTGGGGGGAAGGCTTGCCAACCTTCCTCAGTATTTGGCTACTGAACTCAAAACACGGAATCCGGAACGAAGTGTCGCTTCATGGGCCTTCCGCTATGCCGGTACGCCCCAAGGCGTACTCACCGTACTCAGTGGAATGACCTATATGGAGCATCTTAAAGACAACCTGCTCTCCTATTGTCCACTACAACCACTTACCAAGGCTGAACAGCAATACTTGGAACACGACGTGGCAGAACGGATTGTCGGTTTGGAAAACATACCATGCAATGACTGCAAATATTGCATGCCCTGTCCCTATGGCGTCGATATTCCAGCCATTTTCATCCATTATAACAAATGTAAGAATGAAGGACTGTTACCACATGACCGTGGTGACAAGGAATACCAAGAGCAGCGTCGTGCCTACCTCATCGGGCAAGACCGGAAGGTACCTAAGTTACGACAAGCTGACCATTGTATCGGATGTGGACAGTGTGAACCTCATTGTCCGCAAAACATTCATATTCCCAGAGAACTACGGAAGATCAGCGATTTCGTAGAAGCCCTCCGACAAGACACACTTACACGTCCACAGGAAACAGAAGCAAAATGACAGAAAAGGAAATGAGATTGTTAAAATTTGGCAGTCTCATTTTTTATTCGTAACTTTGCAAGATAAATAGAAAACCAAAGTGAATAACATGGATATTACAGAGAGATTTCTTAATTACACGAAATTTGATACGCAGTCGGCAGAGGATAGCCAGACAGTACCTAGCACGAGTAAACAATTGATTTTCGCCGAATACTTGAAAAAAGAACTCGAACATGAGGGATTGGACGATGTAGAAATGGACGACAAAGGGTACATTTACGCTACATTAAAGGCAAACACGAAGGAACAAGTGCCCACCATTGGGTTCATATCACATTACGACACGAGTCCTGACTGTTCTGGAGCTGATATCAAAGCACAAATCGTAAGACACTATGACGGAAACGACATCCTACTGTCAGAAGGTATCGTGTCAAGTCCTAAGCGGTTTCCAGAACTGATGCAACACGTTGGCGAAGACCTCATCGTGACAGACGGCAAGACACTGTTAGGTGCTGACGACAAAGCAGGAATTGCAGAAATCGTACAGGCAATGGTGTATTTGCAGGAGCACAAAGAGATTAAGCACGGTAAGATTCGCATTGCCTTCAACCCCGATGAGGAGATAGGCATGGGAGCCCACCACTTTAATGTAGAAAAATTTGGTTGCGAATGGGCCTACACAATGGATGGCGGTGATGTCGGCGAACTGGAGTTTGAAAATTTCAACGCAGCATCCGCCAAGGTCTCCATCAAAGGAATCAGTGTACATCCAGGATATGCCAAAGGTAAGATGGTAAATGCCAACGCACTTGCAGCCGAGTTTGCAAAGATGCTCCCTGAAGATGAAACACCAGAGACTACGGAAGGGTATCAGGGATTCTATCATTTACTAGGCATCACATCGAACATCGAGCAGGCGAAGTTGAGTTATATCATCCGCGATCATGATCGAGACAAGTTTGAGGATCGGAAACGCTTCATACAGCGTTGCGCTGAGCAGATGAACAAAAAATACGGTGAGGGCACTGTGGAATGTGTTGTCAACGACCAATATTATAACATGAAAGAGAAGATTGACCCGCAAATGCATGTCATAGACCTCGTACTACGAGCCATGCAGGAAGTGGGTGTGTCACCTAAGGTGAAGCCCATTCGAGGAGGCACGGACGGAGCACAACTCTCATTCAAAGGTCTTCCCTGTCCCAACATTTTCGCTGGCGGTATCAATTTCCACGGTCCCTACGAGTTTGTCAGTATCCAGTCTATGGAAAAAGCCATGCAGGTCATTGTCAAAATCTGCGAACTGACAGCAGGCTACAACGATTAATATGTAATCGAGGAGTTGTAATTCATTCATGGCAGACGTCCCGGCACTTATCAATGACTTAGCCTACATTCTTGTATCAGCAGGCATTGTCACCTTAATCTTCAAGCGGCTGAAACAACCTCTTGTGTTAGGCTATATCGTGGCTGGTTTCCTTGTGTCTCCACACATGCCCTATACGGCAAGCGTGCTCGACACGGAAAACGTCCACCTATGGGCGGACATCGGCGTGATGTTCTTACTGTTTTCTCTGGGGCTCGACTTCTCGTTTAAGAAAATCCTAAAGATGGGGGCTTCGCCCATCATATCGACAATTACCATCATTTTCTGCATGTCTATGTTGGGGTTACTCGTAGGACACATCTTCGATTGGCCTAAAATGGACTGCATCTTTTTGGGTGGTATGTTAGCCATGTCATCAACCACCATTATTTATAAGGCCTTTGATGACCTCGGACTACGCCAACAGCAATTTGCAGGACTGGTGATGTCCGTTCTGATACTAGAAGACATCCTTGCTATCGTCATGATGGTCATGCTAAGTGCCATTGCTTCAGGAAACAACCCTGACGGAGGACAAATGCTGGGCTCTCTCGTCAAGATAGGTTTCTTTCTCGTTTTATGGTTGGTGGTGGGCATCTTTGCCATCCCTTTGTTTCTGCGGCGGGTTCGCAAACTCATTAACGACGAAGTAATGCTCATTGTGGCATTAGGCATGTGTTGCGCTATGGCTGTCTTCTCAACAAAAGTAGGTTTTTCGTCTGCCTTCGGAGCGTTTATCATGGGTAGCATTCTTGCAGAAACCGTAGAAGCTGAGCATATTGAGAAACTGGTGGAGCCTGTGAAGAACCTGTTCGGTGCCATTTTCTTCGTATCGGTAGGTATGCTTGTTGACCCTAATATCATCATGGAGTATGCACTCCCCATTATGGCGCTGGTACTGACCATCCTCGTCGGACAAGGCATCTTCGGTTCGATTTCGTTTATGCTAGGCGGTGAATCTCTGAAATCAGCCATGCGATGTGGATTCTCAATGGCACAGATTGGTGAGTTCTCATTCATCATTGCATCCTTAGGGCTGTCACTGGGTGTCATCAGCGATTTCCTCTACCCTGTCGTCGTTGCCGTATCTGTCATCACGACATTCCTAACACCGTATATGATTAGGTTGGCAACACCAGCCTATACACATCTGGAGAAACGACTTCCCAGCCGGCTCATCAAGATGATGAACCACTTAAGCATGAGTCATCCAAACTCAAATGAGGAAAACAAATGGAAGAAGTTGCTTACGCAGATGAGTGTAAACACCTTGATTTATGCCATCCTGTCGTCGGCGACGATTGTACTGATGTTCACCTTCGTACTGCCCTTCATGCGACACCTGCTACCTGGTTCTGAACTGAACAAATATGCTAATGCCATCACAGGTATGCTGACCATCCTCCTCATAGCCCCCTTCCTGCGAGCTATGGTGATGAAGAAGAACCGGTCGGAGGAGTGGAGAGCATTATGGGCCGAGAGCAACCGTAACCGCCTGCCCTTGTTATTTACCATTCTCGTACGTGCCACCATCGCTGTAGCCTATATTTTCTATATCTGTCATTTTTTGACGCGATTCTCCAACGCCTTACTCATCACAATCGGCGTAGTCGCTGTTGTCGCTATCATCTTCTCACGTAGCATCAAGAATCGCAGCATCCGATTGGAAAGGCTCTTCATCATGAATCTCCGCTCGCGTGAGATAGAGGCACAGGTACACGGCAAGAAACGACCGCTTTATGAGGGGCGCCTACTTGATCGTGATATTCACATAGCCGATTTCGCAGTACCTATGAACTCACGATGGATGGGGCATACACTACGTCAATTAGACCTTGGACGCAAATATGGTGTCCATGTGTCCAGTATTCTACGTGCCAACTACCGTCTAAACATTCCTGACGGCAACTACATCATCTTTCCTGGCGACAAACTACAGGTTATCGGAAGCGATGAGCAACTGGCCAAGCTAGGCGAAGCCATCAACGAAGAAGTACTAGGCGAAGACCCCAATCTGGAACACCGCGAGATGAAATTACGCCAACTTATTATTGGACATGAGAGTCCCTTCGTGGGAAAAACACTGGAGGAGAGTGGTATACGTGACACATACAGTTGTATGGTTGTCGGACTGGAGGAAGGAAAAGAGAACCTGTCACCCTTCAATCCGAAGCGCCGCTTTCAGGAAGGTGATATTATCTGGATTGTCGGCGAAGAGGATAATCTCAAGACTTTACTACAACACTAATACCATTGGACGGCATTTGAGTATGAGCTTCGCTTATCGTACTTCAGGGCATCTGTCAACGTAGCAGCATTACAACGGAACGAGAAATTATAGCTTGTGTATGGTGCCAACACCACTGAACAGGACATATTAAAGCAGTGCAAATCACGAGAAAGTGATGCTGTAGTCATAGATATCTTCTGATTCTCGAAATCATAACCTGACGAGAAGGAGATATTCCACCCTTCTGCTATACGGACATTTCCACTGAAATTAAGATTCTGCGTAAACTTATAAGGATAACGCATACGGTCGTAATTGAAAGTGCCACTAGTATTCTCTCGCATCGTAATACCATAACCGATACTGAGCGACCAAGGTATCGAGAATGCCATATAGCCATCCTCATCTGTCTCTGCCATTCCTGCGTCATCTCTTTTGGCTCCGTGCTTACCAGCCTCCATTGTATTATCAAGATTGGTATCTACACCCGTATCGTACTCCTTCTTATTATCATCCTTGTCGTTTTTCTTCACTTTCTCACCACGCAACCATTTGAAGAAATTAGCCACCTTTTTATTATCAAAGGTGTAGGACAAATTCTGTGACATGCCCTGAAAACGTCCAAAGCGTCCATAACTATACTCCGTGCGGTTGCCAATATACGGAGTGGCACCAACAGAGTCCGCCTCGTAGGCATAGGTAGCAAAAACAGCATTCAAGTTTAGCGTGTAGCTCTTCGAAAGTTTCAAGCGCAAACGTGTAGACAAGTCACTCCAGGGACGTGTCTCAGCTGCCATGTTATACGACATCGAAGCCCCCAACTCATCAATAATACTTATCTTCTTGAAACCTGTCGAGTCGTCATCCGACTTGATTTTCATCTCGATATTGTTCGAAATATCCATCGAGATGCTTCCAGTCTTTCCTTTTCCTGGGCCACCGAAAACAGTACCTTGATACTGGCTGTACTCCACCATCGTCACATTACCCTTTGCATCTGTCTTTTGATAGGTATCCCAGAATCCGTAGCGAGAGGCACTGAAATCTGGTGCATAACTAAAACTAACCGAGGGAGTGAATACGTGACGTACTGCTTGTATCTTTTCACCAAACAACTTGCGGTTAGGCACAAAAAAGCCATAGAGCTTCGTAGACGCACTAACATTAAAATTCCAGTTGTAGTTATTATAGAAACCTTGCAATGTGTCAACGATCTCCTTCTGATTATCGACATCCCATGAGCGTTTGTACTTTTGTGTGTACATACGGTCGGTAAGCGAGAATGATGGATTAATATTTAGATAGCCAAACAGTGTAAAGTTACCATTGGCTTGTATTCTATGCTCAATACCATTACGCCAGTCTTTGGTCAGACTAGACTTCATCAGTTTGTCCTCCTTTGTATGAATGGTGTTCTGGATATTACCCGTATACTGCAACGACAATTTCTCATACCATCGTTCCTTGCCAACAGCCTCCTTTCGCTTGAAGGGGTAGAAACGTGATATGGAGATATTGAGCTGTGGCAATGTCAAGTCGACTACGGAGTCACGCATATTCTGGTTAGCATTCACAGTGGCGTCGAGATTCATACCGATACTAGAAAATACCGTTCCAAAGCGAACTGACGATGTTCTGGTAGACTGTGTGAGAGCCTGTGGGTTGTACATGGATGTCAAGTTGTTCTGTTCATAACTCGTGGATGCGTAGTTTACACTTGCCGAGAATGTGCGATAGGGATTTGCCTTGGCATCTTGACGATGACTCCACTGCAGCTTAAAACTGGTCGTTTTTTTCTCATCAATGTTCTTATCACCTTCCACTGAGTTTTGATAGCTAAACAAAAAAGATCCGCTATGACGGTAGCGCTTTCGATAGTTAGAAGCTGCCGAAACACCCCATGATCCTTTGGTGTATATTTCTCCTATCAGTTTCAGGTCCATCTTGTCACTAATGGCAAAATAGTATCCTCCATCTCGCAAATAGAAACCACGCGAGGTCTCGTCGCCATAGGTAGGCATGATAAAACCCGAGGAATAGCTTTTCGTAAAGGGAAAGAATCCGTAAGGGATAGCAAAGGGTAAAGGCACATCAGCAACCACTAGATAGGTAGGACCGAATACGACGTTCTTTCCTGGCCGAACCTTAGCACGCGACATAGCGAAATAGAAATCAGGATGTGGTTCGTCGCAGGTGGTATATCGTCCGTGGTAGAGGAACATCTCTCCCTCTGAATTGCGCTTGGATAGTTCTGATGTCATAAAACCATCGTCCTGTTCGGTATAAACATTACTGATAAGTCCCTTCTTGGTCTTGAAATTGAAGGCCATCGTATCTGTTTCATAGGTATCCTTACCCATCTTAAAAACAGGTGTTCCGAACTTCACACCTGCCGTATCCTGTGAACCCGTAGCATGCACGAGACTAGAGTCCAACGACATATAGATCTGGTCACTCTGCAAATCCATATCTTCATATTTCACACTGGCATTACCATAGAGATGAGCGATACCTGACTCACCTTCATAAGTCATAGAGTCATTTGCAGTATAGTGTACAGGGGCGTCGATTCCATTCTTACGTTGACGGTTTATAGAGTCTGCACGCAAAGAGTCGTCAATGGCTTTATTATGTTTCCAGATGGCCTTATGCAGCGAGTCCATCAAAGTTGTGTCGTTTTTATCTATCGAGTCACGCTTTTGAGGATCTAATGACAATTTGCTACGCTTGAACGAATCCAGAGGCAAAGAGTCTACACGCACAGAGTCAGAAGCACTCTCCTTTATCTGAAAGCGCAATCGCGGAATTTCTGCCACCGCAAAAAGGATGACGAAAAGCAGCACAAAAACAAGCGTCTCTTTTTTCACGGCTGCAAAATTACGAATAAAATATGGAAAAATGCCGACCTTTCATGCATTTAACGTAAATTATTACGAATAGACTACTCAAATCGTTCTGCCCAGTCCAAGAACTTACACACACCAGGTTCTCCGAACTTTTTCAAGCTCTGTGCTGTTTCTGCTATCGTTCTCACATGGTCAGGACTTGACTTGGAATAGAATTTATCAGCATAACACACGACTTGCTCTTCCAACGTTTCCGGCTCATAACCAGGCAGGCCTGTCCCTGTATGGCGTTCACATACCCGTGCATGACGCTCATAGCCCTCCTGGCGCAGCATTTCGCCACCTATTGCTCCATGACGGATGTATGGTTCAGAGCCATAACACTTGATGGAAGGAGCATTACAACGGATAATGCCAATATCATGAAGCATAGCAGCTTCCTCCAAAAACTGTACGTCTAATGCGAGTTCCTTGTGTTTCACCGCAATTTGCAGACAACGATCAGCCACCTGCCGACTATGCTTCAATAGCAGTTGGCGTAGCTCATCGTTGTCAGGATAGTATTTGTATATGATAGACAGATAATCCATTATTTTGTTGATTTTGCTTGCAAAGTTATAAAATATGTGAGAGAATAAGAAGAAGAAACCAAATATTTTGTATATTTGTCGCCAAAAAGAACGCTAAGCAAATGAAGAAATACCTTTTATCTTATCTATCGATGCTCCTCTGCATGCAGACTATGGCTCAACAAGTCACACTCAACAAACAGCGACATTTTCCCAAGAGCGTACCTGCTGGCAACTATAGCGGCATCACGTGGCTTGGAGGTGAGCGCTATGCTGTTGTCAACGACAAGGCACCTACGGCAGGCTTCCATTTAATGACTATATCCACCGATTCGCTTACAGGTTCCATCCTCGAGATACGCGCCGATTCATTTGTGACCAGCAATCACCCGAACCGTGACGAAGAAGGTATCTGCTACGTGCCCAAGGCAAACACGGTGTTTGTCAGTGGTGAGGTTGACGGACAAATCCTGGAATACCGGCTCGACGGACAACTGACTGGACGACGACTTAACATTCCCCCCATCTTCAACACGGCACGTGGCAACGGTGGTTTCGAGGCATTGACATATAATGCGGCGACCCACCGCTTCTGGACTACAACGGAGAATACACTGAAGGCTGACGGGCAGAAGCCTAACATTACACGGAAGATACCCAACCTGCTGCGCCTGCAGAGCTTTGACGACAACCTGCAGCCTTGCGAACAGTATCGGTATCAGACGGACTCGCCATCCGTCGAAGGCAAAAAAGGGAAAAACACATTAGGGGTAAGTGGACTCGCCGCCCTGGACGACGGACGGATTGTCGTCCTGGAACGTGAGGTGTTCCGAGCAGAAAAGAACATCGGTTCCTTCGTCCATGTCAAGCTCTATATGGTCAATCCGACCCTGCAACAGGGGGACGATTTTTTGCAGAAACATCTTGTCGCGGAATTTTCAACGAAGATAAATCTGACAAACCGCAGTTTTGCCAACTATGAAGGAATCTGTGTAGGTCCGCGACTCAGCGATGGACGGCAAATGCTCGTCCTCATCGCTGACTCACAAAACCAATATCGAGGTTATCTGAAGGACTGGTTCAAGACCATCGTCTTTGCAGATACTCACTGATTACGCTTCACGTTCTATCCATCCGAGGTTGTCTCCACGACGAACCTTGCTACCTTGTTTGGCTGCAACCTCAACCAGTTTACCACCAAGGGCAGCAGGAATAGGCACAATCTCGCCCCATGGAGCCTGAATATAGCAGAAAATGTCACCTTCCTTGTATTGCTGACCGACAAATGGTTCGAGACAAGGTTCGCATGCGCCCTCACCAGAGAACTCATAGTAGACCTGTCCTGCGATGGGAGCTGTCAGGGCATCTGCCTTGGCATGCTTGAAAGCAGCCAGTTCTTCGGGATTGAGCGTGGTGCCCAACTTAGCATCTTTCTGTTTTTGCAGGTCAGCGAGGAAATTCTTCTTAGCCATACCACTCTTGTATACACGATACTGCTCAGGGTGCATAGCCAGTTCGAACAACTCCTCATCGTCCTTACCATAGTCCCATCCGTTCTCATCCATCTCCTTACGGAAAGCCGGCAGTGCATTCTCCAACAAGGTATGCGGATCAACGTCGGTGAATTCGCGTCCCTGCTTCTTGGCCAGTTCCTTCAGCTCAGGAGCTATCTCACCAGGAATCTTACCCGACTTACCCAAAATCATTCCCCACATAGCGTCATCCATCATGGCATAACGCCCCTTGCCTTGTTCAATAGTCAGCAGGTTCATCAAGGCAATATTCTTGGTGTACTGTGAGAACGGTGTTACCAATGGGGGATAACCTACTCGCGGCCAAACATATTCCACCTCATTGAAAAGGTTCACCAACATGTCGTCGATGGTCAGTTCTGGCTCACCTTTCTTGACACGTAATTTGTTGATAGCGCTATGAATTCCACCCAGATCAGCCATCATCGAACCCATCATGCCGCCAGGAAGTCCACAACCAAGCAGAAGAGAAGACATGTGCTTGTTGGCAGGATTGATAAAATAGCCCAACCATTCGTCAATAAATTCTTGTGTCAATGAACGAGCCTGCATATAGGCATTCATATTAATATCAGCAACTTCAAAGCCCTCGTTCTTTAGCATGGATTGTACGCTGATAATGTCGGGATGCACCTTTCCCCATGACAGAGGTTCAATAGCGGTGTCAATGATATCAGCACCATTGTTGCAAACCTCCAAGATAGAAGCCATCGAAAGGCCAGGTCCTGAATGTCCATGATACTGGATGATGATATCAGGATGTTTCGTCTTGATGCTCTTAGTCAAAGCACCCAACAGGGCAGGTTGTCCAATACCAGCCATATCCTTCAGACAGATTTCTTCTGCACCGGCAGCTATCACCTCATCGGCAATCGCACTATAGTACTCGACGGAATGTACAGGAGAAGTGGTAATACAGAGTGTGGCCTGAGGTATCATTCCTGCTTCCTTTGCCCATTTGATAGATGGGATTATATTACGGGTGTCGTTAAGTCCACAGAAAATACGGGGGATATCAACACCTTGTGCTTTTTTTACCTTATACATCAACTGACGAACATCGTCAGGAACTGGATACATACGCAATGCATTCAAACCACGATCCAGCATGTGCGTCTGAATACCGGCTTCATTGAAAGGCTTACAGAAAGCACGAACCGCATCGTTTGGGTTCTCGCCAGCCAGCAAATTAACTTGTTCGAAAGCGCCTCCATTGGTCTCTACGCGTGAGAAACAACCCATTTCAATGATGATAGGAGCAATGCGTTCCAACTGATCTTTACGTGGCTGGAATTTACCTGACGACTGCCACATGTCGCGATAGACAAGACTAAACTTGATTTTCTTTTTCATTACGATAATAAGGTCTATTAACTGTTTATATTTTTGCAAAGGTATAAAATAATTCACAAATCATGATTCATAATTCATAATTATTTTTTATATTTGCACAAAATTTCAATAAAAAACGATGAAAAAAGCATTTTTCCTCCTCATACTGACAATGACACTGCTCTATTCGTGTGGCAATCGACAACCCAATGTCAATGAAGGAGAAGACATGATCGGCAACACCTATTATAACCTATCGGGTGACTCGACACGCTACGGAATGGCTTGTGATGGATGTACGGACTCCATTTTGGTTTTTATGCCTATGTCCTGCGACCGTCTCGACACCTTTGACATCATCACCGCTCGCCAACAGCGCCATATTTTTGGGCGCCCACACATCGGTGATGAACTGGCAATCATTGTCAACCCTGAGGACACCCTAGAGGTGTTAACCATCATCAACCTCGATGCCTTACGTAACACTTGGGCTTATTTAGCATACCCCAAGTTGCGTAACATCGATAAGATGACACAACGCATGCAACGCCATATGATGGAACGTATTCCCGATTCATTGAAAAAACAATGGCTGAAGCCACGCGAATACTCACTCCGTCTGAAACGTGACCACACGGCAATGGCATTGGGTGGTGTACACCACCAAACAACAACTGACGACATGAGCCCTGTTGAGTTTCCGCCAATCAAACGTTATACAGAGTGGTACATTTACAACGGGCGCCTTATCTTGAAGGCTGACACCATTGCTGGATTTACCCAGGAAGGCAACAAGCCCACCATTGATACGGTGGAGATCAAAATGTTACGAAAGGACACTTTGGTTCTTCGCTTTCAAGACCACGAGCAAGCTTTTTATAGAAAAGAACAATAATACATTATTCACATTATTAACAAAACAGAAAAACTATGAAAAAATTATTTGTAGCTATTTTTGCTATAATGGCAACAATCCATGCCAATGCCCAGATTGAAGAGGGTAATTGGTACATCACTCCCAAATTAGGTGTTAGCGTTGCAGACATGACAGGTACTCTCGTCGACCCCTCCAAGGCCGAGGGTACTTTCGACGGAACCCTTCATCCGCTAACCGGATTCACCGCAGGTGTCGACTTGGAGTACGCTTTAGCCGATCAGCTGAGTCTATCCTTTGGTTTTAACTATGCCAAGCAAGGTGCCAAGACTGACGATGGTCTGTTCAAAATCAAAATGGACTATGCCAAGATTCCCCTCATGCTGAACTTCTACCCCATCCCCAATGCAGGACTAGCTGTTAAGGCTGGTGTTCAAGTGGGTTTCGCTTCTCGCAAGAAACTAACGGTTGACGGTATCGAATACAATGCCGACTTCGACCGTAAGATACTCGTCAACCGCTGGGGTCGTCCTATCCCTGTACTCGTAGAGAACGAGTTATCCCGTCAGTTCAACAAGGTAGACTTCTCTATCCCCGTAGCTCTCAGCTATGAGTTGTACAATTTCGTTTTGGAAGCCCGTTATAATATCGGACTGACCAAGGTGATGAAGGATGACCCAGAAAGCAGTAAGCACATGGTATGGCAGTTCACCCTAGGCTATAAAATTCCTCTTGGTGACGATTAAGCATCACACCATTTGCCTATTCATCATACGCTGCTCTGCAAGGGCAGCGTATTTTGTTCCCGGCTGCCCATAATTGGCATAAGGATAGATGGAGATGCCTCCACGAGGGGTAAACAGTCCTACCACCTCTATATATTTAGGTTGCATCAGTTTCACCAAATCCTTCATGATGGTGTTCACGCAGTCCTCATGGAAATCACCATGATTACGGAATGAGAATAAGTAGAGTTTCAAGCTCTTTGACTCTACCATTCTTTCACCCGGGATATACAAGATCTTGATTTCAGCAAAGTCCGGTTGCCCGGTAATAGGACAAAGGCTCGTAAACTCAGGACAGTTGAACTGCACCCAGTAGTCATTGTCCTTGTGACGATTTTCGAAGGTTTCCAGTACTTCGGGTGCATAGTCCATCTTATATTCCGTCTTGCGTCCAAGCGACTGCAAGTTGTCTTGTTCTCTATTCATATTTTCAGAATATTAAATATGTTGTAGTTGATATCGTTGTCATATACATCTTCATGGTCATGTTTCTTGGTAAATTCGACAACACGGATGGTGATAGGCAACACGATGATCTCATAGACGGTCTTCAAAGTAACTTGCGAAAGCATCAGTGATGGCATCTCTTCCCAGGGTATGACACCACCCAAGGCGAGCGGAAAGAAGATAATAGAATCTGCTCCTTCACCCACAATCGTACTCAGAATAGCACGGGCAGAGAAATGGCGTCCTTCCGACGACAGTTTCATACGTGACATCACATAGGCATTGGCAAACGAACCAATAATGAAAGCTATAAAGGAGGCTAATGCGATACGTGGGGCAAGGCCAAAGATCTGGTGAAAGCCCTCTTCGCCATTCCAGTAGTGAGCACCCGGAATCCAGTCAGCAATGGCTCCAAAGATGACGAACAAGAAGTTCATCGCAAATCCCATCCAAATCAGCATACGCGTACGTTGATATCCCCACACCTCACAAACCACATCATTGATAATGTAGCTTACAGGGAACACGATGATACCTGCAGTCAAGTTAATAGGTCCAAATGACAATTGCTTTGTTTCCAACACGTTAGCCGTAATGAGGCAAACGCAGAACAGGGTGCCAAAAAGCATAAAAAGCACACTGACTCTTTTGTTTTCTTGTTCCATAAAATCTTGTTTTGTTAAAGGGGGTCTGTCTTCGAAAAGACGTTTGCAAGTACCCCTATCGTTAAAATCAGGTGCAAAGGTACAACTTTTTTAGGAAATAAAAAAAAATATTTGTACTTTTGCAACGAGAATCAAATAGTAAAGGACGAAACGATGAACATCAACATCATTGCAGCTGTTGCCAAAAACAGGGCCATCGGCTTGAACAATAAACTTATCTACTGGTTGCCGAACGACTTGAAACGGTTTAAGGCTCTCACTACGGGGCACACCATCATTATGGGGCGCAATACCTATCTGAGCTTACCCAAAGGAGCCTTGCCAAACCGAAGGAATGTTGTGCTGAGCACCACTTTAAGCGAAGTGCCAGGATGCGATGTATACGCTTCACTGGATGATGCCCTAAAAAGTTGCAAGGCCGATGAACAAGTCTACATCATTGGTGGAGCACGTGTCTACGAGCAGGCAATGGCGGTGGCTGATAGGCTTTGTCTGACGGAGGTTGATGACACTCCTGCTGAGGCAGATGCTTTCTTCCCCGACTATAGCCAGTGGCATATAGCATATCAGGAATTTCATCCAAAGGACGATCGTCACGATTACGCCTATGCTTTTGTCGACTATGTAAGATAATCGGATTTTCTACCTTTTTTTGTTTTCCTCAGACCTACTCGTTGCCGAATAGTTCACATTCAACACACCGACACGACGCAAGGTCTGCTTCACGTCGTTGATAACCCCCATCTCAGTAAAGCGGTCAGCACGAAGAGAAACCACCATGTGCTGACGGTCGCTCTCCGACATTTCATTACGCTCGCGGACAATTTCTTGTCCCAATGTCTCCAATGTCACAAAACGATTATTCAGTTGGATACGAGTTTCTCCTTTCATCTCATTTCCCCTATCATCGAGAGGTTGTCCGATGAATATATAGATTAAGCCCCCCTTGTTAGAGGTCTTTTCCAGTTCCGTTCCCTGCGGTAGTTCTGAGTGTACCTTGGGAGTGACATCACGCATATGCGTAACAATCATAAAGAAGAAAAGGACAGTAAATATCAAGTCGGGCATTGCTGCCATGTTAAGTCCTGGCACCTTGTGTTGTCGGCGTTGGAAACGGCTCATGGTTCACCTCCTTCCTCTGTGGGTATTCCCTCGCTGATACGTTGCGGATAGCGCGTAACGATGGCGTCATGCTCAGTCTGACTGCATTGGTTAAAGGGATGTCCAAACTGTTTCAGAGCCATTTTGTTACGCAGGTTACGATAAGCGCCCACGATAGCATTCTGCATTTCGAAATAGGCATTATACGTTGTATGGCGGTCGGTCTTTACAGCTATGATGTGACGATTGGTCTGTCGTGATGCCACAAAGTTTTCAACCTGCTGTTGCAACTGCTGATGGTTCACTTGCTGACCGTCACAATACAAGATATCGTTAGCATCCAGTTTCACCTCCAACACATTACTTCGGTTTACGTCACGCTGCTCTTGCTGATGTTCGTCTATGGGTGGCAACTTACGTCCTAGTCCTTTGTCGGAAGTCATCGACGAAGTAACCAGGAAGAATACCAGCAACATAAATGAGATGTCAGCGGTTGATGTGGTGTTCAGCTCGGGAATAGCCCTATGCCTGTGCTTAATCATGCTGATTACATCATTTGTTGAGCCAGAAGGAACGGATGGCAGATACAACAGTTACCACCAGGGCGACGCCCATAGCAATATAGATGAGCCAAAGCATCACTTCAGCCAAGACAAGACTACCCATTTCTTCCATTGTTGCGCGCTTTAAACTGAGTAACAGAATCCATGAATGTGATAGCACTCTCCTCCATTTGGGCGGTGAGATGCTCTATCTTTGAGAGGATATAGTTGTAGAAGAACTGGAGGATGACGGCTACCACTATACCAAAGATGGTGGTGATAAGTGCCACCTTCATTCCTTGGGCAACGATGGTTGGACTGATGTCACCTGCCGTCTCTATACGGTCAAAAGCCATCACCATACCAATAACTGTGCCGAGGAAGCCAAGCGAAGGAGCAACGGCGATAAACAAGCGTATCCAGGTACAGCCCTTCTCCATATTATTTATCTGCACAGTGCCATAGTTGGTCAACTGGCGATCAATCTGCTCCAGCGGTTCCTTGATGTGTAGCAATCCCTGGTAGCAGATGCTGGCTACTGGACCGCGTGTCGCTCGACAAATGTCCTTGGCACCTTCCACATCATCCTGCTCCAGTCGGGCATCAATATCTTTCATCAACTTCTTGGTTTTAACCTCTGCCAACGTCAGATAGATAATACGTTCTATGCAGAATGCCAATCCCAGTATGAGGGCGAGAGCCACCAACGACATGAATTTTGCCGATCCCTCGATAAATTTACGTTTCAACTGCTTATGCAGTCCACCTCCCTCCAGTGCGCCATCTGCGTCCTCTCCTGACAGGTCGGCATCAATAGTAGCCATTGCCGAGTCAGCAGTCAAGGTATCTTGTGTGACCATCTCGGTGGTATCCTGCCGTGAGTCCCTCTCCTGCGCCACAACAGGATGCACACAGGTCAAGGCACCAGCCATTATCCAAAATACAATAATTTTTTTCATCACTTTTCTGGTGTTTATTTTTCCTTACCTTTGAATGATTTGACTTTCATTCCCAGTTTACCAGGCATGACAGCGTTCAGGAAGATACCTACTATTGAGGCGATAGCCAGACCTGACAAGTGGATAGGACCAAATGCGATATCGTCGTTCGATCCGTATTTCACACCGATAGCAAGCACCATAATAAGGGCAGCTACGAACACGTTTCGAGAGCTTTTCAAGTCGACATTCTCCTCAACCAGATTACGCACACCAACAGCTGATATCATACCATACAATATAAGGCTCACACCGCCTATCGTGGCAGCAGGCATCAGCTGTATCAAACAGGCGAACTTCGGACAGAAGGCTAACAGGATTGCCAGACAGGCGGCAATACGGATGACCAGTGGGTCAAACACTTTTGTCAGGTTCAACACACCCGTGTTCTCACCATACGTCGTATTGGCAGGAGCACCGAACATGGATGCCAAAGCGGTTGCCAGTCCATCGCCTGACAAGGTACGATGCAGTCCTGGATTCGACAGGAAGTCCTTGCCTACCGTTGAACTGATGGCAAACATGTCACCGATGTGCTCCATAATGGTGGCAAAGGCGATGGGCATAACAGCCAGAATAGTCGACAACATTAGCGTGGCATTGCGGTCTTCGAAGACTGCAAGAATAGTGCGTTCCTTGGAGATGGGGAATCCTATCCATGCCGCCTCACCAAGTTTTGTAAAGTCCACTTCACCCATAAAGGTTGCGGCAACATACGACACGACAACACCCAACAAGATGGGAATAATCTTCACGATACCCTTACCCCACACCGATGATACAATCACCGTGACAATGGCAAGAATGGCAAGGGGCCAGTTAGTCTGACAGTTGCTGATGGCAGATCCCGACAGAACCAGTCCGATAGCAATCACCACAGGACCTGTCACCACAGGTGGGAAGAAGTGTAGTATCTTATGCACTCCAAACCATTTTATCAGTCCCGCCATCAGGAAATACATCAGACCTGCACAGGCGACACCCAAACAGGCATAGTCCAAAGCAAGCGTTTCTGAGAGTCCTTGCTGCATTCCAAGCTCCTTGACAGAGGCATAGCCTCCCAGGAAGGCGAATGATGAACCAAGGAAGGCAGGTACCTCCCACTTCGAGATAAAGTGAAACAGTAACGTTCCAATACCAGCGAAAAGCAGCGTCACAGAAACATCTAGTCCTGTAATCAGTGGTACCAGCACAGTCGCGCCAAACATTGCAAACATATGCTGCACACCAAGTATCATCATACGTGGTGTGCCCAATTTGCGTGCATCGTAGATAACATTTTCCGAATCCATGTGTTCTATTTTATTTTTGCGTGCAAAGTTAGACATTTCCAACGACATGACCAACTTTTTCTTCCATATTGTATGCCTTCCGCCTATTTTTCCCGTCTTGGTTTATTCGTAGCACTGGAAGATTTGGTCTACCGTGGATTTGTCCATCTTTTCCGTCAACAGACTGGCTATCCACACAACAGGGAATCCGCCTATCATGGCGATGGCTCCACAGTTGATGGGATTGATGGGATTGCCCAAAAGCATGTTAACCACAGTAATGCCTACGCCCCAGATGAAGCAAGCCCATACACTGGTCGTAGTGACACCTCGCCAATAAAGTCCAAGCATGAAGGGGGCGAGGAAGGCACCGGCAAGTGCTCCCCACGAAATACCCATCAGTTGGGCAATGAACGTAGGAGGATTGAGCGCTATCATCAGGGAGATGACGATGAAGAACACGATGAGCACACGCATGACGACGACCTTACGACGTTCTATCTTTTCAGAAACGATGTCGTCGATGGTACCTTCTTCCACCTCGCCGGGAGCTGATTTCTTATCACGGTAGATGAGGTCGAGTGTCATCGTAGATGACGAAGTGAGCACTAGTGACGCCAGTGTCGACATAGAAGCCGATAAGACCAGTAGTACCACAAGAGCGATGAGTGCGTCGGGCAACGTAACAAGCATGGCAGGCACAATGGAGTCATAGGCTATCTTCCCGTTTGCCACTACTGGTTCGTAGAGTCGTCCGAAACCACCAAGGAAATAGCAGCCTCCAGCCACGATAAAGGCAAAGATGGTAGAGATGACTGTTCCACGCTTGATGGCACTCTCGTCGGTGATAGAGTAGAACTTGCCCACCATTTGTGGCAGTCCCATCGTTCCGAGTGAAGTCAGGATGACAACACCGAGCAGTCCGGAGGGATCAGGACCGAACCAGGTAGCAAAGCCTCCATTGGTTTCGGGGGATGCATCAGCAGGCAGGGCAGCAAGTTTGCCGACAGCCTCGGACAGTCCTCCTTGTGCAGCAAGTACGGCGATGATGACGGCTACAATGCCGAAGAGCATGATGATACCTTGTATAAAGTCGTTCATGGCTGTTGCCTTATATCCGCCCAGGATGACGTAGACAGCCGTCAGAATAGCCATGATGATAACGCAATATTCGTAGGGAATACCGAAGCCCATCTCAAAAAGGGTGGAGATGCCTTTGTAGACACCTGCCGTGTAGGGGATGAGGAACACGAAGGCTATAATAGAGGCAACGACACGCAGTCCCTGGTCGGCATAGCGAGTACCGAAGAAGTCGGGCATCGTACGACTCTCGATATGCTGTGTCATCAGTTTGGTGCGTCGTCCTAGGAGAATCCACGCCAACAGGGAGCCGATGATGGCATTGCCCACTCCTATCCACGTACTGGACAGACCATATCGCCATCCGAACTGGCCTGCATAGCCCACGAAGACTACGGCAGAAAAGTAACTCGTTCCGAAGGCAAAGGCGGTGAGCCACGGACCCACAGAGCGTCCTCCCAACACGAAACCGTCGACACTGCTGGCCTGTTTGCGGGTATAAACGCCGACACCAATCATCACGGCCAGGAAGATGAGGGTCAGCAATACTTTGATAATCATAATGGTTAATATGGTTAGAATGCTACTTGAACTTGTCCTTGTATCCAGTTATAGTCTTTCTGGAAGTCGCTCCAGGTCCGGGTATACTGCAGTTGCAGTCGGCATTTCTTGTAGAACCAGTATTGCAACCCGGCAGTAGCCTGTGTCTGGCGATATTTCATATCTGTATTGCGATCGTAGTAGTCGGCAGAGGCTACAATGTCTATTCCTTTGTAGACGGGAATGGCAGTTGTCACATAGCCACCCATACTGCCTACCTCGCCGTCCTTACCCCCCAGCCATTCGGCTCGGATGCTGACAGGACGAGCTTCCTTGTACTTGGCAGGTGCATACATGCCACTCTTCCACTCGGCACCTACACTATAGCGATCGCGACGATAGTTATCGCCCTCACGGATAGTGGGATTCCACGCCACGACGTCTTTGTTTACGGCATGTCCACGGCCTTTCTGTCCGCTGACCACCAGTCGCAGTTCTGAAATGGGTTTATATTCTAGTTTGACAATGTAATCCTTGTCGCTATTGCCGTCTCGACGGTTGATGCCCTGTCCGTTCATTACGGCCAGTTCGTAGTGTATCTTATTGTTGAACAAGTTGCCGAAGACCATTAGTCCCATGTCTCGTCCGTAATTGACACCATGCAGTGGGTCGGGTCCCTCACCGGCCAGGAAAAGCACAGCCTGCGAGTAGACGTCGACTAGTTCGAGCATGGTGGGAGACAACGGGTTCTCCATGGTGTAGGAATGTTTGAATTGTCCGAGTCGGACAGTCATCGCATTGTTGTTCGTAACGCGGAAGTCGGTGTAAAACTCTTGTACCACACTTGAAAAGTCGTGCATGAACAAGAATGACCATCGGTCAGTAATGCGGGCCTTCGCCCAGAGCAGTGTACGTTTGAGGTTAAAGTCGGTTGTGGTCTTGCCGCCTGCATCGCTATAGGAGTAGCCTCCCTGTGCATAACCGTTGAAGGTGACGCGGCTAGTAATTTCCTTCATCCAGTCAATAGTTTTGTCTGTTTTTGTGTCAGACTGTTGTTGTCCCATAGCGGCCGTACTGCTGAAAACAGCCATTGCGACAGCGAGTGTCGCCTTGATGAAAATGTTCTGTTTCATTTCTCTTTGTTTTTAACGATGTATCTTTGGTAGTAAGTAATCATCAGAGTGGTCATCGGCAGGGCTATAATCATGCCCATGATGCCTAGCAGTGCGCCCCAGACGGAGAGCGAGAGCAGGATGATGGCCGAGTTGAGTCCCATCACTTTACCCATAATCTTGGGGGTGATGATGGTATCTTGCAGGGTTTGCACGACAGCGAACACGATCAGTGCGCCCAACATGATAATCCAGAAACTTTCTCCCGTGTCGGCAGCCTTGACGACAGCCAGCAACGTGGTGGGTATGAAGCCCAGCAACTGCAGGTAGGGCACCATGTTGAGCAGACCGATAAACATCCCCAGACCGATAGCCATCGGGAAGTCGATAATCAGGAAACCGATGCTGAACAGCACACCTACGCAGAAAGCCACCATGCCCTGCCCACGGAAATATTTGTTCATGCCTTGTTCTATATCGCCCACCAGTTGTACGGCAAACTTACGATAGCGCTCTGGCAACATCTCTACCCATCCATTGGAGAATTGCTCGTAGTCCAATAATATAAATAAGGTATAGAGCATTACCATCGTCACCGTAAACATGCTCGTCAGGATGTTGAACGACTGCGAGATGACATCCCACACCTTGGGAACAGCCTGCTTGATGGAGTCAATGAAACCTTCCTGGGTGATGAATGCCTTGACGTCCTCAACGCTCACATTCTCATGAATAAATTCCTCTATCATGTTGGGGATATTACTCATGAAGGCATCCCTCGACACATAGTTGATGAGCAGGTCCTTCACGCGCACTCCCTCATCAAGCATCGGTGGTATCATCAGGAAAAACAGTCCGGTCAGCACGGCGCTGACAGTCAGGAAGGCACACAGGATGCCCACAACGCGGAATTTCAGGTGACAGCGATACTGGAAAAATTTGACCAGCGGAAAAAGAATGTAGGCAATGAGCCAGGCCAGAAAGAAAGGCAACAGGACACCGCTCAGAAAGTTCAGCAGCATGATGATACCTCCGATGGCAATAGCTGTCAGCATGCCACGCACAAAACTGTCAAATGTGATTTTCTTCTGTTCCATATCTGTCATCTTCGCTAGTTTTTGTCGTATCGGGTTACAGGGTGGCTTTCCGGAACTGTTCCAGGAGCCATTCCTTCTGTTGAGCAATGGTCATCTCCGAATTGTCCAGCAGCAGTGCGTCGTCAGCCTGACGCAAGGGTGACACTTCCCTGTGCGAGTCAATATAGTCGCGCTCCTGCACATTCTTCAGGATGTCAGCATAGTCGGCTTCCATGCCTTTCTGCCTCAACTCGTCATAGCGTCTTTGGGCACGAACCTCAGCGGATGCGGTGACGAAGATTTTCAGTTCGGCATGGGGGAAGACAACGGTGCCGATATCGCGTCCGTCCATGACGACGCCACCGCCACGTCCCATCTCCTGTTGCTGGGCTACCATTGCCTGGCGAACAAAGCCGAGGGTGGCAATGGGACTGACGTGGTTAGATACTTCCATTGTCCGTATCTCCCGCTCGACCAATTCTCCGTTCAGGTAGGTGTCTGGACGTCCTGCCTCGGCATTAAACCGGAACGTGATGTGGATGTTATCCATCTGGCGACGCAACTCATCCTCATTGATGCCGTTGTCCGTGAACAGGCCGTTGCGCAGAGCATACAGGGTGACACAACGATACATGGCTCCTGTGTCGACATACACATAGCCCACTTCGCGGGCCAAGTCTTTGGCCATCGTGCTCTTTCCACACGAAGAGTGGCCGTCAATTGCGATTGTTATCTTTTTCATAATGTATAGGTTGCATTTATGAGTAACGACGACGCTGACACATGGTATTTGGCATAGGCCACCTGCAACTTGAAACGCTGCAATTGAAGTCCTCCACCAATGGAGAGTCCTGCTCCATGACTGCTTTCCTTGTCGTTATCTGATATCTTCATCTCACTGTTCCTGCGGAAATTGTAGCCTCCGGCAAGATAGATGGTCTCACCCAGCAGCAAGTCGACACCGACAGCCAGATGCTTGCTAAACGACTCGTCCCAACGGTTCAGACGGGCTAGCGTGGCATGAAAGCGCAGAGGCGACCCGATGAGGTGCTTGCTGACTCCCACCTGAAGATCCAGGGGGATGCGCTCGAACTCGTCGTCATATGCCTTCACCTGGCCTCCCAGGTTCTTGGCTGTAGCAGCCAACGACCATCCTGTATCCTCGTGGACGAAACTGAGTCCGAGGTCAACGGCAACGGCTGCTGAGTTGTAACTGCCAATGGATGATGAGATGAAACGGGCCGTGATACCACCACTGAAATCATTGCTAAGCATATAGGCAAAAGTACCTGCCAATGCGATATCCTTTGCCGAGAACGTACCGGTTTCGATGTTGCCAACGGTGGTTTGCCTGATGTTGCCGTAGTTCATGTACTGGGCACTGACACCCCAAGTGGCTCGCTCCTTATAGGCTTTGACAAACGATGCCGAAGCGGTTACAGCTCCCTCCATATAGGTCATCATGTTGAGGTTGATACTCTTATCGCTGACACCATTGATGAGTGCCGGATTATGGAAGATGAGCGTGGGGTCGTCGTCGGTGAGAGTAATGTTGTCACCACCCAGAGCAGCCACGTGGGCACTGACAGGCAGACGCAGGAAGCTATACACCTCCTGGCTCTCCTGCGCCCGAGTGCTCAAGGCTGTCAGACACAACAGAATTCCTATGACGACTATTCTCATCATTCTAAATCAACGGCAAAGGTACAAAAAATATTGCAAAACCATACGTTTAATTTGGATTATTACACAGTTCTTCGTATCTTTGCACTCTCAATGGAACAAAAAAAGACACCTCAGGCTGACATTGAACAACGTCGCACCACAGGTTTCCTGCTGGGACTCGTTTTCGTGCTGTCGCTATTCTACGTGGCGATGGAATGGAACTCTGTGCCTGCTGACGATGGAATAGACACGATGGACCTAAGCGACTTGATGCACGAGAGCGAACTGGTGCCCATGTCGAACGAGGAAACTGTCACCCAACTACGTGAGAAGCAACAGATTGAGAAGGCTGAGCAACTGAGGGTGGTCGACGATGAGGTAGAACTGGCAGAGCCTGACAAAGAACTTGAGGGCGAGGGTGGCGAGGATGACGAGACCGTGCTGGCTGAAATGGACAAGGAAGAGCCCAAAGCGCTGGCTTCGCTTGACGTAGACCCCAACAACCCGCTCAACTTCCACGTTGTCGAGGATTTGCCGCAATATCCTGGTGGTGCTGTTGAGTTTATGAAGTGGTTGACGAAGAACCTGAAATACCCCAAGCATGCTGTCGACCAGAAGAAACAAGGCAAGGTGGTGGCTGTGTTCTATGTCGAGAAAGACGGTTCGGTTACAGGTATCAATGTCGTCCAGTCGCTCTCTCCCGAATGCGACGCTGAGGCGCTTCGGGTGCTTCGCATGATGCCTAAGTGGAAACCTGGCGTCCAGAACGACAAACCTTGTCGGACAAAGGTATGCATACCCATCTGTTTTAAAATATAAATTCTGAAACTTTGTAAATTAAAATAATATGCTATTAACACCTAACGAAATCCTGCAGAAGGTAAACGACTGTCTGGCTAGCCTACCCTACGACCGCCAGCCGGCCTCGCTTTACGAACCTATCAAGTATGTGCTGTCCCTCGGTGGCAAGCGTATCCGCCCTGTGCTGACCCTGCTCTCCTACAACATGTGGGGCGACAATCCGGAGAGCGTCCTGACTCCTGCCATCGGCTTGGAGACTTACCATAACTTCACACTTTTGCACGACGACCTGATGGACAATGCCGACATGCGCCGAGGTCACGAGACCGTTCATCGCCGTTGGGATGCCAACAAGGCCATTCTCTCAGGCGATACCATGCTGCTACTGGCATTCCAGCGTGTGGCTCAGGTTCCTGCCGACAAGCTGAAGGAGGTGTTCAATCTCTTCACGGTGACCACCCTTGAAATTGACGAGGGACAGGAACTTGACGTGACTTTCGAAAACCGTAACGACGTCACCGAGGATGAGTATATCGAGATGATTCGCCTGAAGACATCTGTTCTGTTGGCCTGTGCCTTGAAGATGGGTGCTATCTTAGGAGATGCACCTCAGAAGGATGCCGAACTGATGTACCAGCTGGGCGAACAGGTTGGACTCGCCTTCCAGTTGCAGGACGACCTGCTCGATGTCTATGGCGACCCCAAGGTTTTCGGCAAGATGATTGGTGGCGACATCACCAGCAACAAAAAGACCTACATGCTCATCAATGCCTTCAACCGTGCTAATGCCGAACAGCGTAGCGAACTGCAACGATGGATTGACGCCAAGGACTTCAATCGGCAGGAGAAGGTGGATGCTGTCACGCGCCTATATGACGAGATAGGTATCCGTCAGCTCTGTGAACAGAAAATCAACCATTATTTCGAACAGGCCAGCCAGACTCTTGCCAAGGTGGACGTGCCGGAGGAGCGCAAGCAGCATCTCCGCAACTACATGAACGAATTATTACATCGTCAGAAATGATGTTCATAGACACACATTGCCACTTGGACGGCGAGGAGTTCAAAATCGACCGCGACGCTGTTATACAAAGGGCTCGCGAAGCTGGTTGTCAGGCTATCTTCTTGCCTGCTATCGATGTTGCCTCGTGCCACACCGTTCTGGATACTTGTCACCAATATCCTGGCTATTGCTATCCCATGCTCGGACTACATCCCGAGGAGGTTCGTGACGACTGGCGCGACCAACTGACTGCCATCAAGGACATCCTCTCGACTTCCTCTGACGTGATTGCCATTGGCGAGGTGGGGCTCGACTATTACTGGAGTCGTGAGTTCCAGGAGGAACAGCTACTGGCGTTCGAAGAACAGGTTCGGTGGGCTATTGAACTGCAATTACCCCTGATGATACATTGCCGAAAGGCGCAAAACGAAATGGTTAACTTGCTCAAGCGCTATGCCAACGACTTGCCTGGAGGGGTGTTTCATTGTTTTACGGGCAATGCTCAGGAAGCCAGTCAGCTGTTGCAGTTCGACCGTTTCATGCTGGGCATTGGCGGTGCACTGACGTTCAAGAAGTCGCATCTGCCTGAGGACCTGCCTGCTGCTGTTCCACTCAACCGCATCGTGTTCGAGACGGACGCTCCTTACATGGCACCAGTACCTCTGCGTGGACAACGCAACGAGTCTGCCTTTATCAAGCATATCATTACCCGTTTAGCTGAAGCTTACGGTGTCAGCGAACAAGAAATATGCAGGCAAGCGAATGAAAATGTGAAAAAAGTTTTTGGGATTCAAATTTAATTCGTACCTTTGCATCCGCAAAGAAAAGGAGAGGTGCTCGAGTGGTTGAAGAGGCACGCCTGGAAAGCGTGTAACCGGCAAAACCGGTTCGCAGGTTCGAATCCTGTTCTCTCCGCAGGAAAAAGAACAGGTTCAAAGCTTCGAGGTAAAACCTCGGGGCTTTTCTGTTCTCTCCGCAGGAATGAGAAAATATTTCTCTTGCAACTGACGAAGCTTGCCATTCGCCTTCATTTCACGAATGACACGATTCACAAACTCCAACAATTGATTATATAATTATATATTTATATAATATATTTATGTAATATACTTCTATTATATTTTAGTATAATAGATTCCAATGTTTTCAATACCTTTAGAGGTTATTCAACTCCCGACGATGTTCCTCAATAAAGGTCATAATCATTGCTGCTGCCATAGCCCTAATAGGAACATTCGTCTTTGCCTTTGCACAAAGCATCTCAACCTGTTTCTTCACTTCCGCAGGAACCCAAATAGCGAGCCCCTGACCCTTCACGCCAGTGTAGTTGTCAAGGTTCTCCTTGAACGATTTAAAAGTACCGGCATTCTTGGTCTTTTTAACAGATAATTCATCTACGTTATCACTAGTCACTTCCGCTACCATTTCAGCCAGCGTCTTTCCGGTCGTCCCAGCCATAAGCGGATTCTTGGGTGTTCTCTTTTCGTTCGCCATAATTAATGATTTTTATTTTATCTTTTTTATTTCTGCTATGATTGCATTGAAGGGTTCCTCCAGTGCCATATATTGGTACATATCGAGCGGGTAGATGGTGGTGTATCGTTTGATGATGACACTCTGCTTGATTCTGGGCAACACCTTACCAATCCGATTCAGATCCTTGATAATTTTATCCCTCATCTCCAATTCTTTCGCCTTACCTTCCGACACATTAATACGGTTAGGCAGGAAGAGCAACTTTGCCTTGCTACGTTTTTTCACTACATTGGTAAATATACCCGTGGCGTCAATCGTGTCCACATCGAAGGCCATAGGTACCACAATGAGGTCAGCAGCCTCAAACAACACACTCAGGTTGTTGTCGTTCAGGTTACCCGGACAGTCCACCACGATAACACCGTCCACCTTCTTCAGTTTCTTCACTACCGACTCCACCTTATCTTTTTCAAAGGTGTTCAGTTTGATCACTTCCCACGGAATAGGCCTCTCAGGGTCCTCTTTCACATCACGCTCCCTATGTCGCGAGAGCGACGCCTGCAGGTCAGCGTCAACAGCAGCCACAGGGAATTCCTGCTCAGCCAGATATTCCGTAAAATGAGCACACAACGTGGTTTTCCCCACCCCACCCTTGATGTTTGAGAACAAGATAAATTTGTTCATAACTTCTATTATATAATTATATATTTATATTATAACTAACTATTATATATTAATATACTATTCTCGAGTGCAAATATAATGATTTTCTGCAAATTACGAATCTTTTACCTTGTAATTTTAATATCTTTTAGATAATTACGTATGTCAGTCGTTATCCTGATGTAATTTTTAGTCCGTCCCGACGGACTGCCAGTCCGCTCGGCTCGGACTGAGAGTCCGAAGCCTACGGACTCCTGGCTACCATTAATACCCAAACTTGTTCCCTCATAACCTTGGGTTATTTTGCAATAAGCATCCCTTATTGATTAATAAGTGTTCCTTATTCGCACTAGAAAAAAAAATAGTTTTTCAATTTTACCCTCCCTTCCTCCCTTTTTCGCTCGGAACCCCTTTATTTACTGGGGTTCACGGACGGGAGGGAAAACAAACATCCCTCCCGTCTCCCTCCCGTCCAGGGTCCCAAGTTTTCGAAATGGGAGGGAGCGAACCCTAAAAAGGGAGGGTAACGGGAGGGACATTCATTTCCCCTCCCGTGCCTCAAACGCCCTGTACATCGGCATTTGAGAGGGATGACGGGAGGAAGGGAGGGTAAAATCGCAATTCCTATTTCTCCGAAAGTAATTTTCGTTACTTTTGGAGAAATTAATTTTCTATTCGGAGTAATTGAAATTACTTTCGGAGAAACTCAAGAAGCAAGATTTCCACCTTTTTCTTGCTTTTTTCGGAAATAATCCCTATCTTTGCCTGCGTAAAGAGCAATTATAATATCGACAATGCCTAAGATACTGCTGTATATCACTGCAAAAATAATCTGGCAATTTCTGTTCTGGAACACAGATTATAATGAGAATCGTGCCCATGTGCATGTTGGTAAACGCGGAACTGAGCATTTGTGTAAGAATAGAGATGTACAAGAAAGAAGGATATTGGGATGTGAAGCCAAAGATCAAAAGGTTATCATTTCCTAAACGTGGAAAATTTCAGGTGGACTTGCAAGACGGACGTTCTGTAACGATGCCCATTTCTGCTTTCCCGTCTTTGAAAAGGGTGCCTGCCAAAGAACGTGAGCACTGGTATCTCATGGGTGGAGGCGTAACGTGGGATTCCTGTTCTGAGGTTATCCATATTGAGCAAATTTTGGGCAACCACCAGAATTTTTCCCACGAAAATGCATAAGCTATTTTTCTCTTTATGAAAAAAGCGAAACAGGACCAGTACCTGCGTCTCAAGAATAACCGTCTACGGCCTGAGTGGAGAGAAAAAAACACATTACATCAGAATAGCTGTCAATCAGGTGGGAATCGAAAGATTTCCACCTGATTCTTGCTTTTTTCGGAATGTCCCTATAGAATCCGAAACACTCGATGATATTGGTGAAATACTGTCACCATCATTCAGCACAACAATGGGCCACTCGTCACAGAACAACTGGGCAAAACCTTCAGGGTTGTCCGTATGGATAGGTATAATTGCCTTGGGATGTAGCAGACGGAAGACCTCTCGCAGAGTATTCATGTCGCAATGACCACTGGTGTGCTTATATAGGAACCTTTCACCAAGAGACTTCGCTAGATTCTCGTTGTATGCAGCTTTGCTCTTGTCAACATATCCTTTCCACATTGACAGGTACGTTTGCTTTTCTCCAGGAATGTTGGCAATGAACTTGTCGAATCGAGGGTTAGAACGAGCTATCAGCACATAGCCTTTGTCGCCAATATATTCCTTGAATTTGTCGTTCATCCAAAACTCTCCGTTCTCGATGGTAAGGACAAAAGGCTTGTCTGTCTCCTTGAATTTATACAGCTTTGACTTCCCCCAGATTGGATCCCGCAGAGCCACTTTATCCATCATACGCTTTTGGTACTCATCTATGATGAAAACACGGCCCGCATTTCTTGCTGCATGGTAAAGGCCGAATAGCCGGTCAATGTTCGTCGACGAAACGTAAACAACGTTGCCTTTGTTCTTGGCAAACAATTCTTGACACTCCATCTGCAAGTCTTGTTCAGACAGACTTGCTGCATCAGGACGAGCGACGTTGGTAGCCTCGCAGACTACATAATCCACTTCACCAATAAACTTTTTGATGACTTCGGGCAATTTGCTACTCCTGAAGCCATGAGTACGGAAATCACCTGTGTGGAAGACGCTCAGCCCCTTGATACCAATCTTGAAAGCATAAGCATCAAATGCAGAATGGTCAACGGTGACAGGCATGATTTCCATATCTCCCCATTCAAAAGGTTTGCCCGGCTCAAAGGTCTTAACTGTCTGCAGACGATCCAACATCTCTTGATGAACACCATTAACCGTTTTGAGATAATCAGACAGTTCTATCTGAATGCCTCTTCCAACCTTGCCCATAAATATCGGTAAGTCTTTTGGCAGCATCGTAATACAGCCTATATGGTCACCATGATAGTGGGTAATGAGCAGTGCACTCTTTGAGATGTCACCTTTTGTAAGACCTTCAACCTCTAGATTGCCTGACTTCTGTCCTCCAGGCAATTCTTCGCCATAGTCTACGAATAAGCGGTAGCCGTTATACTCGTATTCTGTAACGCACCCACCAATTTGATGTGTGCCTCGATGTACTCTAATTATCATAAGCTTTCGTATTTCTGTACGACATCTTTAATGTTAGAATGTAATTCCTTACACACTTCCTGAATAACTTCAATAGCAGAATTCCTTCGTTGATGTTTCTTTGTATATGTTTGTTCAATGGACAAATAGACATAATCACAAACGGATAAAGGTATAATTTCTGTGCGCGCAATTCCTATTTTCTTCATTATTCGAAGTACTTTACTATAATATTCAACTAATATAGGTTGAAGTTTTTCTCCCTTGATTTTTGCTGCTTCTTTAAGGAACTTATCATAGCTATCCATCTGTTTAAGAATCTCTGCCTTTTTATTACCTGACGGTTTTAATCGGGAATCATCTATCAGTTTAAGTTCCTCAAAACATATCATTCCTTCTTCTGAGAGCTTAACCAAGTCTATCCTTATTTCGGTCCCGTCATCTAAACTTAATGCAAATTCAGTATCTATATATAATTTGTCGTTTAGATACATCTGAGATTGAACATATTTTTCACTTGAGTAGTTTTTCCCATTCTTCTCTTCACCGGCAATGCATGCTAAATTCTTCTTGTTTTCTTCTACACGTTTCTTTATTGTTTGAATTCTACAAAGGATTTCCTCAGGCTTGAGTGTCACATTGCCATATTTAATGTTCAATAAATCACATGACGCTTTTTCATATCCAAGATAATAATTGTGAATATCTGCTTCAATTGATCCGTCTTTGTAACTGAGGCTCATAATAGAGGCTCCACGGTAATAAACATTTATTCTATTATTCTTTCTGATATTGCAGTACAAATCACTATCATCTATCAGCTTTCTCCACCATAAAGGTTTCTTTGACAAAAGAACAAACAATGGCGCATCTTCGTTCAATTTAAAATAGCTCTTTTTCATATATGATATATTTTTGTTTCTATTTTGTAAATTTGACTTCCCCGTGTTCACCATAGACATAGGTTGTAGCACCTTGTTTCACAGTTACAGTATTCGATGTATAACCAATAAGATTACCTGTTTTATTGAACATAAAACTGTCAGTTTCGCTGTAAACCATGACATTAGTGCCTTGCTGTTTTGCCATTCCTATCATACATATCTACACTAAGTTTGTGCCGTGCGCAACTTCTATGTTTGCAAATATACGAATAATCATAGATTATTCATCAGTTTTTAATCATTTTTAGACAATTGAGGAACTATATATTTATAACGACAACAGGTTTCTTTTGCCTGCGTGCTTCAGATATTGAATGAAAAGTGCCTCGAGAGTCTGCAGAAGGGAAAGCAACAACCTTAGAAGCCTCCTTTACTATCAGAGTATTACGACGAAGAGGAGCTTTTATTCCATATTTTGCGTTGTCAGGCAGGAATTCCATCAGAGGAATGTGATGACGGCCAGCAAAGAGTTTTGCATAAGTATCGATGCCTGTAGCACCACCAGAGACAATAAGTGAAAGATCGCTAGGAGATACCTCCTGGAGAAGAATTTTCTCCCATTCCTTGTAACTTAGACTTGGTTTTCTTGTACCAACTATTGCCAATTTTGTTTTCAAACTATCCATATCAAATCTCTATTTGGTTATAATTTGATACGAAGAACTACACGTACCTAAATGCGATTTCATTATTTAAGATCAAGAATTTATGATTAATTAACATTGATAGATATGAAATAATAAATCCGCAAAAACAACAATCGGATAACTTTTAAACACACCATGATCTGCTCCCCAAAGATGAGAATAGGAAAGGAGCGCAAGGATTGATTCCCTTTGCGCTCCGTTATTTTGTTGTCACGGCAATGCACCTAGAGCTGCGCCTGTGGTCCAAGGCGAGAGAGCTCAAACCTCAAAACTCAAACCTATCGTCATCCTTCGTCCATACCTTATTAGAGTAAGAACCACCTCTGGCCAGAGTGGGAACATAAATAAATCACATCAGAATAGATAAAGTCCTTCTTCTTTGTTAACAGACTTATTCCTTTATTTTACCCATACCCTATCCAAGTAGTACTTGGGGACTACCCAAGGTGATGGCAGCCTTTTGAGCTTGGCTACACCTTGGGTACACCTTGGGTAGAGTATGTGAAATACACGACAAAAGTATAAATCTACGAAATAGACCCACTGAGTTGTTTGATTTCCGGAAATAGTGTCCAGTCTTCATTATTATGCGGACAAAGTGTCTGCATGCCTAAGGCTTGGGCTGCTTTGATATTTGCCTCGCCATCGTCCACGAACAAGGTTTCCTCAGGCGTTGCCTGCTGACCTTCCAGCATCATGCGGAAAATCTTCTCATCGGGCTTCATCACGCCACACTGGTAACTCAGATACAGCTTATCGAAATAAAAACTGATAGCATGTCCATTGCCATCAAACGCTGGACTGTCTGCCCACATCATCATAAACGGATTCGTATTCGAGAGCAGGCACACCTTATACCCCTTCGCTCTCAGTCGCATGATGCAGTCGAGGTTCCGTTGTGGCACATAGTCGACATAGCCGTGCCAAGCCTCAAAACATTCCTGCAAGGTCACATCGCGACCAGTCATCTGGCACATCGCAGCCCTAAACTCTTCCGTCGTAATACGCCCTGCCTCCAGGTCGGCAAATACACCTTGTTGCACAAAGGCATCCAGTCGCTGCCGTGCATCTCTTAAACCTATCTTCTCAAAATTTCTGATAGCACCCTCCAAACTTAGTGCCAGCACCACTCCCCCCAAATCAAATGCAATATTCTTTATCTTTTCCAGGTCCTTCATATGCTCTTAAAAAATCTGTCTCGGCAGGATGCCGTAATCTGTTTGCGTTTTCGTTTTCTGCGTACAAAGATACACATTTTTTCTGAAACGAAGAAGTAACGAGAGCAGAAATAAAACAAAAGTTATTATCACTGAAAACCAGTGCTTTTAAATGGTTTCTTTCGTGATAAAACGGGCTATAAAAACGAAACGTGCACCGTTTGATAACATTTTGAACATCGCTAAATAATAATAATGTTTACTTTTGCGACAAAATTTTATTATTACAAACCAAAACAAGTAACTATGAGTAAACAATCGCTGAAATTTATTGTGCTCATCATGGCTGTGCTCATGATGCAGTCAATGGGAATCGGGGCTGCTCTTAGTGCCAAGTCTATCTCAGGAACGGTTCTGTCGTCAACAGACAACGAACCGCTCATCGGTGCCACCGTACAAGTGGACGGTGCCCAGGGAGGTACGATTACCGATTTTGAAGGTAACTTCAAGATCGAGGCTAACGAAGGACAGACCTTAGTCGTATCTTACATCGGATACATCACCAAGAAAGTGAAAGTCGGAGCGGCTTCCGTACTGAACATCACGCTGGATGAAGACAAGGCTTCGCTGGAAGAGGTGGTGGTCATCGGTTACGGTGTGCAGAAGAAGAAGCTCGTGACGGGTGCTACTGTCCAACTGAAAGGTGAGGATGTAGCCAAGCTGAACACCAACAACGCCCTACAGGCCATGCAAGGACAGACTCCCGGTGTGAACATCATCTCGGAGTCAGGTCAGCCGGGTTCCGGTCTGAAGGTAATCATCCGCGGACAGGGTTCTAACATCTCCAACTCACCTCTTTATATTATAGACGGTATTCCTGGAGACATCACGAACATCAACCCCAGCGACATCCAGAGCATTGACGTGCTGAAGGATGCTGCTTCGGCTGCCATCTATGGCGCACAGGCCGCAAATGGTGTCGTGCTGGTTACCACACGCGGTGGTAAGGAAGGACGCGCACAGGTCACCTTCGACGCCTATATGGGTTGGGAACGTGCCGCTCGCAAGATTGAACTGCTGAATGCAAGCCAGTATATGGCACTGATGGACGAACAGGCCCGCAACTCAGGTGCAGACTCCTACAAATGGGATGCCTACCCCTCTATCTACAACCAGAAAACCGGGGAGCTGAACAACACCAACTGGATTAACGAGATGTTCAAGGACAACGCTATGACGCAGAGCTATACACTGGGTGTCAACGGCGGTTCAGCCACCAACACCTATGCCGTATCGCTGGGCTATTACAGTCAGGAAGGTATCGTAGGCGGCAAGCAGGCTTCGAACTACGAGCGCTACAACTTCCGTGCCAACATGGAGCAGAAGCTCTTCGACGACCTGCTGAAGGTCGGTGAGAACGTATCGTTCGCCTACAACAAGACCAAGGGCATCGGAACGGGCAACATGTATAACAACGCCCTGCGCGGAGCCTATGGCACATCACCCCTGCAGGCCATCTGGCTCGACGAGCAGCCTGCCCGTCCTGACCTGAACAACGGCTATGCATACTCTGAGGCTACCGACTGGTATCAGTATGACGGAAACCCCGTCTCAGGACTCTACCGTAGCCGCAACCTCTCCGACAACCAGAACTGGGTGGCTAACGTCTATGCCGAACTGCAACCCGTCAAGAACCTGAAAATCAAGACGCAGCTGGGTTTCAACCACAACAGCAGCTCTTATCGCAGCTATACACCGGCCTACACCGTGACCACCAACTCGAAGCAGGACGTGTCTACGGTTTCGCAGTCCATGTATAAAGGCTGGACGCTGACCTGGACAAACACCGCCACTTACGACTGGAACATCAAGGATCACGCCTTCAACGCCATGATCGGTATGGAATCAGAGCGATTCCAGGGCGACAACATGAGCGGTAACAACACGCTGCTCGACATCT
This sequence comes from Prevotella sp. tc2-28, assembly GCF_900107705.1. GTDB lineage: Bacteria > Bacteroidota > Bacteroidia > Bacteroidales > Bacteroidaceae > Prevotella. Next base: position 158,244 of record NZ_FNRE01000001.1, read on the forward strand.
TCGACCAGTGGAGCACCGCCTATCTGAACAATGCCGTCAACCTGAACACCGGCGAGTTGAAGGGCTATCCCAGCAACGACTATCGCCGTGTATCTTATTTCGGACGTATCGGCTGGAACTACCAAGACAAGTACATGTTGAACGCCACGCTGCGTTGCGACGGATCCTCACGCTTTGCCGACGGTCATCGCTATGGTTGGTTCCCCTCAGTCAGTGCTGGTTGGGTCATCACCGAGGAGAAATTCATGCAATCCCTGAAACCCGTGCTCGACTTCTTCAAGATCCGCGCCAGCTGGGGTCAGGTGGGTAACAACTCCATCGGCGACTACCTCTTCGCAGCTCCTGTCACTCTGATTGGAGCAGGCTACAACTTCGGAACAGGCAAGGGTGCCGAACTGAACACCGTAGGTGCCTACGCCAACCGTCTGGGCAACAGCGACTTGAAGTGGGAGACCTCTGAACAGACCGATTTAGGTTTCGACGCCCGCTTCCTGAACGGCAGACTGAACGTTAACTTCGACTGGTACTACAAGAAGACCAAAGACTGGATCGTACAGGCTCCCGTGCTCTCAACAGCTGGTGCCGAGGCACCTTTCATCAACGGCGGTAACGTGACCAACAAGGGTATCGAGCTGGGACTCTCCTGGCGCGACAACATCGGCAAGGACTTCTCATACAACGTAGGCGCCAACTTTGCCTACAACAAGAACGAAGTGGGCGAGATTCCCACCATCGACGGCATGATTCACGGTTCGACGAACATCATGTTCAACAACCAGACCGAGTTCTACCGCTGTGAGAACGGTCACGCCATGGGTTACTTCTGGGGATACAGGACAGACGGTCTGTTCCAGAACCAGCAGGAGATAGACAACTGGATTGCAGCCGGCAACGGCGTGCTCAACGGTGTGGCTCCTGGCGACGTGAAGATTGTCGATATGAACCACGACGGACAGATTACCGATGCCGACAAGGTAGACCTTGGTAACGGTATTCCCAAGTATAACTTCGGTTTCAACCTGAGCTTCAACTACCGCGAGTTCGACTTCTCGACCGTATGGAGCGGAGCAGCCGGCTTCAAGGTAGCCAACGGAGGTTACCGCAACTGGGGTAACGGCGATCAGGGCAACTACACAACCTACTTCCTGCAGCGCTGGACCGGTGAAGGAACTTCCAACGAGGTTCCCCGTCTGGTCAACGGCGACATCAGCTGGACCAACTTCAGCGACCTCTACCTGCAGAAGGGCGACTACCTGCGCATTGCCAACATCACGCTGGGCTATGACTTTGCCAAGCTCATCAGCCAGAAGTGGCTCTCTCAGGCCCGTCTCTATTTCCAGATTCAGAACCTCTATACCTTCACCAAGTACAACGGTATGGATCCTGAAGTCGGATTCGGACAGGACGCATGGATGTCGGGTATCGACACCGGCAGCTATCCCCATGCACGTACATTCCTCGTAGGTGTTAATCTTAAATTCTAAATCAGAAGCGTTATGAATAAAATGAAAATCAACATATTAGCCTTAGGCGTAGCCGCACTCACCATGACCGGCTGCTCCGAAAGTTTTCTGGACACAACGTCGAAGACGGAACTGAACTCGACCTCGTTCTACAAGACGGAAGTCCAGGCCGAGTATGCGGTGGTAGGCTGCTATGACGGCTATCAGCGCACCGTGTCGAACGGCAACTGGCCCAGTTTGTTCCAAGCCGTAGAAACCATGTCGGACGACTGTCTGGGCGGTGGTGGTCCCGACGACCGTTCCGACCGCCTGATGGACCGTTTCGACCGTAGTTACATGCCCGACCAGATAGACCTCTTCAATGGTCTCTGGGACGACTACTACAAAGGCATCAACCGCTGCAACCTCCTGCTGGCATCGCTCGACAACATCGGATGGACCTCGGAAGAAGCCCGCAAAGTGGTGGAGAGTGAGACTCGTGCCATCCGTGGACTGGAGTATTTCGACCTGGTTCGTATGTTCGAGCGCGTGCCCCTGCTGACTGTAGCCACCACCGAGGTAGTGCCCCAGTCGGAACCGGATGCCGTCTACGAGCAGATTGTTGCCGACCTGAAGTTTGCCGCTGACAATATGCCCGAAGAACAATATGCCGACAAGTCGAACAACCTGGGCCGCATCACCAAGTATGCCGCCGCTGCCATGCTGGCTCGCGTATACCTGTTCTACGACGGTGTGTACAACGACAACAAGGGAGGCGCAATGCCCGGCGGACTGACCAAGGAGCAGGCTCTGCAGTATTGCGAGGAGGTCATCAAGTCGCAGCGATACTCACTGGAACCTGAGTTCAAGAACCTGTGGCCTGCTGCCAGCACCGAAGCTACCACCAAGACGGAAGGTCGCAAGTCTACCTATGTGGAGGACAGCAACGAGATTGTGTGGGTGGTGAAGTTCAACAACGACCAGAACTGGAACAACAGCAACATCAACGGCAACAAGTTCATCATCAACCTCGGACTGCGCAACGTGACCAGTTTCGCACCTTACGGAAACGGATGGGGAGCCTGTCCGGTAACACCCTATGCCAACAGTCTGTTCCGCTCGGGCGACAGCCGCTCGACAGCCACCGTCATCGACTGTGCTGCCATCGGTGCCTACAAGGAACAGATAACTACCGACTGTATGGACTACACCGGACTGGTCAACAAGAAGTACTGTCCGCTCATCTTCACCGACGGTACATCCATGCCTGCTGCTGAGACAACCGTTGACGGTGGTAACATGCAGACCAACCAGGATCAGAACTGGATTCTCATCCGCTATGCTGACGTGCTGCTGATGGCTGCCGAACTGGGCAGCGCCAACGCCATGCAGTATTTCAACCAGGTTCGCGACCGTGCCTACGGAGCCGGTGTCCACGACATCACCTCCGCCCCCACCCGCGAGCAAATATGGAATGAGCGACGCGTCGAGTTCATGGGCGAGGGTGTCCGCTACTTCGACCTGCGCCGCCAGGGCCTCGATGCCTTCGTAGCCGCTCAGATGGGACAGGCCAATGCCAACGGACAAGCCTCAGGCAACCCGATTACCATTTACAACAACAAGGTGCCAACCACCATCGCTGGCACTTACGTAGAGAACAACATCCGCACCAAGCGTGGATTCTTCCAGATTCCCAATAGTCAGATCACGCTCTCGGGACATGTCTACAAGCAGAATGCCGGATGGGAATAATGTCATCACGATAAAAACAAGAAAACTATGAAAGTTACAAAATATATCTATTCGCTCGTGGCTCTCATGACGATGATGCTCGTCATCGGTTGTACTCCCGATAGCTACGACATGGGCGGAAACAGTCTGACGAAGGCTGACCTGGCACAAGGCACAGGATTCACCATCACGCCAGATGCCGCGAATCCCAACTTGATTCACCTCAAGAGTCTGTTGCCTAACTATAATGCGTTCTGGTCACACCCCGGAGTGGGCAAAGGACATTCCGACGGAACCAGCGTTGACCTGAAGATAGCCTTCGCTGGAGAATATACCGTTGTCTACGGTGTAAGCACACGTGCCGGCATCGTCTACAGCGACCCCGTAACCATCCAGGTGAACAGCTTCTGTGCCGACTTCGTCAGTGGCGAGGCTTGGCAGCAGCTGGCCGGTGGTGCCGGCGGTTCCAAGACCTGGGTGCTGGACAACGGCAAGTGTGGCATGAAGCAGGGTGCCTATTCGTGCTTCGACCCCAATGCAAGCTTTGAGGACATGACACACGACGAGGGACTGAACAACTGGTACGCCAATGGCTACACCTGGTGGGAGCCTGCCAACACCGACGTAGGCATCACAGAAGCCGATCTCGCCAAGGAGATGACCTTCGGACTGAGCGGCGGTGCTACGCTGACCATCAAGAATGCTGACGGTTCGATATCTGAAGGTTCCTTTGCCTTCGACCCCGACAACCACTCAGTCAGTGCCATCGGTGTTGAGTTCGTACATGGCGACTGGGCCGACGGAAAGTCAAAGAGCTTCAGCGACAATTTCTACGTGTTCCACCTCGACGAGAACCAGCTCATGATTGCCAACAAGCGCGACCCTGCCCTCTCGGGTGAAGGCGAGTGCTGGTATGTATGGAACTTCGTCTCCAAGGAATACCGCGACAATTACAACGTTGAAGAGACACACAAGATCACGCTGCCCGATGACTTCATGGACTACATCCTGCCCATGAACCAGCGCGAGACCAAGTATAAGTTCGACGGTGAGGAGCCCTTCGCATGGTTCGACCTCGACGGAAAACCCATCACCCGTGACCTCAAGAACTTCCCACCCGCTGCCAACATCGAGTCGGCAGGAATGACGCTCTATTACAACACCAAAGACGGCAAGAGCGAGGTGACCTTCATCGACCCGCAGGAGAACGAGCACAAGAGCACCTTCAAACTAAGCGACAACGGTATCTTCTCGTTTGCCGAGATGCCTATCTATGCCGTTTCCACCAATACCGACATCAAGTTCGATTCAAAACAGAACGAGCTGCAGATTCTCGGCTACGAAGTGGACGACTACTCAGGCGACATCACCGACCTCTGGCTGGGTTCTATGCAATACGACGCACAGGGCAAGCCCATCGAATACCTGGGCTACCACCTTAAGAAGCAGACCGGTGGACAGCAGGTAGAGCGCTACGTAGGCAGCCTGAGTTTCTTCGACACTGGCTGGGCCTTCCTGCCTAATGCCACGGTGACCATCAATGGCGAGGGTACCTACACGTTTACGTTGACTCCTGACGGTGTGGCCAACACTGCCTCACCCTATGGTATCTTCCTCGACATTCCCAAGTTGTACAAGAACCACAACAACTGCGACGTCGTCGTCAAGAGCATCAAGGCCGACGGTAAGGAAGTAACCTTCGACGATGCCCTCATCGACCGCGGAACAGCCGACGGTGACCTGTCTACAGCCCGTCGTTACATCGTCAACCCATGGGGCAAAACAGCCGACGATGCACCGAAGTATGCGTTTACCGCTACACTCGAGATAACTGTGCAGATCATCTATGACTGCGGTAGCAACGTCATGAATCCTGCCGAATAACAAAATGTGTAGAATCCTATTAAAATGAAAGTTATGAAAGCAACATATTATATCGGTGCATTTCTGCTGACCCTCGGAATGGCCGTCTCGTCATGTAGCAGCGACGACGACTACACCGTACAGACTTCATCCATCATCACGGAAATCACCACAGGAGATGCTGCCGTAACAGCCATCTCTGCTACTACCTACGGAACCGTGCATGACCTCGCAAGCATGGCTTCTAACCGCTATCAGGTCGGTACCATCTACAGTACCAGCTCAGACCCAACTGCCGGCGGTACCCGACAGTCGGGCACCATCGACGAGAACGGTAATGTCACCACCACGCTGAACGGACTCAGCGAAGGCACTACCTACTACTACGCCACCTATGTCACCCTGCAGAACGCACTTACCAAATACGGTGAGGTGAAGTCGTTCGTAGCCACCGATGCCGACGTAGCCACCGCAGCAGCAACTGACATCTCGTCGTGCAAGGCCACATTCAACGGTCAGGCCAAGGGCATCAACGACATCCTCGGATCAGCCGTTGTCGGCTTCAAGTATGCCACCAGCGAGGCTGAAGTAGAGAACGGAGAAGACCTGCAAATGGACAAGGCTGAAGCCAACTTCGCATTCGTGGCCTACGGTCTGCTGCCTGCTACCACCTATTATTATAAAGCATATGTCAAGGTTGGCGACGGTTGCATCTTCGGCAATACTCAGTCGTTCACCACCGAGGCACAAGAGATGGAGTATGTCGACCTCGGACTCTCCGTGCTGTGGGCCAAGTATAACATCGGAGCCGAGAGCGAGACAGAGCACGGCGTACTTGTAGGATTCGGCGACCAGACCTTCTACAACCGGTCAACCAGTCCTAACGACTACACCCCTTGGAGCATCACGGCCACCGACGAAGACTTCATCTACAACCTCCACATCGACGGCGACTCACCCATGAAGAGCTACATCCCCTCAGCTGCCCAGATGCAGGAACTGATTGAGAAAACCACCCAAAGCGTTGAAGAAGTGAACGGTGTGGCTGGTGTACGCTTCACCGCAGCCAATGGCAACAGCATCTTCCTGCCCTATACCGGCTATCGTGTAGGCAAGGACCTCCAAGAAGACCCCACTGGCTATTACTGGACCAGTACGGTAAGTGATGTGAACGAGGTCTATGGCAAATCACTCAAGATGGGTGCTAAGCCATCCGTCGAGCTCACCAATCTGGCCTATGGCCTTGGACTGCGCTCCGTACGTCCTTATGCAGTAATCAATCCTACTCCGGGTAAAGTCGTCGTAGGCGACTTGGAGAATAACGGCCGCATCCGCATTGAGATTTACAACGAGTACGGCAATACGAAGGATAACCCCGCCGTTGACCCCAATGCCATTAAGTTCAAGCAGAACATGGTAGTCACCTTCCAGATTGCCGGCATTGACGGTAACATGAAGGAAGGCGCACCCGCTTACCACGTAGCCGGTTTGGAATACGCAGACCCGACATGGGGACCAAGTTACTGGTCTAGTCTCGACATGGGCAAGTATGAAGCTGCCGTTACTGGCGACGGTACCTACACCGTATGGATGGAAACAACAGCAGCAGCCAGCGGAGCCGTTGTCTTCTGCATCGATATCAAGGACCTTGCCAAGGATGCTGTTGACGCCAGCAAGATTACGGCAGAAGTGCTGAGCATCAAACTGGATGCCGACGTCAACGAACCCGTCAACAGCAATATCGTAGAGTTCCAGAACAAAGACGGCAACGAAACCGACGGCCGCATAGAAATCTATAACGAGTATGGCAATGGTGGAAGCAAAGCCCAGGGCTGGTACAACAGCATGCAGTTCAGCGGACTCTGTGTGGTTGACTTCACCATCAAGGGTATTGACAATAACCTGAAGAGCGGAGCTACCGGCTCATACAAGACCGAGCTGTCGTATGCTGCAGCCAGCTGGGATCCCGCTTACTGGGGAGGTGCCAACTATGGCTCTGCCAATGTGACGGGCGACGGCAGCTATCAAGTATATACCTACCTGAAGGGCGACTGTGTCGGAACCGTTGTCTGGACCATTGAGCTCTATGGACTCTGGAAGGATTTGGTAGATACGTCCAAGATTCAGGTTTCGGTAGACAAAATTACAATACCTGGTAAGAAATGATGAAACTCAGAAACATACTAATGGGTCTGGCGGTGCTGTCGTGCACCGCCAGCTTTGCCCAACTCCCCGACGCAGCTACCATAGCCGCCAAGATGTATCCAGGCTGGAACTTGGGTAACACGATGGAGGCTAACAATAGTGGGCAGAACTTTACCAACAATGTAGGATTAGGGGGAGAGACGGCTTGGCAGTCTACCAAGACTACGCAGGAGGTCATCGACTTTGTCAAGTCACAGGGCTTCCGGTCGGTACGCATACCCTGCAACTGGGTGTGCGGACATATTAGCGATGCCTCTGCGGTGACCATCGATGCCCAGTGGATGGCTCGTGTCAAGGAGATTGTGGACTACTGCATTGGCAGCGGACTATATGTGCTGCTCAACGACCACTACGATGGCGGATGGGTACAAAACACACTGGAGGATGTCAGTGAGGCTACTGTGACCCAGAATTGTGCTACCATGAAAACCATCTGGACCCAGATTGCCACTACCTTCAAGGACTATGATGAGCATCTGCTTCTGGCTGGCATGAATGAGCCTGGCTTGGACAAGACATTCAAGGCCGAGAACGTAGCTGCCCTGCAGAAGTACGAGCAGGCTTTCATCGATGCCGTGCGTGCCACTGGTGGCAACAATGCTACCCGTACACTCGTGGTGCAGGGTCCGTCGACAGACATTGACCAGACCTATAATCTCTACGAAATGTCTGGCATCACCGACCCCGCAGGTTCCGGCCGTCTGATGCTGGAGGTGCATTTCTACTCACCCTGGCAGTTCTGTGGTCTGGAAGAGGATGCTGACTGGGGCAAGGCCTGGTATTTCTGGGGTTCTGCCAACCATGTTCCTTCTGGTACATTGGCTGTACGAAATACCAGCTCTTCCTATGAGGAGTCCTATGTTCAGAGCCAGTTCAAGAAGATGAAGACAAAGTATGCCGACAAGGGCTATCCCATTATCTTGGGAGAGTATGGCTGTCAGTGGCGCAATGTCGGCAATACTGTGGCACAGAACAGACATAACGCCAGCGTCAAGTTGTTCCACCAGACGGTTAATCAGCAAGGCCCTACCAATGGTATTGTTCCTTTTGTGTGGGACATCAATGTGCAGAGTCAGGGTGGCACCAAGGGCATCATGACAGTCCTTAATCGTTCGGCCAAAAGTGTTTATTGCTCTTATGCTATGGACGGCATCACAGCAGGTGTGACATCGACTACATGGGGCGGTCCCACATCGGGTATTAGTACTGTCCCTTTTGACCGTTCTGCCGATAGTAAAGACGCTGCAACCTTTAACATATTGGGCCAGCGTGTCAGTCCTGATGCCAAAGGACTGGTGATTATCGGTGGAAAGAAATACGTCAGGCGATAGCTCATTTTTGATATAATTAGTAGTATTATTATCTCGAAAGGGGAAGGACGACAAATTGTCCTTCCCCTTAACCATTTTCCGGCTTCATCAACAAAAAACGGAAAATTTGTTTGGTAGTCACATTTTTTTTCGTACCTTTGTACAATACTAACTGAAACAATGATGAAAAAAAATATCCTTTTATTTGCCATATTGGTAGGAATGGCTTGGTCAATGGCTGTAACAGCAGCCATCCCCGAAATGAAATTCCGCAGACTGGACACCCGCAACGGACTATCTAATTCACAGGTTAACTGTGTGTACCGTGACTCACGTGGCTTCGTATGGATTGGTACAGCATACGGTCTGAACCGATATGACGGCTATCGGGTAAAAACGTTCTTCTCGAACATGCGAGACACCACGACGATGCGAGACAACTACACCGACATGATTATGGAGGCCTATGATGGCAGGTTGTGGTTGAAGCAGGGTATGAACTATTGTATATATGACCCTGTAACGGAGAAATTTGAGCGTAATGTGAGTAAGGAGGTGGAGAAGTTCCTCGGTCCGCACAATGCGGTGGAGTATGTCTATATTGACAGCAAGAAAAACTTCTGGATAAAATTCTATGAAGAGAGTATCTTCTATTATAACCCGACGACGAAAAAGAGTTTCGCATTTCCACGCGGATATCAAGTGGGCGAGTTGAAGCCACACCATGCCATCGCAGCCATGACTGATAGCCATAATGGTGTAGTGATACTGACCTACACGGGTGAGTTGGTATACTTAAACGGTGAGACGGGGAAGATAGAATGGGAAAACACATGGATAAAAGATCATGGTGCCAAACAAACGCAGAACCATAGGCTACAAGTAGACCGTAACGGCAATTTCTGGGTAATGGCAGAGGAGTACACCTTTTGTTATATCAACAAGGAGAAGCGCTGGTATTCTACGCTACCAGAGTTGCTCCGTGCTAAGGGCATTGAGAACGTTCCGGAGAAAATGCAGGTATGGGATTTGAAAATGGACAATAAGGGATGGCTATGGGTGACTACCGACCACGAAGGCCTCTTTGTCGTAGATTTCAAAAACCGTCAGATGCGCCAGTTCCTGAACAACAAATACGACGAGACGAGCATCTCGGAGAACTCTCCCCGTCAGTTGTTCTTCGACCAAGTAGGAACAGTTTGGATTGCGACCTACAAGAATGGCGTGAATCAATACAAGGAAGGAATGGCTAGCATTAGGCATCTTGACTTAGGCGACATCAACACAGTGTCAGAGGACCAACATGGCAATTACTGGCTTGGAAGCAATACGGACGGCATCATTGTCTACGACCCTCAAAAAGGCGAAGTGGTGAACCACTTTACCACAGCTAACAGTCCTTTGTTTGGAAATATAATGGTGGGCTCGTGTCGCGCCAAGGATGGCAGTATATGGTTCGGTTCCTATAACGGCGGACTGACACGTTGTATTCCCTCGAAAAGCAATCCTTATGAGGCTACCATCCAAAACTGGAAAAGCACAGGGTCTGCCGATGGATTGTCCAGTAACAACGTGTGGAGTGTAACCGAAGATAAATGGGGACGTATATGGATTTCTACACTGGGGGGCGGCATACAAATGCTCAACCTGAAAACGAACAAGTTCCGTACATGGAACCAACAGAATAACAAATCTCTGCCAAGTGACTATATGACGAGTATGTGGTGGATAAAGCCAGGCTGGTTGATGGTGGGCACGAGTTGGTTCTGGGCATTAATTAATCCCGTTACAGGTAAGTTAGCCAGCAGAGTGCCTCCAGGCTTTGAGCAGTTGCCTGTCAACCAAGGCTCTACGGTCTGCGTGATGGAAGATTCAAGAGGACTGATATGGCAGGGGTCATCATCGGGCGTTATCATATGGGATAAAAAAACGAATGGCGTATGGTTATTGGATATGACCAAGGGCTTGTTTGGATCCAGTGTCTGCTCTATAACTGAGGACTTCGAACATACTATGTGGGTGGTGACCGACCACGGCGTATCAAAGATTGTCCCCCAGCACCAGGAAGACGGCTCGTGGCGTTTTACTGTGCGTAGCTATAATAATCGTGACGGACTCCAGCAGGAGGTTTACAACCAACGTTCTGCCTGTCTGACTCACAACGGACTGGTACTGATTGGCGGACAAGGCGGACTGGACGTCATCAACCCGAAAGCTCTGTCGGACGCAAAAAGCAAGGAGCGTCCTATCCTTAGCGGACTGTTACTCTTCGATGAAATAGTACCTGTAGGCCAAGAGATTGACGGGCGAATCATACTGGATGAAGCCCTGGATGAATGCCGAAGCATCACGCTACGCTATAATGACCAGTTCACTATCCAGCTGGGAAGTGATGCAGGCATCATTAGCAACGGAAAACGCTTTGTCTATAAGCTGGAAGGATTCAACGACAACTGGGTAAGGACATCTGAACTGAATCCCAACATCACCTATAACTCACTAAGCGCAGGCAGTTACACACTTCTAGTGCGTATGCTCAACGACGACGGTACAATCGGAGACGAGGAAGTAGAATTAAGTATTACCATCCAGTCTGCATGGTGGCTCACACGTTGGGCAATTCTTGTTTACGTCATTTTGATAGCATTAGGACTCGCTTGGTGGCGTCGCAGATATATGAAACGTCAGGCACTACGCATAGAGGTTGAAGCTATGCGCCATGAGTTGGAGAAAAAGCAATGGATGGGACAGATGCGTCAACAAATGGCTTCTGAAAAAGCCCAAGAGCCTATCAAGACGCCTCAAGAACCAAAGGAACAGCAGATGGTCAAACAGACAACTGACGTAGTAACACTACTCCGCCATATCTGTGAAGACTACCAGAAGACCGCTCGAAACAAAACCAAGGTAACATTCCTCTCTGCTGCGAAGGAACTGGATGCCGACATCGCTATAACAGAATTCACTAGCGCTATCCATATCCTGATGGACAACGCTGTAAGATTTTCCGTTGGAGAAGCTCGAATCAGCATAGGTGTGGCAAGAACGGATGATAACAAAATACAGATACAAGTGGCTGACAACGGCGTGGGTATCAACGATGAATTTAAGGCAACCGCTTTTGACCATAACCCCGACATCGAAGAAATCGGACTTGCTAAAGTCAAGGACATCGTGGTGGCCCATGATGGTGACATCCGACTAGAAGACAACCCTGGTGGCGGTACCATCTTCTTCATCACACTACCGATAGCCGACGTGGTGGAAGATGCAGTAGTAATGGACGAAGAAGAAGGACAATAGGCATGATGAAACGACTATACTGTTCAGGATGGCTGCTGATGCTTGCTTTATGTGTATCAGCTGTAATTCCTGATATGAAATTCAGACGACTTGACTCCCGAGACGGTCTGAAGAACACACAGGTCAACTGCATACGACGTGACTCGCGTGGATTTATGTGGATAGGCACGACCTATGGACTTGACCGCTATGACGGTTATCGTTTCAAAGTGTATTACTCGCATGCAAACGACACACTCAGCATGCTTCGCAATAATGTAAGCGACGTGCAGGAGGATATAGAGGGACGTCTTTGGATTTATGACGGTGTAGACTATTCTGTGATGGATCCTGTTACGGAACGTTTTGACCGTCATCCAGAGAGATGGTTGCATGAACAAGGTATTCCTGGTTCCATTGAACGTATTCATATAGACAGGCATGGGCATTACTGGGTAAAGACCTATCATGACGGACTATGGGTATTTAATAAACGTCAAGGTCTTTCACGCCAATTTACCTTCGGAAATGAGGCCCAACAGTTAGACCCTCAATTCGGTGTGTCTGACATCTGGGAGAGTGGAAATAGTCTGCTAATGATTTCAAATAACGGGGAAATTGTATGTTTGAACACCCATACTATGCGTATTTCATGGAAAAGCAATAAAGTTCAGACTTTAAGCAATCTACGCAATGTATTCTATGCTATACGCACAGATGCCAAAAAGAACATCTGGGTACTTACAGAAGGACGTTCCTTTGTTTTTGTTCGTTCATTAGGGAAATGGGTATCATCAGCAACAGAGGCATTGCAACTAATGGGTATTGAAGGTTTCCCTTCTGATATGAAAATATGGGACATTGCATCTGACAAACACCAACAGTTATGGCTCGCCACCGACCATTTCGGGCTATGGGTCGTATCATTGTCAGAACGTCAAAAACGCCAATTCCTAACAGTGCGAAATGACGAGACAACCATCTCAGACAATACGCTTCGGAAGATTTATCGAGACCAACTGGACAGAATGTGGATTGCCACCTATATGAATGGTGTGAATTTCTATTCGGAGAATCTCTTTCACTTCCGCAATATCGAGGCAGGAAACATTAACACGGTGTGCATTGATCAACAAGGCGACTACTGGATGGGCAGCAATGACAATGGCATCATATATTATAATAGGAAAACTGGCGAACAAACCGTTTTTAACAAGTCAAACAGCGCAATAAACACAAATGTCATTGTCAGCAGTCTTGCTGCCAGTGATGGTTCATTGTGGTTCGGAACTTACGGCGGAGGACTCATTGCCTGGCGGAATGGTCATTTCACAAATTATCAGATGACAGGTCAAAAAGCTGATTTAGCTCATAACAGCGTGTGGGCATTATGTGAAGATCAGTGGGGTTACATCTGGTTGGGAACGTTGGGCGGTGGATTGCAACGGTTGGATCCAAAGACTGGGAAATTCAGTATTCCATTGAACAGTGAGAACTCTAAACTGGCTAGCAATTACGTGTCGTCTATCCAATTGACAGAGGATGGTAGACTTCTGATTGGGCACTCCAATTTCTACTCCTGGGTAGATCCCAAAACGATGACGGTGCGCAACTGTACCTTTGATGCAGAGATTGGCGGAATACCTTCGACGCCTTATACCAATCAAATATTACAAGATAGCAGAGGATTATTATGGCAAGCCACGATGACGGGAGTTACCATTTACGACACAAAACGGGACCGCATCTGGCTATTTGACAGAGACAACGGGCTATCAGACTCAATGGCTGGTGGACTAATAGAGGATGCGCGGCATACTATATGGATTATCACGATGCATGGTATCTCCAACGTGATACCACAGTTGCAGTCGGATGGGAACTGGACATTCACCGTTAGAAACTACAACAGTCGTGACGGTCTGCAGACAGGCCCCTTTAACCAGCGGTCGGCAGCATTAGCATCCAATGGTTTCGTATTGGTGGGAGGACATCAAGGCCTTGACATCATCAACCCCAAGGATCTTGGCGTAGGCATGGTTAGGGAACACCCAAAGGTAAGTGGCGTAAAAATCGTCGATGCGCCTGTAAGAAACATTGAGGGACCATTGCAGATAGACTATGCAGACAACCTGTTTACATTACAACTGGCAACGGATAATGGTGAGGCACACAACCGAACACGATTTGCTTACCGCCTATTGGGCTTTAACAACCAATGGCTATACGCTGATGTATCACAACCTACTGTGACATATACAGGACTCCCCTCGGGTAATTACACGTTCGAACTGTGTATTTTGCAAGAAGACGGGACGTTGGACGAGCAGCCCTACCGGTTGAGTATTGAGGTACTACCTCCCTGGTATCGCTCATGGTGGATGTTAGGATTCTATTTCCTACTATTAGCCGCTTTCGTTGGATGGCTCTATCGCCGTAGTCAGGATAAGCTGCGACTGGAACGGATGAAGATGGAACAAGAGAACCGTCACCAGATGGCTGAGATGCAGCAGCATTTCTACGAGACTGTAAGTGACGAACTGCGCCAACCGTTCCAAAATGCCTTTGACAGTCTGAACGGCATTATGCAGCGTGAAACTGACGAGCAGCGATACGAACAGCAGCAACTGTTATTTAATCAGATGGAACAATTGCTCGAACAAGTGAATAAGCTATTCGAAGATGACGCGGCCAAAAAGAAGATGCAGCCGCAGATACAGGAGTTGGAAATTGTCAGTCTGGACGAGCAGTTGGTGAAGGATGCCACCTGTTATGTGGAAGATAACCTAGACAATGCGGATATCAGTGTGGAGACAATGGCTGAGGCTCTAGCTATGTCGCGTGTCCACCTGTACAAGAAACTGACTTCGCTTACTGACCTGACACCGTCGGAGTTTATCCGACAAATTCGCCTACAACATGCAGAGCAACTGCTCCGTAAGAGTCAATTGACGGTGGCTGAGGTGGCATACCGCGTGGGCTTTAACAATCCACGCTACTTCTCGAAATACTTTAAGGAAATGTACGGCATGATGCCCTCTGAGTACAAAAACACAGTGGGATAACATCGTATGCAGTGAATCATAACATTTTAAGCATCGCCATTACTGCATTCTTTGTAAATTTGCCTCATCAAAAATCTAAAAACAATAATGCTCATGATAAAACTTAGAACAATCTCGTTGGCATTGCTATCAGTTATGGCAACTGTCATGACAGCAACAGACTATACCGTTAGCGGTCAGTATGTTACAATCCCCGTGAAGGAAGCGAAGGAAGGCGGCGCCCAAGTGGTCAGACTGCAAGTGGTTAACGACAACATTATCCGTGTACAGGCTACGCCAGAGAACAAGTTGCCGGAGAAACAGAGTCTCATCATCGTCAAACAAACCCAGGCACCCAAGTTCACTGTGACGGATGGTGACGAGGTTTGTGTGAAAGCTGCCAGGGTGGAGGCTCGTGTGGACAAGAAAACAGGTGGTGTCACTTTTTATGATGCCAATGGCAAAGTGTTGTTAAAAGAGTCCAAGAAGGGCAAGACGTTTAAACCCTTCCGCGTGCCCGACCGTGAGATAGGTGTTGATGTAGCAAAAGTGCCGGAGGCTCAACGTAACGGACTGTCGTGGAGACTGTTGTTCGATAGCAAGAAGGAGGCCATATACGGACTCGGACAGCACCAGTCGGAGGAACTGAACATGAAAGGACTAAATGAGGACTTATTCCAGTATAATACCAAGGTCAGCGTGCCCTTTATCCTCTCTAGCAAAAACTACGGTCTGCTGTGGGACAGTTACAGCTACTGTCGATGGGGTAATCCGGAGGAGTATGTGCAACTGGGTAAAGCGTTCAAGATTTACGACAAGCAGGGAAGAGAAGGTCACCTAACAGGCACATATACTGACAAGAACGGCAAGCAGATTGTACGTGACGAGGACTCCATCTATTACGAGTTCGACTGTCCTACTACCTCTCAACTAGCCAACCAGACGGAATCCGGCGGTATCAAGAACCTGCCCAAAGACATAAAGTTGAATGGTGCGCAGGTGGTTTATGAGGGCTTCATTGAGGCCCCTCAGGACAAACAATATCATTTCATCCTTTACTATGCCGGATACATCAAAGTGTATATCGGAGGCAAAGAGGTGGTTGCCGAGCGATGGCGTACGGCATGGAATCCAAATACGTATAAGTTCCGCAAAGTTTTGGAGAAGGGGAAGCGCTATCAGCTGCGCATTGAGTGGCGACCCGATGGCGATGTGTCGTACTGTGGACTGCGCGTGGCAAAGCCCAACAAGCAGCAGAATAAGATTTCGATATGGAGCGAGATGGCCAAGGACATGGACTACTACTTCATTGCCGGAGAGAATGCCGACGAGATTATCTCGGGCTACCGCACACTGACAGGCAAGGCTCCCGTCTATCCCAAGTGGGTGCTGGGTTTCTGGCAGAGTCGTGAGCGCTACAAGACCTCTGAGGAGATAGAGAACACACTCGCAGAGTTCCGCAAACGCCAAATACCTTGTGACAACATCGTACAGGACTGGAACTACTGGAAAGAAGACCAGTGGGGTTCACACCAGTTTGAAGCGTCACGGTTCCCGAATCCGCAAGCAATGATCGATTCTGTTCACCAGATGGGTGGTCACTTCATGATCAGCGTGTGGCCAAAGTTCTATTGTAACACGGAGAATTACAAGGCTTTGGATGCCAAGGGCTGGATGTATCATCAGGCCGTTGTCGACGACATCCACGACTGGGTTGGTCCCGGCTATGTCGGCTCGTTCTACGATGCTTACGATGCTGGAGCACGCAAGCTCTTCTGGCAACAGATGGACAAGAACCTTTATACCGGCTTATCCAAATCGTCAAGTAGTAAATCGTCAAATAGTAAATACATTGATGCTTGGTGGATGGATGCCTCTGAACCCAACGTTCGTGACTGCACCCCCATGTGGTATCGCAAGGCGCTTAGCGGACCAACTGCGCTGGGTACAACGACGGAGTATTTTAATGCCTACTCGATAGTCAATGCCGACGCCATCTACAACGGCCAGCGTTCTGTCAACCCCAACCAACGTGTTTTTCTGTTGACACGTAGCGGTTTTGCCGGTGAACAGCGTTACTCTACGGCAACGTGGAGCGGTGATATCGGTACTCGGTGGGAGGATATGCGTGCACAAATGACAGCAGGCCTGAACTATTCGATGTCGGGACTACCTTTCTGGGGAATGGATCAAGGCGGTTTCT
This sequence comes from Prevotella sp. tc2-28, assembly GCF_900107705.1. GTDB lineage: Bacteria > Bacteroidota > Bacteroidia > Bacteroidales > Bacteroidaceae > Prevotella. The sequence goes on from NZ_FNRE01000001.1 coordinate 175,324, forward strand.
GCGTGGAGAACCGTTATATGCAGGCTCAGAGTGAGTATGAACGAACGGGTGTGGAGAACGAGGACTTGAAGGAGTGGCGCGAGTTACAGGCACGATGGAGTCAGTTTGGCACCTTTATCCCCTTGTTCCGCGTGCATGGCCAATGGCCTTTGCGTGAGATATGGAACCTGGCTCCCGAGAATCATCCCTGCTACCAGTCGTTCGTGTATTACGACAAACTTCGTTATCGGCTGATGCCATACCTGTATTCCATGGCTGGATGGGTTCATCTGAAAGACTACACGATGATGCGTGGACTGATTATGGACTTCAATGGTGACTGGCAGGTAACCAACATCAAGGACCAATGGATGTTCGGTCCTGCCCTGATGGCTTGTCCTGTTGCACATTACAAGGCACGCAACCGCAGCGTCTACTTCCCCAAGCAGACGGGGTGGTATAACCTATATTCCGGTGAATACGTTGAGGGAGGCCAGTCACTGATTGTCGATGCTCCTTACGAGCGTATTCCTGTCTTCGTCCGCGAGGGCAGCATTATTCCCTTCGGACCTGAGATACAGTATAGTGACGAGAAGCCTGCCGAGCTCATCAACCTCTACGTCTATGCCGGCAAGGATGGACAGTTCATGCTATATGAGGATGAAGGGGTGAACTATAACTACGAGAAAGGCAAGTATGCTACGATTGACATTACCTATGACGATTCTTCGAAGACGATTACCTTCGGCAAGCGTAACGGACAGTTCAATGGTATGCTGAAGCAGCGTCGCTTCAACGTGGTGCTCATTACGAGAGAGCAACCAAAAGCGCTGAATATGGAGAATCCGGAAGGAAAACTGGTACAGTACAACGGTAAAGCCGTCAGCATTCAGCTCTAAAGGAACATATTTTCAGATAAGTTTCAAGCAGAGTTTAGTGATATCATCACTGGGCTCTGCTTTTCCAACGAATTGTGATACAGATTCATGGATGCAGTCAATCGTCTGCTGGGCACTCCTGTGTAAGTTCTTCTTCAACAGCTCCTGCATTCTGTCTTCACCGTACTGATCCTTGTGCTCATTCTCAGCTTCCGTGATTCCATCGGTGTATAGAAACAGACTCCTGCCCTTGATGGAATTCTGATGCTCTCCGACAAACTCAAGCTCCCGCCATAATCCAAGGGGAGCATTCGGTTCCACAGTCATGAACTCGCCATCCAGTAGCGGAGGGTTGTGACCGGCATTGCAGTAGTTCATGCATCCCGTCTTCAGGTCGACAGTGGCAATGAACATCGTGACGAACATACCGTTCTCGTTGTCGGCAGCCAGACTCTCATTCATCCTGGTAGCCACCTCAACAGGGGAATAACCTTCCAAAGCAAATGTGCGGAACAATTTGACGGCTACCGACATGAACATGGACGCAGGCACTCCCTTGCCCGATACATCACCGATGCAGAGGTATAGCAGGTTGTCCTGCAGGAAGAAGTCGTAGAGATCGCCGCCTACAGCCTTGGCCGGTGTCATACGAGCATACAGTTGGAAGTCGCTGCGATGTGGGAACACCTGTGGCAGCATACTCATCTGGATATCACGGGCAATGCGTAGTTCACTTTCTATGCGTTCCTTTGCCGTAGTAGTCTTCTCCAGTTGGTCGTATGCTGTCTGTAGTTGAGCATTCATGCTTTCCAGTCGCTTCATCTGACGATGACGTCGGTAGAGGAAGAACAGCAGGTAGGCAATTGTTATGAGTGCAATAATAGAGGCCGCAACAATCAAGATGTGGTGGGCATGTTCCGATTGCTGTTGGGCTTCCATGCGCGACTTGATTTCGTTCAGTTTGGCATGTTGAGTCTGCTGCTGCAAACTGTCGTTCTTTAGTTTGATGGCAGCATTCGATAATTCTATATTGGTATTTTGCAGTTTCAGCTTTGCAGCCTCCACTTCCAGACGTTCATTTTCCAACTCATGCGCCATGTGTTCCAATTTGAGCCGTTTGTTGGCCAGTCGGAGCTCTTTCGATTCGTTCTCTGCTCGTGCAACATCCAGTTCCGAGTGGTACAACTGTGCCTGTTGCCTCAAATCCCTGTGGTTCACAGAGTCGAGGTACCATCTATAATCTTTAAAGGCATAAAAAGTCTTTTTGTAATCGCCAGCCCATTCGTACGTTTTGTAGACATACAGGAGATAGTTTTGACGACTTTTGAATTGGTGTGCCAGCTTGATTGCCTCGTCATGTTGTCCGTGCAGATGGGCGCGGAAAATTTCTACGATCAGCGTTCTGGCATGTTCCTTGGGAGGAGCCTTTATCGCTTTCAACTTGGCATATGCCTCGTCAAACTTTCCCACATTGCCGATCCATCCCCATGCAGTACAGATGCAGCATCTTGCCATATAGCGGTGGGTAGGTGTTATTTGTGGGTCTTTAAGTGCAGCCTCAGCGTACCGGATGGCCGTCGTATCCTTTTTCTCTGAGAGGGTGAGCGTACTCAGAGAGACGTATATGGGAGCGGTGCTTTCTTCAGGAAAGTATCGTTTCAGATAGTCTGCAGCTTTCAAATAATTGACATAAGCCCCATGCCTGTCGTTAATCTGTCCCAGTATGTATGCGGTGGTGTAGGTTGCTGTATAAAGGCCGAACTTGTGATCGTGTTGTATGGCAAAGTCGCGCAGTGCGTTGATTTCCTTCATGGCCTGTGGGCGCCCTATGTGTGACTTGATTTTGATAATTTCGTTGCCCCATGCTTTGTAGTAGGTCTTGTAGTCGCCCACGCTGGTACATTCCTCCTTCAGTTGTTTGACAGTTTTTCTTAGTCCTTCAAAGTCGTCAACATTGAATTGATGGTACATCTCCTTTTTTAGTTGCTCAATCTGCGCATTGGCGATGTCTTGGGCTTTTGCCGTATGCTGGCATATCCCCCATAGCAGACAAATAAGGAGTATGCATGTAGTTAGTTTTGTGCTGTCTGATTTCATTTTTTATGCTAAAAGAGTAATTACGAAGCGAGTGCGGTCAGTGCAAGTCGTATCCAGTTTGACGTCGCCCCCAAGTCGTCGGGCAAGACTACGGGCAACGGTCAGTCCAATACCTGTGCCGTTGTAATACTCATCCAATTGTACAAACTCATCAAAGATATGTTCAGCTTCGTCGGCAGGAATACCAATACCAGTATCTTCGACGGCAAACTGAACGGTATCGGCATCGGAACCGACGACAAGTGTTACTTGTTGTTTGACACAACCTCCTTCTGACAGGGCGACCTTTGTCGGACAAGTGAATTTGATGGCATTGTCAAGCAAGAGTTCCAAAATACGAACTGCAGCCCGTTTGTCGGTAGCGAATGTTACATCGGCACCCTCCTCTTGTTTCAGGGTGAACTCCACATGAGCAACATCGGTGATGGAGGTATTTTTAGCAGCCTGTTGGGCAACCTGCAAGGCGTTAACGAGGTCTTTCCGCTCCAAAACGGTCTGACTGCTGATGTCTGACAGTTCTAGCATTTTATTAACTAACCCAGTGATACGGTCTGTACTCTTGACTATCTCCGTCCTAGCCTCGTCCTGGTCAGCCTCCGACAATTGGATGCCAGAAGAGGTGATGAGCTGAGTGAACCCGCTGAGGATATTCAACGGCGTGCGTATTTCATGGGATATCTGCTTAATAAACTGGCTTTTCATCCGTGTCGACTCATTGGCGCGTTCGTTAGCAACAAGCAATGCATCGTAAGCCTTTTGCAATCGTTTGCTGAACCGATACCGATTGATACTGAAAATGAGGAGGAAGAGAAAAACCAACAGGATGAGCAAAACCCACACCCAGCGTGGTATCTTGATTGCGCCAAACTGTGTTAAGACATTATCGCCATACACCTCGTCGATGACACCCTCGCGCTCCATGCGAATCAGCTCTTCATTGATGGCCTTGATGAGTCGTGGGTCATGGCTGGCATAGCAGTATTCTCGGGGCTCGAGCGAGAGTTCCTCTGTTTGTAACTGACCGCGCAGATTGAGCAAATCTATATTATATTGAGCCTGGAACCTATAACATATCACTCCGTCGTACTTTCCATCTGCCAAATCACGGAAAGCCTTGCTCAGATCCGTGATAGGCACATCCTTAGCATGCTCTTCCTTGAGCATCAGTCCAATGGGACGGGATTTCATATAGGCAATCTCCTTGTCTTTCAAGTGACGGAAGTCAAAGGTAGAATAATCATTCTTGCGATATACAATCTGGTAGTACATGCGGAAAACGGCCTGCGAATAGTTCGTCAACTCCTTACGATAAGGAGAGTAGACTAAGAGACCCATGTCGTATTTCCCTTCAATAATGCCTGGGGACATTTTGTCCCAATGGTTCGGCGAGAACGTATATGGGATACCCATGCGCTCCAATAGTTTTTTTGTGAACTCAACGTCATAGCCACTGGGAGTGCCTCGTCCATCAACATATTGCAAGGGAGCGTAACTTGTGTTCATACCCATTACTAACGGACGTTCCTTTGAAAAGCCCAATGTCTCGGCTAACGGACTGACAACGAAATCGTCGTCTGACGGATTAAAGAATTCCTTCAGCGAATCACCGCATGCACTCATCAGTATCAATGACAATAGAATGCATGCGGAAAAACATAGCTTTTGTATCTTCACTCTAAGCATGCATGGTGACATCGTATTGTTTGCAAAGGTACAACGATTCAACAAATTATCCAAACATTTTCTTCAAAAAGAGGTCACTTCTTCGCGGATGTTTCGCGGATGACGAGCTGCTGGGGAACAATTTTCTTGCAGACCTTGGAATCTCCATTAATGTTCTTCAACAGCAACTGGCATGCGGTAATACCCATCAGACGAGACTGATCTTCGATGGCCGACATACGAGGGGTTACATAGGCGGCATGACGATCATCGGTAAAGCCAATTAGAGCGACATCCGCAGGAATGCACAGTCCTTTATTCTTGATGGCGGTGAAGGCGGCAAAGGTAATGATATCATTGAAAGCAAGAATGGCATCTGGGGGATTGTGCAGGCTGAGCAGGCGCTCAACGGACTGCAAAGCGATATCATAATCTATCTTGTCACAGACCACAAGATTGCGGTCTATCTCAATATGGTTCTCGCGCAAGGCTTCTAGATAGCCATGCTTACGTCGACGTACCATATCAAGGTGGTTAGGGCCTCCGATAAAGGCGATGTGCCTACTGCCGGTATCTATCAGATGCTGGGTAGCCATCTGAGCCGCTTCGTCGCCATTGGCTGTCACGCTAGAAAAGCGGTCGGTAAGACAGGTCCGTCCAAAGAAAACAAGAGGGATGCCCATATCGGAGATTTCCTCAAAATGACTGTAGTCGACAGTGTTTTGTGCCAGACATGCGATAATGCCTTCAACGTGCATGCTGATGAACATTTCAACAGCCTGACGCTCGTCTTCTACATGCTCATGGCTATTGGCACATATCACGCTGTATCCTTCGCGACGGGCTTCGTCCTCGATACCATCCAGTACGGCAGCATAATAGTGGGTGACCAAATTGGGCACAACGACTCCAATAATTTTGGGTGCCTCTTTGCGCAGACTCTGGGCAAAGGGGTTAGGCCGATAGTTCATCCGTTTAGCCAAATCCTTGACACGCTGTTGCATCTCCTGCCCGATCTCGGAGGAGCCACGAAGAGCTCGACTAACGGTGGCAATGCTAACACCTAATTCCTTAGCCAAATCCTTGAGCGATGTACGATGATGCTTCTTGTTAATCATACTCTTCTATCACTTATTGGGAGCAAAGATAGCAAAAAAGTAACAAACCGCAAACGTTTACGTTGTTTTTTTACGCATTTTTGTATGAAGATATAAGGAAAGTACTTATCTTTGCATCGCGTTTAGGTTAAAATTGAGAAAAGAGTAATGAATAGTTGATTGAGTAATGAATAGTTGATAATAAGTTAGTTAGAAAACAGAAGCTAAGAATGTCGTGAGATATACTTAGCTTTTTTTATTTTCTCAAAACATCATGGTAAAGCCAAAGCGAACACTATTCTTATGGCCATGCGAATGGTCGTTATAGTTCATGCGGCGTACATACTCAACCTGAAAGAAGCGGAAGATGCTGCGAACGCCCAAAGAGATCTCCCAATAGGGCACCTTGCCGTTCATCAGATAGGAGTTCTCAGGGAAAGCCATCAACACGTCACTGTTAGCATTCTCGGCAACGTAAGGATTATTCTTGTCAGACAGAGTTCCCCACAGAGTGCGCACACCGATGTACTCGCGCCAACGCAACTTGCGAATAAGCGGAATACGATTAAGTATCTTGCCCTGCATGTCCCAGCTTAGGTCTAGGCTGACAAAACGGTCGTTAAGGAACTCCATGTTTTTCAACAAGTTAAATGTCTGCTTCTGACTGATATACGACATATTGGCAGCAGGCATACATAGCAAAGGGAAAGGAACTTGACTCCATTGAACACCGCCACGGGTATAGAAATCAATGCGTCCCCAACTATTGAGCCAAATGCGTTTAAAGATACTTGCTTCGGTATAATGATAGGTGTAGTCGCCACCAAGGAATCCACTGATACCCATCGTGTGGCTGAGCGTTAGCACCGGAGCCTCGCGGTTAACCTTCAATCGCCGCTGTTTCGTGTTGACAAAAAGTGCTCCTGGCTGATATTCTAGCTCAGCACGTAACTCGGTAGTCCGGAAGCAGATATCATTCTGCTGACTGAGGGGAATGAAATGCATCGCTCCTGCGGCCTCATTCTCTTCCGTCTTAATGCTTAGCAGGGTGCGGAAACCCCAGTCTTCTTCACGCTCGAAAGTGAGTTTCTGGCGCTTGTAGAACATCATGGCATCCACCTTAGCCCATCTCAGGGCAGTAAACAAGTTATCCTTGTCTACTGATAGGAACTTGTCAGAAGGCGACATCACGTCGTAGGTTGACAGAAACGAGATGTTTCGCTTGGGAAACTCATCAGGCAAGTATTTCTTCTTGTTTAGTGCCCAGGTGAGTTCTCCGCTATAATAGGTATTATGGCTCTTCCAACCACGTGCCACGAAACCTTTGACAAACAGGTGTGGATGAAGGTTGGCTGTAGTCTGCGCACTCAGACGGGTGCGTAACCCATCGATGAAGTTGGTACTGATCATACTGCTGATGGGACCAATGTCAATTTTGCTCTTCTCTGCCGTTTCCACGTAGTTTTCTACCAATAACTTCAAAGCCCATAGAGCCCATTTGAATCCTCCCATACTCTTCATACCCTTCAAGAAACTGTCCATCTTGCCTTCACCTTTTGTCAGTTCCACCTTACGGCTTTTCTGCCAGAAGGCTTCATCCATCATGCGCGCATCGGGATCAACAACCGTCTTAGCCTTTCCTCGGAACAATCTGTCAGGTATTTCGTCGAAGGAGTAGTCGGATAGGCGCGTGCTACGAATAGCAACACCTTTCTGAATGAAATCGAAGAGCACCAACTCAACGATCATATCGTCGACGGTGAGCACCCATTCGCCAGTAGGCAACTTAGTAAACTCCTGTACTAACTTCATGTTCTCCACGAAATTAACGTCGGTACGGTTGGGCAGTATCAATTCGCACCTCTTGACCTGATAGGACGAGTCTTTCAAGATATACAGGTCTCCACGGAATCCGAAATCCTGTTGGTTGTTGGGCAGGAAATGGACGTGGATACAACTGTCACGATTAACGGCGACCGTGTCTTCAATGTAATAACGATAGAAGGAGATGGCTCCGCTACCGATGGGCGATGTGAAAGGATGTTGCAGGAGGCGCACCTGATCATCGTAGATGTTAACGTCAGTGAAGACGTCCTTCGAAACGACGTTCAGAATGTCACCAGTCTGAAAGAAATCGTTAATACCTGATGATTTTTGTCCCTTGATAATCGTTTTTTCATCGAAGGGTTTCCGTCGGTAAATCTTCTGTGAAACCGTCTCATCGACGCTGGCAGGCAATATCAGTTTTCCCGTCTGCTCGTTCAACTCCACCTGGTCAGCCAGCCATTGGTGCTTCTTGAATCTGGGTGATTTCAGGGCCTCAGGATTGATATCGTTTAATGCAAGCGTCAACTTCTGGTATTTGGTATACTGATAGAAATCCTTATTGGCCAAGTCTGTCTGTTTCTTTTTCTCTATCACCTTCCGCATCAATTCAACAGCGGGATTGCCTTTACGACGATAGCGCGAGCGTTTCGCCTTAACAGTAACCTCCTTCAACTGCTTAGTATCTTGTTTCAGCGATATGAAGAGGTTTTTGATATCATCGGTCACATCAATGGTGCGTGACTTGTAACCCATTACGCTGATTACCAATTTCCCTCCTTTCAACTTACGGATAATAAAACGTCCTTGAAGGTCGGAAATAGCAGCCAACTTATTATGCTTATATTGCACGCTGGCAAAAGCGAGGTTCTCGCCAGTAGCCTCATCAACAATATGACCACGAATGACATCCTGCGCCTGAAGGGGCAGGACAGCAACTAATAACAAAATAAAAAATACAATTCTTTTCAATGTCTTCACAATCTTTTCTTAAAGTACATTCGCGTACCTTATATTATAATAATACTATCACTCAATAGGAATGTCAGCCCAGAATAGCGAACCTTCGCCCAATGCTGACTTCATGCCCACCTTGCCTCCAAGACTCAGTGCCATACTGCGACAAATGCTCAGTCCAATACCTGTTCCTGGTACGAATTCGTCAACTTTGACGAAACGTTCGAAGAGATGCTCGTTCAAGTGTTCTTCTGGAATACCCTTTCCTGTATCCTTCACCCATACATGCAACATGAGTTCTTGCTTCTCGGCGCCTATCACGATCTCTCCCTCCGTTGTTGCCTTCACAGCATTGTCAACATACTGACGGAGGATCTCTGCCAGTCGGTCGCGATCAGTAAATACCTCCAATGCCGAATCAGTATGGGCGATGAAAAGTGTCACATGACTGGCATCCACATGCTGCGAATATTCCTCCATGATTTCTGCCAATAGCGTCTTGACCTTGAAACGTGTCTTTTTGACGGTCCCCCCACCAGCCTCGAGCCTTGACATGTGGACAAGGTCATCGAACAAGCGCAATAGTTGGGCATTGTTCTCTTGAATGAGCGTAATCAACTGAGCACGTTCTTCTTCATTTTTAACCATTGGTAGCACATTGCTAAAACCCACAATGGCATTCAACGGCGTACGCACTTCATGGCTGATATTTGCCAGAAAAGCGGTTTTCATACGGTCACTCTCTTCCGCGTGGTTACGGGCATCTATCAACTCGCGCTCAGCTTGTTTCTGCCTGTCAATACGAATCGTAGTACCCACAACGGTCAGAGGGTTGCCTTTCAAATCGCGTTTCTCAATGGCAGCATATGTCTCGCTCCAATAAACACGATCAGTATGGGGGATGCGCATCTCGTATTGTCCGTGCACTTGGTCAGTCCTGCCCGTTATCAATTCGTTCGCACTCTTCACGAAATGGTCAACATAAGCCGGCATCATCATGTTGACGACATCATCAAGCTTTGCACCTGAAGGAAAAACGATGGAATCAGTAGCATCACGATAGTCACAATCAAAGGTTACGACACGCGTAGCCACATCCATTCGCCAGATTGCAAGTTTCATCGTCTTCAGCACTAGTTCATACTCAATGGGGTGGCGCTTGATTTTGGTAAGCTGCGATAAATCCTCACGCAACAAGGCTGTTTGCTTGCGCTGAACATATAGCCACACAAGCGCAGCCACGATGACAGGGATTCCTATCACCCAGGCCAAGATGTCTAATCGTTGAAAGATATTCCAATCAAAAAAGAATATGGCATTTACTGCTAACATGAGTCTTATCATCAGAATGTGCGCAAAGTTACACAAAAGATTTGGATTAGCAAAAATAAATTCATATTTATTTTGTGATTTGAGCGGATTACACTAACTTTGCACCATATTTCACATACGATTACATAATGACACAACAATTTGAGATCATCGCCAAGACCTTTATGGGATTGGAACCCGTCTTGGCGAAAGAACTGACGCAATTGGGCGCTAACGACGTGCAAATAGGCCGTCGAATGGTTTCGTTCACCGGTGACAAGGAGATGCTCTACCGCGCCAATTTCCAATTACATACAGCTATTCGTATTCTGAAACCCATCAAACACTTCAAGGCATTGTCTGCCGATGATGTCTATGAAGGCGTGCAAGATATCAATTGGGAAGAATATATCGGACTTGACCAGACATTTGCCGTCGACTCCGTTGTATTCTCAGAAGAATTCCGACATTCGAAATTCGTTGCCTATAAGGTGAAAGACGCCATTGTCGACCAGTTCCGTGAGAAGACTGGCAAGCGCCCTAATATCAGCGTGGCCAATCCAGATATCCGACTGAATATACACATTGCAGAAGACAAATGCACGCTGTCACTTGACTCCAGCGGAGAGAGCCTTCATCGCAGAGGCTATCGTCAGGAGTCTGTTGAAGCCCCCTTGAACGAGGTCCTGGCAGCAGGTATGATTCTGATGACGGGATGGCAGGGAGAGACCGATTTCATCGACCCTATGTGTGGCAGCGGAACCCTGCTCATTGAGGCTGCACTTATTGCCCGCAATATGGCTCCCGGCTTATTCCGCAAGGAGTTTGCATTCGAGAAATGGGCCGATTTCGACGCTGACCTCTTCGACGAGATCTATAACGACGACTCACACGAACGCGAGTTCCATCATCACATCTATGGCTACGACGTTGACATCAAGGCTGTCAACACAGCTCGTCTGAACGTGAAGGCTGCCGGACTGACCAGCGACATCACCATTGAAGAGAAGGACTTCAAGAACTTCACACAGCCCAATCAGAAGAGTATCATGGTGACCAACCCACCCTATGGAGAGCGCATTTCAACCCCTGACCTGCTGGGGACATATAAGATGATTGGAGAGCGCTTAAAGCACCAGTTCATGAACAATGACGCCTGGATTCTCAGCTATCGCGAAGAGTGTTTCGACCAGATTGGCTTGAAGCCCAGCATCAAGATACCCGTCTTCAACGGCAGTCTAGAATGCGAGTTCCGCAAATACCAGATTTTCGACGGTAAGATGAAGGACTTCCGCTCTGAAGGTGGCATTGTCAAGACCGAAGAGGAGAAACGTCAAATGGCAGAGAAACGCCGTTTCAAGCAAAACCGTGAGTTCAAAAAGCGGCTCGACGAACAGGAGGAAAATGCCGAGGCCGACATTCGTTCGTTCAAGTTCCGCTCTCTAGAACGTAAAGACAGCAAAGGTCCCAAGGAACCTCGTAAAGAGAACCGCAACTGGGGTGGTCACGAGCGTTTCGACCGTAGCGGAGGTAAGAAACCCTTCAAGAAAAACCGCGATTTCAACAAGAAAGACAGGAGATTCGACCATGAAGAGGATTAAGCTGTTGCTTTTTCTATTGTCCCTTATGTCAAGTATGAGTGCACAGGACAAACTATTCACCTTGGAAGAACTGAACTTCGGCGGTAAGGACTACCATCGCTTGCAGCATGAGAACAAATGGCTGACATGGTGGGGCGACGAACTGATACGGACTGACGTAGAGGAATGCTATCTTGTTGACAAGAAGACAGGCAAGGAGACAAAGCTCTTCACACTTGACGAGGTGAATAGATGGCTCAAAAGCGACGACATGTTCCATGTACGAGCGCTGTCCAGCGCATCATTTCCCTACCCTGACCAGCCTCTTGTCGCTTTGGGCAACAAGAAGTCTTTCCTATTGCTGAACTTCAAAACTCACGAGGTGGTTTGGCAAGACAGCATCTCCGGACAGATCGCCAATGACTGGAATGAGGTTTCTAAGGCTACAGCCTACGTCAAGGGCCATCAGCTATATGTGGCTGACGCCAAGGGAACGGAGCACCAGCTGACTACCGATGGCAGCCGTGAAATTGTCTATGGACAGAGTGTTCATCGCAATGAGTTCGGCATCCAGAAAGGGACTTTTTGGAGTCCTGACGGAATGCGTCTGGCTTTCTATCGCATGGACCAGTCGATGGTTGCTGACTATCCGCAGGTGGACATCTTCCCTCGTGAGGCAACCTACGAGCCAGACAAATATCCCATGGCGGGCATGACCAGTCACGAGGTCACCATAGGCGTTTATGACTTGAATATAGACAAAACGGTCTATCTTAAAGCCGGCGACCCCAAGGACCGCTATTTCACAAACATTGCCTGGTCTACCGATGCCAAGACCATCTATCTGTTCGAGCTGAACCGCGACCAGAACGATTGCCGCCTGGTCAGTTATGACGCCCAGACCGGCAATAAGTTGGCTGAGATTTACCGCGAAACCAGCGAGAAATACGTTGAACCCCTGCATCCCATCCAGTTCCTGCCCTGGGACGACAGCAAGTTCATTATGCAAAGCCAACGCGACGGATACAACCACATCTATCTGTACAACACAAATGGCCAACTGCTAAAGCAACTCACGAGTGGTCCCTGGGTAGTCCTTAATGTGTTAGGGTTTAACGCCAAACAAAAAAGCATCATCATCGAAGCCAACAAGTATCATCCGCTACACCGACAGCTATATCGTGTCAATATCAGAAGTGGAAAAATGACGCAACTGACATCGGACGATGGCGTACATCATGGTGAATTGTCAGTATCAGGTAGTTTCGTGATTGACCGCCACTCGGCTCCCACGCAGCCCTTCAACCTCAACGTGCTGCCCGTGGACGGAAGAAAGGGCACCCGCTTACTGACCGCCGAAGACCCTTGGAAAGACTATGTGCAACCCATCTTTGAGTGTGGTTCTATCAAGGCTGCCGACGGCACAACCGACCTATTCTATCGCATGGTAAAGCCGCACGACTTCGACATCACCAAGAAATATCCTACGGTTGTTTATGTCTATGGTGGTCCACACGCCCATAACGTGGAAGCTGCCTGGCATTGGTACAGTCGCTCGTGGGAGACCTACATGGCTCAGAAAGGCTATATCGTCTTTATCTTGGACAACAGAGGTTCCGAGAATCGCGGACGCGATTTTGAACAAGCCACATTCCGCCAACTAGGGCAGATTGAGATGCGAGACCAGATGAAAGGAGTGGAATACTTGAAGACATTACCCTTTATCGACATGCAGCGCCTAGGCGTTCATGGATGGTCGTTTGGCGGTTTCATGACTATCTCGCTCATGCTGAACTATCCCGACGTTTTCAAGGTGGGTGTGGCAGGCGGTCCCGTCATCGATTGGAAATGGTATGAGGTGATGTATGGCGAACGTTACATGGACACGCCAGAGACCAACCCAGAGGGCTATGCCAAGATCTCGTTGCTCGACAAAGCAAAGAACCTGAAAGGCAAATTACAGATTATCACGGGATACAATGACAACACGGTGGTTCCCCAGCATTGTCTGTCGTTCCTCGACGCCTGTGTCAAAGCAGGTACCCAGCCAGACTTCTTTGCCTACCCAGGCGAGGAGCATAACATGCGAGGCCACGCTAGCGTTCACTTGCATGAGCGTATCACGCAGTATTTCGAGGACTTTTTAAAATAAACTAGTAAGGCTGTAGGACTAGATAACTACCAATATGAAAAAAGAACAAATACTCGTCCGCATCACAGGACAGGACCGCCCTGGACTGACAGCTTCAGTCATGGGTATCTTGGCCAACTACGATGCTCAAATACTGGACATCGGACAAGCTGATATCCACTCCACCCTATCACTGGGCATCCTCATCCGCATGGATGAAATGAAATCAGGACTGGCCATGAAGGAACTGCTCTTCAAGGCAACGGAACTAGGTGTGAACATCGGCTTTTCACCCATCAGCGACGAAGAGTATGAAGATTGGGTAAACCACCAAGGTAAGAACCGCTATATCCTGATGGTACTAGGACGACAGTTGGAGGCGCGACAGATAGAGGCTGCCACCCGCATCCTAGCTGACCAGGGACTGAATATTGACTCCATTCTCCGACTGACAGGTCGTAAGAGCATCGTCAACTCCACTAAACACGTGAGAGCCTGTATTCAGTTCTCACTCCGTGGAGAGCCCATCAACAGACAGGAGATGCAGTCGAAGTTGATGAAGCTATCGCAAGAAATGGAGATAGACTTCTCTTTCCAACGCGACGACATGTTCCGTAGAATGCGCCGTTTGATTTGCTTCGATATGGACTCCACACTTATCCAGACAGAGTGTATTGACGAGTTGGCTGAGCGCAACGGCGTTGGCGCCGAGGTCAAAGCCATCACCGAGAGTGCCATGCGAGGCGAAATAGATTTCAAGGAGAGCTTTACGCGTCGAGTCGCTCTCTTGAAAGGACTGGACGTCAGCGTAATGCAAGACATTGCCGAACACCTGCCCATTACCGAGGGTGTCGACCGACTGATGAACATTTTGAAGACGTGCGGCTACAAGATTGCCATACTAAGCGGCGGATTCACTTACTTTGGCGAATACCTACAACGTCGATATGGCATCGACTATGTCTATGCCAATGAGTTGGAGATTGACGAAAATGGCAAGTTGACGGGACGCTACGTAGGCGAAATTGTCGACGGACACCGCAAGGCAGAACTGCTCAAGCTGATTGCCCAAGTTGAGAAAGTCAATCTGGCACAGACCATTGCTGTAGGCGACGGAGCCAACGACCTACCCATGATATCAGAGGCAGGCTTGGGTATTGCCTTCCATGCGAAACCCCGCGTGGTGGCCAACGCCGAGCAAAGCATCAACACCATCGGACTAGATGGTGTGCTTTATTTCTTAGGATTCAAGGACTCATATTTAGGTGAACAAGGGAAACTATAATTAATTGACAAAGTCATGAAGATATTATTATTAGGCAGCGGCGGACGTGAACACGCCCTGGCATGGAAGATTGCACAGAGTGAGAAATGTGAGAAACTCTTTATCGCACCAGGCAATGCAGGTACGGCAAATGCCGGAGAGAACATCGCCATCAAGGCAGACGATTTCGAAGCCATCAAGCAGTTCTGCGTAAAAGAGCATATCGATATGGTGGTGGTAGGTCCTGAGGACCCGTTGGTCAAGGGCATATACGACGACTTGAAGGCTGACGAACGCACCAAAGCTATTCCCGTTATCGGTCCCTCCAAGCAGGGAGCCGTACTGGAAGGGTCGAAAGACTTTGCCAAGGCATTCATGCTGCGTCACAACATTCCGACAGCCCGCTATGCCACCTTCGACGGTGAGCATGTAGAAGACGGCATTGCATTCCTAGAGACGCTGGAAGCACCCTATGTCTTGAAGGCCGACGGTCTTTGCGCAGGCAAGGGAGTACTCATCCTGCCGACTTTGGATGAAGCCAAGAAAGAACTCAGAGAGATGCTAGGCGGCATGTTCGGCAACGCATCGAGCCGCGTGGTTATCGAGGAGTTTCTCAGCGGTATCGAGTGTTCCGTCTTCGTCCTCACAGATGGCAACCACTACAAGATTTTGCCTGAGGCAAAGGATTACAAACGTATTGGTGAACACGACACAGGTTTGAACACAGGCGGTATGGGGTCTGTCACACCAGTTCCCTTTGCCACCAAGGAGTGGATGCAGAAAGTGGAAGATCGCATTATCCGTCCTACTGTCGACGGCTTAAAGTCCGAACAGATTGACTACAAGGGATTTATCTTCTTTGGACTAATCAACGTCAAGGGAGAACCGATGGTCATCGAGTATAATTGCAGAATGGGCGACCCCGAAACCGAGAGCGTCATGCTACGTCTGAAGTCTGACATCGTAGACCTTTTTGAAGGTGTTGCAAAAGGAGACCTCAACCAACGGGAGATTGTCTTCGACGAGCGCGCAGCCGTTTGTGTCATGCTGGTTTCTGGAGGTTACCCACAAGCTTATCAGAAGGGCTATCCCATCAGCGGCATCGACCAGGTGGAAGGAAGTATCGTATTCCATAGCGGAACGGTCCTGAAAGACGGTCAGGTAGTTACAGCCGGAGGACGCGTTATTGCCGTATCTTCCTATGGTAAGGACAAGGCTGAAGCACTCCAGAAATCGTTTATTGAAGCACAGAAAATCCAGTTTACTGACAAGTATTTCCGTCGCGACATCGGTGCAGACCTTTAAATGAGAAAATCGCTAAAAAACAGAATTGCTACAAGCAGACTAGCGTTGCCGGTGGCTGCGCTATACGCTATCATCATAGGTCTCCTGGGTGGATTCATACAGCATCAACAATACTGGCTCCAGTTTGCCGGCTTTGTGCTGACTACCATTCTCTTGATGCAACTCAACAATATCTGTGTACTCATCCGCATTTACTCACGAATGGTCAGTTGTATCTTTATTCTGCTGACCTGCTGCGCCAGTTTTCTATTATTCTCGCTGACAGGATGGGCGGTTACCTTTTTATATGTATTGTGCTACCTCTTCCTTTTCACCAGTTATCAAGAAGAGAATGCGGTCGGGAAGATCTTCTACGGCTTTGCAGCACTTGGTATTGCCAGTTTCGGATATGTCCACCTGCTCTATTACATTCCCCTGTTCTGGATTCTGATGAAGACGAATCTGATGTCATGGTCGGTGCGAACTTGGGGGGCTTCCCTGCTGGGATTCCTGACCCCCTATTGGTTTGCATCCTGCTGGCTACTCTATCAAGACAAAGTGGAGGTCTTCGCTCAACACTTCCTGCCGTTGGCTGATTTCTCCAAATCCTTCGACCTCTCGTTGCTTTCCATTGGTCAACTGTCCTACCTCATCCTGTTATTAATCATTTGGCTGATCAGCTCTTTTCATTTTATATGTCAGATTTTCAACGACAGTATTCGCACCCGAATGTATTATGCGCTATTCATCTGGGTTGCAGTGCTGACGGGACTGTTCATTTTCATCCAGCCTCAGCACTATAACATGCTGATTCGCATCATGACGGTCAATATTGCACCCCTTGCAGCCCATTATGTTACGTTGAGCACCCACAAGCACGACGACATTTTTTGCTATGTGATGACCGTCCTGATATTACTTCTCACAGGCTATAATTTATGGACTATATAATATCGCTCTTGATCAGCTATGGCTATTGGGGTATGTTCGTCACAGCCTTCGTAGCAGGCTCGTTCTTCCCCTTTTCTAGCGAAGCGGTGATGACCGGGCTGCTGGCTGCAGGACTCGACCCATGGGGACTGATTATCTACGGCACCATAGGCAACGTAGCAGGCGGAATGTTCAACTACTTCGTAGGGCGTATGGGGAAAAAGGAGTGGATAGAACGCTATCTTCACGTGAAGCAGAAAGACCTCGACCGTGCCAGCCGTTTCATGGCGGGAAGGGGCGCGTGGATGGGTTTTTTTGCCTTTGTCCCCATCTTAGGAAGCGCGATAACCATCGTCCTAGGCCTCATGCGCGCCAACATTCCCATCTCGCTAAGCAGCATTGCCATAGGCAAGTTTCTACGTTATATCATCTTGATTTACGGGGCACAATTACTAATATAATTTAAATTCCACGCCACTACTCCCTCACTCTTCGTATTATTTATTACCTTTGCAACTCAGAATAGCATTAATTATACCAAATAAAAATGAAACAATACAGACTTGTGGACAACATCTTAGGCTGGCTGACGTTTGCCATTGCTGCCTTCGTGTACTGCTCCACCATTGAGCCGACAGCATCTTTCTGGGATTGTCCAGAATTTATCTCTACGGGCTATAAATTGGAAATAGGACACCCGCCAGGTGCACCTTTCTTCATGCTCACAGCCAATCTTTTCTCACAGTTTGCATCAGACCCCTCACAGGTTGCCCGCATGGTCAACATGATGAGCGCGTTGCTCTCGGCAGCCACCATTCTGTTCCTGTTCTGGACCATCTCGCATCTTGTCAGACGACTGTTGATAAAGGATTGGAGCGAGTTGACAACCGCCAAGCTGATAGCCATCGAGGGTTCTGCAATGGTTGGCGCCCTCATCTACACGTTCAGCGACACCTTCTGGTTCTCGGCTGTCGAGGGTGAGGTGTATGCCTATTCCTCTGCGTTCACGGCTGTCGTCTTCTGGCTGATCCTGAAATGGGAAGATCAGGCTGACCAGCCCCATGCCGACAGATGGCTGGTACTGATTATGTACATGACCGGACTCAGCATTGGTGTCCACCTACTGAACTTGTTGTGTCTTCCGGCTATCGTGTTGGTCTACTATTATCGCAAGTTCCCTACCGACGACCCGAAACGCGACCTGAAGGGCTCGTTGTTTGCCCTTTTTCTGTCGGTAGTCATCTTGGCTGCCGTGCTGTATGGCGTAGTGCCAGGCATCGTGCAGGTGGGAGGCTGGTTCGAGCTCTTGTTCGTCAACATCCTAGGCTGTCCTTTCAACACGGGAGAGATCATCTATATCTTCCTCCTAATCGGCATTATCATCTGGGCCATTTACGAAACTCATCGTGACGTCAACGAGAAGCGCCAGAACATCGCCTTCATCCTGTCTGTCGCCATGTTGGGCATTCCCTTCTATGGCCATGGATGGAGAGCCGTGATGATAGGTATTGTCGTCATGGCTGTGCTCTGGTATGTACTGGGCTACAAGAAGAAGGTGAAAGGCCAACAGCCTATCGCCCTCGTCTCAGCCCGCATCAAGAACACCTCGCTGCTCTGCATGCTCATGCTGATGATTGGCTATTCGTCTTATGCACTGATTGTCATCCGATCGTCAGCCAACCCACCAATGGACCAGAACTCACCTGAGGACATCTTCACACTGGGCGAGTATCTGGGACGCGAACAGTATGGACAGCGCCCACTGTTCTATGGTCCTGCCTATACCTCACAGGTAGCGCTGGAGAAGGAAGGAGAGTATTGCAAGCCCGTTATGACTACCGGCGACCCGATATGGCAGCGCAAGGAGAAGGCTTCTGCCGACGAGAAAGACGAATATTTCGTTGTCCGCACCAAGGACGAATACAAATATGCCCAGAACATGCTCTTCCCGCGCATGTACAGTTCAAGTCATCGGGGTGCCTATGAGAGTTGGATGGGCGACATCAGCGGACACGAGGAGACCTTCGACCGCTGCGGAGAGATGGTTACTGTCAAGATGCCGTCGCAGTTGGAGAACCTCCGTTTCTTCATCTCCTACCAATGCAACTTCATGTACTGGCGCTACTTTATGTGGAACTTTGCCGGACGCCAGAACGACCTGCAAGGCAACGGCGAACTGGAACACGGCAACTGGATAAGTGGCTGGGACTGGCTCGACGACTGGCGCCTAGGCAACCAGGAGAACCTGCCTGACGAGCTGAAGAACAACAAGGGACACAACGTCTTCTACATGTTGCCACTCATCTTGGGACTCATCGGTCTCTTCTGGCAATCGTTGGCCAAGCACCACGGAAACGCCAAGGACCAGACGGGCATCCGCCAGTTCTGGATAGTCTTCTTCCTGTTCTTCATGACCGGTCTGGCCATCGTCATCTATCTGAACCAGACACCCATGCAACCTCGTGAGCGCGACTATGCCTATGCGGCATCGTTTTACGCTTTTGCCATCTGGTGTGGCATCGGTGTGGCAGCCATCATCGAGATTCTAATGGAAAAACTTAAAGTGAAGAGCGAAAAAATGGCTGTCGCCATGACCGCCATAGTCAGCATAGCCTGTCTCCTAGTACCCGTTCAAATGGCTTCCCAGACTTGGGACGACCACGATCGTTCGGGTCGCTACACCTGTCGTGACTTCGGCCAAAACTACCTCATGTCACTGCAACAGGAGAATAACCCCATCATCTATACCAACGGCGATAACGACACCTTCCCGCTCTGGTACAATCAGGATGTAGAAGGCGTGCGCACAGATGCCCGTGTCTGCAATCTCAGTTATCTGCAAACCGACTGGTATATCGACCAGATGCGCCGTCCTGCCTACGACTCGCCCAGCGTTCCCATCTCATGGGAACGAATAGAATACTGCTCGGGCACCAACGAATATGTCCGTGTGGAGCCTGACATGAAGCAAGCTGTCATCGAACACTACCGCGAGAATCCCGAAGAGGCACGCCAACAGTTTGGCGACGACCCGTTTGAGTTGAAGAACGTGTTGAAATACTGGGTTCGCTCGAAGAATCCCGACCTGCACATGATTCCTACCGACACGCTCTACATGACCATTGACAAGGAAGCTGTGCGCAAGAGCGGCATGATGATGGCCAGCGACTCCATTCCCGACCGCATGACCATCTCGCTGAAAGGAAAGAGCGCCCTCTACAAGGGTGATCTGATGATTCTCGAAATGCTGGCTGGATGCAACTGGACACGTCCTATCTATGTGGCCATCTCCGTTGGTGACGACAACTACATCAACCTCGGCGACAACACCATTACAGAAGGACTGGCCTACCGCATCACCCCATTCACGACAAGCGTCAACGGCAAGGCTGTTCCCGGCGTCAAGAACTTCGACACCGAGCGCACTTACGACAACGTGATGCACCGCTTCAAGTTTGGCGGACTGGACAAGCCCGGCCTGTATCTCGACGAGACCGTCATGCGCATGTGCTACACCCACCGTCGCACCATGGCCAAGCTGGCACTCGAACTGCTGAACGAAGGTAAAGACAAGAAAGCCACCGAGGTGCTGAAATACACGGAGAAGATGATACCCACCTGCAACGTGCCCCACAACTACAGCTCCGGCTCGCTCGATATGGCACGCGCATGGACCACGCTGGGACAGAAGAAGCAGGCGCAGACTATCATCAACGACCTTTGGAAGAACTCCGTACAGTACATGAAATGGTACTGCTCGCTGACCGATTTCCGCTTCGAGTCATCCAAGCAAGACTGCCTTATGCATTTCTACATCCTCCAACAGGTGAATGCCCTCACGCAGATCATTGACCCCAAGTTGGCCGATAAGCAAATGAAGGAACTGACCATCCTCGGCACTATCTATCAGGAAAAAGGCGGTGACCTCGGCTACGAGTAAACACAACGACTGAACGTTATCGGCAAGGATAAAACATGTTTATCGAACAACCATCCATCTGGCTGCGCTGGCTATATCCAAAGGCTCTTTGGCGCATGGATCGTCGAGAAAAGGCTGTCTATCTGACCTTCGACGACGGTCCTATACCAGAGGCTACGCCTTTCGTGCTCAACGTATTGAAGAAATACGGTGTCAAGGCTACGTTCTTCATGGTGGGTGATAACGTCAGGAAATATCCCGAACTCTATGAGCGTGTGGTGGCTGAGGGGCACCGCATTGGCAACCACACGCACAACCATATCAGTGGTTTCCGCCACTCCATCCACGATTACAGCTACAACATCGAGAAGGCCAATGCCTATCTGCACACCAACTTGGTGCGACCGCCCCACGGATGGATGCGTATCAGCCAGTATGCGTGGCTGTCGCGGAAATACAAGATTGTCATGTGGGACCTCGTCACCCGCGACTATTCCAAGTGGATGACAGCATCCGACGTGCTTTACAACGTCAAGCACTACGCTCGCAATGGCTCCATCATCACATTCCATGACTCCGTGAAAAGTATCGAGAAACTACGCATGGCTCTCCCCCTTGCCATCGAATGGCTGCAAGAGCAAGGCTACCAGTTCAAAGTCTTTGACAGTTATGACAGATGACTGTTATTTTATTAACCCGACAGTATTGGTTGATAAGGACGGGTTAATGCTGAATAATGCAAGGTTATTTCTACCAGAATTATCGTTGGCTAAATTCGCAGCCGCAGTATTGCTGGTTATAGAAATTATACTCACGGAGCAATTGGTTGCGACGCTCCTGTAGGCCACCCTTGCGCCAGTTTTGTGCCCAAAACACGGTTCCTTCGACGGTTGTCTGGGCGCGCAGACCCGCCTCAGTGATTTGCTCCAGACTCTTCCAACGGGAAGAGGCTAGTGTGGTTGTGAAATAAACCAAACCTAATTCTTTGGCTTGTAGAGCTGTTGCTTTTAAACGATAGGAGAAGCACTGGAGGCAACGACTGCCCCGCTCGGGCTCTCCCTCCAATCCTCGCACTGCCTCAAGCCAGCATTGATGGTCATAGTCGCCGTCAATCCACTGAAGTCCTAAGCTTTCTGCATGCCGTTTACTTTCCTCCTTACGAATGTCATATTCCTCGCGGGGATAGATATTGGGGTTAAAATAAAAGATGGTGGGACGAACGCCATGGGCCAGCATCCATTCAACGATAGCAGACGAACAAGGAGCACAACAGGCATGCAGCAACACTTGCTGCACACCTGCCGGCACCATAATTTCGTTGGGTTTCTTACTCATTTAGCAAGGACGTTTCTTGGGCAGTTTGAACACATCCTGCACCTCCTTCATCTGGGCTTCCGTCATACCGTCTGGCTCAGACCCCATCGCACGAGCACACATATAGATGTTGGCAGCCTTGCAGAGCACGTCGGTCTGGTCGAAGGCATCCATGATGTCCTGACCTACGGCAACGGTGCCGTGTTTCTCCCACATCACCACATCATGCGTCTTGATCTTTTCCAAGGTAGCCTCTGCCAGATCAACTGACGACGGCAGGGCGTAGGGAACGATGCCGATGCCCAGCGGAGCAAAGGCCAGCGTCTCAGGAATCATCGACCACAGCACGCGCGTCATCTCGTCACCTTTCAGAAAACGCTGGATATGACTCATGGCCACCAGTTCGATGGGGTGAGTATGGAGCGTTGCCTTGTAGCACGAACCCGTTTCCAGTAGATAGTTCTGCAAAGCTAGGTGCGTGGGCAGCTCGCTGGTGGGCACAACAGGCTCGTCAGCAATCACTACATAGCTGGCACAATCGTCACAGATACGGATAATGCTACCGTTCTGCATGGGTTCCTTAGCCAAGTCGCGCATGCGCTTACCCGTTCCCTTGCAATAGAAATACTTGCCCTTCAACTGGGGAAGTACCATGCCTATCTGCTTAACCTCCGAGATAGCCTTCATGGCCTTGCACTCATCGTCCATAAACTCGGTAACATTGACGGTGATGTTACCACCGTTTCGTTCTGCCCATCCTTTCTGCCAAAGATATCCAGTGACCTCGGCAATCTGATAAACTACCGCTTTCAATCCCTCGCGGCCTTCTAAAATACTTTTCATTATTGTTTGTTGTTATTTTGTTTTTCTTTTTTCAACATATTGACATATCGATTTATCAATAATCCTCGCCATAACGTTCCTTGGTGATATCATCAAGAGCCCGTCCACGCGTGTTGGGGGCACCGATAAAGCCGACAACAAGCGAGATGCTGAGCAACGCAATCATGCAAAAAGCAGCAATAGTAAAGCCCTCGCCGTTCTCACCATAGATATAGGTAAAGACAAGACCCCATACTGCCGACAGGCCGCGAACGATGAAGAACATCAGGCCCTGGGCACCAGCGCGGAACTTGGCAGGGAATAGTTCTGAACCCCACAAAGCATAAAATATCTGAGGCGACGAACCTCCCTGCACACCCCACAGGATGGCAAACAGCCAAAGTCCGACCATGCCATTGACACCAATGGTGACAATGACCAGCCAAGCAGCAATGGCCACCAGGAGTCCGAAGGTGTAAATCACCTTGTGCGCCGTCTTGTCAATCATTTTTGAAACGATAAATGTCACACCCACTATGATAGCCCACTGGATACAGTTCATCCAGTTTGCCTGCTCGTTGCTGACGCCGCCAGCTGTCTCGTATATATGCGGTTGAAAGAAACCCATAACTGAAGCCACCAGGTTCCAAGTCAGATAGATAGTAGCTAGGAAGATGACCGTACGAACGGCAATCTTGTTGGAGAACAGCACCTTGATATTGTCGGTCAGTCCAGCCTTCTTGCCTTCAGACTTCGTAAACTCCGCACTCTCTTGCAACTGACGCTGCAGGTTCCAGGCGATGAATGCCACAATGAACAAGGTGAGGAATACGATACGCGACGAGAAGACATTGACAGCCTCTTGAGACAGGTCAGAACCTCCGAAGATATGTGCTATGGACTCAACCCAACCAAAGAGGTAGCCACCAGGGGCGAAGAGCATACCAAACAAGAGGATGCACATTGGGCCGAAGCCCCACGACATTTGTGAGATACAGATATTACGTCCACGGTTGTTGACTTCTGACGACTCAGAGATGTACGTCCACGAGGCAGGTACGCCAACACCTACGGAGATTCCCGTTACGAGGAATCCCGCCAGCAGCATGGGGAAATTCATACTGAACATCACCAGCAGCACACCAATCATATAGACCAGCAGGTTATAAGTGAAGATAAACTTACGACCGTACTTGTCTGCCAGAAAACCGCCAATGATGGCACCGATGGCAGCACCAAGGCAATTGGCTGAGATGAAGTTCAGCCAGCCTAGATGCACCTCAGAAAGTCCGAGGTAGTTCTGCCACAGCGTCAAGCCACTGGCACCAGCCACGATAGCTCCTGCATCCAGATAATTAGTGAGAGAAACCGCAATGGTACTCTTCAAACTTCCAGTATTACTCATAATTATGAATTATGCATTATCTACAAACTACGTCACATTCGATATTGAAAATCTTGGCGACCTTCAAGATGGTGTCAATGTGATGTCCAACGGCAGCAGCCATGTGGTGGGTAGGACCAGCTTCGCTCCACTTGTTGACGAACTCGCGGCAGGGCAGCGAGAACTTGGTGCGCATATTGGTATCGCCAAAGGTGAAGATTTCACCTTCCTCGTTGACACCCTCAGCCACGACAAACTTGAACACACCGTTCTTGTCCTGCGTAATAGCCAGATAGGTTACTGGACCTGTTGGGGGATAGAACTGAGTCAGATAGCCACCACCTGTCTTTCCGTGGAATACGGGAACGATTTTCATGGTCGGTTTCTTGGCTTGCGAGATGTCGAAGTCGCCAGAGCCTGAGTGACCGATGATACAGATATCCTTGGGGAAGTCAATGCTGTACATCTCTGCCAGTGTGCCGGTACCTGAGATTGTCTTCAAGATGGACATGGCCATTGCCACCTTCATATCACCCTCGACGGCACAGGCGGTGTGCTGCTTGATAAGCATCGAGAAGGCAGGAATCAGCATGGAGTCAAGTTTGCCTGCCACACCTTGTGCAAAGCCTGCATAGTGTGAGGCTATCATGCCCAACTGCTCATCCTTCACCCACTGCTCGAAGGCTACGACATACTTCGCCATATCCCATACCTTTTCTACGGTACCGCCACCCTCAATATCGAAAGTTGCGAGAATATCCTCTGCCTTGGCACGGATGGCAGCCTCGTCAGTGACATTGTCGGCAATAGCCCACATCTGCTCCCAGTCGAACTGCTTGGTATAGACAAACATACGGTGGTAGAGATTGGTCTCGTCGATATAGAGGTCCATCATGCCAGGATACGGACGGCCTATCTGTGCGATATTGGTATCGCGGAAACGGCGACGCACCTGGGCTGCACGACACCAGTCCTCTATCTCAGCCTTTACCTCAGGGTCGCCACCCTCTACAACACCGGTAATGACGGCAGAGCGCTTGCCGGCACGATTCAAGTCGGCCACCATCTCGCCGATAGCGCCACAGGCATAGAGTTCGCCCAACCAGGTGGGGATGTCGGTCTTGGCATAGTCGGGAGCCAGTTTCTTCTGCACGTTGACGATGACAACGGGAACATCGAGGTCGCGAACGGCAGGCAGCATATTATAAGAGGTGCAATAAGTCAGCATCTGCAGGATGACCAAGTCTACATCAGCGGCACGGAACTTGTCACCTGCAGCCATTGACTGCTCCTTGGTGGTTACCATTCCACCGTCAATAATCTCGATGGTGTCAGGCAATGTCTTCTTGAATGCTTCATACTGAGCCTCGAACTCAGGAACGAGCTGAGGGAACTGTGGCAGGTATGCCTGCAGTGCAATGCTGAACACACCTATCTTTGCTTTGGTTTCAACTAATGGTTTTGCCATAATGATTTGTTTTAATATTTAATATCTAATTATTGTTCTTTAATATATTTATGTATTTCTCGTAAGCCTGATCCCATGCAGCCTTGTCGCCAGTAGGATGGTAAGGCACCATTTCTACCGAGTTGGCAATGATGGCACGCATAGCCCAGATGTCAGATACGTCGCCACTGGCTTTCGCCTGCAGCATGATGTTGCCAATAGCCGTACACTCCTGTGGACCTGCCAGCACCTCAACGCCCAACGCATCGGCTGTAAACTGATTCAGGAATTTATTCAGCGAACCACCTCCGATGATGTGCAGCACGTTCAGGTCGAAAGTGGCAAATTCCTTGAGCCACAGGAACACCTGACGATAGCGAAGTGCTAGCGAGTCGAAGATGCAACGGCATATCTCGGCAGGAGTCTCTGGGACGGTCTGTCCGGTCTCACGGCAATACTGTTGGATGGCCTCAATCATGGAAGGCGGATTAGCAAAGGCCTTGTCGTCAGGATTAATGATAGAGCGGAATGCCTCCACCTTCATGGCAGAACCTTGTAACTCCGGATGGCTCAGCTTTCGGACCTCCTCAGGCCACTCCTTGCGGCAACGCTCATAGAGCCACATGCCACAGATATTCTTCAGGAAGCGGGTAGTTCCCTCTATACCACCCTCGTTGGTGAAGTTCAGCTCATAGCTACGCTCGTTGATGACCGCCTCTTTCGTTTCGATACCCATCAAGCTCCACGTGCCACTGCTGAGGTAAGCAAACTGCTCGTCCCTGGCAGGCACGGCAGCAACGGCAGAACCCGTATCGTGACCAGCGACAGCTATCACAGGAACGGCCCCAAGACCTGTCATCTTCTGCACCTCTTCCGTCAGCACGCCAATCTGTGTTCCTGGCTGCACCATTCGTCCGAACTGGCTCCGTTTCATACCCACACTCTCAATGAGTTTCTCAGACAAGTCACCTGTTCTGGGGTCGAGCATCTGGGAGGTCGAAGCTATGGTGTATTCGCAGACTGCCTCACCTGTGAGCATCCAACTTAAGGCATCAGGAACAAAGAGAACCTTCTTGCAATGCTGCAAGGCGACATTGTTCGCCTGACGCATAGCATGCAACTGAAACAGCGAGTTGAAGTTCATGAACTGAATACCCGTAATATCATAAACGGTCTTACGGTCCAAGACGTTCTCCAGATAATCGTCAATGGCAGCAAAGGTATGGGGGTCACGATAGGCCATCGGATTACGCAGGATAGCGTCATCTTCACCAATGAAGACAAAGTCCACACCCCACGTATCAATGCCGATAGAGGTGATGTCCAGTCCACGTTTTCCTACCACCTGTAGGCCTTTGATCATCTCCAGATAAAGCGCATAGATGTCCCAATAGAAATGCCCGCCAGTCTCTATCAGGTTATTAGGGAAGCGGGTCAGTTCCTCCTGCTCCAACTTGCCGTCAGCCAATGTGCCCAAGATGGTGCGTCCACTGGTAGCGCCAAGGTCAACGGCAAAGTAGTATTTCTTGTTTTCCATATATAATAATGTGTAGTTTGTTTTATATAAAAAGACGAAGACGCTGCGGATTCGTCCTCGCCTTTTTAGAAATTTATATTCTGTTAATCGAAGAAACCGGGTTGTTTATAATCGATACCCAACTCGCGGTCTACGGTTGCCAAGATGCCTTGCACCTGTCCGAGGGCAAACATACGGCCCAAGAGCGTATAGCCAGCATTATGACCATGACTTGACTCGTCGAACACACCACCAGGCTCATCGGTAAACGTCATACCATGATCTACACGCATGGGCAATTGCGGATTCTCCTTTTCAAAAATGCGACACAGTTCGATCAAATCGGCACGACCACCCAGGTGTGAGGCTTCCGTGAAGTCGCCGTTGGGGAAGATATGGCACGAACGCAAATGAACGAAATGGGTGCGTGAAGCAAACTTCTTAGCCAGGTCAACCACATTATTATAGGTACCTGCCGACAGCGATCCTGCACAGAACGTCAAGCCATTGTGCTTGTTGGGAACAGCATCCAAGAACCACTGGATATCCTCCTCAGTACGCACGATGCGAGGAAGTCCGAGAATCTCAATGGGAGGATCGTCAGGATGCACACACATATTCATGTTACACTCTTCGCAAACAGGCATGATGGCTGAGAGGAAATACTTCATGTTCTCACGCAACTGAGCCTTGTCAATACCCTTGTACAGGTCGAGGAACTCACGGAACTTCTGAACGGGAGCCTCATCATTCTCACTGAAATTACCACTCACGAAGCCTTGCGTCTTGATGACAATGGTTTCCACCAACTTGTGGTCCTTCTCAGGAGTCATCGTCTTGGCAAGTTCTTCACACTCTGCCAACACATTTCTATTTATCTTTTCTCCTTTCTCATTTCTCATTTCGAAGTTAGCCCATTCCTCACGAGCGCCTGGACGCTTCAGAATGTAGATATCGAAATAGGCAAACTCGGCATAGTTGAAGTAGAGGTTGGTAGCACCGTTGGGATTGTCGTGGAACAAATCGGTACGCGCCCAGTCCAGCACGGGCATGAAGTTGTAGCAGATGCAGTGGATGCCCTCAGCAGCCAAGTTGCGAAGGCTCTCTTTATACACCTCTATCTGATGATCGCGGTCTGGGCCTCCGTACTTGATGGTTTCCACCACAGGAAGACTCTCCACCACACTCCAGCGCATTCCAAAGCTCTCGATATACATGCGCAGGTCGTGAATCTTCTCACGAGTCCATACTTCACCAAGGGGTACATCGTGCAAAGCGGTCACAATACCTTCCACACCAATTTGTCTCAACTGGGCAAGTGTAATCTTATCCTTCTTGCCAAACCAACGCCATGTTCTTTCCATAATTTTATTGCATTTTAGTTATTTCAATTTTGCAAAGATACAACTTTTCTGCCAAACAACAAAGGAAAAGCGCGATAAAACACAAAAAAGAAATAGGACAGACCATTTAGACCTTGCGAAAGTCGAGAAACAAAATAAAATGCTCAAAAGATTTGGCAGTGACACAAATAATGCCTACCTTTGCATCATTGAATCTATCTACTAAAAACATGTCTACATTAACAATTTGTATTTGTGTAGCTTTCATAACAGGTTATCTGTGTATAGCCCTTGAAAGCCTTACTAGAGTCAACAAGGCCGCAATAGCCCTGCTGATGTGTGTTGTATGCTGGACCCTCCTGATGGTCGACCCCGCAAGTTTCTACCCTGCAGTAACTGGCGATAGTGTGATACATCACATTGCCGAAGTCATTGAACATCATCTCGGTGATGCTGCGGGTACTCTTTTCTTCCTGATGGGAGCAATGACCATTGTTGAGATTGTCGACTCTAATGGGGGATTTAACTTCGTCCGTGATACCATGAAGACCCGTTCCAAGCGGAAACTACTCTGGCGCGTGGCTTTCATGACCTTTTTCCTGTCTGCCATCCTGGACAACCTAACGACTTCCATCGTTATGATTATGGTACTGAGAAAACTAGTTCAGAGTCGTGGTGACCGACTCATCTATGCCGCATTGGTCATCATTTCTGCCAACTCCGGTGGCGCTTTCTCACCCATCGGCGATGTTACGACTATCATGTTGTGGATCAAGGGCGTTATTACCACTCAGGGTGTGATTAGCGAGATTTTCATCCCTTCTCTCGTGTCGATGATTATTCCTGCAGCTATTCTCAGTATGCATCTTAACGGCAAGTTTGACAAGGAAAATAACCTGCCAAAGGCTGAAGTCAGCCAGTTCACCAAGGTTCAACGCGATATTATCTTCTGGCTGGGTGTAGGAGGTCTTATCTTCGTACCTATATTTAAGACTATCACCCACCTGCCTCCGTTCATGGGTATACTCCTTGTCCTTGGTATATTATGGACTACCACTGAGATATTCCATTACAACACGGCAGAAGACGACACGATGGCTAAGCGTGTAAGTGACATCATGTCAAAAATTGACCTTTCTACGATCATGTTCTTCTTGGGCATTCTGATGGCTGTTGCCGTATTGCAGGAAGTGGGTGTACTGACGTTGCTTGGACAAGGTCTCGATGCCACTTTCGAGGGTAACCACTATCTCGTAACGGGTATCATTGGTGTACTTTCAAGCATTGTCGATAATGTGCCTCTTGTTGCAGGATGCATGGGCATGTATCCCGTACAGGCTGCGGGTGACTTGGCCGTAGACGGAATCTTCTGGCAACTACTGGCCTATTGTGCCGGCGTCGGTGGTTCCATGCTGATTATAGGCTCGGCTGCCGGTGTCGTTGTCATGGGACTTGAAAAAATCACTTTCGGATGGTATATGAAGAAGATAACATGGATTGTCTTTGTGGGATACCTCGCCGGCATCTTCACTTATTGGTTGGAAAAAACATTCATATTCTAGACTTTCAGAAAGGGTACTAAACAAAGAAGATGAGTGGTGTAAAACTAGACCAACACGGTAAGGAACTGCTTCAGCAGTATCGTGAGCTTCGCCCGACACTAGATAAGTTGTCGGGCGAAGCATACGATTTATTACGTCACGAACTGCGAAAACAGGGAATCTACGTCACAGCCATCGAGCACCGTGTAAAGACGGAGAAGTCTCTGGCTGGAAAGTTGGAAATAAAAGGTTCAAAATACAAAACCATCGACGACATCACCGACCTGGTAGGTCTGCGCATCATCACCTTCTATACTGATGAAGTTGACAAGGTTGCGGTCATCGCCCAAGGGATATTCGACATTGACTGGCAGGAGAGTGTCGACAAGCGCATGTTGCACGACCTGGATGCTTTCGGATATAACTCGCTACACTATATCTGTCGGCTTAAAACAGGCGGACCGCGCTTTGAACTGCAAATGCGAACAGCCCTACAACATGTATGGTCTACTATCGAGCACGATACAGGCTACAAGGGTGACGTAAAGATTCCACGCGAATACATGCGACAGTTCAATCGTCTGGCAGGTATGATGGAACTGATGGACGATGAGTTCAGTCGTCTACGTCTTGTACTTACCGACTACCGCCGTCATACCTTGGCTTTAGTGAAAAGCGGACATTTGGACGACGTACCTCTGTCGCTCGGTTCATTCCGCAAATATCTTGAACTGAAGCCCTTCGATCGGCTGAACAGACGCATCGCATCCGTCAACCAAGCCGAGATATATCCTGTCAGTGTCATGTCCTATCTGCCTGTGCTTGAATCGTTCGGACTAGAGACACTTGGCGATGTGCAACGCTTCATTGACGAGAATAGTGAAGATGCCTATCAACTGGCACTCTCGCAACTGGCCATCACCGACCTTGACATCCTTGCTTCCAACACAGCCCTGCAGCACCTCTGTCTGGTCCATGTACTGAAACACAATGGCGGACGCGAAGGTTTAAAGTCGGTCTACGACATCATCAACGGCCAGAACGAGACTAACGAGATGCTAGCAGACCTCATGATAGAACAAGCAAAAACGCTGTCGTTCATGCAGGAAAAGAAATAACTCACACTGGTATCCAAAACCAGAAGGTAGAGCCTTCACCGAACTTACTCTCTACGCCAATGTCACCATTGCATCGGTCAACAATTGCTTTGCAGATAGAAAGGCCAAGACCTGTTCCCTGAATATAGTCGTTGAGTTTGACGAAACGTTCGAAGACACGTCCCAGTTGATCGTCAGGGATACCAGCACCAGTGTCTTCGCAATAAACATATAATCCTTGTTTTCCTTCACGCTCCTCTAATCGATAACCCACGCGGATGTGTCCTTGATGAGTATATTTAACAGCATTTGTGACAAAATTGGTAATAACCTGCTGGATACGAGACTTATCGATGCTGACAAGCAACGTATCACAAGGATTATCACTCTGGAACTCAACAGAAGGTTCCTGAACACGTTCAGAAAGGGACTTGCAAATATCATTAAACTCAATAGCGAAATCAACCATTTCAGGTCGAATTTGCATAGCATTGGCATCTACATTTGAGAGCACCAGAATGTCATTGATCAGACGCAACAACATATCACAGTTATTATGGATGATACGAATCATCTCGTGTTTCTCTTCAGGCGACTCTACGGCTTGTAACAAATCAGAAAAACCCACAATAGCATTCAACGGAGTACGTATCTCGTGTGTCATATTAGCAAGGAACACACTCTTCTGATGACCGGAGTCCTTGGCGCGCTCCGTCTCGCGTTTCAGCAGTTCCTGCTTGTGCATAATGTCATTGATGTTACGCCAGATACCAAAACTACCCTTCAAATGCCCCTTATCGTCATATTCGGGAATACTGTTAATCTGCACCCAAAGCGGTCCGTTGATAGACTCAGAGTGTCTCGGACAAATCTGTCCGACATAGACTAATGGATGGTCAAGAGCCTTATAAAGATCTGACAGAGAACGCACGAACTCATCATCTTTATTGACAAAGATTTCCCTCATCTCATTCATTGTAATACTACGCACGATGGTACTTAGTCCACTATAAAACTCAATACGATCTTCCTCAATGATGGCGCGCCATGCCTCCATCTTACAACCCTCCATCATATAGCGGAGCTCGGTCTCGTAAAGCTGGATGGCTTCCTTGGCCTTCTGTATCTGCTCATCATTGAGCTTTTGCTGCAGGTAGAGTTTTCGTTCCTCAGAAATATCGCGGGCAGCCACGGCCAAATAGACCACATGCCCCAGACTATCGAGAATAGGGTGTACACGTATTTCAAGATACACATACATATTACGCTCAGGAACGACACTCAACGAACACGCCCAATAATCTTCTAGGTTATTACGGTCAAGGACTTCGTTAAAGGGAGCCACGTCAAACAAATTCGTATTGGAGAAGTAGGAATCCCCTTCGTCACTATCGAAATTACAGATAACACGCATCTGCCGGTTAGCATCTATAAGCCATCCGTCTGCCGAATAGAATGACAAACCGATGATGGAGTTCTCAAAAATCTGTTTATATCGCTTAGACAAGGCGGTTTCCTGCTCCTGCTGCTCATACAAATTTGTCTGGTCTACAAGTGCACTGATGATGGTTACCGGCTGGGGGACTCCGTCAACATACTCCGCCACACTGGTATTATGGAGGTATCCCCACTGAGGAGCACCTTCATCAAAGTTAAAATTCCACCTATAGTCGAACTCCACACTTGTCCCTTCGCCTCGTATCAAAGAGCGGATATTCTCAAGCACCGTGTCTAGGTCATCGGGATGCACATGCTGCTTATATGTCTCCACATTGATGTCTCCTTTACTGAGCATATAACCACTCAACTGACTGACAATCCCCTTGTGAACATCATAGATAATGACATTCGAGGCACTGATCTTGAGGGTCTTCTCCATCATGTCATGAATATCAAGTGTACTATTGACGCTACGGAGTACTCGTCGTTTCACAAGTCGGTTCATGATAATCATGACAACAGCTGCTATGATTACCAAAATAACCATCACCATGGGTATGAACTGAGCCAATAGAAGGCTATATATTATAGACAGTATCATCATATCTCACCAATTATACTACACGTCGCTCAATGACTTTAGCCTCACAGGGAATAGACACCCATACGGTTGTGCCCTTGCCCAGTTCTGACTCCATCTCGATGGTTCCACCCATCTGTTGGACCAGCAACTGAACGATAGGCAGGTCAAGACCCGTACCACAAAGTTCTTCTTTTTGATTACGCACGAAACGGTCGAAGACATGAGGTAATGTCTGCGCATCAATACCGACCCCAGAGTCCTCTATAGCCACCGTCAGCTCACCGCGGCGATACTCATAGCGGGCACTGACCGTACCTTCCTCGGTGAAATAGGTGCTCAGCATACACAATTTCTCTATTACCTTACCGAGGTTGCCCTCGTCAATGTTGACAACCAGTCGCTCGTATGGATTGTCAATAATGGGCTTCACCTTCGGATTCATTCCACTCCAGCCTATCTGACAATGACTCTCAAAGACCTGGGCGAAATCAATATCTGCCTTGGTATATTCAATCATATTGGCATCTAGTCGAGAAAGGAACAAGATGTCGTTGATTAGCCTTAACAACGTGTTCGCGCTCTGTTTAATCTGCTCTACGAAGAAAGGCTCGTCTGCTTCATCATGTTCCGACTCAAACAATTCGGCAAAGCCAACCACATTGTTTAATGGCGTGCGAATCTCATAACTCATATTGGTCAGGAACGACTGTTTCAACAACTCCGTTTCTTGGGCTTTTTGGGTTTCTACAGCTAATCGGCGTTCCGTTTCAACAATATCCGTCATGTTTCGGCACATGCCGAAATAACGTTCTACATGCCCTTCCTTGTCGAGCATGGGCACCAAGTTAAACATTAACCATATCTGACGACCTTTTTCATCGCGAATTTCCGTCTCAATGGTCTCCTGGATATTATATTTCGACAAATGGTCCATACGATTCAGCACGCTGGAGATAGTACGACGAAAACGGGGAGAGCCCAGACGAATGCAGCGCAACTGCGACAAGCGTAACTTCGTCTCGTTGACCGTATCTGACATCTCGAAGGTAAAACGATTGGGATAGTAGTTCATAAAACGCACACCACTGACCCGAAGGGCATAGTTGATGTTATGTACATACTCTTCAATGTTCTTGATAGCTTTGCGTAGCCGCTCGGCACCTTCCTGCTGGCGGTGGAAAGACTCTACCATCTCCGTGATGTCACATCCGCTCATATACACGCCCTCTAATTCACCCTGTGCATTTCGGATAGGGTTGATGGTGGAGTCATAGTACATTTTGCCAGACATCCCCAACCGTTCAAAGTCATAATGGGGTCCTTGGAACTGAGAAAAATCAATAATCGTCGATGTACGTGTATTTTCCATTTGCTGCAAATCGATACCGCTGAACATCGGGTTGTTCTGCAACTTGAACTTTTCTCCCATAATCATTTCCTTGTCAGTAACGCCAAAAGTTTGACAGGCCTTTTCGTTAAGGTCCAGCAAAACGCCATCTTTGTCGTAATAAGCCATATCCAGCAAGGAAGAGTTGAACACCGTATGATAACGCATCAACAACTGGTTCACTTTCTCTTTTTTACGCACATCGTCCGTAATGTCATGTTGTATGCCTAACACTTTGGAAACAAAGCCAAACTTATCATATCGAGCCACAGAAATATTCATTTCGTAGCATCGGTGTTCTCCATTATAATCAGACCTGCCATGTATCGTTACCTTAGATGTTGAGTTCTTCATATCACAGACATCAAAAACAGCCTGACGCAACTGTTCAATTTGGTCACGGTCAAACTGCTGTGCAAACTCAATGGGATTTAAATCCTTACCATAGGTCCCCTCATCGGTTAGATAGGAGTAATGACGCTTGGCAACCTCATAAACCCAAATACGTAGTTTGCCTGCCTTCAGCACCAAAGCCAGACGAGCATTCTGACTCTTACGTTCTTTGTTGGCTTCTTGTCGTTTGTAGACATACAGACGATTATAGAAGAACAATACGAATACACCTATCAGAATAATAGCCACAACATAAGAAACGACATGGTCAAAATCCAAAGGTCTTCCAATGTGCGTCACTTGTGCTATTAATGCTGTCAACAGGGATAACGACATATGTTATAGGCAATTAGTAGTTACTATTAAGGGGCAAAGATATAAAACTTAAATCATACCACCAAATTTTTTGGTCGTTTTCAGAAATTTTTCGTATCTTTGCACGCAAATACTTTTAATTATCCGAATATGATTGACGTAAAACAGACATTAGCTCAAGCAGAAGAGCGCATGGAGATGGCTGCCATGTTCCTGGAAGAGGAACTGAGCCGTGTTCGTGCAGGACGCGCCAACGTAGCCATTCTTGATGGTGTACGCGTTGAGTCTTACGGTTCAAAGGTCCCCTTGAACCAAGTTGCCAACATCTCGACTCCCGATGCCCGTACCATTGCTATCAAGCCATGGGACAAGAAGCAGATTCGCGACATTGAGAAAGCCATCATGGACTCTGACGTGGGCATCACGCCTGAGAACAATGGTGAGATTATCCGTTTAGGCATTCCCCAGCCCACTGAGGAACGTCGTCGTGACCTGGTGAAGCAGTGCAATAAGATTGCCGAGAAGGCCAAGGTGGAGGTGCGCAACGTACGTGCAGATATCAAGGACAAACTGAAGAAAGCCATCAAGGACGGTCTTTCTGAGGACAACGAGAAGGATGCAGAGAACGAGTTGCAAAAAATTCACGACAAGTACATCAAGAAACTCGACGAGCTGATGGATGCCAAGAACAAGGAGATTATGACAGTCTAAATGAAGGGACTCGTCATTAAGAATACAGGAAGCTGGTACACCGTTCTTACGGACGATGACCAGCTCCTAGATTGTAAGATAAAGGGTAATTTCCGTATTAAGGGAATACGGTCTACTAATCCTTTGGCTGTAGGTGACCGTGTCACCGTTGGTGAGGGCAATTGGATTACAGAAATAGAAGATCGTCGCAACTACATCATCCGCAAATCCATCAACCTCTCCAAGCAGAGCCATATTCTGGCAGCTAATGTCGACCAAGCCTTCTTGGTGATTACCGTCAGCAAACCGGAGACATCCACGACATTCATTGACCGCTTCCTGGCCTCAGCAGAAGCCTATCGCGTTCCTGTTATCCTCATATTTAATAAGGTAGACCTGCTAAGCGACGACGAGTTGCACTACCAGCAGATGATGATCAACCTGTACGAGACAATAGGTTATGAGTGCAGGGCTATCTCTGCAACAACGGGAGTAGGTGTAGAAGAACTGCGTCCGCTACTTGAAGGTAAGATTACGCTACTCAGTGGAAACTCTGGCGTAGGCAAGTCGACACTCATCAACAGACTGGTTCCTCATGCCAACCAACGTGTAGCAGACATCAGTGAGGCACATCAGACAGGTATGCACACCACGACATTCTCAGAGATGATTCCTCTCACCTCTAGCAATAGTTGGCTCATTGACACCCCAGGAATCAAGGGCTTTGGCACCTTCGACATGGAGCGTGAGGAACTGACCAGCTATTTCAAAGAGATATTTGAGTTCTCCAAACAATGCCGCTTTAGTGACTGTACCCATACCCATGAGCCGGGTTGTGCCGTACTGAAAGCAGTTGAGGACCACTACATCGCTCAAAGCCGATATCAGTCGTATCTCTCCATGCTCGAAGACAAGGATGAAAACAAATATCGCGAAGCCTACTAAGACTTCGCGATTTCTTGTTATATTAACCTATCGTTATCGTATATTTTGACATGAATGAGGCACCTGGCAACAAGTGGTTCATCAGGGGCTTATCTTTGAACTCGCCATTGAAACCACGGGGATCGCCAATACCGTACCACGGTTCGATGCACACGAAAGGAGCCTGCTTGTCATAAGGACTCCAGAAGGCACAGACAGGCGTTTTATAGTCCACCGTAATTGCTGGCTCGCCATTGATATCCATCAGCATGGCACGATGGGTCTGGCTCTTATGAATCTTCACGGAGTCGTTACGGAAGAAATTGTTGTTAATCTCCATAATTCCCATATCTGCCTCCAAAGGCACGTCCACCATATCGTGTGAGCCGTCAGCATAGCTCTTCAGCACATCCATAGGCTCTTCGTTGTCCAGTTTTATCATACCATCTAACTTTCCACCAGGCACATTGAAGGCAGGATGTCCGCCTATCTGGAAGTGAATCTCCTGGTTGTCCGTGTTCTCTACATGCCAGATGACATGAATCTTGTTATCCTCCAAACGATAGGTGATGGCGAGGTTGAAATGATAGGGATATACCTCGAGTGTTTCTTCCGAATCATGTAGGGCAAAGGTCACCTTGTCCTCTGTCTGCGAAATCAGCGTAAAGTCCTTATCGCGTGCGAATCCATGACGAGGCAGATGATACTCCTTGCCATCCACACGATAGGTCTGGTCATTCACGCTACACACGATTGGAAACAGGATAGGCGAATGGCGAGGCCACTCTGGACCGGCTTGCCACATATACTCCCTACCCTCATTGTCTTTCACACTCTGGAGTTCTGCTCCTTTCTCAGCGACACGAATGGTC
The DNA here is from genome assembly GCF_900107705.1 of Prevotella sp. tc2-28. GTDB lineage: Bacteria > Bacteroidota > Bacteroidia > Bacteroidales > Bacteroidaceae > Prevotella. The sequence continues at coordinate 213,305 of NZ_FNRE01000001.1, forward strand.
AACTGTTCGTTCTTTAGTTCTACCATAGTATTATATTTGTTTAGCTATTTATCCCTTTTTAGGCAGACGCTTGGCCTTACGCAGAGCTTCTGTGATGATCCACTGCAACTGGCCGTTGGTGCTGCGGAACTCATCCGCAGCCCAAGCCTCTATCGCATTCATGGTGTCAGCATCAACGCGCAGGATAAAACTCTTAGTCGTCTTTTCTGCCATTTATTAATGATTCAGTGTTCCTGTGTTTACCACTGGCTGAGCATTATCATCACCACAGAGCACGACAAGCAGATTGCTGACCATAGCGGCCTTCTTATCGTCGTCAAGTTCTACAATTTCCTCGTCGGAAAGTTTGTTGAGCGCCATCTTCACCATGGATACAGCGCCCTCGACAATCTTCTCGCGAGCCTGAATGATAGCATCAGCCTGCTGACGACGCAACATAACGGCTGCAATCTCAGGGGCGTATGCCAAATAGTTGATACGAGCCTCTACGACCTCAATGCCAGCCAGAGCCAGACGTTCGTCGAGTTTCTGTTCCAACTGCTCGTTAATCTCATCAGCATTCGAACGCAAGGTGGGTTCATCAGTATCGTTGTCATAGGCATACTGACCAGCCACTTGACGGAGGGCAGCATCACCCTGCACACGGACAAACTTTTCCAATGCATTCATCAGTCCCTTGGCATCTGTCCCTACCGTACTGGGATTTGAAGCCATCGTCTGGGTGTCAACCTCAAACAATGCCTTATAGGTATCCTTCAACTTCCACACCAGCACCAGTCCTATCATGATGGGGTTACCCGACTTATCATTCACCTTGATAGGTTCTGCATCAAGATTGCGGGCACGAAGACTCACCTTCTTGGTGCCATAGAAAGGATTTATCCAATAAAAGCCTGTTTCTCCGAAAGTTCCCGAATACTTGCCGAACCAAGTGATGACTCTGGCCTCGTTAGGCTCCAACTGGAGGAAACTGCACATGCAGATGATATCCGGCACCAACAACAGGATGCTACCAACCAGAAGCCAGACGCCATTTGTTCCATTGCTATCATCCAGTTGGATAATTCCGAAGACAATGCCTACAACAGCAGCAAATAACAGTGCCAAGACCAAGAACAGCATTACAAAGCCGTTCAGAACTGTACCTTTAAATTTGAATTCTTTTGTTTCCATACCACTTTAATATTTAATCTATTCTATGATATCATTTTGATATCGCAAAGATATGGTGACTTTTTGAAATAGCAATGGAAATGCTTGGATATTTAATATTATTTAAGTACTTTTGCAGCATGAATCTACAAGATAAGCGCATTGCAGTATTACTTTCAGGAGGTGTTGACTCCAGTGTAGTCCTTTACGAACTGGTACGTCAAGGACTTCAGCCCGACTGCTTCTACATCAAGATTGGTCCAGAGGAAGAAGAAGAATGGGATTGTTCCAGTGAGGAAGATCTGGAAATGGCTACAGCTGTCAGTCATAAGTATGGCTGCAAGTTGGAGGTCATTGACTGTCATAAGGAGTACTGGGACCAAGTGACCAAATACACGATGGATAAGGTACGCGCAGGATTCACCCCCAACCCTGATGTGATGTGCAATCGCCTTATCAAGTTTGGCGCCTTCCACGAGAAGCGAGGACACGACTACGACCTCATTGCCACAGGGCACTACGCCACGACGGAGGAAGAAGAAATCTCAGAAACAGTAAATGGTCAATTGTCAAATCGTAAATTGAAATGGCTCTGCACCAGTCCCGACCCCGTGAAGGACCAGACTGACTTTTTGGCACAAATCTACGACTGGCAACTGGAGAAGGCCCTGTTCCCCATAGGTCACATGATGAAAGAAGAGGTACGCGAGATTGCTGAGCGCGAACACCTGGTGAATGCCAAGCGTAAGGACTCGCAGGGCATCTGTTTCCTGGGAAAGATCAACTATAACGACTATCTGCGCCGCTATCTGGGTGAGTTGCCTGGAGATGTTATTGAATTAGAAACCGGAAAGAAGATAGGCAAACACAAAGGCCATTGGTTCCACACCATCGGACAACGCAAGGGTATGGGACTAGGTGGTGGTCCGTGGTTTGTCATCAAGAAAGACATTGAGCAGAACATCATCTACGTGTCTCACGGCTATGACCCTGCAGATGCCTACACCCAAGACTTCCCCATCCACGACTTCCACAGCATCAATGGTGTGTTGCCCCCTACGGATATCACCTTGAAGATTCGCCACACCCCCGAGTATTTGCCTGCCAAACTGGAACCAATGGGCGAAGGCCGATATATGGTACATGCCGAAGCTCCCATACATGGTGTTGCACCAGGTCAATTCTGCGTCGTATATGACAATCGCCACCACCGTTGCTACGGCAGTGGCGAGATTACAACAAATCTATAGACACTGTTTTCTATTTAGCAATAACTTTCGTTGTCCGGACTGAACCGTCAGCCAATGTCTCGCGAACGATGTTCAACCCATGCTGCAAATGCTGAACTTGGCGTCCATCGATAGTAAAATACTGACGGCCAACAACTTCCGAAGATCTTGCATTCACCGTTCGGATGGCTGTTGGTGTCATTGAAATATACTCACCCATCAGACTATTCAGATAAATTTCCAAAGCCGTATAGCCCTCAGCCGAAGCCACCAGCTTGCCATCCTCAGGGTCTGCAGGATTCAGTCCATGAGCAGTTTCCCATTCATCAGCCATTCCGTCATGGTCATTGTCCACCACAGGCGTTGCTGCTGCATAAGTGGACCAGCCTTCCGCATCGTCTGGCGAATCGATGAAACCTGCTTTATTGAGTGTTGTGCCCTTATACAGAGCCTGTTTATTGCGCACTTCATTCACGATACGGACTTCCGTCTGGTCACGATTGATGGTACCTGCCTTATCCAACACATGTTCGTAAGCCTCCTCTGCACTCTCCGTGGGAGTACGGTAGGAGTCATAATCCTCAAACTTACATTTGTCCAGACGCGTAACCTCCGCAGAGGGATACACCAGCGTTTCCGACTTCATGCCAGCCACCGTATAGGAGGTATTGTTATGGATGGCACTCCAGTTATCATTAGTGGCACTGCTACTCCCCTCCATAACATTGTCTGCAAAATACCAGCGTGAGGGGTTAGGGTTAAGCGTCTTTCCACTACGAGCAGCTGAGAGTTCCATGAAATAGCTTCCACTAGGTGTTGAAGGACCTGGCTTATAATAGTTGCCTACAAAATTGCACTCATGCGAGCTATATGTTCCTGCTTCGTTCTCGCCACCATAGCAGGAGTTTTTCTTGCCCCAGTTATAGTTTACATTATTGAAATACTCCATGAACACATTACGGTCTTCCGTCGTACTCGAGGCACCATTCAGACGCGAACTGCGATTGTAGTTGTGAGCCAGCAGGTTGTGGTGATAGGTAGCAGGCGAGCCACCCCACTGGTTGGCATAGCTGCGAGCGCCCTTCTGGTGACCAGCGTCGTAAAGGCCCTCGTGGACGATACACCACTGGACGGTAGTGAAGTGGTTGTCATACATGGTCATATTCTCCTCGCCACTCCAACCAAAACAGCAGTGGTCGATAATGACATTCTTGGCATTCTCCAAGCCAAAGCCTGCTCCTTTGATGAAGCGGCTGTCAGTAGGTTTAGCCAGGTCGGCCTCATCGATATCACCAATACGGAAACGCAGGTTACGGATAATCAGATTGTCAGAACCTCCAAAGTTCATCTTGCCTCCACGAATCAGGATGCCCTCGCCTGGAGCCGTCTGACCAGCAATGGTCACATTCTTCAGGTTGGCACGCAGGTCGCGCACTTTCTGAGCATTGGGTTGTATCTTGATGACACCACTCACGCGGAAGACGATGGTGGCATTCTCCTTTCCAGCTACAGTCAACGCCCAACGTAGAGAGCCCTCGCTAGGATTCTTAGGATCATCCTCCAGATTGGTTACCTCCACGACCTTGCCTCCTCGTCCGCCCGTGACGTATTTACCAAAGCCGCGAGCCGTGGGGAAAGCCAGCAATTTGTTCTCAAGTGGGGCATAGTCGTCTGTAGTCTTGTGAGCTGCAATCACGCTTTCCGGATCGAAGGCAGAGGCACTGGTATTGATGGCACGATAGGCGGCATCCACCTTTGCCCAGGTGTTCACCTTGTCGTAGTCGGCATCCGTCAACTGATGGCTCCAACTGATACGACTCGATACATCTGCCAATGCAGAGCCATTCTTGCTCTTATATTCAGCATAGTACGACTTGGTACCGTCGTTTCCTCCCATCGTCTCCCATCCTGCAGTCTTGATGACGTTATTCAGCTGGCAGTTCAGAAACATGCTTCCACACTTCTCTTCAGCCCAGCAACGTCCCAGTGACACGCTATTGTCGCTGACTCCACTGGCTTTGGTCACCATACACTCGTTGAAGATGAATCCCAACCAAATCTTTGTTCCATCCTCAGCAGTGGTATAAACCGTGATGTCTTCAGGAGCAGTAATATAGCCACCAGCCACGCAGTTCAGCGTACAATGATCAAACCAACAGGTGCCACCAGCATAAATATAGTCCGTTGCGCCCTCTATGACGCACTCTTTGTAGTAGCTGCGCACACCTTTCTTCGTACGATGGGTGTCCTGATAGCCTGCTATCTTGCAATGGTAGAACGTAGAACAGTCACCATCCATATGCAGAGCCAACGCCTGACCAGCTGCCTTTCCGCCTGTATTCTGAATACAGATGTCCTGAGCATAAAAGTCCGGTGCGAAGACACCCAGTGTAGCATAGTCGCGCACATCCTTTCCGCTTCCGATGTTATTTTTACCATTAGCTGCAGTGATGATGGTTTTATCCATACCCTCGCCTATCAGCGAAATACACTTGGTAGAAGGCTTCGAGCGCTTACCTATCTTCACCATTTCATCATAGGTGCCGGCTTTCACCATAATCGTTGCCGTCTCGCCTTCTGCCACTGCGTCTATAGCGGCCTGAACGGTAGTATAGTCACCACTTCCGTCTTTGCTGACTGTTAAGGTTTTCTGTGCCCAAGCACCTAAAGCCATAACAATGGCTGTCAGCATCATCAATTGTCTTTTCATATCAAGTTTGTTTTGTTTTAATTCGTTCGGTTTATAATTTATAGACGAATCGGCGTCGGGTTTGTCACATTATTATATAAGAAAAATCACCACGCGAGGTTCCCACTCGCATAAAGTATGGATTCGCTATGTCTCTGATGACAAAATGTCCGAATAAGCGTCTATTCTATAACTAATCGGCAAAAATATTTGGCGTTTTCAAGGAAAAGCCCTATATTTGCACCGACTTATGTGTCAAGAAACAAAACAAATAACATATTTATAAACTAAAACAAAAAGCGTATGAAGAAAATTTTTACTCTTATTTCTGTAGCACTTTGTGTTATGAGTGTGAATGCACAAGAGACTTCTAATCAGGAGGTGATAGATGTTTCTTCCACTAAAATTAAGGAAAAGATTGAGGCATCAATTGCCAACCCTCAAACATTGAGCAATCCATTGTTCGTCCTTGTGACAAAAGAAGAAAAGATATTTCCTGTTGGCACATGGCAGAACGGCAATTATGAAGCTGTAACAGGCGGTTCCCCAATTGCTCTTAAGAACTTTCCATGGGAAGCTTCTACAGAGAATTTGGTTTTAAAAGCAAATTCGACCTTAAATGCTGATGCAACAGATAATGGAGAGGCTTGGCAGTATAAAATCGGTGCCAAGGAAGACTATAAAGGGACTCCAGCTCTGAGTGTAGATGGTTGCGATCCCCAGTACTTTGATTATATCATGCCAAAGACGGGTAATCCCAGTCCTGCTTATAAGGATTTCTACGAGTATCCTGCCAAGAAAGATAGTGAAAATAAGGATATGGTTGATGAGCAAGGCAATTTGATTCCGGATTATGATGGTGACCCCATCCATCGTATTTTGGATCCTGAATGGAAACCAGGCGGCCATGATCTTCCTGCAAAGGGATGTTTCTATGAGTTTACTGCTAAAAAGGATGGAGTTTTGAAGATTGCTATCTGCCTGAACAAGAATCTTAATGCCAATAAACTATATATTATTGATGAGTCAACAAAGGATGAAGGTTATAAGTTGTTGGGTAATGACCAGTTGACTATTAGTGGTTTCCGTAATGGAAATACCTTTGAGACAGAAAGTGATCGTGGTACAACCAATTTGGTTGCTTGGACATTGACTGATAATTATTTGATAACAACTGCTAATATTGATAATGGTGGCACTAATCGTCCTTTCTTTGGTTATGTATCATTTAATGTAAAAGCTAATGTGACTTATATGGCAATGAGTCCTAAGAGTCAACTTGGTCTGTTTGGTGTTGCATTCACCCCCAATAGCGCTTCTGGCATCAACACCATCAAGGCTGCTGAGCAGAATGCCAACGCTCCTATCTACAACCTCGCTGGTCAGCAGGTTGACAAGAGCTACAAGGGCGTAGTAATCCAGAACGGTAAGAAGATGGTTCAGAAGTAATACGACTCTCTAACAAATAACTGTCGAGGCTGCCCATAACGGACAGCCTCGCTTTTTTCTCTGAAAAGTTTGGAGGATTGAAGGGAATTGCGTAACTTTGCAAAGTATGAAAGAAAGCAAATGGAACGAGCATGTTATCCTTGTTGACGCCGACTATGTAGACAAGGTGGCATTCGGCCTGACGGTGAATTTCGAGCGCATGATAGGACGACGGATTCCACAGGCAGATATGGCCAAATGGTTGGAATGCGTAGCACTGGACGGAGGACTCAGACCTATAGACAGAGGTGAGAGGCCAGAGGTGAGAGGTGAGAGAAATGTTCAGGTGGTGCTTTTACACAAGCATCAGCAGATGAAGAACTTTATTCCTGGCGCGTTCGACGAACTGGACGGAAAAGCATTCATAGGTCCACTGGGCGAATTCCAAATCAGCTGTGTACCCGTCGAGGACCTGACGACAATGGAAGACCTCTTCGTCGACTCAATGCAGATTATCGCCAATGCCGCAGAAGTCAAGCGCCTCATCGTGGTGCCCGATGCAGAACATATATATAATAATGTACGCGAGGGCCTTCGCCATGCTGACGAAGAGAAACACATCACAGTACTGACCATGCAACCTATGCAGGGAGGAAATTTCCGACAGGAAATACTGGGCTATTCGCTGATGGCAGCATTGGGCATCCGTGCAGACGAAATAAATAGTAAATCGTGAAATAGAAAAATAGTCAAATGAGTAGAGTACTAATGATTGGCGCCGGTGGCGTCGCAACAGTAGCAGCATTCAAGATAGCACAGAATGCTGACGTGTTTACTGAGTTCATGATTGCATCTCGTCGTAAAGCGAAATGCGACAAGATAGTAGAGGACATCAAGAAGGCTGGCTACAAGCTGAACATCCAGACGGCACAGGTGGATGCTGACGATGTGGAGCAGCTAAAGGCGTTGTTCAACGACTACAAACCCGAGCTGGTTATCAACCTCGCACTGCCCTACCAGGACCTGACCATCATGGAGGCCTGTCTGGCCTGTGGATGCTCTTATCTGGACACTGCCAACTACGAACCCAAGGACGAGGCTCACTTCGAGTACTCTTGGCAATGGGCTTATCGTGAGAAGTTCGAGAAGGCCGGACTGACTGCCATCCTCGGATGCGGCTTCGACCCAGGAGTAACCAGCATCTATACGGCTTATGCTGCTAAGCACCACTTCAAGGAAATCCAGTATCTCGATATCGTCGACTGCAACGCAGGCGACCACCACAAGGCTTTCGCCACCAACTTCAACCCAGAGATTAACATCCGTGAGATTACCCAGAAAGGACTCTATTGGGAAAATGGGAAATGGGTAGAAACGGAACCTCTGGAGATTCACAAAGACCTCACCTACCCCAACATCGGTCCGCGCGACAGCTACCTGCTGCACCACGAGGAAATCGAGTCACTCGTCATCAACTATCCCACCATCAAGCGTGCACGCTTCTGGATGACCTTCGGTCAGCAGTATCTGAAGCACCTTGAGGTGATACAGAACATCGGCATGAGCCGTATTGATGAGGTGGAATACGAAGCGCCACTAGCCGATGGCACAGGTACTGCCAAAGTGAAGATTGTTCCCCTGCAGTTCCTGAAGGCCGTTCTGCCTAATCCTCAGGATCTGGGCGAGAACTATGAGGGCGAGACCTCTATCGGTTGTCGCATCCGTGGTATCGGAAACGATGGCAAGGAACATACCTATTATGTATATAACAACTGCTCACACCGTGCAGCCTACGAGGAGACTGGTATGCAGGGCGTCAGCTACACAACAGGTGTGCCTGCCATGATTGGTGCCATGATGTTCTGCAAGGGACTTTGGAAGAAGCCTGGTGTCCACAACGTTGAGGAATTCGATCCTGATCCCTTCATGGAACAACTCAACAAACAGGGGCTTCCTTGGCACGAAATCCACGATGGCGACTTGGAGTTATAAAAAAAGAGGTGATCCTATCAACAGTAAATCGTTAAATTTTATATTAAGATATGGCTAAGAAAGAAAAAGAAGAGGAGCAGTTGTCTCCACAAGAACAAAGAATGAAAGCCCTGCAGGCTGCAATGGCGAAGATTGAAAAGGACTTCGGCAAGGGCGCTATCATGAAGATGGGCGACGAGAAGATAGAAAACGTAGAGGTTATACCCACTGGCTCCATCGGTCTGAATGCCGCACTGGGTGTTGGTGGCTACCCCAAGGGACGAATTATCGAGATATATGGTCCTGAGTCTTCAGGTAAGACAACTCTGGCTATCCACGCTATTGCCGAGGTTCAGAAAGCCGGTGGTGTAGCAGCCTTCATCGACGCAGAGCACGCCTTCGACCGCTTCTATGCAGAGAAGTTAGGTGTCGACATCGCCAACCTTTACATCTCACAACCCGACAATGGTGAACAGGCATTGGAGATTGCCGACCAGCTGATACGCTCCAGCGCTGTTGACCTACTGATTGTCGACTCTGTAGCCGCCTTGACTCCTAAGAAGGAGATTGAGGGCGACATGGGCGACTCAGCAGTAGGTCTGCATGCACGTCTGATGTCACAGGCTCTGCGTAAGCTGACAGGTACCATCTCCAAAACCAAGACAACCTGTATCTTCATCAACCAACTGCGTGAGAAGATTGGTGTCATGTTTGGAAATCCTGAGACCACCACTGGTGGTAATGCCCTGAAGTTCTATGCCTCTGTACGTCTGGACATCCGCAAGGTGACATCTGTCAAGGATGGTGACAACATCATTGGCAACCAGGTACGCGTCAAGGTCGTCAAGAACAAGGTGGCTCCTCCCTTCCGCAAGGCTGAGTTTGAAATCATGTTTGGTGAGGGTATCAGCAAGATTGGCGAAATCGTCGACCTGGCTACTGAGTATAACATCATCAAGAAGAGTGGCTCATGGTTCTCGTATGGCGAGACAAAACTTGGACAGGGGCGCGATGCCGTGAAGGATATGTTAAAAGACAATCCTGAGCTGTGCGATGAACTGGAAGCCAAGATTATGGAAGCTATCAAAGCACAATAACACTATAAGGCATAAAAAAGGGGCTCTTCTCGAGAAGAGCCCCTTTTTTATGCGATATCACTTATTCGTTTATCGGTGTTCCTGTTTTCATTTTTCCACCAGCAATACCACCGCCTCTTCTTGAATGCTTGCCTTTTGCATTCTTGGAACCCTGACGGGCTTTGGCAGAAGCAACGGATCCTTGCTCGTTGAACTTCACATCGAGGATAACACCATTAGAACGGGCATACAGCCACATGTCATTACCCTCGCTGTCTGAAATCTTGGAGTTAGGCTCACCCACAGCCATCAGGACTTCGTCCTTTGTCATACCGGGAATGACACGACCTTCGCGGATAGCAGCACGCGTTTCCTTGCTAGTGGTACGAGCCATACCTTCACCCAAGCCAAACACACGTCCGAAGTAGTCGTCGTTCTTGTCGTTGAGACCACCTTGCTCGTCAACTTGTGAGAAAGTGATATCCTTATAATAGACACGACGGGTTTCCGTGTCACGCATGGTCAGCGTATAGAAATTGCCCTTGATAGGAGTAATCTCGTCGATGATGAAACCAGTGAAGCGAGGTACAACAATATCGCGAACCTTACCAGAACCCTTACTGCTCATGCTGGTCTTAATCTTGGTGAATACGGTCTGACCCAAATATTCCTTAATGTCCTGAGATACTGCCATATTGTCATCCGTGAAGTCGAAAGATCCCTTAAACAGGAATTTCTCGTTGTCAACAATGAACTCGTCGTCACGCATACCACTGTTGGTCTTACTCATTGCTACGTTCTGGTAGAACTGATGACCATTCTCATCTTCAACGATAATCTTTACAGGGAACGAACGGGTTCCGACGCCAATGGCCTTTACCTCAACCACCTTGTTCTTCTCCTCCGTCACCTCACGATAGCCATCGCCATCATAGTCGGTGTCAACACGGAAATGCTGAGTGCGGGTCAGCAACAGCTTACCCAGCAACAGTTCGCGGGCCTTGTCAACATCACCCAGGTAAGCCAGTGTGGGAACACCTAACTTACCGAAACAATAGTCCTCAAACGTACCGTTAGGCAACTCATAATAATAGTTGCGGTTGTCATCTGCACAAGTGAAGTTGACATGGGTACGTCCATTTGACAAGAGTTCATGACCTTTATAAATCATGATACAATGGCGCAACTTTCCGCTGCTCACCTCTTTATTCGTTGTGGCATCACGGAATGTGTTTACCAACAAGTCGTATTTCTCGGGTATCACCATAAAACGCATACCTTCCTTCCAGTCACACATACTCTGGAAACGGAAGTTCTTACTCAAGAAGTCTTCATTCTCAGGCGCTGCATTCTGCTCCACAGGAGCTAACTGGTCTGGCTTGACAATAGATTTCTTCACACCCTTCGTCTTGACGATGTAAGGGTTGTCCTGGGCTATGGCTGACTGCATCGCGAAGGCGATTCCAATCATTAAAATGATTCTTTTCATGACATGAAATTTTACTGTTGATCAATATCTGGGTGCAAAGATAAGATTTTTTTTTCATACTTGTGCCAAAATGTCACCATAATATTCAAAAAAAATCACTTTGGCACGTGCTTTGCTATATATCGGATGACATATTTTGATTATTAACAATTAAAAAACAGATAAATTATGGGAAAGATTATTGGAATCGACTTAGGAACAACTAACAGTTGTGTTGCCGTTTTCGAAGGCAACGAACCAGTTGTTATCGCTAACAGCGAAGGTAAGCGTACTACACCTTCTGTAGTAGGCTTCGTAGAGAATGGTGAACGCAAGATTGGCGACCCTGCCAAGCGTCAGGCTATCACAAACCCCAAGAAGACGGTTTACTCTATCAAGCGTTTCATGGGTGAGAACTGGCAGCAGACGGAGAAAGAAATTTCTCGCGTTCCTTATTCTGTAGTCAACGAGGGTGGCTATCCTCGCGTCGACATCGACGGACGCAAGTACACACCGCAGGAAATTTCTGCTATGGTACTGCAGAAGATGAAGAAGACTGCCGAGGATTACCTGGGACAGGAGGTGACAGACGCCGTCATCACCGTACCTGCCTACTTCTCTGACTCTCAGCGTCAGGCTACCAAGGAGGCCGGACAGATTGCCGGCCTGAACGTACGCCGTATCGTCAACGAACCTACAGCTGCCGCTTTGGCATATGGTGTTGACAAAGCCAACAAGGATATGAAGATTGCTGTCTTCGACCTCGGTGGTGGTACGTTCGATATCTCTATCCTTGAGTTCGGTGGCGGTGTGTTCGAGGTGCTCTCTACCAATGGTGATACTCACCTGGGTGGTGATGACTTCGACCAGGTTATCATCGACTGGCTGGTACAGGAGTTCAAGAACGACGAGGGTGCCGACCTGACACAAGACCCAATGGCTATGCAGCGTCTGAAGGAGGCTGCTGAGAAGGCAAAGATTGAACTGTCTTCTAGCACAAGCACAGAGATCAACCTGCCTTACATCATGCCTGTCGCTGGTGTGCCCAAGCACTTGGTAAAGAACCTCACCCGTGCTAAGTTCGAGCAGTTGGCTCACGGACTCATCCAGGCTTGTCTGGCTCCTTGTCAGAAGGCTATTGCTGATGCCAAGCTGAGCACTGCAGATATCGACGAGGTCATCCTCGTAGGTGGTTCTAGCCGTATCCCTGCCGTACAGGAGTTGGTAAAGAACTACTTCGGTAAGGAGCCTTCAAAGGGTGTTAACCCTGACGAGGTGGTAGCCGTTGGTGCTTCTATCCAGGGTGCCATCCTGAATAAGGAAGGTGGTGTAGGCGACATCGTACTGCTTGACGTTACTCCGCTGACGCTAGGTATCGAGACAATGGGTGGTGTTATGACCAAGCTGATTGATGCTAATACGACTATTCCTTGCAAGAAGAGTGAGACTTTCTCTACCGCTGCTGACAATCAGACAGAGGTTACCATTCACGTACTGCAGGGTGAGCGTCCTATGGCCTCACAGAACAAGTCTATCGGACAGTTCAATCTGACTGGTATCGCACCTGCCCGTCGTGGTATTCCTCAGATTGAGGTAACCTTCGACATCGATGCCAACGGTATTTTGAAGGTATCTGCCAAGGATAAGGCTACTGGCAAGGAGCAGGCCATCCGCATCGAGGCTTCATCTGGCTTGTCACAGGACGAGATCAACCGCATGAAGGCTGAGGCAGAGCAGAATGCTGAGAACGATAAGAAGGAGCGCGAGCGCGTTGACAAGATGAACCAGGCTGACTCTATGATCTTCCAGACCGAGAATCAGCTTCAAGAACTCGGCGACAAGATTCCTGCTCAGCACAAGCCCGCCATCGAGCAGGCCCTGCAACAGCTGAAGGATGCCCACAAGGCTGGCGACGTCAATGCCATCGACACCGCAATGGCAGCTCTTAACACCGCTTGGCAGACTGCCTCACAGCAGATGTATCAGGGTGCCCAGGGTGCTCAGCCTGGTCAGGACAACCCATTCAATGGTCAGCAGGCCGGTGGTCAGCAGGAAGCCCCCAAGGATGACAACATCCAGGATGCTGATTTCGAGGAGGTGAAGTAAGGATTTTAAAATCTTAATTAAAATCCGTGTAGTCTTTCGATTACACGGATTTTTTTACTATCCTTTCAATTCCTCCAATAGTTTAAATACCGTTGTAGAAGGATTTTGGAATGTTGCAAGTTTCTTTGCCCTTTCTACAGCCGACTCTCTATTTTTAGTAAACACAGCCTTCTCTTCTTCAGACAAGACACCCTTTTTGTATCCTTTCGATACCTTCTGATATTTCTGAACACACTTAACAGACGAAATCTCAGATTTTTGCTCCTGATAATGCAACAAGAACCATAGTTCTATACACGGGTTAGAGACTATCAGTTCTGCATTAGGTATCTTTTGCAGTTGTTCCAACATCCCATCAACGTCCAAATCATACATCAAGAAGACTTTATCTTGCTCAGTTCTTACATATTCATTTTGGGAGCGTTCAATATAGTCTTCCGAAATATTCGACTTGCCTTTCTTTACTATGACCTGAATGGGAGCCCGATACAATGAACGCAGGAATTTGACATATGCGATCTCCGTTTCACCCTCACAGAAAACAAAGAAGTTGGGCTTCATTTGTTTTCCCTTAGATATACGAACTTTTCTTCCCATCTTAGCCAAGTCGTTTTAAGTTTGTCGACGATTCGTCAATATAGGGGATTGCATCAAAACGACCCTGAAGGTATGCCTTTTCAGCATCCATATTCTCACGGAAATCCTTAAAATCAAAGAGAGAATACAAATCTGAAGACCCGTCATCACGCTTGTTAACGAAATACACCTGGTCTTTCCTCAACTTTCTCATGTTGAGCAGATTAGTATTATGCGTAGAGAATATGAGCTGAGCCGATTCACTTTGATGGAACAGATTAAGAATATACTCCACCAGATTCACATGTAGTCCCATCGATATTTCATCAATCAGAAGAACTTTGTTGCCCTTGATGATATTCAGAATAGTCAACATCATGTGGAAGAACTCTTGAGTACCACTCGACTCCTCTGAATAAAAATCAAATGGGACTTCCGGATTATTCCTATGGAAAGTCGTAATCTTCAACTGAGGCTTTTGTATATCATCCCTTGAAAGTAACTGGTTACTCAGAGGGTCAAACACTGCAGTAGTCAGCGACCTCAATTCGTGCTGACTGCGAATATCTATAATATCACTATCTGCAGCCTTGAGCACCCTCAAAATCAAGTCCTTGTTCTCATTCAAAAGCGACTCTATGGAATAACTATTATAGCCAAAATAGTTCAAAATAAAACGCTCATTAAAATAGCGGAACACATCCTTAGCTACATCACGATCCATCTGACTGGCACGAGATACGAAGAGCGTTTTTTTCGATGTATTACCAGCCACGTCCATAGGTCTGCGAATAGCAGAACGGAACTCATAGATATCCTTCTTGTCTGGGCCTTTGCGTTCATCTCGTGAAAACACCAACTTTTTTCTACCGACAGGGTAATAATACAGTTCCTCTGTTATAATCTCAGTTTTTGTCAAGGAGAAACTATACTCGTATTCAACACCCTCGATTAAGAATCGAATGTAAAATTTACTGGGCTTACCTATCCCACCGAATTTAAATGGAGTAAAAGCAAAGATTGTGTTCTCATTATAATTATGCGACTCGAAGATCATCTGCACACAAGCTCTTATCGCTTTGATAATGTTGCTCTTTCCTGATGCATTAGCTCCATAGATAGCAACAGTCTTCAATAGCCTTTCGTCATTGCAAACGAAAGTATTACCCAACAGGTCCTTGGATTCTTTAGTCTGAAGACTCGCTGCCTGCATATCCAAAATCACTTCTTCGTTAATAGAGAAAAAGTTACTTAATCGAATTTGTAATACCATCTTGACTTCAATTTTGCAAAATTTCTGCAAATATAGTGATTAAAATAGAATAACACAAGTTTCAATCTTATCTTTTAATCATAATTAACATGAAAGATCAATCAAGGTAACTACTCAGTCCCATGGGCATGAATAGTCTACTTACTGTTGTACGACAGCAAGTATAGCATTAAAGGAGAACCAAAGTACCGCTGCCGAGTTCAATGTCAATCTTGTTACAGCATTTAGTGTCATTGTACGTGAACCAAGGACAATGACAATGCTAATGTCGGAAAAGATGTCGGAAAAGACTTCGGAAAAGTTTACTCAATAAATGTACAGAAAGATGTCCTATAAGATGTCCTGGAAGAATTGGATAGTAACAGATAAGAATAATTTCATCGGTCATGACCGACAAATTATAAAACGACCCGCACATTTGAGCATCGTTCTTGGCTTAGGCAAGCGACCTAAGTCGAGCGGAGAGGCTTGGCGGGTTCTAGCGATGCAAAGATACGAATTCTTTCCGAATCACACAAGCTTTCTGTTAAAAATTGGATCTTTTCCAAACTTTTATTGGTTTTCTTATGGCTGTTTCGATAGAAAATCGTACCTTTGCCACTGGTTATTAGATGTTTGCTACACGGATGCTTATAAGCATTTTGCAACATTTTGACACCAAGCTCACGCAAGTAGTTGTAAATCAATGAATGTCTCATTCGAGGAGGTGAAGTAACTTATTAACATAAAACAAAATGTGGTGCAGATTTATCGTCTGCACCACATTTTGTTTCAGATGATACGTACCATTGTTAGAATCTATACTGCAACTTGATGTTTGCGGCGTGTCTGTTGAGTTCCGCATCACCACAGAATGCATCAAACATATCATGCCAGTCAACACCCAGATTCCATCTCTTGCCAAATTGTTTATTCACGGACAAGCAACCATAGACAGGGGTGCCAAACATCTCACGTGTTGGTGAATTCCTGGTATAATAAATCACTTGCATTCCAATTTGCCAGTCGTAAGGGAGATAGGCTTTCGGAACAAATCTAAATGAGGCAAAGGTAGCACTCTTGGCTATATAGAGATTAGACCCGCCAGTCAGTGTCAACCCTTTCGTTTTCCAATAGGCCGACACATCCAGTTCTGTAAAATTCTCGCCATCTTCAATATCATAATAGCTGGCTTCCGTCTGCACAGTCAACTTCTGCCGACTATAGGCATAAGCCAGCTTTACCTGGTGAATATCCCATTCATCCAGCACACCCTTAGCCCTCGCCCATTCCTCACTGAACGGTGTATTGGTTTCCATAAAGAGAACTAAGTAGGTAGGATTATAGTATTTGCGAAAATAGCCCAGCTGTACCTGATTGCGGCTATCTGGTACAAAGACGACGCAGGCATTTGTATTGTAACGGGTGTCAGAATGCTTTTGAGTAATGCCAAAATCCCTTAACTTATAGCGATAGAACATCACACGGTTGCCCACTGTCAACTTCCACTTAGGCAAGGAGTAGGTGAACTGCAGATAGACATCATGATTGAATACATCCCAGTTCCTGCCCGTCACCTTTTGTTCGGTCATCAGGAAATCGCCCTCAACACCCAGCATCATGGACAGTCGCTCAGAAAACAAGGGCGTATTCAGCTCAGCGACATACAATGGCAACTTGTTGGATAAGAGCGGATTACTATTATACTGGTAACCACCCGTAATGAGCAGTTCGGTGCCCTGTTCATTGAAGGTATGGAAGAATCGCGCCCTGCCCATGACTCTTCGTGACATATTTAAAGGCTGGTCAAGATATTGCTGGGTGAAATAGGTCAGTAACTTGTTCTTGTCATCAAACCGATTCGTCATGTGAAGCGTCAGAAACTCCTCATTCCATTCCTGATGACGATAAGACACATTGGCATAGAGATCAGTACTTTTACTGCCGTATAAGGCATTCACGGTGCCAAGACCTGCAATGTCCTTCCCGAAGTCTCCCTGCCCTTCCACGAAACCTTTCAGCGTGTCAGGCATCTTCATGTTGATATCCAACACCTTGGCTATTCCAATGGTTCCCTTCGCAACACCCGTATTGTCACAAACCTGAATCTTGGCAATGTCCTTGGCTTTCATCTGGCTTAGAATCAACCTGATGTCACCATTCATTGGGACGTTGTTAATGCGGAGGTTATAGCTGGCTATGACATCCTCGTATCCGCCAATCATCATCTCCGGCATCATCTGGAGGATATCCATCAATGTTTCTTCTCCTGTCAGTTCCATTCGCTGAGGATAAATGATTGTCCTGTCTGCTTTTATCTCAATGATGGGCAGACTATCTTCTGCAGACATGGGGACTGACCAGAGCAGAATGCTAATGAGTATGAGAAATTGTCGATGCATACGATTTTTGAACATACCTATTACATTACACGATGAGGACCTTACAACAGATTCAGGAAGGTGGTGATGATGGCGGTATTGATCAGGTCAGCGAACATGGCGCCGATGATGGGGACAATGAGGAAGGGCTTGACGGTGTAACGGTATTTATAGCATACGGCACTCATGTTAGCCATTGCGTTAGGGGTTGCACCTAAGCCGAAACCGCATATTCCTGCACACAAGACAGCGGCATCATAGTCGCGCCCCAAAAGCGGGAAGGCTACAAAGAATACAAAGAGCCCCATCATGACAATTTGGGACACGAGGATGACGATCAGGGGCAGGGCAAGACTCTGCAGTTCCCACAGCTTCAGGGATATCATCGCCATACCGAGGAACAAAGACAGGCAGATATTGCCCACACTGACTATCCGATCCATATCAAGCGACTTCTCTGCCCTCACCCACTTGCCATCCTCCTTGTAACGGAGGAATCCCATGACGTTGCGCACGATAGCAGCTAATATCAAGGCCCCGAAATAGGTGGGGAACGTGATGCCTGTCTTGGTAAGTAACCAGCTCATCAACGTGCCGGCACCCATGACCAGCAAGATGCAATAAGTAGCCTTCGCATACTGCTGGAACTCCTGTTCGTTGGTGCTGACACGCTTCTCACGACCTGCTGGCGAAGCCTCGTCACTCTCGATACCAGCCATTGCGGGGTCTATCTCTTCATCCTGTGGCTGCATCTGCTCGTGAGTCAGTTTCGTGCGGATTATCTTCTCTGCCAGTGGACCGCCCAGCATGGAGCCGGCAATCAGTCCGAAGGTGGCAGCAGCCATTCCGATTGTACCTGCGCCATGCAGTCCCATTCCCTCGAGAACGCTAGCAAACCCACCTGCCGTACCGTGTCCGCCTGTCATTGAGATACTACCAGCAGCCATACCAATTAAAGGGTCAACGCCCATGAACCGGGTAATTCCCATTGGCATCAGGTTCTGCAAAGTGATGATGACCACCAGCAGGCCCAGCATCACCAACAGCGTCTTGCCACCCTGTTTGAGCACCTTCAGGTCGCTCTGGAATCCCACGCTGGTAAAGAATGCCAGCATGAAGACATCCTTCAACGTGCCGTCGAACGACACCTCCACGTCGCACCACCCGTAAAGTGCCAGGGTGAGCAATGAGAAGATGATGCCACCACTCACGGGCGATGGTACGCAGTATCTCTGGAGCAATGCGACTTTTCGCGTCAAGACCATACCCGCCATGAGCGCTAAGGCACCAATGGCAGCTGTCTGTATCATATCCAGTTCAATCGTAGTCATACGCATTCCTTTTTATTTTAATTTATTTCTCTGTCAGCCAGTATGCCATGTGTTTCGCATTACGCTTGCTCTTGAAGTTGAACCGCACGTCGTTCAGGGCATTGCCAATCTTCTGGAAAGGTGTCTCAGGGTCGTAGTTGGGATATTTCACCGACAACTTGGCACTGATGTCACTCAGACTCCACCAGCTGGCTACTTCATCACTCGTGGGATTGGCAAACGTCTCGCCGATCATCTCCACCAGGTCGTTCAGTCGCTGGTAGGGCTCGTTCTCCTTGATGAGCATAGCTATCTCACTGTCGTTCAGCCAGTAACGCGCCCCACTGTTGAAGAGGTGCAGGGCCTGTGCGAAGATTTGTTCATGGTCCAGCGAGTCTTCGAAGTCAATGTTTCCCGTCACACCCACGCAGACGAACCGGCGGCTTCCCGTGGGATCCACCAGGGGTTTCATCTGGTTGGTCGTCCCGATGAACGAGGTATATCGCCTGTACTGCCTGATGGTCTTGCCGTAGGGCGGACGGAACTTGACGTCAGCCGATGAGAGCAGGTATTTCAGCACAATCTGTTGCGAGTTGGTGGTCTTGTCGAACTCGTCGATGTTGATGAGTGCAAACGAGGTCAGTGCGATGTTCAGGTCGAACTCGTTCTTGAAATTAATCTTGTCGTTGTAATAGTCGCGCAACTCGGGAGGCAGCAGGATTTTGCAGAATCGCGTCTTGCCACACCCCTGACGACCTATCAGCAACGGTGTCAGCGCATTGCCTGTCAGCTGTCGGTCACTCTCGCGCCACTGTGCCACCATACCGACCAGCCAGTAGCGCAGATACATCGGCCAGTGTGGCTGGTCGGTAGGCACACGCTTAGCCAGTTCGCTGATGCGGTCTACCCCATCCCACCTCGGCAGTCCGTCCAGCCATTGGTTCACGGGGTCATACTGTTCGATGTGCATCGAGTCGATGAATCGGTTCATGTGTTTGTCAAATCCCCTCAGTCCCAGTTCGTTAGCCGTTAGCGACATACTGTTGCGCACCTCAGGCGTCAACGGGACGAACTCCTGGAAGTCCGAATATCGCTCGCGGTATTCGGGCACGCCCGTCAGCAGGTTCTTGCGCATCTCGTAGTTCGATTCGAGGAATATCTCCGCCTTCATCTGGTTCAGGGTGTCGTCGGGCACGCTCTTCAGTGGACGAATCTTATGGCGCTTGCGATAGGCTTCCTGCTCCGTCACGCTATACACCGTCTGGAAGGTTTTCTTCACCAACAGCTTGTCGCGGTTCAGTGCAGGATGCAGCAAGGTCAGCCCTTGGGCGTGAGCCAACGGAATGCCCTGGTCAAGGCACAGCGAGGCTATCTGCATCAGCAGCTCGGCCTCCTTGTTCTCATCGGGCAAATCGAAGTAATGCCCCAGCACATTTTCCACAATAAACTGCCAGTTCAGATGGTATGTTCGCGTGACGGTACGCCCAGGCATCAGCCTGTCTTCCTCGCGACTGATATTGACGGACTGCGGCTGGTCGTGCTTCAGCGTGTCGGCATAGAACGGGCGGGCATCCGGATTAAAGCCCATCTGCGGATCAGCACTCATATATACCGAACGGTCCAGGCGAGGCTCCAGGAACTCGATGTCCAGACCAAACTGGTTCTGGTAAGCCCTTCGCGCCGTATCATATATATTATGGTGGAACTGACGGATGTCTTCTTCCTTCGTGGGCAACTTCTCGTTTCCTTTGGAGAGCGCGGGTGAGGTGCCGAACAACTCACCTCGGCACACAATCTTCACACTACGTCCCGAACCTCCCAGGAAACACATCAGCGTCTCAGGCAACTTCTTCGCCATCTCCCTGATTTTCACGGCTTCCTCGTAGGTGGCACGGTCGTTCACCTCCAACACGACGAGTCCATTGTAGTTCATCATCACCCAATCGTCCTTCAACTTGCGATAGGAAGCCGAGAAACAAATCCGGGGCAACTTGATGCCACCTGCCCATTGTATGGATATCTGACCGTCTGGCAGTCTGTGCGGGTTCATCAGATGGTAAATCTCACGGTGGTACTTCACCTCCTTGTCCATCTTACCATTCCTGATGTCCTGAGCCAGATCCGCCAACTCGACACGATTGATGACTTCCGTCTTTCTTTTTCTTTTGAGGATAGATATTTTCATGTGTATTTTATAGTTTTAAGTATTTGAATTCTTCTGCAAATATACAAAATTTTTCGTCACAATGCAAATATTTTTTTGAAAAAAATCAGCAATAAGCCTACATGCCTACACAATTTTCACTTAAACGACTGATTATCTGCACTTTTCAAAAAATCAAGCCTACACAAAGCCTACACAAAGCCTACACTATGCCTTCACAAAAAACATACAGCCTACACAAAACCTGCATAGGCTTCTAGCAAAAACGCGCTCGAAGAACCGCAAAATCTTCTATTCAGACTATCTTCAAAATTCTCTAGAGAATTTAACCATTCCCTAGGCTACCAGCAATTACTGCCACGTATAGTAAGCCATAAATTCTCTAGAGAATTTCAATACGATTCCTAATCAAAAAAGTTACAATCTCGCGCACTCTTTTTCGTTCCCTCGTATGGTAAATCTTTCTTTTCTGCGTGTTTTAGGTCAAAAAACACATAAATCGTGTAGGCACAGTGTAGGCTTTATGTAGGCTTTGTGTAGGCTCAAAAACCAAGATTTTATCGTATTTATCGGCATTTAAGCCACATTTTGTGTAGGCATGTAGGCTAATATGAACTTTTTTGAAAAAATATTTTTGCAGCACAAACAACATCAAGAAACTCCAAAAACAAATATTTTCTAGAAATTTCTTTGTATTCTCTCGAAAATATCGTATATTTGCATCAAATATAAAATAAAACGAGCTATGAAGTACAAAATCAAGAAAGAAAGCAAACCCAACCTCGCCACCTTCGGCAAATACAAGGCCGTAGCCGTCCACGACAAAACCATCGAGAGCAAACAACTCGTCAAGGAAGTTGCCCGACGCATGTACATCCACGAAGGCACCATCAACGGTGTCATCATGACACTCGCCGAAGTCGTCAACAGCCACCTGCGCGACGGCGACCGCGTCCGTCTGCCAGACTGGGGCATGATGAAACTCGAGATAGAAAGCGCGAAAGTAGACGATCCCAAAACCTTCCGCGCCAAGAAACACATCCGCGGTGTGCGCATCCACTTCCTCCCCAAAAGCGACGAAGGCACCCAGGAACTCTACGAAGGCATCACCTTCGAGAAAGAAAAGTAGAAGACAAAGCCACATCCCAAAGTTCGCCTAAAACCAAATAATTCCCAACTTTTTTTCTTTATTTACAATAAAAGTTGTATCTTTGCAATTGCATTCCGCCCTTGGTGGCAATGAAATTCTCTGAGGAGAATGGAGCTATTGGGCAGAGCACTACATATTAGAAGGCGTTACTGACGCTTTGTTTTTGGTCTTCGAAACTTCCACAATCGAATGCTGAACAAGAACATTGCAGATGTAGCTCCACGGGGTGTAACATATACTCTCCGTAGTGTGTCGTGAAGGTCGTGTACCTTCTGGCACACTTTACGGTGTATAATATACTCCTACGTGGGTGTTTACTCTGTCTGTTTTTCAGCATGGCTGTGGAAGGCCGCGAAGACGAACGGGCAGATGTTAAGCACCACGTTTTTTATTTGTAGTAACCAAGAAAGTTAACCTGTCCGTTTTGGTGCACACGGACTATAATATTAAAAGTAGAACTAAAACAATAGAATAAGGGAAAAATAAGCGTCATTGACATCCTTGGTTGACTGATTAACCAGAATTACGACCTCAGGGAAACACATCAGTCGGACAAGCAATTGGATGTTTACGCTCATAAAGGGCGTGGACAGTATGATTGTTGTCTGATGTGGGCCGTCGTAAGCCTTGGTTAAACACTTCACAATTCCACGCCCCCTTTTCGAAAACGAAGAGAGGGCTTTTTCATGTCAAAGAAGAAATTACAAAAATTACCACCCCATGAGATTATCAGAGTCTTTGAAGGTTTTGCAGGATATGGTGGAGCTTCATTTGGATTAAAACGCTCTGGCTTGAATTATAAGGTTATAGGAATGTCAGAGTTTAATCCATTTGCAAGCAAATTACTCGAAGCAAATTTTCCTAATATTAAGAATTGGGGCGATATCACAAAGATAGATCCGAAAGAACTTCCTGATTTTGATATGTTTACAGGTGGTTTTCCGTGCCAGCCATTCTCTTCCGCAGGAATGCAAATGGGCGAGGATGACAGATATGGCAGAGGAACGTTATTCTATGAAATAATGAGGATTCTGAAAGAAAAACGTCCTCGATACCTTTTGCTTGAAAATGTGAAAGGCTTCACAGCCAAGAAATTCGAGCCAACAAGAAACCGCATAAAGGAGATTCTGCGTGAATTAGGTTATGGTGAACTTCAGTATGCAATACTCAACTCCTGCGATTATGGAATACCTCAAAATCGTGAGAGAATATGGATGTTTGCAATGTTAGGTGGTGTTCCAGAAGGTTTTAACATTGTTCCACCTAAAATGAAGTTGACAAAGAGGTTTGGAGATTTCTTGGATGTTAAAGCACCTGACTATCTTTATCTGTCACAGGCACAAATAGAGCATCTAAAAGAGAAACATCGTATAGAATCTTTTGTGGTTGATGAGCCACTTTGCTTCGATGTTTACAACAAGAAGATAAAGACAAATGCATTGAGTATAACTATCACACAACCTGAGCACAATAGTTTAAGGGTAATTGAAGTCCCAAAAGAAGATGGTTTGGAAATCGTAAGAAAAATGTCCGTTGATGAACAATTCCGTTTTATGGGATTTGAAGATGGTGAATTAAATTACGCAGGACAATCCTATTCTCAGTTGTCTACTAGAGCAGGCAACGGCTGGGATGTTAATTTGGTCGGTATATTGTTAAATCATATTTTTAGTCAGGTATTATGAACTTAGATTTAGGCTCTTTCGCATTTGGTACATACCTTAATGTCGGAACAGGCACTCCTTCATGGGGCACAGCGTTGGGACAATCAAAACCAGCATACAAATTTACATATCCAGGAGCAGAGGTGATACTCATTGGAATGGTTTATTGCTCCGTGCCATTAGATAGGGTAAGCCTTCCTTTAGGGAAAGGTGGTCGGATTTATCAAGCTTCCGAACTTGATGAATGCCAAATTGCTTCTCTTTTTCGAAAAGTTTTTATTAATGGGACAAGAATTGACTATCCTTTTATTATGGTCCTTGTTAAGGAGGATTCGGAAAGTCATTCAGGAAGAAAGAGTATTAAGTATTCTGATAAGAATGCCTATCAGTATAATGGAGAACAATTTTCAAATTCCGAGTTTATTCGTCATGCTCGAAAAGTGTTAGGCTTAAACGAACAAGCTTGTTGGTTTGTATACAGCATAGAAGTATATAATCAAGATGAATTACATTTGTCAGCTGTAATTGTTGATGAGAATCATTCTATAAGATATGCAAATTCATCAGAACGACGAGATGCTTGGTTAGAATTGATACCTGATACATCCATTAAATCAGATTATAAAGGTGGACTAAATATAACAAATAGTGAAATACAGCAAACTGCTTCTTATTTCCGCCCCTACATCACAGCCATCAAATCCAAACCGTTTTTGTTACTTGCAGGTATCTCTGGTACAGGTAAGTCGCGTATAGTTCGTGAGCTGGCACGCGCATGTTGGGATGAAGGCACTGAGGAATATAAAGCACAGAAACCAAGGAACTTTGAGATGGTGCAGGTGAAACCGAATTGGCACGATTCATCGGAACTGATAGGCTATGTAAGTCGTGTTAGTGGAGAGCCTGTTTTTGTAGCAGGAAATTTTCTGAAGTTCATCGCAAAAGCATGGGAAGAACAAGATGTTCCTTATTTCCTTTGTTTGGACGAAATGAATCTCGCTCCTGTAGAGCAATACTTTGCGGAATATCTTAGTGTGATAGAAAGTCGAAAGGCTGATGAAAAAGGGAATATTACGACTGACCCTATATTAAAGAAAAGCCCAGAGGATTGGTATCGTATATTAACAAGCGAATTGACAGACGATGAAGACATACGCCATCAATTCCTTGAGGACGGCATCTGTATTCCACAAAACCTAATCGTTGTTGGTACTGTCAATATGGATGAAACAACATTCTCATTCAGTCGCAAAGTACTTGATAGGGCAATGACCATTGAGATGAATGAGGTCAATCTTTCAGGAGGCCTAGAAAACAAGTATGAGAGGATTGGCAAACTTGGCGCAGCTGAGCTAATCGGCAATGCTGTGGAGGGAGTTGACATTTACTCCTCTTATAAGGAAGTTTGTGATACTGCTATTGATTACCTGCAGAAGATAAATGACAAATTAGAAGGTACGCCATTCAAGATAGCATATAGGACGAGAAATGAAGTGTTGCTTTATGTTGTAAATAACCTTCCTTATAAACAGATAGAGGGAGATGAAGATTCTGAGTATAAAGATGAGTTCGTAATAGCTCGTGCTTTGGATGAAATTACCAACATGAAGGTTCTTTCTCGAATAGAAGGAGATGAAACAAAGGTTAGCATGAAGTTTTTAGAAGGTCTTGGTGATACTATCGAAGAGGCTCTAAAAGATGTTTTTGCAGAAATCTTTGATGAAGACGAAGATGAAGAACCATACAAATCAATCTCTCTTGCAAAGTTAGACGAGATGAAAAAACGTCTTTCATCAGGCTATACAAGTTTCTGGAGCTAAACATATATGGAACTTCTGACCATCAAGCACCAAGACTTCACCATGAGCATTGAATGTAGTAAGTTCGATGCCATTTGGGACAAGGCCGTGAGAAATGTAGGGGAAGAGAACCTGACCTCTAACTACTCATGGACGGATGGAGTGGTGTCTGTAGTCAGACAGGATGAAGACGGCAACGAGCAAAACATCAATCAAGGAGAATCTGCTCCTGCTGTTTTCTTTGATAATGCAGAATATCCTATTTGGGTGGAGTTTGGCAGCCACGTAAAGGATGCCCGTTTTGGAAGCATGCTTCAAGGTGACAATGAGAACTTCAGTTTCCGAAGAGGCATTCTTGCAGGCTTTATCAATTACGGCAACGATATTGGTAAGAGCGAAATTCTGATAGACTATAAAGTTGGTACAGAACTGCGCCACTTCCGTTTTGGCTTTGAGGTGCTCTCGACTAAACTGAATTATCATGAGCATTGGCGCCAGATAATCGAAGACATAGAAAGCGAATATCGTATGCTTTCGCTTGACTATATGAAACGAACGTTTCATGGATTCTCACCAGAAAGCAGCGGAGAGACACCTGACCTTGTATGGTGGAGTATCTTTGCAGAGGAACAAAAAAAATTTATCAAAGCTGTAAAAGGTATCATTGAACGTCCTCGACACCGACTTCATGGAATAGAAACCTATCTTCGTGCAGACAAACTGACGAGGATTCCCGTCAATCTTGAAAATGAATTGGCTGAGCATCGAAGGGAACAGGCTCACCTCTATAGAGTTGAACAACAGATTCAGAGCAACGACACACAAGAAAACCGATTTCTAAAGCATGCCCTCGGACAGATAACCAATAAATACGAGTCGCTGAAGAAACGAATTGAGAGCATTAGAGGCATGTCCGATCCTTACAAGGAAGACATGAAGGAGATGCTCAACACTTTGAAACATCTAGAAAGGAATCCGTTCTTTCGTACTGTTGGACGTTTCAAAGGATTGAACCAAGAGAGTATGGTGCTACAAAAAGCAACTGGTTATAGTCAAGTTTATCGGACTTGGAACTTGCTGCGAAGAGCCTATTCTCTGAATGAAGGTATATATCGTCTCCAATCGAAAGATATTGCTACCCTTTATGAGATTTGGTGCTTCATTGAGGTGAGCCATATCGTGAAAGAGCTTTTGGGTATTGACGTGGATGTTGACCATCGCAACCGTATGGAAATGAACGGCATATTCACTTGGGAGCTAGGAAAAGGAGAACATTCGCGCATCCTATTCAAGAAAGACAATGTAGAGTTGGCCGAATTGGTTTATAACCCTAAACATACTGAGAAAGAGAACGATAATATCAGCATGGAGAACCTGGTGGTGCCCACTGTAGCTCAAAAGCCTGACATTGTACTACAACTGACCAAGCAAGATTTGCAGAAGGACATGAAGATGACTTATCTCTTCGATGCAAAATACCGAATTGAGGGCAGAACACCAACAGGCGTTGACACACCCCCAGAAGATGCCATCAATCAAATGCATAGATATAGGGATGCCATCTATTACAAAGAGCACTCATCCAATGAATTGAAGAAAGAAGTCATTGGTGGTTATATCCTTTTTCCTGGTGATGGACAAAAAGCCGATGTTGAAGTTTCTAAGTTCTATAAGACTATCAGTGAGGTGAATATAGGAGCCTTTCCTTTAAGGCCAAAAGACAAGGAAAATAGAAAACTATTGGAGCATTTCATCAAAGAACTGATAGAGACCAAGTCGTCTACAACTATTTCTAAGGTAATACCACAGAAGGGCGCCTTCATTGAAGTGGGTGATAGAGTGCTCATAGGAATGGTAAGGGAGAGTAGTCGAAAGAACTACCTTAAAAAGTTCGAGGAAGGAACGGCTGACCTTTATTATACAGGTCCCTCGTTTCCTACGTCTATAGCATTGCATAATCTACACTATTTTATTCCTTATTTCAAGGGTAAGGGTATTCGTGATGTTTATGAGATAACAAGGGTGAGAACCATCAAAGGAAGTGAAGCTAAACAGATTGATATGGAAGAAGGAAAGGATGATTTAAGGTTAGCTTTCCATCTTAAGCCGCATCATAAGTTGTCACAAGAATACCAAAACTTAAAGCCTCATGTTTTAATCGATTACACTTTCCTTGACACAACTTTTGGCGAAATGGAAAATTATTTGGAAGTTTAGGAAATAATTTGTACCTTTGCCTTCAATATGAAACGGAAGATATACGTAGCAAGTAGTTGGCGTAACGCTAAAGGAATACAAGAAGAGCGTTATCTACGAAGCAGTAACAGGCAAAACAGATAAAAAAGAGTTCAACGGCAAACGCTACATAAAAATACTATAAAAGCTGGTCACTCGTGACCAGCTCTATATTTAAGTGAAGGAAACCAAGCGGCAAGGTCGAATTGCTCATCATCACACAGATGCCACCGTTCCGCACATCGTGGCTCTACTTGGTTTCTCCTTTCACACTGCAAAGATAGACATTTTTCTCTAATCTTCCAAATTTTAAGATAATTTTTTGCCGTATTCATATTTCTTTGTATCTTTGAGATAAATCTCGAAGATACTTCCGTTCGAGATTTAGAGTCCCTTGATAAGGGACGGCTATAATGCAGGGATTAAAAAAGAGGAAATTCTTTTGGTTTTCTTCTCACTTATTCGTATCTTTGCCTCAGATATGAAACGGAAGATATACGTAGCAAGTAGTTGGCGTAACGCTAAAGGAATACAAGAAGAGCGTTATCTACGAAGCAGTAACAGGCAAAACAGAAATAAAAGGATAAAGTAGTATGTATATACCGCCATTTAACATAACAGAGAAGATTCTTCACCAGATTGCAGAGATTTCTGAACAAGTGGGAAGCCTAAACTCACGCATAGAAAACGACCTGCCTTCTCCTATGCTGCGAAAGAAAAACCAAATAAGGACTATCCATTCGTCGCTGGCTATTGAGAATAATACACTTTCTCTGAAGCAGGTGACGGACATCATCGACGGCAAACATGTGCTGGGTGCTCCTGATGAGATACAGGAGGTGAAGAATGCCATTGAGGCTTACCGCCTGATGCCTCAGTTGGATGCTTTCAAAGAGAAAGATATGCTGAAGGCTCATGGTCTGATGATGAGCCAATTGGTGCGAAACGCTGGACACTATCGGCAAGAGGGTGTCGGGGTGTTCGATGGCAATGGCAACTGCCTGCACATGGCTCCACCGCCTGACCGCGTACCAGAATTGATGGGCGACTTGTTCCATTGGGTGAAGACTTGCAAGACGCATCCGCTGGTTTATTCGTGCGTGTTCCACTATGAGTTTGAGTTTATTCATCCTTTCATAGATGGCAACGGACGCATGGGCCGCTATTGGCAGACGATGCTGCTGAGCCGTTGGAAGGGCATCTTCTCGTGGATTCCTGTTGAAACCATCGTGAAAGAGCATCAGCAAGAGTATTATGGCGTTATAGCTAAATGTGATGCAGCTGGAGAAAGCACACTGTTTATAGAATTCATGCTCCAATGCTTGTTGGAGGCAATGGAGAACTACAGCGAGCCAGAAGAGGAAGAGAATACAGAACTGCACGATAAGCTGCACGATAAGCTGCACGATAAATTCCCTGAACTGTCTGCTAAGGCTATAGAAGTGCTTGAAGTCTTAAACGCACATCGTGGTTTAAATGCTGCCGAGATAGGTCAACAATTAAACCTGTCAGAGCGTCAGGTAAAAACGTATATTAACAAGCTGAAACAAGTAGGACTCCTTGTACGAGTGGGCAGCAACAAAACGGGATATTGGAAAGTAAACATTGAACTGTAAGATTATGCCATAGGGACAGAGATGCCACAGGAACTGGGCTTGATACTATACGCAGGGAAGAGACGGGACTTGAAATATCATTATATGGATAAACTATCTGCACGACAAAGACACGCGAATATGGCGGCTATCAAGTCGAAGGACACGAAGCCGGAGATGATTGTGCGTCGTGGGTTGTGGCGTAGAGGGTTTAGATATAGGTTGAACCATAAGCGGTTGCCTGGGCATCCGGACTTGGTGCTGAGGAAATATAGGACTTGTATTTTTGTGAACGGATGCTTCTGGCACGGACACAATGTGGCGTTGCCACAGATGTCTGATGGCAGATGTAAGATGGAAGATATAATTGAAAACTCCGATTGTTGCAAGATTCCAAAGACGAACCGTGAGTTCTGGGTGAACAAAATCCGCAGGAACAAGGAGCGCGACAAGGAGGAACAAAAGCGACTGGCAGAGATGGGGTGGCATTGCATCACAGTATGGGAGTGTGAGTTGAAGCCCTCAAAGCGTGAAGAGACTCTGGAGTCGATTGCTTTCACGTTGAACCATATATTTCTGCAAGATAGAAGATGTAAGATGGCAGATGAAAATAGTAAGGAATACCACCAAGAAGAAAGTGAAAATTACTTGAAAGCCGCGGAGGAAGAGTTATGAAACAAATAGAAGTCGTTGCAGCAATCATTCGCAAGGATGATAAAATATTCGCCACGCAAAGAGGATATGGTGATTTCAAAGACTGGTGGGAGTTTCCTGGTGGCAAAATGGAGGCTGGGGAAACGCCTGAGGAGGCTTTGAAGCGGGAGATTCGCGAGGAACTGTCAACGGACATCAGCGTGGATGACTTCCTTTGTACGGTGGAGTATGATTACCCGAAATTGACCTCCGGTCGAGCCTGCTCACGCTCGGAAGACTCAAAGCAAGCTTTGGTCTCCACTCGCTCAATCGCAGCCTTTCACCTGACGATGCATTGCTACCTCTGCTCTTTGCAGACAGAGGCGCTACATCTGAATGAGCATGAGGCAGCTAAGTGGCTCACGATGGATGAGCTGGACAGCGTGAAGTGGTTGCCTGCAGATGTTAAAGTGGTGGAAAGGATTATTGATGCAGCTTCCCACCCAAGAAGTCCAAGTTGCAGAATTTGTCGAGACTGAATGTGCAACCCTCGGAAGGTTGTACGCCCGAATCATTGCTCACAAAGTGCTTGTCGGTGGAACGGTCGCGATAAGTCGAAATTTTGTAATTCTGTCCGTCTGCCGTCTGCATGACCTGTATGCAACATGCACCGCCACCAGAACGCTCACCCATCATGGTGAAGCCGTAGTCCTTCATGATGGTTGGAAACTGGTTGCCGCACGAGAAGGACGCACTGCTGATGAGCACACCGATGCTCATGTCGCTACAGTCGAACTTGGGCTGGGTATCGTCTTTCTCGTCGAACACGCCGTCAAAATTCCTGTCCACATAGTATGTGGCTATCTTGTTCTTACCCTCCAGGGCGTCTTGCGACCAGAACTGCACCGTCCGGTTCTTGCGTAGCAGGGCTACAGAAGCACCTACAAGGTCACAGGAACCTCCAGAATTCTTCGTGATGTCGATAATCAGGTTTTTCACACCATCGGCCTTCGCCTGCTGCAGTCCATAGAGCAAGGTGATGAGGTTGTCACTACGATAGTTTTTCAACAGCTCCTGCCAGTCGGCATCGGTCTTCGCGCTGGCATAGTATTTTTTCCAGGCGGCCTCGTTCATATCGAAGAACGAGTTGATGAGGATGACTGCTGTGGTCTTGCTGTCGTTGACCTTATAAAGGTTATCGCCGTAAGCCTGCTTTTGCATTTTCTCCAGCGTCTCTGCTTTCTCAGAACTTTCGACCAAACATTTTTCCCACTTGTCATACAAGGCTGCAGCTTCGGGATATTTGCTGGCAGTAGCCTTCATACGGGACATATAGTCGGCTTCAATGCCTGCTGGTAGTCCTGACGATACAGCAGTTCCGGTATGACCACCATCATCAATGAGGTATTGCAGAGCCATGCGTCCCCAGGCAAAATCCATATTATCGGTAGACTGTAGCAACTTCTTCACGGTCTTGCCATCCTGTATCGCGTCCAGCGTGGCATCGAAACCCTTCTCTTCCATTCCGTTCTGCTCCATGATAGTGCAGCCAGGGAAACCAAAGAGGTTGTCGAACACGAAGCACAGCTCCTGATAGCGGAACTTAGCCATGTCTGCTGTTACTTCATCCCGCAGATAGGGTTTGGCGGCATATTCCGGAGCGATTTTGTTGATGGAATAGGTGTCCAACTTGGTGCTTACAACCACCAAGTCGTCGTGATAGGAGATGTTGTGGAAGTTACAGTCGGAATAGATGTCGGCCAACGTGGCAAAAGGGAAGTAGACATTGCTTCCATCGTCGTGCAGGTCGATGTTGTATTTGCCAAAGTCCAGGCGGACAGCGCTGACGGGCTTGAATGACGACACGTTTTCCAGACTGACGAACCGGATATACTTGCTGCCGTCGTACATGGCATTGGGGGCAAGCCCTGGGTCCACCATCCACAGAAGATCCACAAAGGCGGCATAGGTCGTGGAAGAGAGACAGTCAGCCTTGACATCCACGGTAGCAGTACCCTTACGTGTGACCAACTGGTAGAGGTCGCCTTGTCGCGTCACCTTCATCGTCTCGCCATCTGTCATTACCTTGTGGAAGTCTGCCACGGAAACATACGCCACACTGGGCATATCGCTATAGAAGCGCAGTGACACCCGTCCGCTGACTTTGCCGTCGCGATTTACATCCACCAGTTTGTCGGTATACGCCGGTCCTACGTCGACAGGTGTCTGCTGAGGGTTGTCACCAGGATTATCGTTCTTGTCCGTACATGCTGTCAATACCATGAATGCCAGCATCAGAGTAGCTATTATTCTTTTGTCCATAAATTCTCAATAATGACAGGCAAAAATAATCATTTTTTCCGATATTATATTTTTTTGGCCATAAAATTAAGATTGTTTATGAGTTACGAAACAGACAGCAGAGTAATACTATCTTTGCAAATTTTTGCCTTTTCGTGCTGCAAATTTGATAATTTCACGAAATATCCTTATCTTTGTAGCTTGAAAACCAGATTTACTAACCAACTGTATGATGAGAAGGATATTTGCAATAGCTATTGCGGTGGGACTGAGTGTCGCTACGACACAGGCCCAGACGCTGAGAACATTGAAAGTGAACCTGACGGAAGACGGTCAGGCGAACATCGTTGGATACCTGCCAGAACAGCCGACAGGCAAGGCCGTGGTGGGATGCCCGGGAGGTGGCTATAGTAGACTGTCGATGCAGAACGAAGGTCACGATTGGGCAACATATTTCAACCAGCAAGGCATTGCCTACTTCGTGCTGACCTACCGTATGCCGAAGGGTGACCGAACGATTCCCATCGGGGATGCAGAGAAGGCCATCAGCACGGTAAGGGATTCTGCCAACGTATGGCACATCAACCCTGACGACGTGGGCATCATGGGATTCTCGGCAGGCGGACACCTCGCCTCGACAGTGTCCACCCATAGCGAATATGCCGTACGCCCCAATTTCTCCATACTGTTCTATCCTGTCATCTCGATGAACGAGAAGGAGACACACAAGGGCTCATGCGTGAACTTCCTAGGTGAGGAGGGACAGAAGGACGCCAAGTTGGTAAAGGAGTTCTCTAACCAGCATGCCGTACGCAGACACCTTACCCCGCCAGCCATCATCCTGACGGCAAACGACGACCGGACAGTGCCTCCCGTGACTAACGGCGTGGCTTACTACTCGGCTATGCGCTGGCAAGGCAACGACTGCGCGCTATACATCTACCCCACCGGTGGACACGGTTTCGGATTCCGCAGTTCGTTCACCTATCACGACCAGATGCTGAACGACCTGACAACATGGCTGAAGAACCACCAGGGTCCGAAGCCAGGAGCCCTGCGAGTGGCTTGCATCGGCAACAGCATCACCGACGGATTCGGCATCGAGATGGCTACTCAGATTGGCTATCCGGCACAGTTGCAGAAGCTGTTGGGCAACGGCTATTATGTGAAAAACTTCGGAGTGACTGGACGAACCTTGCTGAACAAGGGCGACCTACCCTATCAGAAGGAGAAAGCGTGGCGCGACGCACTGGCTTTCAATGCCGATATCATCATCATTAAGTTGGGAACGAACGACTCGAAACCCGAAAACTGGCAATTCAACAAGGGCTTTAAGGAAGACTTGCAGCAGATGACAGACCAGCTGAGAGCCTGCGGACGTCAACACGGCAAGACGAATCAGCGCATCTACCTCTGTACGCCCATACCTGCCTTTAAGCCGACGTGGAACATCAACGACTCCGTTATCGTGAATGGCATCATACCCATCATCAAACAGGTCGCCAAGCAGAACAAGTTCAACGTCATAGACCTGCATACGAGCTATGCTGGCGATGGTGACAAGATGCTGAACGACGGCATTCACCCTGACCATAAGGGGGCACGACGAATGGCAGAAATCATTGCGGAAGCGATTAAAGATTAAACATTAAAGATTAATGATATATGAAGAAGGTATTTTTCTTGGCATTGTTCTGTGTGACTGCATCCCTGGCAAAAGCAGAGCAGGTAGTGGTGCAGACACGCCACAACACCCTAGTATTAAACGTAGAGAAAGGGGCACAGCCCAAGTATGTGTACTATGGTGCAAAACTGAGTGCACTGGATTTGCAGCACCTGCAGACTCCCCGAGCAGACGGGCGAATGGAGATATATCCTGCACACGGACTGAACACCCCTGCAGAGGCTGCTTTGGCTATGCGCCATGCTGACGGGAACCTGTCGACGGCCCTGATAGCAGAGAGCGTGGAACAGAACGGCGACCTCACGACAATCAACCTGAAAGACCCTGTATATCCCATCACCGTCAAGCTGAAATACAAGGCATACGAGGAGGTGGACATGATAGAAGCCTGGACGGAGATTACCAATGGCGAGAAGCAACCTGTCACGCTGACCACCTTTGCCTCGGCCATGATGCCCATTCGCAGAGGTGACGTATGGCTGAGCCACTTCTATGGTTCGTGGGCTAACGAAGCCCGACTGGTGGAAGAGCCTCTGACTCCTGGTCAGAAGGTCATTGTGAACAAGGACGGTACGCGTAACTCGCACACTGATCACGGAGAGGTGATGTTCTCGCTGAACGGCAAGGGACAGGAAAATACGGGCGACGTCATCGGAGCTGCCATCTGCTACTCAGGCAACTACCGACTGAAAGTGGTCACGGACGATACTGACTACCACTACTTCTTTGCCGGTATCAACGAGGACAACTCGGAATACCACCTGAAGAAGGGTGAGACATTCAAGACACCCGCACTGGCGCTGACCTTCTCGCAGGAAGGACTGAGCGGTGTGAGCCGTAACTTCCACAAATGGGGACGCACCTACAAGCTGATGCACGGCAATAAGGAGCGCAAAATCCTACTGAACTCGTGGGAGGGTGTCTACTTCGACATCAACCAGAAAGGCATGGACCAGATGATGGCTGACATTGCCTCAATGGGTGGCGAACTGTTCGTGATGGACGACGGATGGTTTGGCGACAAATATCCCCGTAAGGTGGACAACTCGAGTCTGGGCGACTGGGTGGTTGACAAGAACAAACTGCCTGAGGGTATCGAAGGACTGCTGAGAGACGCCAAGAAGAACGGTGTCAAGTTTGGCATCTGGATAGAGCCCGAGATGGCTAACACGACGAGTGAACTGTATGAGAAGCATCCCGACTGGATTGTCAAGGCGCCCAACCGTGAGCCGGTGTTAGGTCGTGGTGGTACGCAAGTAGTGCTCGACCTGAGCAATCCCAAAGTGCAGGACTTCGTGTTCAGCATCGTGGACAACCTGATGAGCAAGTATCCAGAGATTGACTATATCAAATGGGATGCCAACATGGCTATCATGAACCACGGTTCACAATATCTGACCATGGGCAACCAGAGTCACCTGTACATCGAATATCATCGTGGATTTGAAAAGGTATGCCAACGTATTCGCGACAAATATCCTGACGTCACGATACAGGCTTGTGCATCAGGTGGCGGACGTGCCAACTGGGGTGTGCTCCCCTGGTTCGATGAGTTCTGGGTGTCAGACAATACCGATGCCCTGCAACGCATCTACATGCAATGGGGAACGAGTTATTTCTTCCCTGCCATCGCTATGGCTTCGCACATCTCGGCAACACCTAACCACACCGTGTTCCGCACCACTTCGATGAAATACCGCATTGATGTGGCTATGAGCGGACGTCTGGGTATGGAGATTCAGCCCAAGAACATGACGGACGAGGAGAAAGCCCTGTGCCGTCAGGCTATCAAGGAATATAAGCAGATACGGCCTATCGTGCAGTTTGGCAACATCTACCGACTGGTATCACCTTACGACAGGAAGGGACTGGCCTCGATGATGTATGTGACAGACCAGAAAGACAAAGCCGTATGGTACTGGTGGAAAACGGAATCGTTCCAGAACGAGCACCTGCCTCGTGTGAAGATGGCAGGACTGGATGCCAACCGTATGTATAAGGTGCACGAACTGAACCGCATCGACCTCAAGCCATTGGACTGTGAAGGAAAATCGTACAGCGGAGCTTACCTGATGAACCACGGTCTGGACGTGCCTTATCGCAACGAGGTAGACTGGGGCAAGAAGACAGACTGGGCTAGTCGTGTATTGCTGTTGGAAGCGGAATGATAAGAGGTGAGTGGTAAGAGGTGAGAGGCGAGAAGAAAGATCTGCTGGCCTACATCCGCGAAGGTCGCGAGATGACACAAGGCGAGAAACTCAGGCTGATTGTCAGCCTGAGTATTCCGTCCATCCTTGCCCAGCTCTCTGCCACCGTCATGTTCTTCATCGACGCGTCGATGGTAGGACATCTGGGAGCCAAAGCCTCAGCAGCCATAGGTATTGTAGAGACTACCGGATGGCTGATGGGTGGACTGGCCTCAGCTGCCAACATGGGATTCAGTGTTCAGGTGGCTCACGCCATTGGTGCCAACGACTTTGAGCGAGCACGCAGGGTATTGCGACAGTCGCTCGTATGCTGCATGATATGGGCATTGACCATCTCACTGACTGCCATTGCCATCAGCGGTCCCCTGCCCTACTGGCTAGGCGGTGAGGAGGAGATTGCACACGACGCGTCTCTTTATTTCGCCATCATCGGATTCTGTGGCATTTTCTTCCAGATGGAGGGACTGGCAGGCTCGATGCTGAAATGTTCGGGCAACATGAAGATACCATCCATGCTGAATATCCTGATGTGTGCGATGGATGTTGCTTTCAACTACCTTTTTATATATGTACTCGACCTGGGTGTCATGGGTGCTGCTATGGGAACAGGAGTTGCCGAACTGATAACGGCCCTGTTGATGCTATACTTCCTGTTGTATCGGTCGGATATGCTTAAGCTAAAGGGGCGACCAGGTTCCTTCCGTCCTAAATCGGACATTGTGGGCAATGCTTTCAAGATAGGAGCCCCAATGGGATTGCAACACATCCTGATGGGATCGGCACAGATTGTCAGCACCCTGATTGTAGCACCATTAGGAACGATAGCTATTGCTGCCCACTCGCTTGGAATCACCGTAGAGAGCTTGTGTTACATGCCTGGCTTCGGCATTGCTGAGGCTGCAACCACACTGGTAGGCCAGAGTTTTGGAGCAGGAAAACGTGTGCTGACGCAATCCTTTGCCAAGATGTCAGCAGCACTGGGCATGATCGTCATGACCATGATGGGCATACTGATGTTTGTCTTTGCTCCTGAGCTAATGTCGCTGATGACTCCCGTTGACGAGATTATCGCGATTGGTGCCAAGTGCTTGCGCATTGAAGCCTTTGCCGAACCCATGTTTGCTGCTGCCATCGTCTGCAACGGCATCTTCATCGGTGCCGGCGATACGCTAAGACCTGCCATCATGAGCCTGATGTCCATGTGGGGAGTGCGCCTGACACTGGCTGCCCTACTCTCTACCACCTACGGTTTGCCTGGCGTATGGGTGGCAATGGCGATAGAACTGTCTTTCCGAGGATTCATCTTCTTAGCCCGACTGTTTAGAGGCGGATGGTTGAAGAAGATAGCTTCTTGACAATAAAGGGATAAAAAAGCGATACAGCCTACGAACCAATCGCAGACTGTATCTTTTCTTTTCCTATTAATAACTAAAAACCTAATGCTCTCTCTAATTTACCTTAATCACTAACACCTTTTTCAAATAACTTACTACTAACCTAAAACTACTAACTAACCTTATGTTGTTATCCTCAATCTTTTTATTCTAATACCTCGCTAGGTGTGTTATCTCTGATTCACGATGCAAAGGTACGACGATTTTGGATAACTTGTTCTTTTTTGATTCAAAAACATCAAAAAAATGATGTATTCTTGATTCAAATCAAGCGATTGTGTGCGAACACAGTTATTTTGTGCTCGCACACAGGGCTTTTTCCACTTGATTTGTCAAGTCGACAAACTCTTCGATGGAAAGTTGTTCCGGACGACGTGTCAGGAAGGAAGAATCCGAGGTAAAAAGTGGAGAATCAGTGGGTAACAACTGGCGCAACGACACACGCAACATCTTACGACGCTGGTTGAAAACCGTCTTAACGACCTTCTTGAACAACTGTTCATCGCAGTTAAGCTGGCTCACTTTGTTACGTGTCATGCGAATAACGGCACTCTGTACCTTGGGAGGCGGATTAAACACTGAGGGTTCGACGGTAAAGAGATATTCCACATCGTACCAAGCCTGGATCAGAACCGACAAGATGCCATAAGCCTTGTTGCCCGGCTTAGATGCCATACGTAGAGCCACCTCATGCTGAATCATTCCCGTACAACAAGGAATGAGGTCGCGATTGTCCAGCATCTTGAAGAAAATCTGCGACGAGATATCGTAAGGATAGTTACCCGTCAACACAAACTGCTGTCCATCGAAAACCTGTTGCAAGTCCATGCGAAGGAAGTCGTCACCCAGGATGTTCTCACGGAGTTTGGGGAAGTGTTCGTTCAAGTAAGCCACTGACTCACGGTCAATCTCCACAACCTTGAACGGACGGGGTTTCTCCACCAGATACTGCGTCATCACACCCATACCAGGACCTACTTCAAGAACGGGGATGTCAGGACAGGCATCTACTGTGTCAGCTATGCGCTTGGCTATTGTCAGGTCAGTCAGAAAGTGCTGACCAAGATTCTTCTTGGGTCTTACTAGTTTCATCATGGATGCAAAGATACGAAATATTTCGTAAATTTCTAATGCATATTTCATAATAATTTTGTAACTTTGCATTTGGTTATGAAACTAAGCAATATCATATTGAAAATTGTGATGCCACTCGCTTTGGGAGGTGCTATTCTGTATTGGATGTACCGAGGCGAAGACTGGAAGACCATTCTATATGTGATGACAGACGAGATGGACTGGACATGGATGTTGCTGTCGTTTCCTTTCGGCATCCTGGCACAAATGTTTCGCGGATGGCGCTGGAAGCAGACATTGGAGCCGGTAGGCGAACGGCCCAGGACATCGGTATGCATACATTCCAT
Source organism: Prevotella sp. tc2-28 (assembly GCF_900107705.1). Taxonomy (GTDB): domain Bacteria; phylum Bacteroidota; class Bacteroidia; order Bacteroidales; family Bacteroidaceae; genus Prevotella. The sequence goes on from NZ_FNRE01000001.1 coordinate 252,190, forward strand.
CTTCCTTTCTTATGCCGCCTCCCTCTTAATCCCTCGTGTGGGGGAGTTTACACGCTGCGGTGTGTTGAAACGCTACGACGACGTGTCTTTTCCCAAGTCGTTAGGCACCGTAGTGACTGAACGAGCTATCGACTCGTTGCTCATCATGGGCATCACGACCACAGTGTTGCTGATGGAAATGAGCACCTTCGGCACTTTCTTCCGCAAGACAGGAACTAACATAGAAGACATTCTGCACCGATTCTCGTGGGCAGGCTATTTCGTAGCAGCAGTGTGTGTCATTGCCATTCTTATCCTGTTGTACTTTTTGCTGCATAAGTTATCTATATATAATAAGGTACGGGCGACACTAAGGGGTATCGGGCAAGGAGTTATCTCACTCAAAGATGTCCACAACATCCCCTTGTTCATCTGCTTCACGCTGGGCATCTGGCTCAGTTATTTCATGCATTACTACCTAACCTTCTTCTGTTTTGACTTTACAGAAGACTTAGGGATTGGCTGTGCACTTGTCACGTTCATCGTAGGCTCCATAGCCGTTATCGTACCCACTCCCAACGGAGCTGGTCCCTGGCACTTTGCCGTAAAGACCATGCTGATACTCTATGGTGTACAAGACGTAAAAGCCCTTTATTTCGTGCTGATAGTGCATACCGTACAGACATTACTGGTGGTAGCACTTGGTATCTATGCATGGATGGCACTGAACTTTACAAGTATCAAATCACTTAAACAATCATATTATGTCTGAAATCAAGAATCTGAATCCACAGTGTGTATGGAAGAATTTCTATGCACTGACACAAGTACCACGCCCCAGTGGCCATCTCGAGAAAATACAGCAGTTCCTGCTCGACTTTGCCAAGCAGGCAGGTGTTGAGGCTTTCAAGGACACTGGTGACAATATCGTTATGCGCAAACCGGCATCGCCTGGTATGGAGAATCGAAAGGGGGTTATCCTGCAAGCCCACATGGATATGGTTCCACAGAAGACACCAGACTCCACCCATAACTTCGAAACCGACCCCATCCAGCCCTGGATTGACGGCGAGTGGGTGAAGGCAAAGGGCACAACCCTTGGTGCAGACAACGGATTAGGTGTGGCTGCCATCATGGCTATCATGGAAGACAAGACACTTGTTCACGGTCCTATCAACGCCCTGATCACTGCTGACGAGGAGACGGGCATGTTTGGTGCCAATGCTCTGCCCGAAGGCGAGTTGGAAGGTGACATCTTACTAAACCTCGACTCTGAGCATTGGGGTAAGTTCGTTATTGGCTCTGCTGGTGGTATTGACATCACCGCTACACTGGACTATCAGGAAGTAGAAACAGACCCTGAGGATGCTGCTGTCCGCGTAACCCTGAAAGGTCTGCGTGGCGGACACTCTGGTCTGGAGATTCACGAAGGTCGAGGCAATGCCAACAAACTGATGGTGCGCTTCGTCCGTGAGGCTATTGAGGAGACTGAGGCCCGTCTGGCTTCCTGGCAGGGTGGTAATATGCGTAATGCCATCCCCTTCAAAGCCGAGGTGGTGCTGACCTTACCTAAGGAAAATATCCCAGCCTTGAAGGAACTGGCTGCTGATTGGTTGGAAGACTTCCAGGATGAGTACAAACAGATAGAGAGTGGCATCGAGCTAACCGTTGAAGAGGTTAAGACCCCACAGAAGGAAGTTCCCGTTGAGATCCAAGACAATCTGGTCAATGCTATCTATGCCTGTCACGACGGTGTCATTCGCATGATTCCATCCTACCCCACTGTTGTCGAGACATCCAGCAATTTGGCTATCATCAACATTGGTGACGGAAAAGCAGCACTGAAAATCCTGGCTCGCTCAAGTCGCGAGGATATGAAAGACTATATCGTGAAGACCTTGGAAAGCTGCTTCAACATGGCAGGAATGAAGGTCGTCACAGCTGGCTCATACGGAGGATGGGATCCCAACCCCGACTCCGAAATTCTGCACCTGCTACTGAAGGAGTACAAGGAACTGTTCGGCAAGGAAGGCATTATCCAAGTAGACCATGCTGGTCTGGAATGCTCTGTCATCTTGGGCAAGTATCCTCACCTCGATGTCGTCAGTCTCGGTCCTACCATGAAGAGTCCGCATACCACTACAGAGCGTGCCCTCATCGAGACGGTAGCGCCATTCTGGGAACTTTTGAAGAAAACATTAGCAGACATTCCCACAAAATAAGATGACACGAAAGATATTATTCATCCTACTCACACTGATGGCCTTACCTTGCTCAGGTAAGGTCATCAAAGTGCTGGCCATTGGCAACAGTTTCTCTGAAGATGCCGTAGAGCAATATCTTTACGAACTGGCTTATGCCCAAGGGGACTCACTGGTTATCGGCAATGCCTATATCCCGGCATGTACCATCGAGATGCACCTTGATAACCTGAAATTCTCACGTCGCAAATATGCCTTCCGCAAAGTTGTAGGAGGCGTCAAGACAGAAGAAAAGAATGTCACCTTGCAACGCATCATTCTGGACGAGCCATGGGACATCATCACCTTGCAACAAGCCAGTTTGGTATCAGGTTTGCCTGACAGTTACAAGAACCTGCCTTCGTTACAACGACAAGTGAAACTGTTAGCTACCAACCACGATGTACAGATATGGTGGCATATGACGTGGGCTTACGCCAAAAGTTTCAAGAATGCACTCTTTGAAGTCTACGGTAGCGACCAACAACGCATGTATAACGACATTGTGAATTGCCTGCGCAACGAGGTACCCAAGGCAAACATCCAACACGTCATCCCATCTGGAATGGCTATCCGACTCATGCGCTACCACAAGGGCGACACAATGAACAGAGACGGTCAGCACCTATCGTACACGTTGGGAAGATACACTGTAGCCTGCACTTGGTGTGAGATGCTGACAGGAAAAAGTGTTGACGGAAACAAATACTGGCCCACAACCATAAAGATGGACGACGCAAAGCTATGCCAATTGGTAGCCCACGAAGCCATCTTCATGAACAAGCTGAATCGATATAGCGGATTCTAAACTGGTATATTCAAGGTTCGCAGAGTGCTATACACACGCGATCCTGAAACGATTTACCCGCAGCATTGCGCATCACGCCCTGATTCATAATCGAGAAGCAGAGCTGATGCCCATTGGCTGCCGTGCAGTAGCCTGCCAGGCTGGAGATACCCGTCAGTGTTCCTGTCTTGGCTCGCACATTCCCCTGGGCAGCCGTTCCTTTCATACGAGACTGCAACGTCCCGTCAACACCCGCAATAGGAAGCGAGGGTGCCAAATGCTCGTAAATAGTAGTATTACGCCAAGCATGTCGTAGCATCATCGTTTCCAGTTCCGGACTCAGGTAATTATATAGCGAGAGTCCCGAACCATCAGCAATACGGTACGGCTGACCTCCTAAACCAATGCGCCGAATGAGCTGTTTGACAATAGATGAAGCATCGGTAGCCTTACTAAGAGGCTTTCCTGTTGACGCAGCAATCTGGTAGAACACAGCCTCAGCAAAGAAATTATCACTTTTCTTCATCATCCGTTCCAAAACCTGATCAATGGTATGGAATCGTGGACAGATGAGATGGGCATTAGCAGGACAGGTAGCCTCGCCTATGGAAACATTTTGAAGCACAATGCCCATATTGCTCATCTCGCTCAACAGACTTTCTGCAAACGTGTCCTGGCGTCCTAATGACAAAGGAGTCAGTCGTGGGTTCTCATCATCCCAACACCACCCTTCACCATATTCTATCGGCTCTTTCATCGAACGGTCGGCATAGATATGTCCTCGCAAAGTGTCAACACCCAACTCATAGAGCCTAGCCACCATAAACTTCACATCATTCATATCTAGCAAAGGGTCGAAGCCGCCTACACAATACAGATTACCTGTCAACTTTCCCTTCCGGATTGTACCTGTATAGCAGAAACGCGTACAGAACATGTAGTCGCCTCCAAGACGGTCCAACGCTGTTACTGCAGTCAATACCTTCATCGTTGACGCCGGACGCATCATTTGACGAGCATGATACTGGTAGATGACTTGGTCGTCCGTCAGATCATACACCATCAAGCCTACCTGCGACGTTTCGAACATCGGATCATCCAACAGCCCTTCGAGCTTCGAGCGAAGACTTCCTTGGGCACTTGCTGCCACAAAAGTAGCACTTAAAAACAAGAAAAGCAGATATTTCTTCATAATCGTAGGCAAAGTTACAAAAATATTTTGTACTTTTGCAACGTTCAATGTAAAAAAACATGGTATACAAGTACGATTTTCTCATCATTGGTGCAGGCGTAGCTGGCATGAGCTATGCTCTCAAGGTGGCACGAGCCCACAAGGGTAAGATTTGTATGATTTGCAAGACTTCACTCGACGAGGCAAACACATCGTTTGCACAGGGTGGTGTTGCTTCTGTCACCAATCTGGCTGTCGACAATTTCGACAAGCACATAGAAGACACGATGATTGCAGGTGATTATATCTCAGACCGTCAGGCTGTCGAGCAAGTGGTACGGATGGCACCTGAGCAAATCAAAGAACTCGTCCAATGGGGCGTCAACTTTGACCGTAAGGAGAACGGGGAATTCGACCTTCACCGTGAGGGCGGACACTCAGAGTTCCGCATCCTCCACCATGCCGATGACACAGGTGCTGAGATTCAACGAGGACTGATGGAAGCCGTACGCCATTGTCCTGACATCGATGTCAAGGAGAATCACTTCGCCGTCGAAATCATCACCCAGCACCATCTGGGCGTACGCGTCACTCGTCGTTCACCTAACATCCAGTGCTATGGAGCTTATGTGCTCAATCCGAATCAGAAAGTAGATACATACCTCGCCAAGGTTACCGTTATCTGTACCGGAGGCTGCGGAGCTGTCTATCTCACCACGTCAAACCCCGTCATTGCCACTGGTGACGGCATAGCAATGGTCTATCGTGCCAAAGGTACCGTTGCCGACATGGAGTTTGTACAGTTCCACCCCACCGTACTGCATAACCCTAACGAGACCCACCCCGCCTACCTCATCACAGAGGCCATGCGAGGCTATGGTGGCATCCTGAAACTCCCCAACGGCGAGACTTTCATGGAGAAATACGACGAACGTCTGTCACTTGCTCCACGCGACATCGTTGCACGAGCCATTGACAAGGAGATGAAGATACATGGAATCGACCACGTTTGTCTCGATGTTACCCATAAAAACGCGGAAGAGACACGTCATCATTTCCCCAACATTTACCAAAAATGTCTCTCGATGGGTATCGACATCACCACCGACTATATCCCCGTTCGTCCAGCAGCACACTATATGTGCGGTGGCATTAAAGTTGACCTCAACGGACAATCCTCCATCCAACGGCTATACGCCTTGGGAGAGTGCTCATGTACGGGACTGCACGGTGGCAATCGACTGGCCTCCAACTCACTCATCGAAGCAGTTGTATATGCTGAAACTGCTGCGCGCGACTCATTGCAGCATGTAGACCTCTACGACTTCAACGACAAGGTGCCTGAGTGGAATGACGAAGGAACGATGACCAACGAGGAGAAAGTGCTTATCACCCAGAGTGTCAAGGAAGTGAACCAGATTATGGCCAACTATGTCGGTATCGTACGCTCTGACCTGCGTCTACATCGCGCCTGGGACCGTCTTGACATGCTTTACGAAGAGACCGAGCGTCTCTTTAAACGTGTCAAGGCCAGCCGTGACATCTGCGAACTGCGTAATATGATTAACGTGGGCTACCTCATTACCCGATGGGCACTTGAGCGTAAAGAGTGTCGCGGACTCCATTTCACCACCGACTATCCGCAACACGCTTACGACAAATAATCAAAACAAAATAGGCTGTCCTTTCCGGACAGCCATTTTCTTTTATTTCATATGTCGCTTATGACGTAGGAACTCCAAGCGCTCGACAGCTTGCTGACGGGCTTTGAAGAACTGGAAACGATAGACTGCGCAAGCCAACGTGAAATAGACACCCGCTTGTATCCATAAATTGCGGTATTCCGTCATCACATCGCTTAGCGAAGCTCCCATCGTATTCAGACGAACATAGGCTCGGGCACCAAAAGTACTTGGAAAAAGCCATGAAACGCCTTGCCAGCAACCGGGGATGTTGGACTGAGGCCACGACACACCTGTCATGAACAGCAAGGGGACACTGATAAATACCACCAGCAGCATAACGTTCTCACGGTATTTTACCATACACGACACTACCATACCAAAGAAAATACAAGCAAGTGTGTAAGGAATCATTATGGTGAGTAATGTCTGCCAGGTTGCTAACTGCGGGAAGTGGAAGAGTCGCGGGACAACAGCAACCAGCCAAGCACCCATAACGGCATAAATCATGACATAGCACATAGCCTTACCCATGACTATAGGCAAAGTCGACTGATAGCGCACATCACCTATTGGTATCAAGTTGCGATGAGGATTCTCGTCACGCGCCGTACCTGCAGAAAGTCCAATGCCCAACACCAGTGTCTGCTGCAAAATCAGAATCAGCACAGCAGGAAGCACAGAGGAACCATAGCCCCCCTGAGGATTGAACAAAGGAACATCATCATAGTCTAGGGGTCGCGATGCAATGGTTTCTTCTCGTGCCGTATAATGACCACCCAATTGGGTTTTCAATTCTGTACCCATCTCCATTGTAACCATCTGAGCTGTCTGGAAGATAGCTTTATAAGTCAGCATCAGACTCATATCACAGTAAACGCTGATGACACCTTGCTCCATACGGCACACCTTCGCCTGGAAATCGCTAGGAATATGGTAGATGCCCTTGACTAACTGACGGCTGACAAGCGACTTTGCTTCATCGAGGTCTTGTGCATAATAAGCTACACGCACATCAGGAGATGCATCACACTGACGGATAAACTGACGTGACATAGCAGAGTGAGCGTCGTCAACAACGCAGACTGGCACTTCATGAACTGACTCGTTGTTGTAAATCCACGAATAGAGCAGTGGATAAGCAATGGGCACAACAAGGAAAAACATGAACACACCCTCATCCTTGAAGACGCGTATCATCTCCTTACGCCAGATATAACAGGCACTCAGCAATCCTTGATATATATTATGGAATATAGACATAAGTGAGCATTGCATTCTTAATTTTCTTCAAAACAAGCCAAGGCAGCAACATGAAGGCTGCAAGGGCTGCAAAATGAAACCACGCCTCAATGAGCGGGAAGCCATTGAACACACAAATCTGATACATCATATAATAATGACGTAAAGGAAATAACCACGACAGGGACTGAAGTGCCCCATCCATACCCATGATAGGAAAGGCAGAACCTGCCATCGAGATACTAAGCACTGCCCACAGCGAACTAATAGACATGGACATACGCAATGAAGGCATCAGTCCGAAAGCAAAGATACCAAATCCCTGAGCTGCCAATACTTGAATCAGTCCGAGAAGTACCAACATCCAAGGACTCCCCAAACAGGGGAATTGCAGATGGAAGAAGACATAGTATTCGTAACCATATACGATGGCTAGCCAGATTAGAGTCTGGGGCAGGAATTTACCCAACAAGGCTACTACAATACGATTGTCTGCCATTGCCAACCACTCTTTCGAAGTAGCGAATTTTAGTTCCGTACCTAACGAATAGGAGGAAATCAGGAAGATAAAGAGGATGATAATACCTGGCACCATGACCGTCGTAAGATAGATGTTATAACTACTCCACGGATTAGCAATCTGATGCAAATCGACAACGATGGGTTGCAACAACGTTTGTATCTGTCGGTCGGTAGCTCCTTTGGCACGTAGTGTCGCCTGTCCAAGAGCAGCGGATCCCAGTGTAGAAACGGTCTTCATGTCCTTCATCATCATGGAACCAGCCGCTAAAGTGGTATAAGTATAATAATAGGATATCTTTGGCTGACGTGAAGCTAACAATTTTTCCGTCGTTCCTTTGGGGATATAGAGAAATCCATAAATCTCATTGCGCTGAATAGCACGTCGCGCTTCAGAGACATTGGGGTAATAGGCATATATGCGTGAGGTTTGGAATCCATCCAACTTACGGCACAAAGCTCGTGAAGTGGAGGTATTATCCTGATCGACTATACCCACAGGCAAACCAGTAGGTACACCATCGTCCAGCATGGAGGTGAAAAAGAAAATCACCAATAGCGGAAAGACCACCATGCAGAAGCGATAGATGTGGTTGCGTCGCAGAATCAGCAACTCACGCATCATGATTTCATATATCTGTCTGAGAACGGTCATTTCTCAATCGGTATTTCTCACTTGATGATGAGCGACATGCCTGGACGTAGGCCCTCAAAGGCCTGAACAGGACGGGCTTTAACTTCAAAAGTCTTCAGGTCGTACTGACCGTTAGCCTTGGTAGCCTTCCATACAGCATAAGAGCCCTGATCTTTCATATAGTAAACCTTCATCTCAATGTTCTTGTTGAACGCTGGGACGAAAGCGGTAAAGGTCTTACCAACCTCCATACCATTCAGTTGGTCTTCACGAACATTGAAAGTACCCCAAAGGTCTTTCATTACAGCCACACTCATAATGGGAGAACCCGTTCCGATAAGTTCACCTACCTTTGGATAGATATCGGTGACCTCACCCTCCATCTGAGCGACTTGTACCGTCTCATGAATGTAGGAATTGACTTCCTGAACAGCTCCCTTGGCGCGACCAACCATAGCAGCAGCGGCCTTCTTGTCTTCATAACGAGCGCCATTCTTAGCCATCTCATATTGGCTTTCTGCAGCTTTATACTGGGCTTCCATAGCTTTGTAGTTGGCATAGACCTCATCGCGCTTTTGGGCACTCATCACACCTTCATCATATAGACGCTGGATACGCTGATATGACTTCTCGGCAATGTCAAGACCAGCCTTTGCCTGTTGCATCAACTGGAATGCACCTTGTATCTGTTCCTGACGAGCACCGTTACGCGCCATCTCTTCCTGAGCGGCAGCTGCGTTCTGTGCACTTTGAGCCTGTTCCATTTTGGCACGTACCTCCGGAGCATCAAGAATTGCCAATGTGTCACCGACCTTTACGAAGTCACCTTCCTTGACACGAATCTCTAAAATACGTCCAGGGACTTTACTAGATACACGATATTCACTTACCTCTACCTGACCTTGAATCAGTTCAGGATCACGCCCTAAGGCAAAAAAGCCTATCAAGGCAACAATAATAACCACTGCGGAGAATCCGAGGATTGCAAGCAGGATATTGTTATGTTGTGTTTTTGCAGACATGTTATATTTATTTTTTCGTTATTTCTTTTATTTCGTAATATTGCCATCCGACGCTTATCGCAAGACACCCAATGCTTTCTGCAAGTTAACTTGCGATAGTTTGACATCAATTTCAGCATCAATCTTCTGTGACTGGGCCTGTAACCATGCAGTCTGAGCTTCCATTACCGTCGTCGACGAGATAACACCCTCACCGAATCCAAGGTTTGCCATACGCAGATTCTCATCAGCACGTGCCGTACTAGCCTTAGCCATCTCCAGTTTCTTTGCGGCCTCGTTCACCTTAAACGAGCTCTGGTTAACTTGCAGCTCAATCATCTCGCGGGCCTCATCCTTCTGCAGGGTGGCAATGGCTGTAGCTCCTTTTGCAGCACGAACCTTGTAGGCGACATCACCCCAATTCCAAATGGGGACGCGAACCATAACACCAACATTCCAAACACCAGCGAATTTCTTCTGGAAACCATTAAACACATTAGGGTTGCTAACCATATAGCCACCAGTCAGCATGACCTGCGGCAAATTGCCAGCCTTTAGCATATTGGTGGCCTGTTTACTGATGTCAACCACATTCTGCAACATCTTCAGTTCCGGACGGTTCTCCGCAGCCAATTCTACATCAGCAACTGGTGTCTGCTCACTTAGGCCCAACTCTTGGTTTTCCTCGTCTGCCAGTGTAATCTGCTCATTTACGGGAAGACCACAAAGCTGACAAAGCAACATTTTCGACAGAGTCAGTCCATCGTTTACTTTAATGAGTGCCATCTCAGCCTCATTAACCTTCACGTTAACGCTCAGTCCTTCAGAACGGGTTGCGACACCTTCGCGAATCATTTTTTGCACGTCGCCATCGAGTTTCTTTACCAAGTCAAGATAAGCCTCTGCCAGTTTTTGCTTATGGCGAAGTGATACCACTTGCCAATAGGCCTGATCAATATTATACAAAGTAGTCTGGCGCTTGGCCTCGGCAGAGTTGGCTGCTAGCAGCTCTCCCTGATCAGCCATCTTGTTCATGGCAATGATAGCACCGCCCATAAAGACGGGCTGTACCAGCATAACAGCACCAGCAAAGAGATTACGGGTATCGGTACGGAAAGCATCAACAATACGCTGACCTCCGCCATTCAACATACCCGCCATCTGTGTCATTTCCACTCCTAATTGTTGCTGTAAGTCAGCAGGAAGATGCTGTACAAAAGGAGCAAGTTGGCTCTGAAGGGTACCTGTCAAGTTTGTTCCAAGTCCACTCAAAGCTTCCTTTTGTTCATCATTCAGGATAGACATTTCCTTACTTGTGAACTCGTAGCCGCCTAACGCACTGACATGCGGCAAGTATTTAGTACGAGCCGACTTGCGCACATTGGCAGCCACCTCTTGTTTGACCCGCGATATACTGAGCTGCTTATTGTTATGAAGCGCTAATGCCCTACAACTATCAAGATTCAGCAACCGCTGAGCCTCTGCAGCCTGCACCATCGTCGTCAACAAGATGAATCCTAAGAATCTTCTCATTTATGCAATAAATATATTAAATTGTTTTCAAAAACGATGCAAAGATAAGCTTTTTATACGAAACTTGCAAAAAATAGTTGGCTGATTATAATTAATTTATTATATTTGCATCATTATTAACGAGAAAAGAACAATCTATGGCAAACAAATCTGGTTTCTTCTATCGGGTTTTTGATCTCTATTATGACGGTTTCCGTAACATGAGACTGGGACGTACGCTATGGGCAATCATCATCGTGAAGCTCATTATCATCTTTGCCGTATTAAAGTTATTTTTCTTCCCGAACTACCTCAAACAACATGCCGAGGAAGGAAAGGAGTCCGAATTCGTAGCTACTCAAATCCTAAAACAATAAGCATATGATGACTGATTTATTTCTGAACGTTGACGCCGGTTCCATCAACTGGGCCAGAGCGCAATTTGCACTGACAGCAATCTACCATTGGCTGTTTGTGCCGCTTACTCTGGGACTGGCAGTCATTATGGGCATTGCCGAAACGTGCTGGTATCGTACTCGTAATGTCTTTTGGCGAGATGTCGCTCAGTTCTGGCAGAAGCTCTTCGGCATTAACTTCGCCATGGGTGTGGCAACGGGTATTATCCTTGAATTTGAGTTCGGTACCAACTGGTCGAACTATTCCTGGTTTGTCGGTGACATTTTCGGAGCTCCTTTAGCCATTGAAGGTATTGTAGCATTCTTCATGGAAAGTACCTTCGTGGCAGTAATGTTCTTTGGGTGGAAAAAAGTTTCCCCAGGTTTCCACCTTGCTTCCACGTGGTTGACAGGACTAGGAGCCACCATATCTGCATGGTGGATCCTGGTGGCCAACGCCTGGATGCAATATCCAGTTGGATGCGCTTTCAACCCAGACACGATGCGAAATGAGATGGTGTCGTTCCTCGACGTAGCACTATCACCTTTTGCCATTGACAAGTTCTGCCACACTGTCATTTCAGCATGGATTATCGGAGCCGTCTTCGTAATGGCAGTATCATGCTGGTATTTGATGAAGAAGCGTGAGACACAATTAGCCAAAGAGAGCATCAAGATTGCAGCCATTGTAGGACTCTTCGCTTCACTGGGAGCTGCTGCAACAGGACATAAATCCGCACAAAGCATTGCAGCTGTACAACCCATGAAACTGGCTGCCATGGAAGCACTGAATGACGGTGGCGAAGGTGTCGGACTGACCATCGTACCGAAAATAGAGGTGCCCTATGCGTTAAGCATCATGGCCACTAACGACCCCAGTGGCTATGTGCCTGGCATAAACGATATCCTAAATGGGTATACACGTGCTGATGGCACCCAAGAACCTTCTGTCGACGAGAAGATAGCGCGCGGAAAAAAAGCTATCGCTGCATTGGCAGCCTATCGTAAGGCGAAGAAGGAAGGAGCCAGTGAGGAGGTCATTAATGCCGAACTGGCAACCATCAAAGAAAATATGCCATACTTCGGATATGGCTATGTGAAGGAAAAGAAGGATGTGGTGCCCCCTATTGCCATCAATTTCTGGGCCTTCCGCATCATGGTGGGCGCAGGATGTTTGTTCATTCTTTATTTCTTACTCATGAGCATCCTGTCATTCCGCATTCCGTATCTGTCTATTATCACGCGTCGTCTATTGGCCACATTTGGTATTTTACCAGAAACAGATGCTGATATGCACGATATCAGCGGATTGCCTGATTGGCATTACTGGTTAGCCATCGCCTTGGTACCATTAGCCTATATCGCTTCAGAAAGCGGATGGTTGGTAGCCGAGTTCGGACGTCAACCTTGGACCATTCAAGACATGCTACCCACCTGGGTTGCAGTCAGCGATATCAACAGCGGAAGCGTGGCACTGACCTTCTTCATCTTCCTGTTCCTCTTCACACTAATGCTGGCCGTTGAGATCAGCATCCTGTTGAAGCAAATCAAAAAAGGACCAGCGTATTCGGCAAAAGCCTAACTAATCTTTAAAAATTGAAGCTATGACATACGAATTCTTACAACACTACTGGTGCTTCATCGTGTCCCTATTGGGCGCTTTACTGGTCTTCTTGTTGTTCGTACAAGGAGCAAACTCTTGTATACGTTCTCTCGGATGGACGGAAGAAGGTAAACGGCTCGTTTTAAACTCCACAGGTCGGAAGTGGGAGTTCACCTTTACCACTCTGGTCACCTTTGGAGGTGCCTTCTTTGCTTCTTTCCCCTTATTTTATAGCACTTCATTTGGCGGAGCATACTGGTTGTGGATGATTATCCTATTTACTTTCGTGTTGCAAGCTGTCAGCTATGAGTTTCAGCACAAACTGGGTAATTTCCTAGGTCCCAAGACATTCGAATGGTTTCTCATTCTCAATGGACTCTTAGGACCACTTCTCTTAGGCGGTGCTGTAGCCACTTTCTTTGAAGGATCAAACTTTATCGTGGAGAAGAACAATTTAATTGATGCAGCATCGTTCTCTCCCATCATCAGTCGATGGGCTAATGCTTCGCACGGTCTGGATGCTTTGCTCAATCCATGGGTACTGGTGTTTGGGCTGGCAGTCATGTTCTTGGCGCGTGTGCTTGGAATCCTTTATGTCATGAACAACGTGAACGACGAAAATATCCGTAGTCGGGGCAGTGTACGACTATTAGGCGCTGCTGTACCTTTCCTGGTACTCTTTGTGGCCTACCTCATACACTTGCTGCTCAAGGATGGCTATGCTTACGACGAAGCTGGCGTCATCAATATAGTACCCTACAAATATTTGGACAATTTCATTACACTATGGCCACTTACCATTCTCTTCTTGGCAGGAGTCATACTGGTGCTCTTCGCTATTGGCAAGACCATTGTCAGCAAAGAGTATATCGGAGGTATCTGGCCTGCAGGTATTGGTGTTGTTCTGGTTGTATTGCCTTTGCTGCTCATGTCTGCATGGAACAACACAGCCTATTACCCATCCACTGCTGATTTACAGTCGTCGCTGACACTCGCCAACTCCTGTTCCAGCGAGTTCACTCTTCGCACGATGTTCTATGTCTCATTGCTTGTACCCTTCGTCCTGGCCTATATCGTTTATGCCTGGCGAGCCATTGACAAGAAAAAACTGGACAAGCAAGAACTTACTAACGATCATGTATATTAAAAGATGACTATACAAGAAAAACGTAACGAGCGATTAGGTGCCAAGATGGTGAAAGCGATGCAACACCGCCATTTTGATGCCTACTATTGCGCCACAGCTCGTGAGGCCAAGGCGAAAGTCAACGAACTGATTCCCGATGGCTCCAGTGTCACCTGGGGAGGAACGATGACAATACGTGACATGGGTATTCCACAAATGCTCCGAGAACGAGAAACCCTTGAGGTATGGGACAGAGATGCCGTGGAAACAGCAGAAGAAAAACAGGAGATATACCTACGTGCCTTTACTGCCGACTTTTACTTGTCATCAGCCAATGCCATCTCGGAGGATGGTGTAATCGTCAATATTGATGGCAACGGGAACCGTGTGGCAGCCATCACATGGGGACCGAAACATGTCATTTTCGTGGTAGGAATGAACAAAGTAGCCCAAGATATGGAAGCTGCCCTCAAACGAGCTCGCTCGACAGCCAGTCCTATCAATGCAGCCCGTTTTGACATTCAAACGCCCTGTCAACTGGATGGTCAGTGTCATAACTGCAACTCACCACAGAGCATCTGCAACTACATCCATTTCTTGCGGAACAACAACAAACAAGGCCGTATTATCGTTATTTTGGTAGGCGAAAATTTGGGTTACTGAAGTTTTTTTTGTAACTTCGCAGCCGTTTATGATTGTATGTATCGCTGAGAAGCCAAGTGTGGCAAGAGATATTGCACGTATTATTGGTGCTACCAGTTCGCACGATGGCTATATGGAAGGAAACGGGTTTCAGGTGACATGGACTTTTGGTCACCTGTGTACACTCAAGGAGCCCCACGACTACACACCCATGTGGAAGTCGTGGAGTTTAACATCACTGCCTATGATTCCCGACCGTTTTGGTATTAAACTGATTGACGATCAAGGCATCAAAAAGCAGTTTGCCATCATCGAAGGGCTGATGCAGAAAGCAGAGCGCATCGTGAACTGCGGTGACGCCGGTCAGGAAGGAGAACTCATTCAGCGATGGGTGATGCAGAAGGCAGGGGCAAAATGTCCCGTCAGCAGGCTATGGATTTCTTCCATGACAGACGAAGCTATTCGTGAAGGGTTCCAGAACCTTAAGGACCAAGCTGACTATCAACCACTCTACATGGCAGGACTAAGCCGTGCCATAGGTGACTGGCTGCTCGGCATGAACGCGACACGCCTTTACACACTGAAATACGGCCAAAATCGGCAGGTGCTCTCCATCGGACGCGTACAAACTCCCACCCTAGCACTGATTGTCAACCGTCAAAAGGAAATAGATCATTTCAAGCCCGAACCCTATTGGGTGTTGGCGACCGTCTATCGTGACACCACATTTACTGCAACGAAGGGAAAATTTACATCGAAGGAAGAAGGTGAACAAGCATTCGCAACCATCGAAGGAAAGCCTTTTACGGTTACCAAGGTGGAAAAGAAAGAGGGCAAAGAACAGCCGCCACAACTTTATGACCTTACTTCGTTGCAGGTAGACTGTAACCGAAAGTTTGGCTATTCTGCTGAGATGACATTGAACCTCATCCAGGCACTCTATGAGAAAAAATTCACCACCTACCCCCGTGTAGATACTCAATATCTATCAGACGACATCTATCCTAAATGTCCACAAACACTGAATGGTCTCTACCAGACCAAGTTTGGCGGTCAGGCCGTCTATGCAGAATACATCAAACCCATCGGTGGTAAGCCACTGAAGAAGACTAAGCGTGTGTTCGATACCTCCAAAGTAACCGACCACCATGCCATCATCCCCACAGGCGTCATACCCCAGAACCTAAGCGATGCCGAACAAAAAGTTTTTGACTTGGTAGCTCGCCGTTTTATTGGCGTATTCCTACCTGACTGTAAGTTCTCGACAACCACGGTATTGGGGCAGGTTGACGACATCGAATTCAAAGTAACGGGTAAGGAGATCCTTGAACCTGGCTGGCGCATTGTCAGAGGTGAGAGATTAGATGTGAAAGGTGAGAAAAATGAGGAGGATGATGAGAAGAAGTCACAAGAGGACGAAGAGCGTACCCTCCCCACCTTTGTCAAGGGAGAGAGCGGAGAGCATGCCCCTACACTTACAGAGAAATGGACTACTCCACCACCTTATTATAATGAGGCCTCTCTGCTTCGTGCAATGGAAACAGCAGGCAAATTCGTGGAGGACGAAACCCTACGAGCAGCTATGAAAGAGAATGGAATCGGACGACCTTCTAGTCGTGCCAGCATCATCGAAACCCTTTTCAAACGCCATTATATCAGACGTGAGCGCAAGCGGCTGGTAGCTACACCGACAGGTATCGAACTCATCGACCTTATCCGTGAAGAACTGTTAAAGAGCTGCGAACTGACAGGTATTTGGGAAAAGAAGTTACGTGACATAGAACTTCAGAAATACGATGCTCAACAGTTTATCAATGAATTGAAACAGCAGGTGACCGATATCGTACACGATGTGATGACCGACCCTACGAACCGTCGCATTACTGTGATGCCTCCAGAAGAGGAAAAGAAGAAAGGGAAAGGGAAGAAAAATAAATAATGGAATTTCGTAGCGTATGAAACGGAACTTACACCTTATTATATATATAATATTGTCAGCCATGCTCCTCACGGGATGTGGTGCAGATCAAGCGCTAAAGAAGGGTGATAAGTTCTATGCATTAGGCGAATACTACGATGCTTCCACAAAGTATCGAAAGGCATACAGTCAGACACCTGCCAAAGAGCGAGTACAACGAGGACGCATCGCCCTAAAGATGGCTGAGTGCTATCGACGTATCAATTACACACAGAAGGCTATCGCAGCCTACAACAATGCCATCCGATACAAACAAACAGATTCGCTAACACAATTGCGACTGGGTCAGCAACTGATGAAGAACGGCAACTACAAGGAGGCTGCCAAGGCCTTCCAGACCTTTATTGATTCTGCCGACATCCAACAGCAAGCCGCCAATATCCAGTTGGCACGTACAGGGCTGCGTTCAGCACAGCAAGCTCCAGAATGGAAGAAGCAAGGTAGCGACTATACTGCCAAACGAGAGAACCTGTTTAACTCGCGACGGGCAGACTACTCCCCTATGCTGGCTGGCGACGACAGCAACCAACTTTTCTTCACTTCCACCCGCAATCAAGCTAAAGGTGATGAACTGAGCGGCATTACCGGCACCAAGAATGCCGATATCTTCTATTCACAAAAGGATGAGAACGGCAAATGGCAACGACCAGAGGCTATTGATACTGAACTGAACACCGACTTCGACGAGGGTGCCTGCAGTTTTTCGCCCGACGCACGCACCATGTATCTCACTCAGTGTAAGACCGATCCGGACTATCCGCGCTACGCTACCATCGTGACCAGTCAGCGGTCTGATGCAGCTTGGAGCAAGGCTGTCGAACTACAGCTAACCCGTGACACCCTTTCAGCATACGCCCACCCTGCCGTCAGCCCAGACGGTCAATGGCTTTACTTCAGCAGTAATATGCCAGGAGGCATGGGCGGTTATGATATTTGGCGCGTCCGACTGACAACAAGTGGTGTGGGCGGTGTTGAAAATGTCGGCTCTCCTATCAATACCCCGGGCGATGAGTTTTTCCCCACATTCCGTCCTAATGGTGACTTGTATTTCTCCAGCGATGGTCATGAAGGAATGGGGGGACTGGACATCTACATTGCCCGTCAGCAGGGGAATGGCTATACCATCTCACACCCTGGATTCCCACTCAATTCTCAAGGTGATGACTTCGGAATGACCTTTGAAGGTATGAAAAACCAAGGATTCTTCTCCAGCAACCGAGGCGACGGCAAGGGGTGGGACCACATCTATTCTTTCTATAACCCAGAGATCATCCAAACCGTTAAGGGTTGGGTTTACGAGCAGGACGGCTATGAACTAACCCAGGCGGTTGTCTATATGGTGGGCAACGACGGAACCAACCTGAAGCTAAGCGTAAAGGGTGACGGGTCGTTCACACAAGAGATTAAAGCTGGGGTAGACTATGTATTGTTGGGTACTTGCAAAGGTTTCCTGAACCATCAGGAGCACATCAAGGTGGAGCCAGTGAAAAAATCAGAAGAATACGTTTTGCAATTTCCGTTGGCCTCCATCACAGCACCCGTCTTAATTGACAATATCTTCTATGACTTCGACAAGGCTACCCTGCGCCCGGAATCCGCAGCGGCACTGGACCAACTGGTGGCGCTGCTGAAGGAGAATCCTAACGTGACGATAGAGCTGTCGGCCCATACCGACTACAAGGGTTCGTCGGAATATAACAAACGTCTGAGTCAGAGACGTGCCGAGTCGGTAGTGAAATACCTAGCAGAACATGGTATTGAGAACGACCGACTTACCCCCGTTGGCTATGGCAAGGAGCAGCCTAAGCTGATTCGTAAAAAGGTGGCAGAGCGATATCCCTTCTTAAAAGAAAATGACGTCCTGACGGAGGCATACATCAAGACGTTAAAAGACGACGAACAGGAACAGTGTAACCAACTGAACCGCCGTACGGAGTTCCGTGTGCTACGCACTACTTACGGGCTGTTTCCGAAGAAATAATCTCACCAGTACCCACAAACAGCAGGCCGAAGACTACGCTAAACAGCATCATCAGGTTGATGCTGAACGACTGTGCAGCCATTGTACGCAGCATGACTTCCAGGTGGACTGCCAACAGCTCCCAGCCACGGAATACCACAAACAATATCACGAAGACGGAGATGCAGAACACCGTCCACAGACGGGTAATCGTATGAAGCCGGATGACGGATGCCTGAAGTCTGCCTTCTGTTTCAAGACGCTTCATCACGCGCTCGGTGAAGCCATCGTCCTCAACCTTCTGATGAGCCGCCTCGCTGAAAAACTGCCGGAGCAGCTGTTCGTCTTTATCTATCATATCCATTCTGTCTTAAATAAGTTGCTAATTTTTCTTTGCCACGAGACAGGTGTGACTTCACCGTGCCTTCCTTGAGTCCTGTTATCTTGGCAATGCCTGCTATGTCATAGCCATCGATAAGCTGTAGGGTGATACACGTCCGTTCGTCAGGCTTCAGCAATGCCAACGCAGCATAGAGATCCATTTTAAATGAGGAATGAGAAGTGAGAAATGAGGAATTTGCTGCCGCCACACGTTCCACAGCGGGAGCATCGGAAGAAAATTGTTCACTGTTTACCTTCCCCTTTTCCCTCCTCACGTAGTCGTAGAACACGTTATAGGCTATGCGCATCAGCCACGTCTGGAACGATGCCAGACCGCGAAAGGAGCGGATATTGGTGTAAGCCTTGATGAAGGTGTCCTGTGCCAAATCGTCGCTCAACTGACTATCTCCCAGTGTCTGGTTCAGGAAGAACCGGCGGACAGGTGACTGGTAACGGCGTACAAGCTCGTCGAAAGCCCGTCCGTTGCCGAATACCGCCACCTGCGCAACAAGAGAGATATCAGTTGTCTTTGACATTTTGACGATTGACGATTACAAGTTGCTGATAGCGTTCTTCTCTGGCATGATAATCCACGCTATGATGTAAAAAGGAATACCTGCGAAGGCGGTAAACAACGTCAATGCTGCATAGCCCAAGCGTACTGCTACCGGGTCAAAATCCATATACTCCGCAAATCCTGCACAAACGCCGCCTAACACGCGGTCGTTGCTACGTTCTAATTTCTTAGTCATAATTATTCTGATTTAATTCGTTATCTCTACGTTGTTTATTCTGAGCCGTCTTGGAGGCAAACACCTTGCCCAGTCCGATGCAGAACACCAATGCACCGATGCCAAAACCTACCTCACCAGCAGCGAAGCCCAAGAACACCATCAAGCCCACACCAACAAAGCACTGGCGCATGCCTTTCTGATATTCATCATTGACATCCGTTGGTTGCTCATTTAACAACTGGTCGGGAATAGGCTGTCCCTGCTGCATGGCCATCTGTGCCAGACGCATCTTCTCCTTGCGGTTCTTGTTAATGAAATAGAACAGGGCAATGATGATGAGCACAGGAGCCAGGACGAAGAGGATGAACAGTACGCCCAGCACAAACAACATGCCTGCGAAATCCTTACCATCCATCTGACTGAAGAGACTGCCAACTATGCTTCCCAGGTCATCTCCATCAACATCGTATGTCGTAGATGTCGTGCTCCAGGGTGATGTACGAGTGGTAACGGTGACCTTTCTCGTCACGGTGGCAGTATCCGCACTTGTAGTATCCGAGAAGACCTCGATGCCACCCTGATTGGTCGAATCTACCTGTTCTTTACGAGGTGTATGTCGGTGCTTCTGTCCTGCTGCCTGCAAACCCATGCTGAGCGTAAGCAGCAATGTCATTGTCAATAATACTTTCTTCATACTCAATTCTATCATTTATGTTAGTTTGTTTTGTTTTCACTTGTTGACTATGCGGGTGCCCTCGCCAATGTTCAGTTTTTCCGTGTGCATATCACCTGAACCACGAACATGTGATTTGTAATTCTTGACAGCGCCAGACAGTGTGATGTCGCCAGAACCTGTCAGGAGTGACTCCACCTCACCGCTGTCATCAAAGCGCATCTTGACGTCGCCGGAACCTACCAAGTCCACTGTGGAGCGCAGGGCCTTCACATGCTTTACATCCACATCGCCCGAGCCTACCAGCGTCACATTGACTTGGTCGCAGATAATGTCGTCAAATGCAATGTCGCCAGAGCCTCTCAGCACAATATCGAGACGGTCGGTATCCAGCAGCTTCTTGCATTCAAAATCGCCAGACCCCTTCAGTTCGATGCCGATGAAATCGGGTGATGTCACATAGACCGTCACGCCTTTGCTATCAGAGACGCCCATATTCAGGAATTTGTTGCTGCCCTTCATATTGACCACCAGCTTGTTACCCTCCACACGGGTCTGTACATCATCTATCACCTTTTGGGGAGCCTTCACCACCACAGAGAACGAGTCAGCCTGCTCATATTTCACGTCCAGCGAGCCTAACAGCTCTATGCGCTCAAAGCCTTTCAGTTGGCGCTGTTCCTCTGCCTGTGCCTTTACTCTTTTAGTAAAATGTACGTTACAAGCGGTCAGCATCCCAAGCGCAATAACAGATAATAACACCTTTTTCATACCTTTACTTTTTTTGATTTCTTTATCTGTTTGACGGAATCCTTGCCAAATTAGTTGCAAAGATGCAATTTTTTTTTTAATTTTGCAAGCGAATGGCACAATTACCACTTCAATTCACCGAATATACCCGTCAATTAATGGGTGCGGAGCGCTTCGGGCGATACCTTAAATCGTTTGAAGAGCCTGCTCCTGTCAGCATCCGACTGAACCCGAAAAAGATGTCTGAAGGCAGAGGGCAGAGGTTGGAAGTCATTGATGGTGAACCGGTGGCTTGGTGCCGAGAGGGCTATTACCTGAAGCAACGTCCAAACTTCACCATGGACCCTTTGTTTCACGCAGGTTGCTATTACGTGCAGGAAGCTGCTTCGATGTTCCTTGACGAGGTGTTGAGACAAATGCATAACGCATACGTCAACCATCAGCCATCAGCCATTAGACCTCTTACTGCTCTCGACCTCTGTGCTGCTCCTGGTGGAAAATCCACCCTACTCCGCTCAGCACTTCCAGCGGATTGTTTGCTCTACTCCAACGAGCCCATTCGCAATCGTGCCAGCATCCTTTTGGAGAATGTAACGAAGTGGGGCTACGAGAATCACCTCGTCACCAACTGTTATCCACGCGACTATCGCAAGGCGAAGATGAAGTTTGATTTGATTCTGTGCGATGTGCCCTGTTCGGGGGAAGGGATGTTTCGCAAGGACGAGAGCACCATCCGCGAATGGAGTCCCCAGCAGGTGGAGAAGTGCTGGCAGTTGCAACGTGAGATTGTTGCCGATGCCTGGGCTTGCCTGAATGAGGGGGGATTCCTGATATATAGCACATGCACGTTTAACACGAAGGAAAACGAGGAGAACATCCGTTGGATACTCAATGAGTATGATGCAGAAGTGCTGAAAGTAGAGATAAAGCCAGAATGGACCATCACAGGGTCATTGCTCGAGGGATTCCAGGAGCCTGTCTATCGTTTCATCCCTGGTATCAGCCGCAGCGAAGGACTCTTTGTCTGCGTGCTCCGCAAGAGAGGGGTGGCGGCTCATTCTCAACGACATTACGGCTCGTCGCCAACGACATTACGGCTCGTCGCCAACGACATTACGGCTCGTCATGAGGGAGCACTCCCACAGGCAGGACTATCCTATGAAGATGCCCTGAAATTCCTGCGAGGCGAATCATTGGTCCTTTCCGGTGATGTTCCCAAAGGACTGGTAGAGGTGTCTTTCATGGGAAAGATCTTAGGACAGGTGAAAAACATCGGCACACGTGCCAACAATCTCTATCCCAAACCTTGGAGAATAAAGACCACACATATACCCACAGCATACGAACCTATACTAAAAAAGATATGAAGCAATACTTAGACATACTGAACCGCATCCTGACGGAGGGCACCGAGAAAGGTGACCGCACAGGAACTGGCACCATCAGCATCTTCGGAACGCAAAGCCGATACAATCTGGAAGACGGCTTTCCGCTTTTGACGACGAAAAAGCTGCACCTGAAAAGTATTATCTACGAACTACTTTGGTTCCTCAAAGGTGACACAAATGTAAAGTACCTGCAGGAACATGGTGTCCGCATCTGGAACGAGTGGGCTGACGAGAATGGCGAGTTGGGACCCGTCTATGGTCACCAATGGCGCTCATGGCCCGACTACAACGGAGGGGTTATTGACCAGATACAATATGTGGTGGACCAGTTGAAAAACAATCCTAACTCACGCCGCATGATTGTTTCTGCATGGAATGTCGCCGAAGTGAACAAGATGGCGTTGCCCCCATGCCACACCATTTTCCAGTTCTATGTGGCAGGCGATCGCTTGTCACTACAACTCTACCAACGTTCTGCCGACACGTTCCTTGGAGTACCCTTTAATATCGCCTCCTACGCCCTACTCTTGCAGATGATGGCACAGGTGACAGGCTTCAAGCCTGGTGACTTTATCCATACCACAGGTGACACCCACCTGTACTTGAACCATCTGGAGCAGGCTAGGCTTCAACTGACCCGTGAGCCTCGCCCACTACCCACGATGAAAATCAATCCAGATGTAAAAAACATTTTTGATTTCCAGTTCGAGGACTTTGAGCTAGAAGGCTATGACCCATGGCCCCATATCAAGGCAGAGGTATCTGTCTGAAGGCTGCTTATTCCACAGCAGCCTTCAACACTTCACTGAGTGTCGGATGGATGTGTACCATATCACGCAACTGACAGACTGTGGTATCACGACACATCAACACGCTGACTTCTTGAATGATATCGGCTGCATGAGCGCCAAAAGCATGACAGCCCAAAATACGCCCATCAGTATCAGCCAGAAGTTTCAGTAATCCTTCACTCTCGTTCATCGCCAACGCCTTACCATTGGCACGCCAAAACGACTTGTGACACTTATAGTCAACACCCTGTTCCTTCAGTTGGTCTTCGCTGACACCTACACAGGCAGCCTCGGGTTTTGTAAAGATTGCTGCCGGCATCACATCAAAACGTATGCCATCCGATTTTCCCACGATATGGTTCACCACACGCATGGCTTGCATCTCTGCAGCATGAGCCAACATCTGACGCCCGTTCACATCACCAATGGCATAAACACTGGAGAGAGCATTAATCATGAAATTGTCATCTACAGGAATCGTTCCGTTAGGAGCGAGAGTGATACCTGCAGCAGCCAGGTTCAGTCCCTCAGTATTAGCCTTACGCCCCGTAGCTATCAAGATTGCGTCTGCATCGATATCATCAACAGAATGAACCGCCGTTTTCATCTTAAAAACAATACCCGCTTTTTCCATCAGCTTACGTAGTCGCTTGGCTACATCACTGTCCAGCATAGGCAGACATTCTTTTAAGAATTCTATCACCGTAACCTCCGTTCCGAAACGCTGGAATACAGAAGCGAACTCCATTCCGATAACGCCTGCACCGATGATGCAAAGCCGCTTGGGCAGTTCTCTTAATTGTAATAGTCCTGTGCTCGTCATCACGCGAGGGTCATCAAGACCTTCAATAGGTGGCATCTTGGCACTACTACCTGTGGCTATGATGATATGCCGAGCACTAATGATATCATCCCCAACGGAGACAGAGCGAGCGTCGGCAAAAGCCGCATGTCCACGCACCAATGTGATTCCTGGGGCAGAAAGAATGCCCTCTACCCCACTACGCAACTGGCTAACCACCTGCTGCTGGCGCTCCACGGCTTCTGCAAACGAAGCACTATGAACAAAGGTCTTGGTGGGGATACACCCTCGGTTCAGACAGGTACCTCCGACCTCGTCCTGTTCTATGATAACCACCTGCAGTCCTTGCTTGGCTGCATATTCAGCGGCGCGGTAACCACCAGGCCCCGCGCCGATAATGAGAAGATCAGTCTGCATCATTGATAAGTTGCTTGTAGGTTACTATCGGATGCTTGGCTGCCAGCACATCATCCACGCGCCCTATGGGGGTATCATGAGGTGCCGACTTCACCATTTCCGGATTATTCTTGGCTTCTTCAGCAATCCGACGCATTACCGCTATAAAGCCATTGATGGTGTCTAACGACTCGTTCTCTGTAGGTTCAATCATCAGAGACTCATGGAACAACAACGGGAAGTAAATCGTCGGTGCATGGTAGCCGTAGTCCAGCAGACGCTTGGCTACATCCATCGTGGTAACCCCCGTCGACTTATCCTTTAAGCCATCGAATACGAACTCATGCTTACACAATCCACTGATGGGCAATTCATAGACATCTTTTAAAGACTCCTTGATGTAGTTTGCATTCAATGTAGCCAACGGACCAACTTCCTTCACATGATCGCGACCCAACGTCATGATATAGGCCAAAGCACGCATCATAACCGTGAAATTACCATGATAAGGCGATACCACGGGGAAGAAAGGCTGTAGTCCCTCACGCACGCCGACAGGTCCGCTACCCGGACCACCTCCACCATGAGGCGTTGAGAAAGTCTTGTGCAGGTTAATATGCATCACATCAAATCCCATGTCCCCTGGTCGACAAGCTCCCAACATAGGGTTCAAGTTAGCTCCATCATAATACATCAACCCACCGCAGTCGTGGATGAGTTTGGTGATTTCCGGTATCTGACGCTCAAAAAGACCCAGTGTATTGGGATTAGTCATCATCATGGCAGCAATATTCGGACCTTCCTGAGAAACAAGTCGTTCCAAATCAACCAAATCTACTAGTCCTTCAGAGGTAGATTTTACCTCGACAATCTCTAACCCACAGACAGCAGCTGAGGCAGGATTCGTGCCATGTGCCGAATCTGGCACGATGACTTTCTTGCGTTGCCATTCTCCCTGGGAACGATGATAATTATCTATCACCATTAGGCCAGTCAGTTCACCATGTGCACCAGCATAGGGCTTGAAGGTAAAATGCTGAAGACCTGTCAACTGGCACAGCAAACGTTCCAGCATCACCATAACGGCACGCGCACCTTCGGCAGTGTCATCGGGCTGTAAGGGATGTAAGTTCTGGAACTGGGGAAGAGCTGCCATTTCCTCATTAATCTTCGGATTATACTTCATCGTGCATGACCCCAGTGGATAGAATCCATTATCCACGCCGAAATTATTTTGCGAGAGATTGGTGTAATGACGCACCACTGTCATCTCGTCACATTCAGGCATTTGCGCCTCTTGTCCACGACATATCTCCTGGGGGATTTCATAGCCTTCAAAACGGTTTCTTGGTAGGCTATATCCTTTTCGTCCCTCTTTAGAGAGTTCGAATATCAGTTTTCCATATAGTCGGTTGTTCATAGAGCTGCCAGTTTTACAAGGTTATCCATTTCTTCCTTCGTACGTTTCTCGGTAACCGCAAAGAGGAAACCATCCCGATAGCGTACACCTCCCAAGATGCCTGCTTTTAAAAAGCGGCGGTACAATTCATCGGCATCACCGTCATACCTGACATAGAACTCATTGAAGAAGGGCTTATCATAAACCAGTTGGAAATGACCAGTCTTCACCAGTTCTTCACACAAATAGTGAGCACCTCCATAACTCTGTTCTGCAGCCTCACGCAACCCTTGTCGTCCCATCAGCGCCATATACATCGTTACATGCAGTGCCATCAAACTTTGGTTGGAACATATATTCGACGTAGCTTTCTGACGACGGATATGTTGTTCACGAGCCTGTAATGTCAATACAAAGGCACGTTGTCCACGATTGTCAACAGTCTTGCCGACAATACGTCCGGGCATCTTGCGGATCAGTTTCTCCGTACAGCACATATAGCCAACATAAGGACCTCCGTAAGCCATCGGGATTCCCAATGACTGTCCGTCACCAACGGCGATGTCAGCCCCCCACTCTGCAGGTGTCTTCAATATCGCCAAGTCTGCGGCTACACTGTCCATGACAAATAGGGCTTTATGCTCGTGACAGGCATCGGCGAAGCCAGTAAAGTCTTCTACAATACCATAAACGTTAGGCTGTTGCACGATAACACCTGCAACCTCTCCAGTATACTGGACAAGTTTTGATTTAAGGGCATTAAGGGTAGTTACTCCATCCTCTACAGGGATGGTTATCAACTCTATGTCCTGGTGTAAAGCATAGGTCTTTAGCACTTCATAAGTCAAGGGGTTATAAGCCTCTGTCACCAGTAGCTTCCTTGCCTTCTTCCCTGCAGCCACAGCCATCATCATGGCCTCAGCAGCCGCAGTTGTGCCATCATACATCGAGGCATTGGAAATATCCATACCTGTCAGTTCTGCCATCATCGACTGGTATTCGAAGATATAATGCAGCGTGCCCTGTGATATTTCTGCTTGATACGGAGTATAACTTGTTAAGAATTCTGAGCGTTGTAATAGGCTCGGAATGACAGACGGTGTATAATGGTCGTAAACTCCCATTCCAGCAAAACAGGTCAGTTGCTGGTTGCAAGAGCCTAGTCGTTCAAAAGCCTGACGAACTTCCAGTTCACTGGCACTCAAAGGAATGTCATAGTCCTTACGGAAACGGATATTATCAGGAATATCGGCATACAATTCATCCAGTGACTGCACGCCAACCTTCTCCATCATCTGCCGTAAGTCTTCGTCAGTATGGGGAAAATACTTATAGGTCATTGTTCGCAGAATTCCGTATATGCCTTAGCGTCCATCAGGTTCTTCAATTCACCTTTGTCAGACAGTTCCACTTTAATAATCCAGTTCTCATAAGCATCGGCATTGATACGTTCTGGCTCGTCCTCTAATGCTTCGTTGACCTCAAGGACAACTCCTGTAACTGGTGAGATAAGGTCACTAGCAGCCTTGACACTCTCCACAGCACCAAACTCCTCACCGGCAGAAACCTCATCATCTACATCAGGCATATCGACATAGACGACGTTACCCAATGCATGTTGGGCATAGTCCGTAATTCCTACATAACCGATGTTGCCTTCTACTTTTACATACTCGTGTGACTCTGTGTAATAGAGTCCTTCTAATACTTTTGCCATTGTTCTTGTTTTTAGTTATTATTTCTTATAATGTTTCTCGTAAAATTTCTTCTTGCAAACCGTTCCTGGGAACGTTTTCTTTCGAATTTGTATTTCTACCTCCGTTCCCAAAACAGCATAAGAGGCGTCAATGAGTGCCATACATACGCTCTTATCGGTCGAGATGGTGTGATAGCCGGTCGTCACCTCACCTATCTGCTTACCGTCCTTTAGTACGGCATAGCCATGACGTGGAATTGCCTTATCGGCTAATTCGATACCTACCAACTTACGGGGAGCACCTATTGCCTTCTGTTGTACCAAGGCATCTTTGCCGATAAACTCATCCTTATCCAGTTTGACAAAGATGCTTAGGCCCGCCATAATGGGAGTAATTTCTTCAGACAACTCATCTCCATAGAGGGGCAATCCGACCTCGAAGCGCAACGTGTCGCGACAACCTAAGCCACAGGGCTTACAACGTCCGCTACTTACCAGTTTGTCCCAGCACTCATTGATAAAAGCTGCGTCAGCATACACCTCGAAACCATCTTCACCTGTATAGCCAGTACGGCTAATCAGAGGAGAGGGAGAAGGAGTAATAGACGAACGAAGAGGTTTAAAAGTATAGAATGCGAGATCTGAGCCGTCAATACCCAACACTTCCTTGACGACCTGCTCAGAATCAGGACCTTGAATGGCCAGTTCTCCATAATAGTCACTTTGGTTCTCCAATGTCACGTCATAACCAGTGGCATGCTGTTGTATCCATGCCCAGTCCTTGTCAATATTCGAAGCATTGATGACCAGGAAGAAGCAGTCGGTAGCCATTTTATAGACCAATAAATCATCAACGACCCCGCCATGCTCATAACACATCATGCCGTAAAGAATTTTCCCAACGGGCATCTCTCTAACATCATTGGTGAAGAGGGTGTTCACATAGCGTTCTGCATCCGTTCCGCTAACGAGCACCTCACCCATATGACTCACATCAAACACACCACATGCCTGACGAACAGCCTGATGTTCGTCCACGATATTGGTATACTGGATAGGCATGTCAAATCCTCCAAACGGAGAGATGAGAGCTCCTAGCGCCACGTGCTTGTCATAGAGACAAGTTCTTTTATTTTCCATATTGTCCTTAGTTATTAAATACTTATAGCTTATTGATAAATTCTTTACACAGATACTCCTTTTCTAATACTTCAATGGCAGTTACCTCCTCGGATGTCAGTAGACGTTCTCCCTGACAGAGGGTAGTCCGAAAAAGAGATTTTACCTCTTCCTTCGTCAGCGTCACATGGTCTTTTAGGAGCGTGATTCGCTGGCGGACACTTTGTATACCCTTCTGGTGAAGTTTCTCACTGCTCGGTGTGATAGCATGTAGCATATAGTCCATATTTGTGTCATAGAGCAACGTTCCATGTACTATACTCTTTCCACCTACTTGGTAGCACGCAGTGCCACTAACTTTCCGGTCGCCAATTATAACGTCATTATGACTCGTACTAACAGCCTCAACGCCCATTCGTCGCAGAACCAGGAGCATCATTTGGATAAAGCGATTGAAAGCCTGCCCCACATTATCACCTTGACTGATATACGAAAGCATCACATTGTCGTGGTCAGCATAGACGCAGCCACCACCGCTTTTCCTTCTGTAGACATTAATTTGATGAGCTTTGCAAAACGCCAGATTCACCTCACTTTCCACAGACTGATTACGCCCGAAGATTACACTAGGCCCGACCTGCCACATCAGCAGACAATCGTCAATATCCATTTGACGGGCCACGAACTCCTCCATTGCCAAATAGAATGACAATTGTCTATCTTTATATGCCTCGGGCAAGTCTATATATAGCATAGGTTAGATGAACTGTAGCGTATTATTTTGTGCAAATATATAAAGTTTTTATGTAAACTGCAAGGATTTCCCTAATTTATTTTGCCATTTAATCATTTTACACTACCTTTGCAAAATAATAATAAATAAGGAATAAGGAAATATGGGATTATTAGCCCAAATACAATATCCGGATGATTTAAGGAAGCTGAGCGTCGACCAACTACCAGAAGTGTGTCAGGAACTTCGCGAAGACATTGTCAAAGAACTGTCTGTAAACCCTGGCCATTTGGCATCTAGTCTTGGCGTTGTAGAAATTACGGTAGCCCTTCACTATGTCTATAACACACCAGAAGATCGCATTGTATGGGATGTGGGCCATCAGGCCTACGGACATAAAATTTTAACTGGCCGACGTGAGCAGTTTTGTACCAACCGAAAACTGGGAGGCATCCGTCCATTCCCATCTCCAGAGGAGAGTCCTTACGACACTTTTGAGTGCGGGCATGCCTCAAACAGCATCTCCGCAGCATTGGGCATGGCTGTTGCCGCCAAGACAGAAGGTAAGGACCGACATGTGGTAGCTATTATTGGCGATGGCGCCATGTCGGGTGGTCTGGCCTACGAAGGACTAAACAATATAGCTTCCTCGCAGAGTGACATCCTCATCATTCTGAATGATAACAACATGTCTATTGACCGGGCTGTTGGCGGCATGCAGGAATACCTGCTGTCACTCAATACCAACGAGACATACAATGCCCTGCGCTTTAAGGCCTCGCGATGGCTGCACAACAAGGGACTGCTTAATGATGACCGCCGCAAAGGCATCATCCGTCTGTCAAACGCCTTAAAGTCTGCCATTTCTCATCAGCAGAACGTGTTTGAAGGTATGGACATCCGCTATTTCGGGCCCTTCAATGGTCATAATGTCAAGGAACTGGTACGCATCATGCGCCAACTGAAGGACATGAAAGGTCCCAAGTTGCTCCATCTGCACACCCAGAAAGGCCACGGTTATGCACCTGCCGAGAAGGATGTCACCATTTGGCATGCACCAGGTAAGTTCGATCCCGAAACGGGAGAACGACTGGTCAGGGACACAACTAATATGCCCCCACGCTTTCAGGATGTGTTCGGCCATACGTTGCTGGAACTGGCTCGACAGAACCCGAATATTATCGGAGTCACACCTGCCATGCCAACAGGTTGTTCCATGAATATCATGATGAAGGAGATACCTGAGCGCACCTTTGACGTGGGTATTGCCGAGGGACATGCTGTCACTTTCTCAGGGGGTATGGCAAAAGAAGGGCTGATACCGTTTTGTAACATTTATAGTGCTTTTGCACAGCGTTCCTACGACAATATCATACACGACGTAGCCATTCTCAGACTAAACGTAGTTCTATGTCTGGATCGTGCAGGTTTGGTTGGCGAGGACGGGCCTACACACCACGGTGCCTTCGACATGGCAGCCCTGCGCATCATTCCCAATCTGACCATCTCCTCCCCAATGGACGAGTGCGAATTGCGTCGACTTATGTATACCGCACAATTGCCGAATCAGGGACCTTTTGTCATCCGCTACCCCCGTGGCAATGGATCTGTCGTCAACTGGCGCTGTCCGCTTGAAGCAATACCCATCGGAAAGGGTCGCAAGTTACAAGATGGTTCTGACGTGGCCGTCATTACCATTGGTCCTATTGGCGTCACGGCAGCGAAAGCTATTGCCTCATTCACCCCTAAGGTTGCTCATTACGATTTACGTTTCCTTAAACCGCTCGATGAAGAGATGCTCCATGAGATAGGCCGCAAATTCAAGAAGATCGTCACTGTAGAAGACGGCGTACGTAACGGAGGTATGGGCTCAGCCATCCTGGAATGGATGAGCGAGCACGACTATACGCCAGTTATCAAGCGTCTCGGACTGCCCGACCACTTTGTGGAACATGGTACGGTGGCACAACTACAGAACATTGTAGGCATTGACGAGGAACATATCAGGGAAACTATACAAGGACTTTTATGAAAATAGTCATTGGCGGGGCAGGCGCCGTAGGTACTCACCTGTCTAAACTACTGTCGAAAGACCACCAGGACTGTGTGCTGGTAGACGACTACGTGGAACGGTTGGCCGGACTGGAAAGTCGGTACGACATCATGACCCTGCACGGTTCACCCACCAGCATCCAGACGCTAAAGGAAGCAGGTGTAGAGGATGCCGACCTCTTTGTGGGTGTCACCACCGACGAGAGTCGCAACATGACAGCATGTATGATAGCCCATGCGCTGGGAGCCAAGAAAACGGTAGCGCGTATTGACAACATCGAATACCTGGCTCCAGCCCAACTGTCGTTCTTCGAACAGATGGGCATCAACTCCCTCATTTACCCCGAGGCGCTGGCAGCCATTGACATTACCAACGGACTGAAGATGTCGTGGGTACGCCAGCGGTGGGATGTACACGGAGGAGCATTGGTTATGCTGGGCATCAAGCTGCGCGAAACGTGCGAAGTCCTTAACCAGCCACTGCGTGAGTTATGTGGTCCCGACGACCCCTACCATGTCGTGGCTATCAAACGGGGTAATGACACGCTGATACCGAGCGGTAACGACGAGTTGCGCATCAACGACATCGCCTATTTTATGACCACCCGTGAATACATTCCTTATATCCGCAAGATTTCCGGCAAGGAGCACTATGCCGATGTAAAGAATGTCATCATTATGGGAGGCGGCAAGACATCTGTACGCGTAGCGAAGACAGCTCCCGACTATATGAACCTGAAAATCATCGAGGCTAACGAGTCGCGCTGCGAACAACTGAATGAGCAGTTGAACGATGTCGACACGATGGTTATCCATGGTGACGGCCGTGACCTTGGTTTGCTTCAGGAGGAAGGCATTCAGAACACCCAAGCTTTCGTTGCCCTTACGGGTAATGCAGAGACCAACATCCTTGCTTGCCTGACAGCCAAGCGACTGGGAGTCCGAAAGACCGTAGCTATGGTTGAGAACCTGGATTATGTCGAAATGGCGGAGAGTCTTGATATTGGAACCATCATTAACAAAAAGACTTTGGCAGCCGACCATATCTACCAAATGATGCTTGATGCCGACGTGAGCAACGTGCGTTCACTGATGATGGTCGACTCTGACGTTGCCGAGTTCGTGGCAGCAGAAGACTCCAAGGTCACCAAAAAGGCGGTCAAGGATTTAGGCCTTCCTTTCGGTGTCACCATCGGCGGACTGGTCCGCAATGACGTAGGCATCCTGGTCAATGGTAACACCCGCATTATGGCTGGCGACTCTGTCATGGTATTCTGTCATGAGCAGAACCTGAAGAAGTTGGAGAAATACTTCAAGACCGACACGTTATGGTGAACTTCCAACTGATATATAAGGTACTGGGGGCTCTGCTCTTCATGTTGGGATCGCTGCTTCTTTTCTGTGCAACCATTGCCTTCTGCTATCAGGAAGACGACTTCGTTGCATTCCTCATTTCCGCGCTCCTTACGCTCTGCAGCGGTTTTGTACTAAGATACCTGGGGCGCAATGCCGACAACAACCTGAGTCGCCGTGACGCTTACCTACTGGTTACGGTCACATGGATTGTGTTCAGTTTATTTGGCATGCTACCTTTCCTTATCAGTGGCTATATAGGACATGTGACTGATGCCTTCTTCGAGACGATGTCAGGTTTCTCCACCACGGGAGCTTCCATCCTCGACGACGTGGAGTGGCTACCCCATGCCACACTCTATTGGCGCACCCAGACACAATGGATAGGCGGACTGGGTATCGTGTTCTTCACCATCGCCATTCTCCCTTCCATGGTGGGAAGTGGTTCTGTGAAGGTGTTTGCCGCTGAGGCCACCGGACCTTTACGCACCAAGATGCACCCACGCCTCTCAACGATGGCCAAATGGATATGGTCCATTTACCTGGCACTCACTATCGCGTGTATCCTTTCATACTATGCTGCAGGCATGGACCTGTTCGACAGCATCAACTACGCCATGACAACGACAGCCACAGGCGGATTTGCCACGCACAACGACTCCACGGAGTTCTTCCGTTCACCCACCATCGAATATCTTGCCATTCTCTTCCAGTTCCTTGCAGGCATCAACTTCATGATGCTCTATGCCAGCATCTTCAAGCTCCGGCCGGGTGCACTGCTGAAGAGTTCAGAATTCAAGATGTACATTAGCATCATCTTCGTTTCCACGGTATGGATTATGTATTTGCTCATCACACGCAATGGCTATGGTTTGGAACATGCCCTCCGTAGCGCCCTCTTCCAGGTGGTGTCGTTCATCACGACCACGGGGCTTTTCAACGATGATGCCGCCATGTGGCCACACATCACGTGGGTCATCCTAGCCTGTCTGATGTTTATCGGAGCTTGTTCGGGTTCTACCACTGGCGGTTTCAAGTGCATCCGCTGTGTCATGGTGTTCAAGGTGCTTCGCAACGAGTTCCACCGACTGCTCCACCCTAATGCCGTATTACCTGTGAAGATTGACGGCGTTCCCGTACCGCGGTCTCAACTCAGCACCCTGCTGGCATTCTTTGCCATCTTCACTATCATGGTCCTGCTGACGGCGACCTTGATGATAGCGTCAGGCATCGACAACACCAATGCCATTACCATTGCCCTTAGCTGTATCAGCAACGTAGGTCCCACACTGGGCACGCAGATAGGTCCGGTGATGTCGTGGTCGGAACTGCCAGATACGGTCAAGTGGCTTTGCTCTTTCCTCATGCTGGTAGGGCGTCTGGAAATTATGTCGGTACTGGTATTGTTCACTCGTGCATTCTGGAAAGACAGTTAACACTATACATGATGAAGTTCTATCAATTCACCCCACTAGTCAAAACGCTTATCTGGGGCACCGAGAGTTGGCAACTCAGCGGTGTCCAGGACAATGAGACGTTGACCAAAGACGGAGAGTCGCTCAACGCACTCGTCCGCAAGTTGAAAGACCAGCTGGTAGGAGCAGCCAACTACCGACGCTTCGGCGATGAGTTCCCACTGCTTATCAAGTTTATCGATGCGCACCAGAACCTGAGCATCCAAGTGCATCCCGACGACGAGACAGCTCACCGCCAGGGCAAGCCCCGCGGAAAGACAGAGATGTGGTATGTCATGGATTCGGCTCCCGACGCCATGCTCTACAACGGACTGAGACAGCAGATAACACCCGAAGAATATCAGGAGATGGTGGCGAACGACACCATCTGCGACGCCCTGGCACAGTATCAGGTGAAGGCGGGCGACTGCTTCTTCATTCCTGCCGGGCGCATCCATGCCATCGGTGCCGGCTGTTACCTGGCGGAGATTCAGCAGACTTCTGACGTCACCTACCGCATCTATGACTACAAACGGCGCGACAAGGACGGCAACCTGCGGCAGTTGCACACCAAGGAGGCTGCTGAGAGCATTGACTACCACGTGCTCCCCGACTACCGCACGAACTACACCGCCCGCAAGGATGAGAGCCAGCTGCTCGTGGCGTGTCCTTACTTCAATACCGCCGTTTACGACCTCACCGAACCGATGTGCATCGACTATAGCGACCTCGATTCGTTCGTCGTACTCATTGGCCTGAAGGGAACAGGCACGCTGACCGTTGACGGCGAGGAGTGCATCTTCCGCGAGGGCGAGAGCATGCTCATCCCGGCAACGGCTCAGGAGGTGCGCACCAGCGGAACGATTAAGTTTCTTGAGACGTACGTTCTTTCGTAAGGAATGTGTTGATATCCTGCTGTATGCGGCGAAAACATTCGGACAACATATAGCCCATATTCTTCTTTAACATCTGACGGATGTCCTGCTGCGAGTGTTCGTAGCAGGACATTTCGTTGCGGCGCTGGGTGAAGTGGCGCGCCGTGCGGCATATCTCCTCCTCACGTTCCAGGCGCAGCTTGCCGCACACTTTATTTAGTATAGGTGCCACGACATTGTCGAACACGCTGTGTCCTTGCATATAGAGGTAAGTGGTCTGCGGCGTCACACCCAGCGACTTGACGAGCTCCTTGGTCTGCAAGTATTCTTCCTTGGCACCGGGATACTGCTGCTGCAGTTGGTGGACGCGGGTGCTCACCTTGTGGCGCAGATGGTCGATGGACGGCTGGGGATTGGACACATTGAAGCCGCCGGGGTCGGCCACGCGTGACAGGTCTGACATGGAGAAATGATTATGTCGCCCGGTGCGATAGGCCCATACCGACCATACGAACAGCGGGAAGATGGTTTCGCTGTACTGGCGCAGATAGTCTTCGAAGTCGAAGATGCGGTGGTCGTTGAGCGTCACTGCCACACAGACGTCGTGGAGTGAGGGGGCGTAGCATTGCAGGTTCTCGATGGCATAGGCATAGGTGTGGAAGACGTAGGGGCTCTCGAGCACTCTGCGCGACTGTTCGGTGGCGCCGTTCAGCAAGTAGTCGTAGTCGGCATCCACGCAGGCTATCATCGCCTCGCCCAGTCCTTGCAAGGCCAGCACGGCTTTCTTGCCGCGCTCCAGTTTGCGGTGTGTGGGCAGCATGACCTCGAAGTATCGGGTGTCGTCCTCAAAGCGTGTGAGTACGGTTCGCCAGAAGAAGATGTCGTCGTAGCTCTCGACGTAGGCAACGATCCTGCGCCGCGCCGTCTTCGACTTCAGCTTGTTGGCCGCCTCGAAGTAGCTTGAATTCAGATTATCACTCAGCCGGTTACCCATTTTCTATCCGTTAACCTCTATGTCGTTCACTTCCGTCACCTTGTCCATCCATCCGCTCATGATGACTGCCGGCGAGTGGGTGGTCAGGATGATCTGCACGTTAGGGTTCAGTTCCAGCACCAGGTCGATGAGTCGTTTCTGCCACTCGATGTGCAGCGACACCTCGGGCTCGTCCATGAAGAGCACGTGGGGCTGGCCGTCTTCCACGAGCACGGTGAGCAGGATGGCCAGCATCTGCTTCTCGCCGCTGGAGAGTTGGTAGGGCACCAGTGTCTCGCCGATTTGCGAGAAGCGTATCTCGTTCTCGGTACGCACAATCTTCTTGCCGGTTTCGGCGAACAGCTCGTCGACGATGTCCTGGAACCGCTTCTTGGGTTGCGACAGTTGTTGCGCGGCATCGGTATTGCCTTGTTGCAGTTCGGCAATGATGCGGTTGCCGATGTTCACCTGATAGTCGAGGTATTTGCGCTGCAGGTGGTACAGCTGGAAGTCGAGTGCCGAGGTGATGCGGGCGTCCACATGGCTCATCGTCTCCAGGTCCAGCACGGGGGAGTCCAGCGAGCGGATGATGTCGTAGCGGATGTGCGATGCGTCCTCGGGTTCCATCAGCAGGTGGACACCTTTGAGCAGGTGGTTGGTCACGTCGCCGTTCGTGTTGACGCTCTTCACCACCTTGTTCAGGATGGTCGACTTGCCCACGCCGTTGATGCCGCTCAACACGTTGACGTGCGGGTCGAGTGTCCAGACGATGTGCTTCTTGCCGCTCCAGAGGGCGTCAATCTCAATCTTCTTGATGTATGTTGCGTACTTCATAGTTCTATCTGCTGTCTGCTGCATGACAGCGAGACAAAAGTACGAAAAAAAGCCCAAACGCGGGCAACGGGCACTAAAAAAAATGTTAACACCGCGGATTATTTGGTCATTTGGGCGGAATGCACTACCTTTGCAGCCATGAAGAACTTAGCAACAAGGCGTACCATACGCCAATACAGTGAGAGAGAAGTAAGCGACCAACTGCTGGACCGCCTGATGACCGAGGCCTGCCGCACCCAGACCATGGGCAACCTGCAGTTGTACTCCGTAGTAGTAACCCGTTCTGCCGAAATGAAGCAGCGGCTGGCGCCAGCCCACTTCAACCAGCCCATGGTGACCCAGGCTCCCGTGGTGCTCACCGTCTGCGCCGACTTCAACCGCACCAGCACATGGGCACGCTGCCGACAGGCGGAGCCGGGCTACGACAACTTCCTGTCGTTCATCAATGCTGCCACCGACGCACTGCTCTACACCCAGACGCTCTGCAACCTCATGGACGAGGAAGGGCTGGGCTACTGCTACCTGGGCACCACCGTCTATCAGCCTCAGCAAATCATCGACATCCTCGAGCTGCCCCGACTGGTCATGCCCGTGGCCACGCTCACCGTGGGATGGCCCGACGAGCAGCCTCCACTCTCCGACCGACTGCCACTAGACAGCTTCGTACACCACGAGACCTACCAGGACTATCTGGGTATCGACATCGACAAGTATTATTACGACAAGGAGCACCTGCCCGAGAACATCGAGTTCCTGCGCATCAACCGCAAGGACACCCTCGCACAGATTTTCACCGACATCCGGTACACCCGCAAGGACAACGAGGCCATGTCAGCCACGCTCCTGCAGACGCTCAAAAAACAAGGGTTCCTCGATTGAGAAACCCTTGTTTTCAATACTAATAACTGATTATTACTCCAGTACGATAGGCTTGTACTTCGGCACGAGCGCCTTCATGATGCACCAGCCAATGAGGTAGGCCACGGCGCAGATGCAGAACACCACCATGTAGGCGGCAGGCTTACCGTCGAAGCCCAACATCTGGAAGGCCGAGCCCTGACCGTCGGCCCAGGTGAAGAACATACCGGAACCCTTGTTGATAAGGAACGAGCCTACACCGCCGGCCATAGAGCCGATACCTGTGATGGTGCCGATGGTCGACTTGGGGAACATGTCGCCAACGGTAGAGAAGATGTTGGCAGACCAAGACTGGTGACCGGCACCGAGCAGGCCAATCAGAATGGCGGGCCACCATGCGCTATACGCTCCCAAGGGCTGGGCAAACAAGCCGAGCACGGGGAACAGGGCGAAGATGAACATGGCACGCATACGGCCGGCATAGGGGTTCATGCCGTACTTCTCGACAAATATCTTGGGCAGGTAGCCACCACCGATAGAGAGCACGGTGCAGATGGCGTAGAGCGTGAAGATAAGGGCGATACCCATCGCTGAGTCGGACGTGTAGCCGTACTGGTCGGAGAAGTAGGCGGGCGCCCAGAACAGGAAGAACCACCACACACCGTCGGTCATGAACTTACCCACGATGAACGACCAGGTCTGCTTGTACTTGAAGCACTGCCAGAAAGGAATGGTCTTCTCCTCCTTGGCCTCCTGCTTGTTCTGTACGTCGGAGATGTCGACATCCTGCTCGATATAGTTGAGCTCTGCCTGGTTGACGCGCTTGTTCTTGGAAGGCTTCTCGTAAGCCCATATCCACAGCGCCATCCAGATATATCCTAAAGCACCGATGATGACGAAGGCCATCTCCCAGCCCCACGCACGGGCCAACAGGGGAATGGTGGCAGGAGCTGCCAGCGCGCCTACTGAAGCACCGCTGTTGAAGATGGAGGTGGCAAAGGCACGGTCCTTCTTCGGGAAGTACTCGGCAGTAACCTTGATGGCGGCGGGGAAGTTGCCTGCCTCACCCAAGGCGAGAATCATACGGCAGGAAAGGAAGAGCCAGACGGAAACGGTGGCAATGGCCACAGCGGCATCAGAGCCTGCCTGCACCATGCGCAATGCTTCGATGGAGTCGTAGCCCTCGATGTTCATGGCTGCCCATCCGCAACCGGCATGCAGCACGGCACCCGTCGACCATACGAAGATGGCGATGAGATAACCTTTCTTCGTGCCCATCCAGTCGATGAACTTACCAGCGAAGAGGTTGGCAATGGCATAGAAGATGGAGAACCATCCGGTGATGGTACCATAGTCGTTGTCGTCCCAATGGAACTCGGGAGCAATAAAGTCTTTCCAGGTCAGCGAAAGCACCTGGCGGTCCATGTAGTTGACCGTTGTTGCCAAAAAGAGCAAGGCACAGATGACCCAACGGAAATTGGACATCTTGGTAGTTTGTATAGCACTCATAGTATTCTGGATTTATTTGATGTCAATGACGGGGATATTGTCTTTGTCGTTATAGTACAGATTCTCACCGGCCATACCCCAGATAAAGGTGTAGTAGTAGGTACCGGCAGCAGCGTGCATACTCCACTCAGGCGACATGATTGCCTGCTCGTTATGCAGCCATACGACACGGCTTTCCTGAGGCTCACCCATGATGTGGGCGATAGTCTGCTCCTGAGGCAGGTTGAAGTAGTAGTAGGCTTCGATGCGGCGACCGTGGGTGTGAGGGGGCATCGTGTTCCAAGCTGCACCTGGGTTAAGCTGGGTAAGACCAAGCTGCAACTGGCAGGGACCTTCTTCCAGCACATCGTTGACGATGAGTTTATAAACGGTGCGGTTGTTACACTCCTCCAGCGAACCGACAGGTCCCCATACGGCAGCCTTCAGCGAACCCTTACGACCGTCCAGCGTAATCCACTGGGTCTTGTAGTGCTGATGAGCCGTGGCGGAGTTCAGGTAGAACTTGGCAGGTTTCGAAGCATCCTTTGAACGGAACAGCACTTCCTTGTTCACATCCTTACCCTTGGCAATGTGGCCACGGCCAATGTAAAGAGCCTCCTTGGGTGACAGGGCGTACTCTTTTCCGTCGACGATGACGACACCATCGCCCTCGCCGCAGTTGACGACACCGAGTTCACGGTTGTAGAGAAAATACTTTTCCTTAATGCCTGGATCAACATCAAGACCCAGCTCAAGGAAATTCTCCAGCTTCAAAGTCTTCTTGACAGGCATGGCCCCTCCGAAGATGAAACGGTCATAGTGAGAATAGGTAAGATGAATCTTGTCGGCCTCCATGACTTTCTCCATGACAAAGCGCTCACGAAGCGTCTTCGTGTCGTAACCCTTCACATCGGCAGGATGACAAGCCGTCTGAAACTTAACGTCCTGTTGGGCAGACAGGCTCAGCGTGCCCATCAACAGGGCAATACCCAAAATAGTCTTTTTCATATCATTGATTGTTTTTGTTCTCTTTTGCTATGCGCTGGCGGTTCCATACCACCATGCCTATGGTGATGACGCTCAAGATAGCTGCACCTACATACTCTAGCGAATTGACGCATTTATAGATGACCCAGCCGAAGAGCGACGAGGCGAAGTCAAGAGCACCACCGTCGAAACCTGCGGGGATGTCAGCTGCCTTGTCGCCTGTCTGTTCGAAGACCGTGTGGGCTGCCTGTGTGAAGGCTGGAGCCATATCTGTGACAAAGTAAAGTCCGATGGCCAATGCTACCAGACCGATGATAAAGGTCTTCACCACATTTCCCTTTGTAAAAGGCAGTACCATGGGGAACAAATAGAACATGCCCGCCAAGGATGCCAAAGGTAAAAATTGATTACCTGGCAGCACGACAGCCAAGCCAAGGGCAACGGGAATGAGCAACAGCGATACCACCAAGGTCGTAGGATGACCGATAACGACAGCAGGCGACATACCTATGTATACCTTCTTACCATTAAACTTCTTCTTGACTACCTCCTGGGTCTTTTCTGCGATGGGTTTCAAACCTTCGATGAAGAGTGATGTGATGCGGGGAATGAGCTCCATGACAGCACCCATAGTCACTCCAAGGAACAGCACCTTCTTGATGTCAAGCTGTGCCAGTACACCAATCAGGGCGCCCACGATAACACCCAGTATCAGAGGCTCACCCATGACACCAAACTTCTTTTTCATGCCTTCAGCATCGATATTCAGTTTCTCAAAACCAGGAATCTTGTCCAGCGCCTTACCGATAAGCAAGGCAAAGGGTACAAAACTCTGACAGAAAGGCTGTGGAATAGAGATACCTTGCCACTCAGTATAGTATTCTTGGAACTTGTCTGCCGTAAGGTCGGCCATTACCAACGTGATGATATAGCACACGATAGCAGCAAAGTAGCCCCAGACGAGGCTCTGTCCCATAACGAAATAGGCAACGGCACCGATGAAGGCGAAGTGCCAGTAATTCCACAGGTCGATGTTCACCGTACGGGTGCAGCCTGTAATCAGCAAAAGGAAGTTGACACCCAGGCAGATAGGGATAATGAGTGCACCGACAGCCGTGTTATAGGCAACGGCAGCAGCAGCAGGCCAACCCATATCAAACACCTTCAACTGTAAATCATAGAGTTCAGAGATTTCACTCAACGGTCCGCCGAAATTAGTGGTCAGCAGGGCTGTCACAATACCGAGACCAACAAAACCGACACCAACATAAAGACCTGACTTGAGCGACTTTCCAAATTTCAATCCGATGCCAAGGCCGATGATAGTAAACAGAATAGGCATCATAACCGAGGCACCAAGGCTGATAATGTAGCTAAAGACTTGTTCCATTAGATTTGTTTATTTGTTTTTAAGCGTAGTTTTCTTACTAACAAGCGTCTCAAAGAAACGGTTGTGGCTGCAAAGATAATAAATATTTTATAATTGACAAAGAATTAATCTTGGAAATATACTTTTTTGACACGACCACTGACGCCTGTCAGCACCTCATAAGGAATGGTCTGCAATACCTCACTGAGCACATTGGCAGGCAGGTGCTCGCCAAAAATTTCCACGCCGTCGCCCTCTTGACAGGGAATATCAGTAACATCAATCATGGCGACATCCATACAAATATTGCCCACATAGGGAGCCTTCTGACCATTGACAAGACAATAGCCTGCTCCACGTCCAAGATGACGGGAGAGTCCATCAGCATAGCCGATAGGAATAGCAGCTATCACGGAATCACGCTTCAAGATACCCTTGCGGCTATAACCCACCGTCTCATCCTTGGGCACCTGTCGGAGTTGCAGAATGGTGGTCTTGAGTGTGCTGACAGGCTGAAGGGAACCAGCTTGTTTAGATGAATTAGTCAAACTTGCATCCATAGGGTCATAACCATACAAGCCTAGACCAAGTCGGCACATATCCAAGTGCCGCTCCGGGAAGTGAACGATTCCGGCAGAGTTACAAATATGGCGAAGTATCTTATGTTTAAAGGCTGCCTGCAACTGAGTACTAGCTTTATCAAACTTACGGAACTGCTCAGCAGAGAAGCGGTCGAAGTCTTCGCTATCGGAACCAACGAAGTGACTGAACACTGAACGCGGGATGACAGCGTTCTGATGATGCAAGCGGTCAATAAGGCGCTCCATGTCTTTTTCTGGATCAAAGCCAAGACGATGCATGCCCGTATCAAGCTTTATATGTACAGGCCATCCTGTGATACCCTGTTTCTCCGCAGCTTGAATAAGTGCTTCCAACAGCCGGAAAGAATAAACCTCTGGCTCCAAATCATAGTCGAACATCGCCTTGAAAGCCGTCATCTCTGGATTCATTATCATGATATTCTGGGTGATACCATGGCGACGCAACGTTACGCCCTCGTCAG
Source organism: Prevotella sp. tc2-28 (assembly GCF_900107705.1). Lineage (GTDB taxonomy): Bacteria > Bacteroidota > Bacteroidia > Bacteroidales > Bacteroidaceae > Prevotella. Next base: position 294,829 of record NZ_FNRE01000001.1, read on the forward strand.
CAACGGCAACAGCCAGATAATCTACACGATGGTCTTGCAACGTCTTGGCCACTTCCACAGCTCCAGCTCCATAGGCATCGGCCTTCACCATGCAAACCAGCTTTGTTTCCGGCTTCATGAAAGAGCGATAGTAGTTCAGGTTGTTGACCAATGCGTTCAAGTTGACTTCCAGAATCGTTTCATGCACTTTCTGCTCCAAGCGTTCTGTGATGCGGTCGAATCCGAAAGGACGGGCTCCCTTGATCAATACCACCTCATCATGCAGCATGCGGAAGACATCGCTGCGCAGAAATTCCTCTGTTGTGGCGAAGAAATACTTCTCATCAACGGAGAAAGCAGCCCGTTGGGAAGTGATGTGCGGTCCGATTCCAATAAGTTTGTTAATGCCACGTTTCTGACAGAGATTGCTAACCTCTCGATAGAGGTCGACAGGCGTCATCCCACTTTGAAAAATGTCACTGAGAATAAGTGTCTGTCTCACTTTCCCAGTGAGCATCGACTCCTTGGCTGATGTACGCCTTGACATAAAGTCGAGCGCTATTGCCAATGAATTGATATCCGAATTATAAGAGTCGTTAATCAATAGACAGCCACGCTGTCCTTCCTTAACCTCCAGACGCATGGCTATCGGCTCAAGTATTGCCATCCGTTCGGCTAACTGTTCTGGTAGGACACCAAGATAAAGGGCAATGGCTGCACATGCAAACGAGCATTGTAGAGAAGCCTCATCGAAGAAAGGAAGGTCGTAACTTCCTCGCGAACCTTTATATATATAGGATACTGTCGTCAAACCAGTATGGCTAGTACCACTATCTTGACTCGTCACATCAGCAATATAAAGTGTAGCCGATGGATTCTCACGACTCCACCCTATCTTCTCCCCGTGATAGCCACTGCGACGTATACAACGGCTGACAACATCGTCGTCAGAATTGTAGGCAATGACTTTGGCACCATGAAAGAGGTGCAGTTTCTCATTACATTTCTCCTCCAAAGAACGGAAATTCTCCTGATGAGCCGCACCCAGAGAGGTCAGCACACCGATGGTAGGCTGTATGATATCATGAAGAGCCTCCATCTCACCGGGTTCGCTGATACCTGCTTCAAAAAGGCCTACCTGCGTCTGCTCGTTAAGTAACCAGACACTCAGCGGAACACCTATTTGCGAGTTATAGCTCTTGGGGGAACGGGTAACTGCCATCTGAGGAGAAAGCAACTGGTAAAGCCATTCCTTGACCATCGTCTTGCCATTTGAGCCCGTAATGCCAACTATTGGACAGTCGAACTCGTCACGATGACGCTCTGCCAGTCGCTGCAAGGCTGCCAGCGGAGAAGGGACAATCAGGAAGTTGGCATCAACGTACTGCCCGTCAGTAGGCACATTATTAACAACAAAGTTGCGAACACCTCGACGATAGAGTTCACTGATATAGTGATGACCATCGTTGCGCGAAGATTTCAAGGCAAAAAACAGGGTTTCTTCAGGGAAACAAAGTGAACGACTGTCCGTCAACAGCCATCCAATCATAGCATCAGCCGTACCGATGCGACGAGCTCCTATGAGCGTCGTAATTTTTTCTATGGTGTAATTCATAATGCAAAGTTACTGTATTTTTTGCGCAACTCGGATAGTTTTAACATAGTTTTATCCTTAAATTCTTTATAGGCTGGTGCCTCAGGATTAAAAGGCCTATGATGAAGAGCCTGTCGTATAGGGCGCCATTCTTCCAAAAAGGATTTGGCTTCCAAAGAGAAATAGGTTTCGACCAATCGCTCCCATATATAGTCTACAGTCTGCTCAGATGGATGAAGCATATCTGGAGCATAGAACCGATAGTCACGTAGTTCATCCAGAACAATCTCATAGGCGGGAAAATAACAAACATGACCAGTTTGACAATCCTCTAACACCTTATTCACAGCTAAAAGCAACGTAGCTTTAGAGAGTTGACTACCATGATAGCCGTACTTACGATAGCGAATAGGGCTAACTGTTAGGACAACCTGGACATCAGGATTCCTTTGACATAAGATTCCTATGGTTTCTTGCAGATTTTCTGCACACTCATCAGCAGTGAGTTGTTCTTCTTGGAAAAGATGCTGTGGACGTTTTTCGCAGTTGTCCACAATCTCTCCCGTTTCTTTTAGACGGTAGACATGATTAGTACCCAGTGTCAGGAATACAATACGAGGAGCATTTTCATAGCGTGCTATCGTGTGTAAGATGCTGACAGGATTATACATCACGCCATAGGGATTTGCCGTTACCAGGAAACCATTGTCCCGGAAATGTCTACTTATCTCGTCAGCAAAACACGAGCCTACGAAAAGTATCTCTTCACATGGCTTAATCTGAAAGCCGGGCTTTTCAATATCAACAATCGTCCTGAAATCCACAACACTTATTAGCTACGTGAAACTTGCAGTCCTGTTTTCGACAAAGTCATGTCGACAAAACGGGCATTAGCATTGGGCTGACGGGCATTAAGTACCTGCTTAATTCGTGCTGCCGCCTCGGGGTCTTTGGCAACCATATACAGATAGCCACCGCCTCCGGCTCCAGGCAATTTATACCCTAGACAGAGGTCATCGACAAGGTTGGTAATACTACGTACACTGTCAGGATTAGTACCACTATCTATACGTTGGTTCTGTGCCCACGTCTTACGGATAAGTTGTCCTACAGCCATAAAGTCCTGTCGTTGAAGGGCTTCGTACATATCGACAGAATGTGCTTTCATCTCACGAAGTTGAAGCAGTTGCTGACGATGATTGACGAACATTCGGCGAACTATTTCTGCCAATATTTTCTTGGCAGTACGTGTGATACCCGTATAATAAAGCAGATGACACTGGGCATATTCGGGCTGAGTAAAAACGGCATCAGGCAACCACCTTACCCTCGGATTCTGGTCGAAACCTCGCTGGGTATCTAAAAGTTTAACTCCTCCCAATACGCCTCCAAACTGATCCTGCCAACCGCCTCCAGTGGTCAATAATTGCTCTAGAACCAGCGTACGACGACCTATTTCGTTCTTATCCCATGCTAACGAGCAGAAATCACTAACTGCCCCTAGAACCGTGGAAGCCAAGATTGAACTGGTTCCCAAACCACTGCCTGCAGGGATGGCGGACAACAATGTCAGTTCGATACCACAGCCGAAAGCTTCCAACTGAGCCCGAAGGGAAGGAAAGGTTTCTTGCGAGAATCCCGGCAAGAATCCAGCCAAGACCAAAGCCGCCTTGGGGATTGAGAATGGTGAGCCTACTTGATTATAGGCGGCCAGCTGCTCATAAGTTTCGACGACCTCCATGGCACCAAGGTCAATACTTCTCAGGACGATATGTGGTTCACGGCAAGGCTTAACATAAGTCTGTAGTGGAGGTTGACCATTGAGTTCGATGGCGATATTCACTACCGATCCACCTTCCATCAGGCAATACGGTGGAGTATCTGTCCACCCACCAGCCAAATCTATGCGGACTGGAGAGCGTCCCCACACAATCTGGTCGGGGTACACTGAGAGGCGGGGCGACTGTTTTTCCGTCAGCACACCAGCTGTCAGTCCTTCACGTAACAAAGAAAATGCCTCTTCGCTTTCGCCACGGAACATGGCATCATGAATACGCGTCATTAAGGGGGCATCTGCAGACAAGGGCTCGGGCAAGGGCAACTTCATGGTATCAAACTCTCGAGCAGCATCGTCCAAGTCGAGTTGATAAAACACACTATGTTGCCAGTTACGGGCTAATGCCGGCCAGTTGAGACTGCGAAACAGGCGACGTTGCTCAAAGAGACGACGCAGATTAGCCACATTGGAGATGTCCTCAGCAGAAAGATATGTGCTAGCATGTCTATCTAGTCCTGCCAGTCCTACTTGTTCGACTAATTCTACTAGTTTATTCAAGGATTCCACGACAGGAAATCGTTTCTCTTGCTGAGCTGCTCCGGCAAACTTCTCATTGATGTCATAGAGGCGAACACAGTATTGGGTATCTCCAATTGGGATGATATCCACACACTGTCCTGGTTCCAAATGAATTGTCCAATCATTCTGCGGTACTCCAGTCACGATATGGTCATGTGTCAGTGTCCAATGCGGTCCGATACAGCTATTTTCAATCCAGATGTTCCGGTTTTGTTCGGTGAATGGATAACGGGTAACTGCATTTTGCGTAAAGATGCTAGGATGAGGCTTACGGTCATGATGCATAATGTCACGCTGGTCGTTAACGATATTCTGGATAGCGACTGTAGATGATATCATTTCACCAGACGTACCAAAATGGTAGAACTCACCGCCTGCCAAAGGTACGATGGCCACTGAAAGTTCATGTAATTCAGGGTCATCTATCGTAGGATTGGTACCAAGAGTACACCCGAACTCGCTATAGAGATCATACTCCTTGAGACTTGAAGCACCAGTAAAACCAGCTGAACCTGAAGCTAAGCTGCGCTTCATCAGCAGTTTAACAGCTCGGTCACTCAAAAGCCAAATACCGATATCTGTCAAATAGAAATGATCCTTCAGAAGTTCCGACAACTGTTCCGTGTTGGGTTTTTGGAGCATCATTTTCAACACGTTGGGTGTTCGTCGATCACTAACAAAAACGCCGTGGTCCTTGGCAATAGAAGCATCAAGCCACAGCCCATAGCATACCACATCAGCATCGGGAATCGGTCCAATACGTTCTGCGGCACGGATGTAGACATCACCACTAACAATCATTGTGGTAAGCCGTTGGGGAGCCTGTTCCATCATCCGCTCATATAGTGGCAACTGCAAGTCAAGCAGTGACTGCGACAAACGTTGTCCTCGCTCCCAACGGAACACAGGTATCGGAGTTAGAATCTTTCCACTGGGTGCATATGCAGGAAGTCTACGACTTTGTCCTCCGGCATGGAGCACGATACACCGTTCACCTTTCAGCCACTCATGAGCCTGTTGGAGCAACCACGTCGTTCCTCCTCCCGAGCCCAGCTTATGGCCGACGGGGTCGTTGGTACAGAAAAACTCGTCACGGGAAAGGCCCGTCACTTCATGAAAGCATCCCACCAGATTCGGTGGTAAAGACAGCAGTTTTTTCATCATCATCTCAGCTTAATGGTGCAAAGATAATAATAAAAAAAGAATAAAGAACGATGATTTCAGATTTATTTCGTATATTTGCACAATGAACTAGCATATAAACTATGGAAAAAACAAATAACAGCCTGCTGTCCCAGCTATTTGACACCAAGAATCTATCTGCTTTGATTCTGCTTACAGCATGCTTTGCTCTCTGGGGGTTTGCCAACAACGTGACCACTCCGATGGTCAACCTCTTCTCACGAGTGTTCCGCATTAATAATTTCGAAGCGTCACTAGTTCCGGTAGCATTCAACCTTGGCTATTTCTGCATGGCTTTCCCTGCAGCTTTGTTTATTCAAAGGCTCAACTATAAATGGGGTGTTGTTGCCGGATTAGGACTCTATGCCCTAGGCACTTTGCTATTCTTCCCAGCTCGATGGATAGGTGATTTCTATCCTTTTCTGGGTGCTTATTTTACCCTAACCTGTGGATTGTCTTTCCTAGAAACAAGCTGTAATCCTTACATATACAGTCTAGGAGATCCAAAAACTGCCATCCAACGTTTGAACGGAGCTCAGGCTTTCAATGCACTTGGATCGGTTATCGGTATACTCTTTGCCATAGAGGTGCAGTCACGACTCAGTCAACTTAGCATGGAAATACGCCAAATACTTCCACTGAAACAGTTTAACATTCTTAAGGACCATGACCTTAGCGTTCTGATACAGCCTTATATCTTTATCGGAGCCGTCGTTTTGCTGATTATGGTTGTGATTATTCTGAAGAAGATGCCTACAGATACCGACATAACAACTACCAAGAAAGCTACGACAACCCTTCGCAACCTGTTGTGTCGCCGTAGTTTTCGCGACGGTGTGGTAGCTCAATTCTGTTATATTGGTGCACAAGTAGCCTGTTGGTCATATATCATCCAATACGGGGCGCGTATATTTATCGAAGAAGGGATGACCGAAGGTGAAGCAGGAATCTTAGCACAGAAATACAATATTGCTGCCATGATACTTTTTGCCTGCAGCCGTTTCATCTGTACTTGGCTGATGCGTTGGTTCAGTCCATCACGAATGCTTTCGACCATGGGTATCATTGCCATGTCAGCCTTAATAGGCACCATTATCTTCACTGACCGCAACGGCCTTTACTGCCTAGTTCTAGTCAGTGGCTGCCTGTCGCTGATGTTCCCTACCATCTTCGGACTCGCGCTGACGGGGGTTGGCGAGGATATCAAAATTGCTAGTGCAGGTCTGATTATGGCCATCCTCGGAGGTTCGTTCTTTCCTCCTATTCAAGCCATCATCATCGATAGCGGCATTACAATATGCGGACTCCCTAGCACCAACATATCATTTATTGTCCCACTTGCCTGTATGAGTCTTGTTGTGCTATACGGACACACTTCTTACGTGCGGAACCATATCAGGCCTGACGACGTCGACGATAAGTTGTCCACCCAAGCCAAAGAATAAGCAACAACAGGACGACATAAGAGATATAGGCTATCGTCTCCGTATGATCAATGCTCTTAGGGAAGAAACTCAGTACTACTTCATGTTTACCGGGTTTCACCTGAAGCGCACGTAGCACGTAGTTGACACGGCCTAACGCCTGCTCTACCCCATCAACAGTAGCTGTCCATCCAGGATAGTAGATTTCAGAGAAGACAACAATACCTCCCTTGGTACTCTCCACCTCATAAGTCAGTTGGTTTGGCTCGTACGTCTTGATGCGTACAAAACTCAGACTTACCGTATCTTGCGGCACACTCTCACCTAACTGCTCCTTAAATTTCTGATCAGCCACAGCCTCATGGCGCAGGTCAAGGCTGCCAATAGCATCCAATTCCTCATTGGCGTTTGCCACATATCTGACATGATTAACAAACCATGCGTTTCCATAAGTATAAGGATTCTCCAAGGGGACACTTTGTCCACCCTGCAACGGTAGGATAAAATACTTGGTGTTCAACATATTCAGTACAGGATAGACGCTATCTCCCTTCACCTGTGTCATATCGCCACCAGCCTTGCTGATAGCACTTATCACACCACTCATCTCCTTTTGGATATAAGCATCCACCAACTCCTGATAACGGCGTAACTTGGCGGCATGGTAGCCACCAATGCTCTTTAGGTAAAAAGAGGTTTCATTTTCATTGAAGGTGGACGTTGCCAAATTCAGTACACGGAAATCTAGCGACTTGTCTTGCAAGATATGGTCAATTGCCTGTGTCTTGGTAACAGGTTCTTCACGCACCGTAGCTGGCACAAACATTGAGTCGTTAAGATAACGTTTGTTGACCTGCCACATGTCGAATAGGCACAATACCACCAGGGCTGCGGTCATCCACTCCACACGCATTTTGCGGTACTTATAGAGCAATAGGCAAGCTGTTCCGATAACGATAATCCAGAACGATCGCCAGCAGTCGGCAGTGAATACAGCCACACGCATCTCTGTAAGATTCTGCATCAAGGGTACTGCCTGATCAGCAGGGATCTGAGCCATTGCCTGCAACTCACTGACACTGATAAAATCTGGGAAGAACACTTTAGGCATCAATGCGAAGAGCAGAGCCACACCACCCGTCAAGGCGAATGAGACGTACAGCCACTTAGCTTTCTTCTTCAGTAATTCGGGTTCATCAACGATTTTCTTCAGGGCCAACATCGCGAGCAAGGGGATTGTAAACTCCGCAATGACCAGAATAGAGGCCACTGTGCGGAACTTGGCGTACATCGGCACATAGTCAAGGAAAAAGTCGGTAAATGGCATAAAGTTACGTCCCCACGACAGGAGTATCGAAAGGATCGTCGCTGTCAGCAAAGCCCATTTCATCGGTCCTTTCACGATAAACAAGCCAAGCACAAAAAGCATCAGCACGAATGCACCGACATAGACTGGACCTGCCGTCATAGGTTGGTTGCCCCAATACTGTCCCAGTTGCTGATAAATACCCAGATAATAATTATCTGCATGCTGCATGGCTATCTTGCTGTCCGACAAGGGGACACTGGCACCGCCCTTCGTATTAGGAACCAGCAGCGTCCATGTCTCGTCAATACCATAGCTCCACTGAGTGATATAGTCTCGATCCAAACCACTACTGGTCTGGTTGCTTGCATTCTTCTTGACAAGCTCACTGGCACTACGCATGGATTCCTTGCTGTACTGCCAAGTATGATAGAGGTTCGAGATGTTCAGACAAATGGCAATCAAAGCTGCCACCACACACACCGCGGTTGCCTTCAGCAGATGACGATAGTTCTTTTGGCGGATTCCTTCTATCATGTATGCAATGACCATGGCTGCAATGACGAACAGGTAATAATAGGTCATCTGCACATGATTAGCTTTAATCTCAAAGGCTGCGAAGATGGTTGTCACAACAAGTCCCCACAGGTATTTCCCCCTGTAGGCCAACACGATACCCGCTATCATCGGAGGCAGATAGGCCAAGGCCATCACCTTCCAGATATGTCCTGCAGCAATGATAATGAAGAAATAACTGCTAAACGCCCAGATAATTGCACCAAGTGTCGCCAAATACCAGCGGAAGTCGAAGGCACGCAGCAGAATATAGAAGCCCAACAGATAGACAAACACATACCATACATTCTCCGGTAACCAAAGGTGATAGGCATCGGTAACCTTGTTAAGTGTAGTCATACTACGATAGGAAGGAGCCGTCTGATAGGTGGGCATACCACCAAACAGGGCATTTGTCCAGCGAGTTACTTCACCGGTACGCTCCTGATACTCATGGGCTTCCTGGCCTGCTCCCCTGACTGCCGATGAGTCATGACGATACAAGATGCGTCCCTCGATGTCAGCAGGGAAGAAATAAGCAAACGATATACCAACAAACAAGATTACAACCAGCACTTCTGGCAGCCACTGTTTCAAACTTTTCATACCTTATTTTATTTATTTGGCTGCAAAGTTACGAAATTTCACAATTATTTCTTAATTTTGCAGCCAAAAATTCAGCAAGCACAATGAAAATAGGTATTATCGTAGCAATGGACAAGGAGTTACAGCAACTGCAGCAACTCTTCAGCGACAGCAATGTCATGGTACGCAAATGTGGCATCGGGAAGGTGAATGCTGCCCTCGGTGCACAACAGATGATTAACGAGTTCCACCCCGACTGTATTATTAGTAGCGGGTGTGCAGGAGGAAACGGCGACGACATCAAGATACAAGACATCATCGTCAGCACCGAACTCTGCTATCACGATGTCTATTGTGGAACAGCCATTGATGACACCACCCAATACGGACAAGTTCAGGGACTGCCCGCACGCTATCAGGCTGATCATCAGCTTTTGGAGAAAGCCAAGGAATTAAACTGCGGTGTGAAGGTACATCCAGGACTGATTGTCACCGGTGACTGGTTTGTGGACACAAAGGAGAAGATGCGTAGTATCATCGACTTGTTCCCCGAGGCCAAGGCTGTCGACATGGAGTCATGTGCCATTGCCCAGACCTGCTATATAAATAAGGTACCGTTTATTTCTTTCCGCGTTGTCAGCGATATGCCGCTGTACGACACGGATGCCTCTCAGTACCATGATTTCTGGGCGACTGTTGCCGAGCACTCCTTCCAAGTGACCAAGACATTTGTTGAAAGTATCATCTAAACACCAAAGTTTATGGAAGTCATACAGAGTTTCACCATTGACCATACCCATCTAAAGCCGGGTATCTACGTATCCCGCGTAGACAAAGGATTCACCACATTCGACCTGCGTATCACCGAACCCAACAAAGAACCTGCCGTCGCTCCTGCTGCAATGCATAGCATAGAACATCTTATGGCTACATGGTTCCGCAACAGCAAAGTCAAAGATGATGTGGTATATGTGGGTCCTATGGGCTGCCTCACAGGTATGTACATCATCATGACAGGGCAATACTCCGTTGAAGATATGCGCCGCCTGACCATTGAGTGTCTCCAATGGATACTCACACAGACACAAGTGCCTGCCACCGAGCCACAAACCTGTGGCAACTATTTGCTACACGACCTGCCGATGTGCAAATGGGAGAGCGCCCGCTACCTCGACCGTCTGCAGCACAACTTCCACAGTGAGTACACCAAATTGCAAGTTACGCTCGACGACGGCATGACCTTTGCTGATGCGTGATAATATATACAAACTGATAGGTTTTTACGTTATTTATGTTAATAAACGTTATAAAATAAGGAATACAAAGGGCATTTGCACCTTGTTTTCTAAAAAAGTTGTAACTTTGGCGGAAGATTTTGAGTATCTACATATTTATTAATTAATAAAACATTATTAAAAACATGAAGAAAATCTATGTATTTGCATCTATGATGCTGGCAGTAGCGCTGAACTATTCTTGCGCTAAGATGGATTCACCTGCATTTCCTTCTCAGGACACCCCTACAGAAGAGGCAGAAGGTACTAAGTATCTGATTAATGTTGGCGGTGAGACCCATGAAGTTATGCTGATTGGTACATTCAATGCTGAAAAAGGCGCAAAAGTTGACTTCTATTTGGAGGGTGATGCCAACGACTATTATGGCATTGAGATTGATGGTGCAATGACCGCAACTGGCACCGGGGAAAAAGTATTTGCTGAAGGCAAAACTACCACCGGTATTATCAAGGTCTATGGTAACAAGGGACTTACGCACCTGACTGTTACGAATGCTTATCCCACGGAGACCACTTTCAAGAATGAATGGATGGCTACACTTGAGACCCTGCAATTCACCAATCCATTTAGCAAGACGATTGTACTGCCCGAGACAATGACCAAACTGAAAAATCTTTTCATCAGTGATTCGGAAATTACAACCATCGACGTAAGCAAATTCACCACATTAGAGTCTCTTTCAATCTCTTCTTGTAAGAATTTTGCTTCCATTGACGTTACCAATAATAAGAACCTGACGGATCTGAGATTAGTTGGTGACATACAACTGAAGAGCAAACTGAAGAGCATAGATGTAAGTAAGAATACCAAACTCAAGACTCTTTTCGTTAATGATAATGAAATTGAGAAATTGGACGTTACTGCGCTTACAGAACTTACACAGCTTAGAGCAAACGGCAACAAGTTGACGGAAATCGACATCACTAAAAATACGAAACTTAAAAAAGAGTTGTCACTAGACCACAACAAGTTCACTATTGCTACTCTGCCAACTATGCCTGCAGAAATAGAACAATATAATTATGCTCCTCAGGCTGATATGGAGGTTGCTAAGTCATTCAAGGTTGGTGAGACCATCGATTTGACTGCTCAGCTCTATGCACAGGGTGTTGCAAAGAACCAGGCTACCACAGAGTTCAAGTTCTACGCTGATGGGAAACAGTTAGAGAACGGAGTTGACTATGAGAAGACCGAAGACGCTGGTCTCGTTTACAAGTTCTTGAAGAAGAACACCAAGGTTGTCTGCAAGATGACTACTGAGGCTTTCCCCGATTTTAAGGACGAAAATATATTTAAGACCACTGAGTTTGATATTGTAGCTGCCGAGTAAATCAACAACAAATAGTAACAAAAAAAAGTCGCTCCATGTGAGCGACTTTTTTGTTACCTTATCACATAATAAGCAACCCTTAAAAAAAATTAACCTGCCCTTATTGTCAAATAAAGGCAGGTTATTGGAAGATGAGATATCAAGTTAACACAAGTATTTACACCTTCATGAGTTAACTGGTTATTGCTTATTAGCCTTTTTACGCTGGTCGTGGTCGAGGATAGACTTGCGGATACGCATGGACTTGGGGGTAACCTCCACGAGCTCGTCTTCCTTGATATATTCCAAACATTCCTCGAGCGACATGACCACTTTCGGAATGATGCGGGCCTTGTCGTCAGTACCCGAGGCACGGACGTTAGTCAGCTGCTTGGCCTTGCAGACATTGACAACGAGGTCGTTGTCATGTACGTGTTCGCCCACGACCTGTCCCATATAGACATCTTCACCTGGGTCGATGAAGAACTTGCCACGGTCCTGCAACTTATCGATGGCATAAGCAAAGGCATTACCCGTTTCCAAGGCTATCATAGAACCATTCACACGGCGTTCAATCTCGCCCTTATAAGGCTGGTATTCCTTAAAACGGTGAGCCATGATGGCTTCACCCTGACTGGCAGTCAGCACATTGGTACGCAGTCCGATGATACCGCGTGACGGTATGTCAAACTCGATATTCGTGCGTTCTCCCTGACTCTCCATCGAGGTCATCTCGCCCTTACGGCGGGTTACCATATCAATCATCTTCGAGGCAAACTCCTCAGGAACGTTGATGGTCAGTTCCTCAATAGGTTCACACTTCTTGCCGTCAATCTCCTTATAGATAACCTGCGGCTGTCCGACCTGCAGTTCATATCCCTCACGTCGCATGGTTTCGATGAGCACAGAGAGGTGAAGCACGCCACGTCCAGAGACGACCCACCGATCGGTATAGTCTTCAAAGGGTTCCACACGCAAAGCGAGGTTTTTCTCCAGCTCTTTCTCCAAGCGGTCGTTGATATGGCGGGAGGTAACAAACTTACCCTCCTTACCGAAGAAAGGCGAGTCGTTGATAGTGAACAGCATCGACATGGTGGGTTCATCAATGGCAATAGGCGGCAGAGCCTCTGGATTTTCAGCATCGCAGATGGTATCACCAATCTCAAAGTTCTCCAACCCGATAACGGCACAGATATCACCACAGTCGACACTGTCAATGCGCTGGTGACCCATTCCGTCGAAGGTATGCAGTTCCTTGATTTTGGTTTTCTCCATCGAACCATCACGGTGAGCAATGGTCACCAACTGGCCGTCCTTCAACTGTCCACGGTGTACACGTCCGACAGCGATACGTCCGGTGTATGAGCTATAGTCAAGCGAGGTGATCAGCATCTGAGGTGTTCCCTCTAACTGCTTGGGAGCAGGAATCACCTCTAGAATCTTATCCAGCAGATAGGTAATATCAGTAGTGGGCTTGTTATAATCCTCGCTCATCCAACCATTCTTGGCCGAGCCGTAAACAACGGGGAAATCTAACTGATCTTCTGTGGCATTCAGCGAGAACATCAGGTCGAACACCATCTCGTAAACCTCCTCAGGGCGACAGTTAGGCTTGTCCACCTTGTTGACTACCACGATGGGCTTCAGTCCTATCTGCAAAGCTTTCTGCAGTACGAAACGTGTTTGGGGCATCGGACCCTCGAAGGCATCGACCAGCAACAAGCAGCCGTCAGCCATATTGAGCACGCGCTCCACCTCGCCACCGAAGTCAGAGTGACCCGGAGTGTCGATAATATTAATCTTTGTTCCTTTCCAGTTGATACTTACATTCTTGGAAAGAATCGTGATGCCTCGTTCGCGTTCCAAGTCATTGGCATCCAACACTTGGCTCGACAGGTTCTGTCCCTCACGGAACAGGTTTCCGGCCAGCATCATCTTGTCCACGAGCGTTGTTTTGCCGTGGTCTACATGCGCAATAATCGCAATATTCCTAATATCCTGCATAACATTTTACGTAAAATCGGGTGCAAAGGTACTACTTTTTTCAGAAAAACCCAAAAAAGTTTTGGTTTATTGCGTATTTATTCGTACCTTTGCAGCCGCATTTGACGATGTACCCTACCGGGTGATGACGGTGGCAGGCATCCGAAAGATGTGAATATTAACAATTTAAAATCATCAAAACAATGTATTTAGATCAAGCAAAGAAGGCTGAGATTTTCGGCCAGTACGGCAAGGACGCCAAAGACACCGGTTCTGTTGAGAGCCAGGTAGCCCTGTTCACCTATCGTATTCAGCACCTCACCGAGCACCTGAAGAAGAACCACAAGGACTTCGGTACCGCTCGTTCGCTGACCAAGCTCGTAGGTCGCCGTCGTAAACTCCTGAAGTATCTCTACAACAAGGACATCAATCGTTATCGTCAACTGATCAAGGCTCTCGGCCTGCGTAAGTAATCGATACGACACAGCACAAAAATAAAGCCTCCCGATTGGGAGGCTTTATTTTTTATTTCACTACCTTGACCACTACGTTGTTCTTCTTGATGTTCTTACAGTTGGAGAACACGGCGTCCTTCTTTGCCTGAATCATCACATTCTCCAGGGTAATGCCGTCAATAGGCATCTCAGGGAGTCCATTGAACTCCATTGCTCGTCCGGCATCGTTGCAGACAACGTTCTTGATGTTAATGTTGCGGAAGATGGGGGTCTCTTCGTTGACAGGCATCTTCGTCATGTTGTCAGGATTATCGCCATCAGCCAGCATCTCTGCCACCGACTTGCCACCATAGTACATATTAAACGTGATGGCATCCGTCTTGATATCGGTCATCGAGATATTATTGATATTGATATTCTCTACGATACCGCCACGACCACGCGTCGACTTAAAGCGCAGACCAACATCAGTGCCAAGGAACTGACAGTTCTCCACAAGGATATTCTTGACACCACCACTCATCTCCGAACCTACAACAAAGCCTCCGTGTCCGGCAAAAACGGTACAACCGCTGACTACCACATTCTCACAGGGGCGACCACGACGACGACCGTCCTTATCCTTTCCGCTCTTGATGCAGATGCCATCATCGCCCGCATCGAACTTCGAATTGACAATCAGCGCATTACGGCATGACTCCAGGTCGAGGGCATCACCATTCTGCGCATAGGCAGGATTCCGCGCGAGGACATTATCCAATATGATATTCTCGCACATCAGCGGATGAATGTTCCATGCTGGTGAGTTCTGGAAGATGACACCTTCCAGCAGGACATTCTTACAGTTGACCAGTGAAATCATCACAGGACGCAAGAAGCGCTTGATGGCATTCCACTCCTCCTCAGTCTGGGCATTGGGCACATTCATGTTTGCACCTTTCTCACCCTGCACGTAACCTTGGTTAGGAACCCAGTAGCCCTTTTTCATCTCAACGCCTCCAGGACGATTCATGATTTCCTTCCACTGGGCATCAGTCACCTTCGACTTCTTCACAGGGCGCCAGAACTGACCGTTGCCATCAATGACGCCACGACCGGTAATGGCGATGTTCTCTGCACCATTGGCACTCAGCGGCGACTGGCAACGACGCGTGTCCAACCCCTCGAACGAAGTTTTGATGATGGGATAGAGGGTGTCATCACCTGAGAACTGGATGACCGCACCCACTTCCAAGTGAAGGTCGATGTTCGACTTCAACACGATGGGGCCCGTGAACCACACGCCCTGAGGCACGACCAAACGACCGCCGCCCTGTTTGCTGAGGGCATCGATAGCCTTGGCAAAAGCCTCTGTGTTCAGTGTCACACCATCATCAACAGCCCCAAAGTCCCGCAGGTTCACTTGACGGTTAGGAATAACAGGCGCCTTGATCTCAGCCATCTTGAAAGGCAGGTTTGCCGTGAACTTCTTATAAGGATTCTCGGCACTGGCCGTCAAGGAAACAGCCATCAGTAACATACAGATTAGTTTTTTCATACTTGTTTGTCTTGTGTTATTATTAGAGATTAGTAATTTGTTTCAGAGGTATCATGACAAAGTCACGCTCGTACATTAACGGATGGGGTATCTTCAAGTCTGGCTCGTCAACAGTGAGGTCGTCGTAAAGCAATATGTCAATATCAATAGGGCGGTCGGTGTATGATGCGTGTCGTGAGGGGTTAGTCTTCGTCTTGCGACCGAGTTCGCGCTCTATCTCCTGAGTGACTTGTAGCACCTCGCGTGGTGTCTTCTCTGTCAGACAAAGGATGGCAGCATTCATGAACTGGTGTTCTGACTGGAATCCCCAAGGTTCCGTCTCTATAAATGTCGACTGGCGAGCCACCTGCCCTACCCTTTCACCTATCAGGCGAATAGCCTCATTCAGGTGGCGTTCACGGTCTCCAAGGTTAGAGCCCAGCCCAAGAAAGACACGATGTTCCATCTTCTAATCCTTAGTCATCTACTATCAGCAGGGCATCGCCATAGCAACCAAACTTGAAATCGTTGTCAAGGGCTTTCTGATAAGCCTCCATGACGAGGTCATAGCCACCAAAGGCAGCCGTTGCCATCACCATCGTCGACTCCGACTGATAGAAATTGGTAATCAGCGCATCTGCCATTCCGAACTCGTAGGGTGGGAAGATAAACTTGTTCGTCCAGCCATCATACTCTTTCAGCAGACCATCGGTACTTACCGCCGTCTCTGTAGCACGCATCGTGCTGATGCCCACGGCGCATACCTTGTGGCCCGATTCCTTCGTTGCATTCACAATCTTGCATGCCTCACTATTGATCACCATCTGCTCTGAGCTCATCTTGTGTTTCGTCAAGTCCTCCACTTCAATCGGATCGAAGCAACCCAAACCACAGTGTACGGTCAGGTAGGCGAAGTTGACGCCACGTATCTCCAAGCGCTTCATCAGTTCACGACTGAAATGAAGACCAGAGGCAGGAGCCGTCACAGCACCCTCGTTCTTGGCATAGATGGTCTGGAAATTCTCCATATCGTCAGGTGTTGCCTCGCGCTTGTCAATAATATAACGGGGCAATGGGGCCGAACCAAGGGCGAAGAGTTCGCGCTTGAACTCATCGTGAGGACAGTCGTAGAGGAAGCGCAGCGTACGGCCTCGGCTTGTCGTATTGTCAATAACCTCAGCCACCATCGGGCCATCCTCTTCAAAGAACAGCTTATTACCGATACGAATCTTACGAGCTGGCTCTACCAGTACGTCCCATAGCCGGAGCTCGCGATTCAGTTCACGAAGCAGGAACACTTCAATCTTGGCATCTGTTTTTTCCTTTGTACCATAAAGACGGGCAGGAAAGACCTTGGTGTCATTAAGAACCATGGTGTCGCCCTCGTCAAAATAGTCTATCACATTACGGAAAGTCAGGCAGCGGTCGGTATCCTTGCCTTCTTCGTCCTTTTCGAACATGTCAATGGTCTGACTCTTTCGATGGACGACCATCAGACGACATTCATCACGGTGATACACTTTCTCTACCGTTCCGTCTTCGTTTTTAAAGACACGGTGAGGCGGCTCCAGGGCCACCTTGCCTTCGGGCAACTTAAATTTGAATTGTGACAGCTTCATGTATATATGATTTACGATTTCCTTTATTGTTTTGCTTTTTCTATCTCCTGACGGGACAACCAATCAGGAAAATCATCAATGGTAATGCAGTCTTCTATGCTGACATTGCCCACGCGTGTTCGACAGAGGGCTGTCAGATAGGCACCGCTATCCAGTGCGCGTCCGATGTCACGGGCCAGCGACCGGATATACGTTCCCTTTCCGCAGACCACCCGAATACTCAGCTGCATGGTATCGGCATCGAACGCTGTGACGCTGATATCGTCGATATGCACTGTCTTGGCCGTCAGTTCAACGCCTTTCCCTTGCCTCATCAAGTCGTAGGCACGGTCACCGCCTATCTTGCAAGCAGAGTATTCGGGGGGCACCTGTTGGATATCACCCACGAAATGCGTCAGCACACGATCAACCAGTTCACGGGTAATATGAGCAGTTGGATACGTCTGGTCTACGGGGTGTTCCATATCGTAGCTAGGGGTTGTAGCCCCTAACTGCAGGGTCGCCGTATATTCCTTGGTATCCAGTTGCAGGCGCTCTATCTCCTTGGTCTTTTTCCCCGTACAGAGTATCAACACTCCGGTAGCCAATGGGTCAAGCGTACCGGCATGTCCTATCTTCACACGTCTTACGCCAATACGACGAGAGACTCGTGTGCGGACAAAAGCCAATGCGCCAAACGACGTCATCCGGTAGGGCTTGTTGATGTATATGTATTCGCCTTCAGTGAAGTTCATTTAGTCTACCATTGCTAAAGAATGCCCTGTAAGCAGCAACACAAGGATGATGCCACCCACAATAATACGGTAATATCCGAAGGCCTTGAAACCATACTTGGTCAGGAAAGCGACGAACCACTTCATGGCCAGCAGTGCAACCACGAATGCTACGGCACATCCCAACAACAGCATCGTGATGTTGTGAGCGGTAGCCCACGAAGCGTCTTCCTTCAGCAAGTCGAGCAAGTCAAGCAGCGTTGCTCCCGCCATTGTTGGTACGGCCAGGAAGAACGAGAATTCGGCAGCCTTCTGGCGCGTCAACCCCTGTGTCATGCCGCCCACGATTGTTGCCATTGAGCGCGACACCCCGGGAATAACGGAGATACACTGATAGAGACCAATCTTAAAGGCGCGGCTTTCATTCACCTTGTTGCTTTCGCTGCCTTTATTAAACAACTTGTCACAGTACAGCATGAAGATGCCGCCGACCACGAGCATAATAGCCACCACGAGCACTGAATCGAGCAGCCAGTCAAGAAGTCCGGACTTCTTGGCTAAAAGACCTATGATGATGGCTGGCAAGACGCCCACGATAAGCAGCCAGTAAAAATAGAAACGGTGCTTCAACCGCTGCAACAGCGAGCTGTCGGCAGGTGCCGGTGTGTTGTCGAACACAAAGAAGCGTTTCCAATAGAGGCATACTACCGACAGGATGGCACCAAACTGAATAATAAAAGTAAAGGCATGAACAAATGGGTCACCCTGCTGTATTCCAAGCAGGTTCTGCGTAATAATCATATGACCTGTTGATGAGACTGGCAAGAACTCTGTCAAGCCCTCAACAATAGCAATAATAACTGTTTCTAACCACGTCATTATTTGTTCTCCTTATTCTTCGGACGATAAACTACTGCATAAATCATTGACACAAAACCGGCCAGGCAGACCAGCGGGGCTACCTTGATGCGACGGGCACTGAATATATCGGGGTCGTAGGCGGTCTCCGTAGAACCGGAACCGCTCATCAACAGGAAGCCGATAATGACGACTACCATGCCAATAGCCAACAGCACATAATTGGCTTTACTAAATGCGAAATCTCTTTTTTCCATCGTTTTTCTCTCTTATATCTTATACAGTTCGCTTGCCGTCATTCGCAAGAACTTGTTGACGGCCAACCATGCACAAAATGCAGTTATCAGGATACCAAACACAAATACGGAAGCTACCGTGATGACCAGCACGTCCCAAGTTACAATATCAAGCAAACCGGGTTGTGTCAGATAAAGACCATAGACGCCACCGCCCAGTACCATGTTGGCCAGAAGGGCTGCCACCACGCCGATTCCTATCGCTTGTTGCAGGAAAGGCCGACGGATGAAGCTCCACGAGGCGCCCACCAGTTTCATGGTGTGAATCAGGAAACGACGGGCATAGATGCTCAGGCGAACGGTATTGCTTATCAGCGAGAACGACACGAAAGTCAGCAGCACTGCCAGCACCAGCAGGACAATGCTGATACGACTCAGGTTGGCATTCACCTTGTCCATCAGGTCTTCCATGTATGACAAATCACTGACGCGCGCATCTTTCTTGATTTCTCGCGCTATCCACTTCAGCGAGTCGCTGTTGGCATAGTCGGATGCCAACTGTATCTCCAACGTTGCCGGGAACGGGTTGAAACCCAAGAAATCGGTGGGGTCGCTGCCCAATTCCTTAATCTGCTCACGCTGGGCCTGCTCCTTACTGATATAATCAATATTGTGGGAATACGGACGATGATACAGGTCGCGGCATAACAGACGTGCATCGTTCACCGTTACGGAGTCTTTCAACATCACGGTCACAGTCAGATTCTCCTTCATGTGAGCCGACAGGTTACGTGCAGACAACACGAAGAAAACTACCATACCCAACAGCACAAGCACCATTGTTGTGCTTATGCACAACGTAATAACCTGTACACCACGACGGTTGCGGGTTCTCTTTTTCCTTTTACTCATTGTACTTTTTTAGACGTAATACAGCCAATTTCGTGCAAAGATACGACTTTTTTTTGTTCTACACAAAAAAAATTGTAACTTTGCATGCATTATGAGTACGATTATTTATCCTTCACCGATTTTCGGCCCGGTACACAGTCGGCGTCTGGGCATTTCGCTGGGCATCAACCTTTTGCCTGCCGACGGCAAGGTTTGCTCGTTCGACTGCATCTACTGCGAGTGCGGCTTCAACAAAGACCACCGACCCACCCTGCCTCAGCCGTCACGCCAGGAAGTGGCACGCAAACTGGAGGCAAAGCTTCTGGAGATGCAAGCAGCGGGACAGTTGCCGGATGTGCTGACCTTTGCCGGCAATGGTGAGCCGACGTGTCACCCGCATTTTGCCGAAATCATCGACGACACCATCCGTCTGCGCGACCAGTATTGTCCGAAAGCCAAGGTTTGTGTACTGTCAAACTCCACCTTCATCCATCGCCAGCAGGTGCACGATGCACTGATGCGTGTCGACGACAACATCTTGAAACTAGATACCATAGACCCCCTATATATTAATAAGGTGGACCGCCCTAACGGTACTTATGACGTAAAGGCCATCGTGGAACGCATGAAAGCCTTCAATGGCCACATCATCATCCAGACCATGTTCATGCGCGGCGAATGCAACGGCGTGTCGGTCGACAATACCAGCGAAGCGTTTGTAGGTCCCTGGCTGGACACCCTGAAAAGCATCAATCCCCAACAGGTAATGGTATACACCATCGACCGCGAGACGCCCGCCCAAGGTCTGGAGAAAGCAACCCACGAGCAGCTCGACGCCATCCGCGACCGGGTGATTGCTGCGGGAATACCCTGCACTGCGTCGTACTAATAACAAATGAATCCCGACATTCTGTCGGGATTCATTTGTTATTACTTACACATAATGCCTCGTTTTGAATTTTGGAGGAACGCGATGATGTTCTGAATCTCAGGACCATCAGGCACCTGATCCTTGATTTGGTTGATGACATCGAACACACTGGTCTTACCATGGAACAACAGACGGTAGGCATTGGCAATATGCTTCTGCACCTTTTTGTCAACACCTGCGAAATCCATGATCTTCGTGTTCACACCACCATACTCCATCGGATTGCCTCCGGCGATAACATAGGGAGGCACATCGTGAGAGAAGGCACAGCCGGCCTGTATCAACGACATGTCACCAGCACGCGTGTTGGCATTCTGGATGGCTCCGGTAGAGAAGATGACGCCATTGCCTATCACGCAGTCGCCGGCTATCTCGACACCGTTACCAAACACGCAGTTAGTGCCCACCACGGTATCGTGACTGATATGGGTGCCTTCCAACAGATAGTTATGATTGCCAATAACGGTACTGCCGTCTCTGTAGGTTCCGCGGTTGATGACCACATTCTCGCGAATCACATTGTTGTTGCCTATCGTCACATACGACTTCTCACCACGATAGTTGAAATCCTGCGGCAGGGCAGCAATCACGGCTCCCTGGTGAATCTTGTTGTTATTACCGATACGTGCTCCGTCAAGAATAGACACGAAAGGCATGATGATACAATCGTCGCCAATCTCGACATCATCCTCGATATATACAAAGGGGAATATCTTACAATTATTGCCTATTTTCGCCTTGGGCGATATTTCGGCTTTGGGAGAAATTTCACTTGCCATAATCTTCATTTACAATTTGACTATTTACAAATTACGATTTATTTGCCGCCTCCACCGAGCGCCGTATAGAGACTAACGACAGCCTGCATCTTGTTAAAGTCATTGCTTGCCAAGTTAAGCTGAGCCGTGAGCAACTGTGTCTGGGCGGTAAGCACCTCCAGATAGGTACTGCTACTGCTCTTATACAGCGCCTTGGTGTCCTCCACGTTCTGGGTGAGCACCTTCACACGCTGAGCTTCCAACTTGGAGTTGGCATCATACTGGTTGTAGTTAACCAACGCATTGGACACCTCGTTGCCTGCCTTGAGAATGGCATTCTGCCAAGTGTTGAAGGCTTGCTCGTATTGTATCTTGGTAACCTTCAGCTTGGCGGTCAGCGCACCACGATTGAAGATGGGTTGCAACAGACTGCCAAAGAAAGTGGTGGTCCACTTACCAGGATTCGACGAACCGGTCAGGTTACTGAAGTTGGCAGTAGCACCTATCGTGATACTGGGATAGAACTGCGAGCGAGCCGTCTGCACATCATGGAAACAAGCTGCAAGCGACATCTCTGCATTGTGAACATCAGGACGGTTCTTCAACAAGGCAGCACCCACGCCTGTAGCAAACTCTGAAGGCAATGACTGCTGGGCCAGCGTGGTACGTGGAATCTGCTGACCTGCCTGGCCGATGAGCAGGCAGAGGGCATTTTCCGTTGAACGTATCTGGCGGCGGAACTCATTAACCTTAGTCATGGTAGACAGGTAGGAAGCTTCAGCACTTTGTACACCGGTAGAACGGACACGTCCTAATTTGTACTGCAACTGCATCATCTCCCAAGTCTCCTTAGCCATCTGGCCCATGTCTTCCGAGATACGGAGTTGCTCGTCAAGCATCAACAGCGTATAGTAGCTGTTGGCCACACCACTGATAATCTTCGCACGGACAGCCATCTGGTAGTCCTTCATGCCAAGAAGCTTCATCTGGGTAGAACGCTTCTGCGACAGGACATTGCCAAAGAGGTCAACTGTCCAAGTGGCGGTAGCAGGGAATGTATACGCCTTTACCGTAGAAGACGGATCGGAATGGACGGTAGTGATATAACCCATCTGTTGCTGTGCATTACCTAAATTTACAGCAGGCAGGAAGGCCAGCTTGGCAGCTCGCAGCATGGTTTCATACATCTGAACATTGAGGGCCGCATTCAGCAGGTCAGCATTCTTTTCCAGTCCCTGTTCTATGAGTTGTTGCAACTGAGGATCTGTAAAGACGCTACGCCAAGGCAGGTTGCCAAAAGAGGCTGTATCCTGCACGGCGAGTGTGTCCACGTCAGACAGGGCGTCGCGAATGAGGCCTGTTGTGTTCACATCAGGGCGCTCGTATTTGTTATATAGTCCGCAGCTTGACACCAGCAATACTACGGATATCATCGTCATTAGTTTCTTCATATTACTTCTCCAATTCAAAATCAACAGGTTTGGTATTGGCATACTGAGCCAACTCAGCAGCCACTTCTTCATTCTCTTCGTCATCGAACTTCAACGGACTGATCTTCTCCTGGAGTGTCTGGAAAATGACAAACAGCGTCGGAACGACAAAGAGCTGGAGAATGGTACCAATGAACATACCACCCACGGCAGCTGCACCAAGTGTCTGGTTACCATTTTTTCCTACACCTGAGGCAAACATCATAGGCAACAGTCCGATAACCATAGCCAAAGAGGTCATCAAGATAGGACGCAGACGAGCTGCAGCACCCAATACAGCAGACCACGTGATAGCCATACCCGTCTGACGACGCTCCAAGGCAAACTGCACAATCAGAATAGCATTCTTTGCCAACAGACCAATCAACATAATCAATGAGATCTGCATGTAGATGTCGTTGGCATGACCGAACAACTGGGTAAAGAAGAAACAGCCAGCCAATCCGAACGGGATGGAGAGTACTACTGACAAGGGCAGGATATACGACTCATACTGTGCCGACAGGATCAAATAGATGAAGACGAAGCACAGCAAGAAAATGATGGCAGTAGAGTTAGATGCCTTTGCTTCCTCACGTGTCAGACCTGAGAAGTCGTAAGAATAACCTGCAGGCAATACCTCACTGGCCACCTCCTCGCAGGCTTTTAGAGCCTCACCGGTAGAATAGCCATCAGCAACGGATGCCGTCACGTTGATACTTGTAAACAGGTTGAAACGACTAATGTTCATAGGACCATAGACACGCTCCAGGCGACAGAATTCCAGAACGGGTGACATTCCCGCAGGCGTGCGTACATAGATATTATTCATCGCCTCAGGAGTCATACGTGTCTCAGGAGCACCTTGAATCATCACACGATACAGCTTACCATAACTATTGAAGTTGGAGGCATAAAGACCACCGAAATAACCCTGGAGAGTAGACAATACAGTGACAGGCGAAATTCCTGTCTGCTTACACTTTGCCACATCAACATTCACCATATACTGGGGATAGTTGGGGTTGTACGAAGTCATAGCCGTCTGGAACTCCGGACGCTTGTTCAGTTCCTTCAGATAGTCCTGAACGATATTAAAGAACTTGCCCAAGTCACCACCGGTACGGTCTTGCATCACCATGGAGATACCAGAGTTCGCCGAGAATCCAGGAATCATAGGCGGTGCAAAAGCCAGAATCTGCGCATCCTTGATATGAGCTGTTTTGATAAATATCTGGGCAACAACACCCGTAGCATCATAAGGATTCAGGAAGAAACGGTAAATGCCATCACCTTGCCATAAGCCGCTAATCTTCCACCACAAGCCCTTCTGACGTTCATCGAAGTCCTTTAGTTTAATGATGAACGTAGCCTGGTCTGATCCTGCTCCCGCAATAAAGTTATAGCCCTGGATCTGCTCACGATTTCGAATGGCAGGTAACTCTGCTAGAATGGAATCGACCTGAGCAACCACCTGTTTGGTACGAGCCTCTGACGTAGCAGGAGGCATAGAGATGGTACAGAACAAAGTTCCCGTATCCTCATCTGGAACCAGACCGGTCTTTGTCGTCGAGAAGGTAATAACCAGCACAACAATACCTATCACAACGGTTCCCATGATAGCAAACGGCTTGCGCACCAGTTTTTCCAGAATATTCTTATATTTTCCAATCGTCGTATCAAATGCGACATTGAACGACTGATGGAAACGGTCTACGCGTGACATTTTCTTCTCATGTCCCTCAGCGTCATGGGGCTTCAGGAAGATAGCACAAAGCGCAGGTGACAGGGTCAATGCATTCAGTGCCGAAATAATAATCGAGATGGCCATCGTCACACCAAACTCACGATAGAACGTACCGCTAGTACCACCAATAAAGGACACCGGAACGAATACGGCAGCCATCACGAGCGTGATGGAGATGATTGCGCCCGATATCTCGTTCATCGCATCAATAGATGCTGTCAGTGAACTCTTATAACCCTGGTCCAACTTGGCGTGAACAGCCTCAACAACCACAATAGCATCGTCCACCACAATGGCAATAGCCAGCAACAGGGCGGAAAGTACCAATAGGTTGATGGAGAATCCCATCACA
Source organism: Prevotella sp. tc2-28 (assembly GCF_900107705.1). GTDB lineage: Bacteria > Bacteroidota > Bacteroidia > Bacteroidales > Bacteroidaceae > Prevotella. The sequence continues at coordinate 319,943 of NZ_FNRE01000001.1, forward strand.
TTCAGGAAGAAGAAGGTACCCACCAATGACACGGGAACGGCAATCAGCGGGATAAGCGTTGAGCGCATGTCCTGCAAGAAGATATAAACCACCAGGAACACAAGCGCCAGCGTCATGAAGAGGGTGAACACAACCTCTTCAATAGCAGCATACAGGAACTCGGTCACATCATAGTTAATCTTCACAACCATGCCTGGGGGCATCAGTTTCTGCTGCTCTTCCAGTTCTGCCTTCACCTGTTTGGCAATCTCATTCGCATTTGATCCGGCAACCTGCTGAATCATCGTCATGATAGAAGGCATACCATTGTTATGCATGGATACTGAATAACCCTCGCCGCCCAATTCTATCTTTGCAACATCTTTCAACTTCAGCGTCTGACCAAAGGCATCACTCTTGATGATAATGTTACCAAACTCCTCCGCACTTCTGAATCGGCCTGTATAGCGCATGGCATATTCATAGGCGACATTGTCTGACTGCTGACCGAAGTTACCAGGAGCAGCCTCAATATTCTGCTCTGCCAACACACCAGAAATATCACTGGGCATCAGATTATGCTGCTTCATCACATCTGGCTTCAGCCATATACGCATGGCATAGGTCTTCGAACTGAAGCTGGAAGCATCACCCACACCCTCAATACGCTTCATGGCAGGAATCAGGTTGATGGCATTGTAGTTGGTCAGGAACTCATCATCATAACGACCATCAGAGGTTAACGAATACATGATAACCTGTGACGACTGACGCTTAACAACGCGCACACCAATCTGGTTCACCTCAGCAGGCAACAAGGCTGCAGCCTGTGACACACGGTTCTGCACGTTTACCGCACACATATCAGGATTAGCACCCTGGCGGAACATAACCTGAATCATCGCAGAACCAGGCGAAGCCGTAGAGGTGATATAATCCATGCCTTCCACACCATTGATACTCTCTTCCAACGGAGTGATAACAGCATTCTTTACCGTCTCTGCATCAGCACCGGGATAACTGGTTATCACCATGATGTTAGGCGGTGCAATATTCGGATACTGCTCGATTGGAAGCGAGACCAGTCCGATAAATCCCAGCAACACGATGACGATAGAGATTACCGTCGACAGCACTGGGCGTTTAATAAAATTCGTAAAAGTCATAGGGATTTACAATTTACCATTTTACTTCTTCACCGCTTTCACAATATCACCTGCAGACATTTCGCTGGCCTGCTCCTGGATCTTTTGTTTGTATCGTTCAGGAGTGATGGGCACTATCTCCATGCCATCGCTAAGCTTGGTCACACCGTTAGTTACATATTTGTCGCCAGTCTTCAGACCTTCAGTAACCACGTAATTGTTACCGTCGTTTTGCGGATCAACTTTAATCTCTGAATATTTCACCTTGTTGCCTTCACCCAAGAGGTAGACAAACTTCTTGTTCTGCACTTCACTGACACAGTTCTGTGGGATGATAATGGCATTATTGTTCTGACGTGGAATGATAACAACACCTGCTCCACCACTCTTCAGTTTCTTCTCAGTGTTTGGGAAAGCAGCAATCAACTGGACTGAACCCGTAGCCTGGTCAATGACACCACTCATCTTGGTCACCTTGCCTTCATGAGCATAGACTGTACCATCTGCCAACTTCAGTTTTACAGCGGGCAGGCTCTCCAATCCACCATTCTGCGAAATGGTCATCGCATCTTTTTCCGTTACCGAGAAATATACTTCCATAGACGAGATATTGCTCACCGTGGTCAGCACATTGGATGCACTCACCAAAGCACCTCTCTTGAGAGGTAGTGTTCCTACAACGCCTGTAGCAGGACTCTTCACATAGCAGAAGCTCAACATCTCCTTAGCAGAAGCCAGACTTGCCTGAGCCTGGGCCAACTGTGCCTTGGCACTCTCAAAACTATTATGAGAAGTCTGCATCTCGTAATCACCAATCACCTTATTGGCATGCAACTGTTGTGCATTCTCGTAGGTCAGCTTTGCTGTATTCACCTGCTGCTGTGCAGTATTCACGGCAGCCTGGGCCTGACGAACCTGAGCCTGATAGGTTTCATTGTCTAAGACAAATAAGGTCTGTCCTGAAACAACATGTTGACCTTCCTTTACATTAATCTGAGTAAGGAAACCTTGTACTTTCGGACGAATCTCTACATCCTGAACACCTTTAATGGTTGCCGGATACGTCGTCTGCATGTCAGCACTTGACGTTCCTACTGTAGCAACGGGATACTCGTTGTCTCCAAAGTTGGGGCGACCACCGCCACCACCGCATGAGACCAACGTTGCAGCCATAGCTGCAAGCATCATCATCTTCTTCATTTTCATACTTACTAATTTACTATTTCTTAATACTTATTTTGTACAACTATGCGAAAACCCGAATTCTTTTGCAAGTTTTCAAACTGCAAAAGTACAAAAATCTATTTATATTTATATAATAGGTACACTATATTTAACAAACTTTATTAAGGACTATGCTCTATTTTTAGCTTAAAAGCCCTAACTTTGCAGCCAAAACAATACGATAATTCCATGAACAAGGAAGAAAAAGACACGCTGATTACCAGCAACATGGGATATGTTGTGACACTGGCACGACAATACAAGAGCGACATCCTTAGTACAGATGACCTGATAGGAGAAGGTAGCATCGGACTCATGAAGGCTGTCGAGAAATTCGACCCCAGTCGGGGGAAGCCTTTTGTCACCTTTGCCGCTCCATATATCCGCAAAGCCATAGAGGATGCAATCACCCGATTGACGGGTGACATTCCCGTAATGTCAACAGACGAAAGCCTACCTGTTGGTTCAAACAACAATTTTACCTTGCTGAATGTTTTAGAAGACAAAGACTCGCCCAAAGCCGACCATGCTGTAGAACAAAATGCTCTTTCGGATAGAATGTTAGAGGCCATCAGTATGCTCGACGAACGCGAACAGGCTGTTATCAAGCGTTTCTTTGGTATTGAATATGAACGTATGACAATGGCAGAGATTGGCGAGGAAATGGGTTTGAAACGTGAGAGAATACGCCAAATCCGTGACAAGGCCATGCGCAAGCTTAAGAAACAAGCCCCATCTGCTTAGCCTTCTCCAACAACAGTTGCATAAGGGGTTCACGTTCGTTGACCACCCGATTGTCAAGCACTGCATCTTTCAGATATTGTTTCAAAACACCAACTTCACGTGAGGGTTTCAAATGGAACATCTCCATGATTTCGTTGCCGTCAATCACAGGTTGCAACAGGCGTTTGTAATCCTTCTCCTGCAAGTCCACGAGTTTCTCGCGTACCATACGGAAATTCTCCAGGAACATCTTCTTTCGAACTTCATTTTTGGAAGTGATATCAGCCTCACACAGTGTCATCAGGTCGTCGATATCGTCACCAGCATCGTTCAACAGTCGGCGCACTGCACTATCTGTCACCTCACTATCGGCAATCACCTGAGGACGCATGTGCAAGTCAACGAGCTTTTGTACGTATTTCATCTCTGCACCCATGGGTAATTTCAAGCGTCGGAAAATACCTGGCACCATCTTTGCGCCTATAATGTTATGATTATGGAAGGTCCATCCAACTCCAGGCTCCCATCGTTTAGAACGCGTCTTTCCGATGTCATGGAGCAAAGCACCCCAACGGAGCCAAAGAGTAGAGGCTGGGCAACTTTGCGTCCTGACAACATTCTCAAGAACTTCCAATGTGTGATAGAAATTATTCTTATGCGCCTTCCCGTCGCGCTTTTCCACAATATCAAGTGCTGACAGCTCCGGAAGGATAATATTCAAGAGTCCGCTACGCTGCAAATATTCCAAACCTATACTGGGGTGAGCAGCCATCATAATTTTATTGAACTCTACCTCTATGCGTTCACCGCTGACAATTTTAATACGCTCTGCCATGCGCTGCAAAGCGTCAAAGGTTTCACTTTCGATCTGAAAATTCAGTTGAGTGGCAAACCGTATACAGCGCATCATACGTAGCGGGTCGTCAGAGAAGGTCACCTCGGGATCGAGAGGAGTGGCAATGATACCATCCTCAAGGTCTGCAATACCATTGAAGGGATCGACCAGCTCCCCAAAACGGCTCTTATTCAGACAGATAGCCATCGCATTGATGGTAAAATCACGACGATTCTGGTCATCCTCCAGCGTACCATCCTCCACAATAGGCTTACGCGAATCATGACTATAGCTCTCCTTACGAGCACCGACAAATTCCACTTCCATATCGTGATATTTCACCTGAGCCGTTCCGAAATTACGGAACACGGACAAATGGGCTCGCTTGCCCAATAGTTGCTTCAAGCCTTTAGCCACCTCAATGCCGCTGCCTACAACAACCACATCGATGTCATCACTCGGACGCTCTAAGAAAATATCACGCACATAGCCACCCACCACATAGCATTCTACGCCTTGTTGGTCGGCCACATCGGAAATCTGATGAAATATCTCTTTGTCTAATATCTTCGCTAACGCCTTGTCTGAATACAGTTTCATAATAGCTTTCCTCGCTAATTTGGGTACAAAGGTAGCATTTTTTTGCGAATTTTAATTGTTTATTACGAAATATTCACTAACTTTGCACACAAATTACAAAAAACGTTCAATATGAATCACAAACTATTCGTCACAGCAGTCATTGCAGCGTTTGCCATGCAAGCCTCTGCAAACAACCACCTTGGTACAGAGCCTCTTAAACTTGAAACCCCTGAGTTAAAAGCAGAATTAGTAGAAGTGAAAACGCCTTCTTCCAGTGAATTAAGCCTAAACATCGCTTCTGCTGACATGAGCACCACCAAGAATGCTGGCGCATGGAAGCCCGATATCAGTTTCTTCAAGTCGAGAACCAACCCCGGCGTGAAACCCTATAAGTTCATGGACGACATGACCTTTGTGGGAATTCCCTTGTTTGCTGCAGGATGGGCACTCAAAAGTGAAAAGGCCATGTTCCGCGTGAACCAGAAAGCTGAGAAGGGAGGTAAGGCTAACACCCAGCTGCTCAGTGACTTCAAGACAGGCATTGACGATTACTTACAGTTCTTCGGACCTGCTGCTGTTGTCGGTCTGAAACTAGGTGGCTACGAAGGTCGTAGCGACTGGCCCCGACTGTTGGCAAGTGCCGCGTTATCTTATGGTATCATGGCCGGTTTTGTCAATGGCATCAAATATACGGCTAAAGAAATGCGTCCCGACGGATCTACCGCTAACTCATGGCCATCTGGACATACCGCTACCGCTTTCGTGGGTGCCACATTGTTGCACAAGGAGTACGGACTCACCCGTTCACCTTGGTTTTCCGTTGCCGGTTATGGTGCTGCTACAGCCACAGGCGTCATGCGCGTACTGAACAACCGTCACTGGGTTAGTGACGTGATGTCTGGTGCCGGTCTCGGTATCCTTTCTACCGAGTTGGGATATGCTATTGGCGACCTTTTGTTCAAGGGAAAAGGCCTGTTGCGCAACGATTTGGAAATGGACTACGAGAATCCTTCATTCTTCAGTATCTCCATGGGTGTTGGCTTGGGCAGCAAAGACCTCGAGTTTAGTGAAGATGGCCACTCTGAGAGTATCAAGTTCCGTCCTTCAACGGTGGTAGATGCAGAAGGTGCCTACTTCTTCAATAAATACATCGGTGTTGGTGGACGTTTGCGCGTACGCGCTATGTCAGCCAAGTCGTTCGGTATGTTCTCTGACCGAATTCAGGAAGAACACATCGATTTGTGGGAAGGCATACAGGAGCTTTATATGGGTACTCATCCTGGTGACGGCAATGAAGATCTCTACACCTTCCTTGAAAATATGGGCTACGATACTACTTCGGAAGCAGCTTTCAACAGGAGCGCTCCTGTAACAGACCTTTACGGCGTTGTAAAAAGCGACCACCTGACAGAGTTCACAGGCAGTGTTGGACTCTATTTCAACATTCCTCTGTCTAAGCGCTTTGCCCTTGGAACTAAAGCCCTGATTGGTCGTTCATTTACCCAGGAGTTGGACATTGACGGATATGCAACAGGTAACAAGAAAGATATCGAATATAATTATACGGTAAAAAATGAAAAAGGTCAGGCTGATATCGTGCCCGTTTCTCTGTCTTATCCCTCCAACACTGGTGAGACGTGGACTGACGAATGGGAATACTTGACGGTTGGTGCCAAGTCTTCTACCTCATTTGGTACAGGCATCTCACTGACTTACAAGTACAAGTCAAACTTCTCATGGCGCCTGTTCTGCGACTACGACTACACCAAGAAAGACTTCACCATGAGATACGACCCCTTCCATTTCGCCCAGAAAGGACTGACAGAAGCAGCCTATAGCCTGATGGAATTAGGTTCTAATTACGCTGAGTATATGAGCCCCGTAGAAGTGAAAAAGACCAAGAAGATGAATTTCTTCACCCTTGGCCTGTCGTTCTTGGTTAACATATAATATAGAGACCATTGACACCACAAGAAGAAAAAACAAATCGCCAGTTTGAACAGACAATCGGTGAATGCCGGGCACTATTCGAAAAGAAGCTCCACGACTATGGGGCTTCATGGCGTATATTGCGGCCCTCATCACTTACCGATCAGTTGTTTATCAAGGCTAAACGCATCCGTTCGCTGGAAATCAAGAAGGAATCGCTGGTAGGCGAAGGCATCCGTCCTGAGTTTATTGCCCTGATCAACTACGGTATTGTAGGGCTGATACAGATTTACACGGGTTTCTCTGACACCGTGGATATCACCAACAACGAAGCAATGAGCCTCTACGACAAGTATGCCAAGGAGGCCTTGGAACTGATGAAGCGCAAGAACCACGACTACGACGAAGCATGGCGAGGCATGCGAATCAGTTCCTATACCGACTTCATCCTAACCAAGATTGAGCGCATCAAAGAGATCGAGAATCTCGATGGTGGCACATTGGTCAGTGAAGGCATTGATGCCAATTACATGGACATCATCAACTATGCCGTTTTTGGAGTCATCAAACTGACTGAGGGCGAGAAGTGAGACGTGTCGCTGTAAATATCGCCCGGCTGGTACTGGCCATCATCCTGATACTCTCAGGATTTGTCAAGGCCGTCGATCCGTTGGGCACACAATATAAAATTGCCGACTACCTGGGAGCACTCCATCTGGAGACGTACGTTCCTGATGCTGTCATGCTGGGCTTTTCTGTCCTGCTGTCAGCTCTCGAGTTCGGTTTGGGAATTTGCCTGTTGTTTGCCATCCGACGCCGAATGGTGTCACGACTGACATTGCTACTGATGATTCCCATGACACTCCTGACGCTTTGGCTGGCAGTGGCCAACCCCATCAGCGACTGCGGGTGTTTCGGTGATGCCTTTGTGCTCACCAACTGGCAGACATTTTGGAAAAACGTGGTACTGCTGGCATTAGCCATCATTGTCAGATGCTGGCCACTTGACATGATGCGTTTCGTGTCGAAGTCTAACCAATGGATAGTGGTCAATTTCTCGGTGCTGTTCATCATATTTGTGTCAGGATGGTCTCTCTATGACCTACCCTACTTCGACTTCCGGCCTTACCATGTAGGCACCAACCTGCGCCAGGGATGGCATCAGATGCTCGAAGGACAAGAGTCGCCCTACGCAGATTTCTTCATCGAGCGAATAGACAATGGCGAAGATATCACCGATTCGCTGCTCACCCGTAAGGGATATGCATTCATGTTGGTGTCGCCTCATCTGGAACAGGCAGACGACAGTCAACTGGACCGCATCAATGAACTCTACGAGTATGCCGAGTATATGGGATATCCGTTCTTCTGCCTGACAGCAAGTGGTATCAGTGGCATCCACAGTTGGACGGACGTGACAGGAGCGGAATACCACTTTTTCCAAACTGACGAAACGGTGTTGCGCACCATCGTCCGAAGCAATCCTGGACTATTACTGCTCAAGGATGGTGTCATCATTGGGAAGTGGAGCCACAACAAGTTACCAGTCATTGACGAGGAGCAACAGGAAAAGCCACTGGAGCAACAGACCATCGGTCATATGCCCGGAGACTCTGTAGCACAGAAGATACTCATCATTCTCATGTGGTATGTACTTCCGCTGATCATCCTCACGATTGCCGACCGTCTGTGGGCCTGGTCCAAATGGATACGCAAGAAAGAGACAAGTAATCAATTATATCAATTTTTTAACAACAAAAAGACAATGAGAAAGAAGATTGTAGCAGGCAACTGGAAGATGAACCTGAACCTGCAAGAAGGTGTAGCGTTAGCCAAAGAGTTGAACGAGGCTCTGAAGGCCGAGAAGCCCAACTGTGATGTCGTTATTTGCACGCCGTTCATCCACTTGGCATCTGTTGCCAAGGAGCTTGAGGGCAGTGTTATTGGTCTCGGTGCCGAGAACTGCGCCGACAAGGAGAAGGGTGCTTTCACCGGTGAGGTTAGCGCTGAAATGGTTAAGTCTACTGGTGCACAGTATGTCATCCTCGGCCACTCTGAGCGTCGCGAATATTACAAGGAGACTCCCGAGATTCTGAAGGAGAAGGTACAGCTGGCCCTGAAGAACGGGCTGAAGGTGATCTTCTGCATCGGTGAGACACTGGCAGAGCGTGAGGCCAACAAACAGAATGAAGTAGTTAAGGCAGAACTGGAAGGTAGCGTTTTCAACCTCAGCGAGGCTGATTTCCGTCAGATTATCATCGCCTACGAGCCCATCTGGGCCATCGGTACAGGCAAGACCGCTACTGCTGAGCAAGCAGAGGAGATTCATGCTTACATCCGTTCTATCGTGGCAGAGAAGTACGGCCAGGCCGTAGCCGAGGACACCAGCATCCTGTATGGTGGTAGCTGCAAGGCCAGCAACGCACCTGAGCTGTTCGCCAAGGCTGACATTGACGGAGGTCTGATTGGCGGTGCATCTCTGAAATGCGCTGACTTCAAGGGCATCATCGACGCGTGGAAATAATGAGACAACTCATTAGCATACTAACTCTGTGTATCGGCATTTCTCTGAATGCCGATGCACAGACTTTTACCCAGCGCATCCAGAAAAGAGTTGCTGGGCAAGGTTCCGTCACCATTCATCAAGACTCGGTTATCGACCAGTTGGTGAACACTACACCACTAGGCATTAAGACATCTACCCAAACAAATAAGCCTAGTCAACCAAGTTCAACGAGTCAAACAAGTCCAACCAGCCAAGCAAATAAAACCACACCAACCAACTCATATAGCCAACCCATTGCATCCATCCCCGATACCGTTGACACCTCGAAGAAAATCATACGAGGCTACAAAATCAATGGTTATCGCGTACAAGCCTTTGCAGGTGGCAACTCACGTGCAGACCGCCAGAAAGCCGAACGCATAGGCAACGACATCAAGAGTCACTATACAAACGTACCCGTATACGTTCATTTTTACTCTCCCAGATGGATTTGCCGTGTAGGCAACTACCGCACTTACGAGGAGGCACACCAGATGCTGGTCAGCCTGCGTAATATGGGCTACTCACAAGCCACCATCGTCAAAGGGAAGATTACTGTACAATATTAAATGGAACAAGAAACAACCTACCGAGAAGGCCTCGACACCTTAGCCGAGCATTACAGGAGCATCCTGACACTGCTGGGTGAAGACACCAGCCGTGAGGGGTTACTGAAGACACCCATGCGTGTAGCGAAAGCCATGCAGGTGCTTACCCGTGGATATGAGATGGATGCCCACAAGGTACTCACCGATGCCCTGTTCAAGGAAAACTATTCCCAGATGGTCATCGTCAAGGATATCGATTTCTTCTCACTATGCGAACACCACATGCTCCCCTTCTATGGACGGGTACACGTGGCCTATATCCCCAATGGCTACATTACCGGTCTCAGCAAGATAGCGCGCGTCGTAGACATATACAGCCATCGGTTACAGGTACAGGAGCGCATGACACTGCAGATTAAAGAAGCCATCGAACAGACCCTGAAGCCCTTAGGCGTAATGGTGGTTGTCGAGGCACGCCACATGTGCATGCAGATGCGGGGTGTAGAAAAACAGAATAGCATTACCACCACCAGTGACTTCAGCGGAGCTTTCAACCAAGCTAAGACGCGCCAAGAGTTTATGAATCTTATTCACAACAAATAACAAAAAACAGAAAATTATTATGGAACAGTTTAACCAAAACACCTACAAGAAGCCCAATCTTTTTCAGGAGTTCTATCATAGCTGTCTGGGAAAAGTCGTCATTCTTGCCATTATCATGCTCATTATGGCTATAATAGCTATTATGTCTGTTCCCTCATACGAAAAGACAATGAGAGAAACTGAGGACAACATCCGTCAGTGTCTGCAAGACAATGACAGCATCAAGGGTGACCTCATCGATGAAATTGTCATGAACGTCGGGCGTTCCTTCTCTGAGGCAGATTCCACTCTTGACAACAAAGAACTCTTGGAAGCTTGCTGGGCACATAATAAATTAGAGATTTATCGCCATACCTTGTATAGCACCGCCCGTGTACGCAACACCACTCACCCACAGGGCGTTCGTGTTGGAATCGGCATCTTCGGAAAGATATTCTCTACCGTCTGCTATAGTGACTTGGTACTGAACCTCGGACCCATCCGCAAGAAATACAACCAGCGACTCATTCAGGATGCCGTCATTCCCGACAACTATATCGGCGACAACCCCAATCTCAAGCCCTATCACTACAAGGGTAATCCCGACGATTAAGTCGATACTTCATCTCATAAAATAAAAAAAGAGGATATGTCTATTGACAATCCTCTTTTTTTTGTCGGGATTACTGCCCTACTTCGCGCAAAATCCATTTAATTCTATTAAATTCGAGAATTTTCTATATGGTTTAATATCAGTGCGTTACAAGATATGTTATAGTTCGAACCAAGAAGACGCAATCATACTAATTACAAATTATCACGCCAAAAACACGCCAAAAATTTGGTAGTATCCATTGTTTTCCCTACTTTTGCAAAAGGAATTTAAAAAACAAGTAGGATATGGCACAAATAGAACAAAGATTATCAACAAAAGTCCAAAAGGATACAGGAATGTGCGAGGTGCTCATTCGTTTCTTTCAAGGCTCCAAGTTCAATCTTAGAGCAAAGAGTGGTGTTTTTGTTTCACCTGAATATTTCGAGTATTACATTGATAGAGCAAAGACAGAAAGTCTTGGGGTAAAAGTTCCAGGCAATTTGCTTACGGCCACAGAAGAAAAGGCGAAAAAGAGCCATTATGTACTCCGACAAAGTGGCATCATCGTTATTAAGCAACGTATAGAGACACCCGAAGTTAAATACCATCGGGAGCAATCAGGCCGTCTTGACAGTCTTAGAAAAGCTATCATAGAGGCTTATGACAACAACAAAGACACCAATCTTACAAGCGACTGGCTGCAGTTGGTTGTCGAACGTTTTATGCATCCAGAAAAATATATCGTCAAAGCAGAGAACAAGAAGACATTCTACGAATTGACAGAAGAATACATTGAGAAGCGCCATCTGGCATACACCCACGCTAAGGTTTTCCGAGTCTTGATGAGAGAAGTCGCAAGATACGAAGGTTTTATTCGTGCTACAGACTATAATCGTAGCAATTTCACTTTCGACATTGACACCGTTACAAAAAGCGATATAGAAGATTTCATCGACTATCTCCGCCATGAATACACACTATCCATGGAGCACAAGGATTTATTCAAGAAACTGCTTTCAGAATATCCTGCAAGTGTCACAAAAGGCAACTGCAAATTAGAAGACAGGGGTGAAAACACTGTTATTAAAGGAGCAAAACGACTGAAATCATTGTTCCGTTGGTTCTATGAAGAGGAATATACAAAAAATCGTCCTTTCGATGGTATCAACCTCGGAACAGAAAAGGTTGGTACTCCATATTATATTACTATAGAGGAAAGAAACAAGATAGCAGAGACGGACTTTGTCGCTGCCTACGAGAATATGTCAGAGGAAGAAAGAAAAGGTATCGACAAGACCAACCTTGCAGGCTATGGCATACAAAGGGACATTTTTATCTTCCAGTGTTTTGTTGGTTGCCGCGTTGGTGACCTCTTGACGTTAGGGCCAGGGAATATCATAGATGGTATTCTGGTGTATACACCACACAAGACAAAGGACAATGGCGAACAATCCATGCAAGCGCGTGTCCCCCTGCATCCCAAGGCTCTTGAATTGGTAAAGAAATACGAAGGAGTCTGCACAAACGGACTACTCTTCCCTTTCATCACTGCCCAGAAATACAATATTGCCATCAAAAAGATTTTCAAATTGGCAGGTATCACACGCAATGTTATTATCCGTAACGCTAAGACTGGAGAAAACGAATTGGTACCTATTGACACTGTTGCATCAAGTCACTTGGCCCGTCGTACTTTTATCGGAAATGCTTACTTCAAAGTGAGCGATCCTAACCTGATTGGAAAGATGAGCGGCCATGTGGATGGTTCAAGAGCTTTCAAGCGTTATCGAAACATAGAAGACGAAACTCTTAAGAGCGTCATTGACTTGATAGGATAACTTATGCCAATGGTTAACTATATATAATAAGGTATAGTAATTTGAAGTATTTATTGTAACTTTGCACGCAAATGATGACAATAGAAGAAATAAGGGCAGGGAAAGAAGGTCAGACGTTTGACCTGAAGAGCATACAAATCGATCCGAAAGCACTGGCGATTCCTATCGTAGCGATGGCCAATGCTGATGGTGGTATGCTGGCAATCGGTATATCTGACAAGACAAGAAGGATAGAGGGTGTTAACCAACATACTGCTAAGTTGAACGAACTGCTCCGTGTGCCATTTGATTTCTGCAATCCGACTATTCCTGTGACTTGTCGCTATATGGATTGCACTAACGATGAAGGCAATCCTGATCGTATTCTGCTGATGGATATTCCTGCCAGCCAGTTCCTTCACACAAATCAGGCTGATGAAGCCTATATCCGTGTGGGTGACAAGAGCCGCAAACTGACATTCGAAGAGCGGATGCAACTGATGTACGACAAAGGCGAACGCTCCTACGAAGATACGGCTGTATATGGCGCAACCATTGACGATATCAATATGGATGCCGTTGCTGAATATGCCAAATTGGTAGGTTACAGTAGGTCACCACTTGAATACTTACGAGAGAATAACGGTTTTGTCAAGACTAACAAGAAAGGCGAAGAGGATGTCAGTGTAGCTTGTATTCTGCTTTTCGGAAAGAACCCTCAGAACTTCTTCCCTCGCAGTCGTACCCGTTTCATCCGATACGAAGGTGTTGACGAGAAAGTTGGCGCAGAGATGAATGTCATCAAGGACGTCATCTTTGAGGGAACCATCTTGAACCAGGTCAAGAAGACGATTGAGTTTATCGAGACTCAGGTTCGCGAGCATACATTCCTGGGACAACATGCTCAATTTGTGACAAAACGTGACTACCCGGAGTTCGTCATTCAAGAGATGACGGTCAACGCTTGCTGCCACAGAGCCTACAACATTAAGGGTACAGAGATTCAAATCAAAATGTTCGATGACCGATTGGTATTTGAATCCCCTGGCAAACTCCCAGGACAGGTAAAACCAAACAACATCAGACATACCCACTTCTCTCGTAATCCTAAGATTGCCGCATTCCTGAAAGCATATCACTTCGTTAAGGAGTTTGGCGAGGGTTTTGATCGTATCTGCCGTGAACAGGAGGCCAATGGTGCAAATGCTCCTTCTTTCAGGACAGACGAGTTCATCCTGAAAATTACTGTGCCAAAGGTCACAGAAAACGTGAATGTAAATGTTGCCAAGGTGAATGGAAATGGGCAAAAGGTGGATGAAAGGGTGAATGAAAAGGTGAATGAAAACGATATAAAGGTTACTGTAAAGGTAAATGCAAATCGTCAAGGGTTGATAGAAAAGTTGATAGAAAAAGCTATCAGCAATCATGATAAGTTGACAGAAAACCGCATTACCATACTTGAACTAATGATAGACAATCCATATATATCTGTAGTAGAACTTGCAAAAGCTGTTGGAATTAGCGTTAATTCCATTATGCGTAATATAGATTATATGCGCGGCAAATACCTTCGTCGAGTTGGTCCGGATAAAGGCGGTTTTTGGGAGATTATTGAATAGACAAGAAAAAGATTGTAGATGGATAACAAATATACATTTAAAGATTTTCTGGCAGACCTGAAGCAATGGCAGTCAGAGAATTTAGTGGAGTATTATAGATTCCTTGGTCTTTTAGGCCAAGAAGAGTTGCGTATCATGAACGTATTCTTTGCGTTAGTCAAGCAGATGTCGTTCCGAGTCCCCCGCCTGGTTGTAGAAGATGACGTTAGAATTCCACATGAGATGGCAGACATCATCAAACGTTCCCACACCATAGAAAGAATGATCAATGCTATGGGTTACACAGACCCAGAGCCTTTCTTGATGGCTCTGTTCTATTGGATCTACTTTGACCATAGTTATGAATGGATCTATTCAAAGATTAAGAACCCAATTCCTGGCTATAAACTTGGCATTCTCAAACTTCCATTGAATTATATCGCCAACAAATATGTTGTGAAAAAGAGCTTGGAGGCTGGCGTACGCACAAAAGAAGATTGGAATAGGTTTTGGAATCTCAAAACAGAAATGAAGACACTTCCCTACAATGAAGTGTTCGAACTTCTACCCAATGAGGAATTGCTGTTAGAGGACGGGAAAACAGATGATATTGAGAAGCTACCAGAACCTATCACTTTGCCCACAAAGGTATATAAGCCGCTGTCTGAGATTATCAATGTGCCCAACAGGGAAAGCAAGGAAAAGCTCTTGAATAACATCCATGAACTGCTGAAGAAAAAGTCAACAGGCAATGATCTTGTCCTACTACTCATCGTATTAAAAGATATCATTATTGCGCCAGCTACCACTCCCGTCATAAGTAATAGACTGCAAATGACAGAGTATAGAGAAGCGCTGGTCATGGAGTTCCCGGATTTGGCTTTTGTAAAGGCAAGAAATATCCAGTATTATTTCCATACGCTATATCACAGAGATGCTAAAGGCAAACTGGTTATTGAGAACTCCTGGTTTACTCAGGAACTAAAGTTTTTTAGGGACGAGTTGCTTAAATAGCATTGCGTTCTTTGCGTTATTTGCGCTTCTGACTGACAGCGCAAACATCTGCATTTAATTCACTTAGACGGTATTTAGAAAATTCGTACTTTTGCCCCCGATTTGAAATGAATCGAATCGGGGACAAGTCGTTTTTATGCGATCATTCCCCACAAACGAATATAAACTTCTAAATATTATAAGGAATGATTAAACCAAATGCTTTTGCAAAGGATGCCGACCAGGTTGGCTACTTTGAACCAAGTGAAGAAAGTGAGTTGTTTGCAAAGCGACTCGTGTCTGCAATCTCTAAGGGCGGTGACCACATCTCCCTTACTCTAACAGGGAAAGGTGCCATTGCCTTTGCCCGTGAACTCTCTGAGCGACTTCTGGCTGAAAAATCTCAAAAAGCTGAGAGTAATGTTGACAACCAAGAAGAACTGATTCCAAAAAGCGAGGTCATGAAGATGCTGTCGGTAAGTTCTACGACTCTCTGGCTTTGGAACAACAATAAATACCTCCCGCAGATCAATATCGGCCGAAAGGTATTCTATCGCGCAGAGGATATTCAGAAGCTACGCAAAGGAAATACCAATGAAGATTCTGGTTGTAGTATATAAATGTATAGTATAAAATCATAATCTCATGAGTAAAATTATTCTTTTCTCGAATATCAAGGGCGGTGTGGGTAAGACCACGCTATGCGCCCACTTTGCGGAGTACCTTTCTATGAAGGGAGTCCCTGTTGTAGCCGTGGATGCCGATATTCAGGCATCTTTGTCCAGACATCGTGAGCGTGAGGTGGAAGCAGACCCGGGGCAGACTATGCCCTGGGCCATCACCCGCCTCAATACACTTGATAGTAAGATAGTAAAAGCGGCTATGAATGAGTATAAAGAACAAGACGGCATTGTATTGACTGACTGTCCTGGCAACCTCAACGACAATAACCTCTCCATCCTCTATTCTATAGCCGACCTTATTGTCATTCCCATGTCCTACGATGTTGATACCATTGATGCGACAGGCATCTTTGTTTCCGTCATCAGCCAGAAGTCATCTGCCCGCTTGGTTTTCCTGCCCAACCGCATCAACACCACAGAAGGCAAGGCACATGAGCGTGAAATGAGAGATGAAACCATCTCTGTTCTTGGCCGGCTTGGAACGGTCACGCCGAGAATCAAGCAGAGCGTGGTCATCAAGCGATACTCCACACTCTACCCTCTTGACAAATACCAGTATGCTGCCGTTGAGCATGCTTTTGACAGAATCATTGAAATCATCAATCAACTATAAGACATGGAACAGAAAAAAGTTATAAACCCGTTGCTTTCAAAGAACGACAACGGAATCTCTCTTGCGGAGAGTGTCACAAAGATAACAGGTGTAAACGCTGAATCCAATGGTAATGCTGCAGCCTTCCGTAAGGAAAAGTCCGACTGGCATGCCGTTGGTTGGAAGAAGTTCACCGAAGGACTGGAGGACTATACCGGTGTTAAGGGGCAGGGTGCAGCAGTCTGGCTACCCACAGAGGTTAAGAAACAGATAGAGCAACTTCGTGCTAACTCGGAGCGAAACATCCCTATCCGTGCTCTGGCAGCGGCTATAATAGTAGCCTTCATGGAGGAACACAGGGAGGAACTCGGTAGCCTTTAATCCTTATACCATTATATAATATAAAGTAACGCTTATATAATACAAAAGTGATTTTCTATTATGATTGATAAGAAATACATTGACAAGGTTCTTGACGAGGTTGATCTGGCAGAAGTGGTGTCTGACTATGGTGTCAAGCTTCAGCTCAGAGGCCATACCGCAAAAGGATGCTGCCCTTTCCATCAGGAGGACACACCCTCGTTCCACGTTGACACGGCCAAGAACCTATACCACTGTTTCGGATGTGGCAAGGGTGGCAACGTCATCAACTTTGTGATGGAACAGGACGGTCTCACTTTTCCCCTTGCTGTCAAGAAACTGCTGAAGGAGAAATTGCATATTGACTTGTCTGACTCAGATCTCCAGTCCACACCTGAAGAGGAAGAGCGATACAAGAAACTGGAGTCCATGCGCATTATCAATGAAAGGCTTTGCGCATTCTTCTGCCAGGAAATAGGGAAGGATACACCAGATGCCAAGTCGGCAAAGGCATATATGCTCAGCAGATGGAACGAAGAGTATTGCAAGGAGAAGCATATCGGCTATGCTCCTGACAATTGGACATCCGTTATCGACTATGCAAAGAAAGAAGGCCTTAGTTTGAAACTGATGCAGGAAATGGGCATTCTGAAACTGAGTGAGAAGACACACTCCGTCTACTGCGTCTATCGTAACCGCATCATGATTCCCATCCGTGACAGATATTCCCATATCGAGGGATTCACGGCAAGGGCGATAGACGACAAGTCGGATTGTAAGTATCTCAATTCTGCCGACAGCGATTTGTATTGCAAGTCCCGTTCCATCTTTGGAATCGACACTGCCATCAAGAAAGCACGGGGAGACAGAAAGCTTTACTTAGTAGAGGGGGCACCTGATGTGATGAAGCTACAGTCAGTTGGTATCTTCAATGCCATAGCCTCCCTTGGTGGCTCATGGACAGTCAATCAGTTCCAGAAACTGAAAGACTATCGTTTACAGGATTGCACGCTCTGTTTTATGCCAGACTCAGATATTCCGAAAGACGGGGAAGAACTCGGTGCAGGCTTTTGTAACGTTATACGTAACGGAGCCCTTGCTATGCAGCAGGGTTTTACCGTCAGTGTCAGGGAGATACCCAATGACCTCAGCGTAGAACAGCCAAAGAAGATTGATCCCGATGAGTATTTCAGCGACAAGACCGACCTCAACAAATTGGAAGAAAGGGAGTTCTTGTTATGGGCATTTGAGAAGAAGTTCGATAAAAACGGGACTACTGAGGAAAAGCAGAAGGTTATCGATGAAACGTGCAATCTGCTCCTGTGTATCAAGGATGAAGCCGTTTTGGAGCGATACATCACGGAACTGGCTAAGATGGACGGCAACAAGACCATCTGGCGACAGGCTTACAATTCCGCAAAGAAGCGCCAGCAGGAACGTATCTCTGAGAAGAATAAGGAAGGTGGCATTGACATGCTCCGTTCTTTCGGTTTTACCGTTCAGCATGGATGCTATTATGGTTTCAACAAAAACGGTGACGAAGTACAGTGGTCGAACTTCACATTGAAGCCGCTGTTTCATATTAAAGACGACATCCGACCTGTTCGATTATTTGAAATCGTAAACGATGTAACAGGCAACAATAGGGAAATAATAGAGTTGGATATGGACGCTATGACCTCGGCAAGGGCATTCCGCAAAAAGCTGTTGGGTATAGGCAACTACACTTGGCTGGCAGGTGAGGATGCTCTGATACAACTACAACGGTATCTTGCCAGAGTTACAGAGACAGCTGTGGAAGTGAAACAACTTGGCTGGCAATCGCAGGGTTTCTTCTGCTTCTGTAATGGTGCGCAGGAAGAAGGCATCTGGAAACCGGTGGACGAACTTGGAATAGTCCGCTTGGCTTCTGGCAATTATTACCTTCCCGCTATGTCTCAGCTCTATAAGAACTCAACAGTATTATATACCAATGAGAAGAAGTATTGCCATCTTTCCTGCTCCAACATCTCATTGCACGACTATTTTGCCAAGATTATCGATGTATTCGGGGATAATGCAAAAGTTGGGATCGCCTTCTACATCGCTACGCTCTTTCGTGATATAGTCATGGACAAGACAGCATGTCTGCCTCTATTGAATATCTTCGGCCCGAAAGGTTCTGGTAAGACTGAACTGGCAGAAACGTTGATGTCGTTCTTCATGACTGGCAACGAGCCGCTGAATATTGAGACGGCAACTGTTCCAGCCTTGGCTGATGCTGTAGCCAGCGTGAGTAACATGCTTGTCCATATCGATGAATACAAAAATGGTATCGACATAAAAAAGGTAGAGTTGATGAAGGACGCATGGGCAGGAATCGGACGCTATAGGATGAACATGGACAAGGATAAGAAGCGCGAACAATCGCACGTAGATTCCTGCATAATACTGACAGGACAGGAAATTCCTACGGCAGACATCGCTTTGTTCTCCCGTCTTATATTCCTGACCTATGAGAAACAGCATCACACACTGGAAGAACGCGATAAGTTCTCCGACTTGATGCAATACCGACAGATGGGAGCCACTCGTATTACATTGGAAATTCTCAAATTACGCCCTACATTCATTGCCGACTTCGACAAAGCATGGCAGAAGGCAAGAATTGACTTACATTCCCGTACTGCTGCATACAAAATCAATGATCGCATCGAAAAGAACTGGCTCTTTTCACTTTCGGCATTCCTGACAATTGAAACAGAGATAGATTGCCCATTCTGTTACGAAGAACTTCTGGGCATCTGTGCCAAAGGAGCCATCCGCCAGAATGAACTGATTTCAAGAACAGATGAAGTTGCAGGCTTTTGGGACATCATCAGTAGTGCCCAACAGAAAGGAAGTTTTGTCAACGGTCAGGACTATGTTATCAAAACAAAGACGACAATTAAAACCTATGAGGCAAAAAACACTATAGACTTCAGTGCGCCGAAGGAAATTCTTATGATACGCAAAAATAGCATGCTGACCACCTATCGCCAGTTAGGTCGCCAGATTGATGAGCGAATGTTGCCTTCTGAGTCAATCCTTCACTACCTCCAAAACTCGCCTGAGTATTTTGGCATTTCGTTCTCGCCAGAGCGTTTCAAGCAGTTCAATGCCAATGGTCAGCCCATTCAGGAGTATGTTGAGAAAGAGAACAAGTACAAAACCGTTTATCAGCAAGACCGCCCACTCTGTTTTGATTATCAGATGATTCGTGAAAAATTTGGTATCTGCCTTGATTCTATAGTTGGTGACCTGCCTGTAGAGAAAGAAACTAATGCAGAAGAGGAAGCACTTCCGTTCTGACGCAGAAAAGCGGTGTAGCATATGTCGCATTTTGTGCATTGCTGATTATCAAGCAGATAGATAGCAAAATAATAGTAACAAATGTGTAGTGTCATGTAGCACAGATTGAGCAAGTTTACTTGTTTTGTAGCAGGATGTAGCAGAAACAAAAGGTATGATATATTAAAAGGAAAGTCAACAACTCTGTAAATCAAAGGATTATGCTAATGTTTCTATTTGCTACATCTTGCTACACATTATTTGTTATACTCAACATGAAAAACGGAAATGGCTATCCTAATATCGTTAAATTCTGTATCGTTTTTACTTTATCTCGCTCAAATTCACTACCTTTGCAACCAAATTCGGTGAAGTATGGAACAGAAATTCGGGATAAATAGCATTGACATCAAGGTGCTGCGCGAGTTTTGCGAGCGCGAGGGCAAGGAGGTGACTTACCGTAAGGGCGACCAGCTGGAGCGCGAGGGCGACCCCGCACGATGGTTCGGCTTCGTCACCGAAGGGTGCTTCAAGTATGTAACGTATGGCATCAGCGACGATAGGGAGCATATCACATGGTTCTCGTTCGAGGGCGAGTTTGTGACCGATTATCCCGCCTGCCTCGACGGTCGTCCATCGCAGACTACGATCAAGGCGATGATGCCCAGCCGCATGCTCCGTGTCACGGGCGAACAAGTGATGCAGATGTACTGTCAGAACATGGAGACGATGAAACTGCGCAGTGTTGTAGCCGAGCACCTACTCAATCAGAAACATGCCCGCTACCTCGACCTCCACCGCGCCACGGCCCGCGAGCGCTACGAATTGCTGCTACGTCGTTGTCCCGGCATCGTGCATCACCTTGCCTTGCAGGATCTCGCCTCTTTTCTCTGCGTCACGCCCAATTACCTGAGCACCATCCGCAAGGATATCACGTCCGAAGCGAAAAATAGCACCACTTTCTTTAAGTAGATTCTATCACCTCCAACCTATACCCGCGCTTTTTAAGGGACACGATAGAGATGCTGGTGTCGGGTTCGAGCATCTTGCGAATATAGGTTATCTGGACGTTGAGGGCGAGGGAGTTGGCATAACTATCGTTTCCCCAGACGTGTTCCAGCAGATACGAACGCTCTACGGTCTGGCCGATATGCTGGGCTAAAATGGCCAGGATCTCCGACTGGCGGGCAGAGAGGTGTTGCACTGTTCCGGCATATTCAATCGTGGAGAGGT
The DNA here is from genome assembly GCF_900107705.1 of Prevotella sp. tc2-28. GTDB lineage: Bacteria > Bacteroidota > Bacteroidia > Bacteroidales > Bacteroidaceae > Prevotella. Next base: position 341,215 of record NZ_FNRE01000001.1, read on the forward strand.
TGCTGTCGAAAATGGTCTGGCCGATGGTCATGCGCGATGGTAACGAAGCCTGGCGATGCTCGAAACGCTCTTTAATCTTGGCAATCAGTTCTTCGGGATAGAACGGTTTTGGGATGTAGTCATTGCCTTTCAGGTCGAACCCTTTCAGGCGGTCGGCCTTTTCCGTCCGGTCGGTAAGGAAGAAGATAAGCACGTCACGGTCTTGCTCACGTATCTTTTGCGCCAACTCGAAGCCGTTCATCTCTGGCATATTGATGTCGAGTAGTACCAAATCGGGGCGGTTGGCAGCGTATATTTCCCATCCCGCACGTCCATTCTCAGCATAGTCCACTTCATAGTCCTCCACCTCCAGGAATTTCCTTAGCAACTCCGAGTTCTGGCGGTCATCGTCAACGAGTAATATCCTAATCCTCTCCATCTCTCTGCGGTATTACGATTGTAAATGTGGTGCCTTCACCCTCCGTGCTGTCAAAGCTGATATTGCCACCGTGTGCCTCCACCAACAACTTCACATAACTCAGTCCAAGCCCAATGCCGGGGATGGCCTTGTCCTTTGCCGACTCGCTACGATAGAACTTGTCAAACACATACCGCTGGTCGGCCTTTGCGATGCCGATACCATTGTCCGCCACGCAGATTTGCACCATCCCGTCCTCACGCATCCGGTAGTCTATCCTAATGGTCACGGCCTCACGGGAGTATTTGATGGCATTCTCCAGCAGGTTGCAGACGATGTTTGCCAGGTGCATACGGTCGGCCCGTATCTCCAAATCGTCCTCGGCCACAATCTCCATCCTCACATCCTTGTCCGAAGGGATATTCTGCTTATTGATACATTCCTCCATCAGTCCGCGCAACGCAAAGCGCGACTTTACCAGCGGAATCTTCTCTGAATCGCTGAACGTGATGTCACGCAGTTTCGAGAAATACGAAGTCAGGTTATCCAGTTCATTGTGCGAACTGTTCAATATCTTCTGCTTGCTCTCCCCGTCCTGCATCATCCGCTCGTTGCCCATAAACGACACACACATCTTCAGCGTCGATATAGGCCGTTTCAGTTCGTGAATCATCGTGTGCAGAAATTCCTGTCGGATAGCCTCGATGTGCCGTTGCTTGCGGATAGTCAGTATCTGATAGATCAGACAGAAGACAAGGAAGAACGAGAGCAGTATGGTAATCAGTAGTGTATAAGTCATTCGCCGGATGATAGGCGACATACCTATTGCAGTCTTTACCACGACCTGTTGCCCCTCAAAGATGTCGTAAGGGAACGAGACTGTCATCACAGGTTGCCAGATGGAAGTATGTGGCAGCATTGACGGTTGCCACACCATTGTATCGGTTTTCGTGGTTGTGATGCTTTGTGCCATGATACCCTTTGAACGCAGAATGCTGTCGAGCCGCACCTTCTGGAAAGGCTGTTTGTGGTTGGCTATGAAGCGGTCAAGTGCGTCCACAACGTGAGTGGCTATGGTATCGTCAATGTTATTACACCTAAACTCAAATATTTCCATGTCATCATTACTATCCTGCAGATTATTACTCTGATGATTCGCAATGTAATCCAAAAAGTATGTCTGAGCATCTATGCCTTTAGGAATGGATGCAGATTTTTGCAGCGTGTCAAAAACATAAATATCATATGCCCATGCAGAGGCATGATTCTCATCCTTAATGTCGATTTTCCTGGATCGATTGCCATATAGCCTATTGGGGGCAGGCAATGCCTTTCTCATGGAAATATCTTCTTCCACACAGGCAGTAATAGTTGCGTATAGTTCACTTTCATATTCTTCGAGCGATAGCTGATAGCGACTATACATCCAATAGCCCTGCACAATGCTATAGGCTATGATGACACATATGGTCCAGCCATATATAAATTTGACTCTTCTTTCCATGCCGCAAAGATACTCAATTTATTCAGATTTCCATCTGAATATGACCTAAAAAAACGAAACAGTAATAATTCAGTAATATTTATTTTCGATTGCATGCCATAATAACCCTATCTTTGCACTCGAATTATCATCAAACTTGTCAATATGAGAAAAATATTATTGCCGTTGCTATTATTCCTTCCGATGCTATGCCTTGCGCAAAGCATCGAAGTGAAGTACTCTGTTTATTCAAAACAGCGGAAGGCACAGATTGAGAAAATCATGAACAACGTAGCCAATCAAGGACACAAAGGACTGCTTGCTGGTATTGAAGCGGAAAAAGAAGACTCCTTCTGTCTAGTTGTCAGAGATAGGCTTTCCTCTTATGTGCGTATAGAGCCAGAAGAGGATTTGAGTGATGACAGCGGCCCGAAGATAGTTCTTGTCAGTGGTGCTTTCAGCGAGGAAGAACATGCTGTGTACAAGGATATGACCAACCATACGATGACAGAGGCGAAGGATTTGCTGGCTGAAACTTATATCGTGGAAACGCCTATCCCCAAATATGATTGGAAGGTAACTGCTGACAACAGGGATATTATGGGACTGAAATGTTATCGGGCCACACTGAATGATACCATTACGGCATGGTTCTGCCCGGAAATACCCGTTAGCGATGGTCCCGATGTGTATGCTGGTCTGCCCGGTCTTATTCTGGATTTGGAGGATGAGCACTATATCTATCGTTGCATTGCTATTGATACCAACTCCCGTTCAGAGGTGGCAGCGAAGAAACGCGGAAAGAAAGTATCAACAGAACGCTTTGAAGAACTGAGGAAACAGATGCTCGACAGGTAATGGGATTTATGAGATTCTTTCTCCTTTCTTCCACATGGCTGTGCTTAGCCGTTACTTCCAGTGTGGCAAACGGAAGGCCAGTCAAGGGCATTGTGAAAGATGCTCAGACAGGCGATAGCATCCCCTTTGCCAATGTCATGGCATACGCTCTGCCCGACAGCACACTGCTTGGTTTTGCCGTCACCGACGATGCGGGTAGGTTCTCGCTGGACGTCCCTAAGGAGGGGCGCTTGCTGCTAAAGGTTTCCTGTCTGAGTTACAAGACCGCAGAAATCGAGATACCTACAAGCCATGACAGCATACACATCACCATGCAGCCTGATACAATGGTGCTGAAAAACGTCGTGGTGAAAGGACGCATGCCTGGCATCAAAGTGCGCGGAGATACCATAGACTATAATTTCCAGAAATATACCGATGGCTCTGAGAAAGTCCTGAAGGATATTCTGGCGAAACTCCCTGGGATGGATGTCAACGAAAAAGGTCAGGTGACTGCCAACGGTGAGGCTGTGAAAAAGATTCTCGTCAACGGTCAAGACTTCTTCGGCGACCACAGCGAGCAGATTACCAACAATCTGCCCTCTGACTATGTTGACAAGATTCAGTTGCGGAAGAATTACAGCGAGTACTCTTTTGTGGAAGGCTTCAAAACCCGTAAGGCAACGGCTCTGAATGTAGATATCGACTCGCTGCACAGGGGTAATGTCACGGGAAATGCGGAACTGTTTGGAGGCTATCGTGACAAGTACAGGGGCGCTTTAAACCTCTTCTCCTTCGGTGACAAGGTGATGTGGGGCGTCAATGCCAAGTTGTTCAATACTGGCGAGGAAATGATGACGCTGGAAGACTATATCAAACTGCTGGGTGGTGTCAAGGACTATGCTCAGGCTTTTGGCGGTGCCAACAAGATTATTGACAACGGACTTTCGCCAGTGTCTTACATCAGCAACAGCATCAACACATATCGGCGGACAAACGGAGTGGCTTCTGCCAATGTGGCCTGGAATCCCAATGAACATATCAAGGTGAATGCCTATTATTTGTTTAACCTTGAACGGAGTAACGGCCTGTACGACATCAGCCGTTCTTATTGGGGGCGTAGTGCTGTTGAGACGATGCAACAGACTACTGACACGCGGCGAGGCTTTCATCATCTTGGCTTTAACATGAAGAACTCGTTAGCAGGCAATACTGCTATTGACTGGAAGTTCATGGCGACATCCATGCCTCAGAAAAGCCAGAACCGTCTCGGTGTCTATTCATGGGATGAGGATGCGGACGTGTGGAACTTCAACAACAACCTGGCTTTTGTCAAGAACTGGAACAACCGCAATCTTCTTTCTGTCAGTTCACAACTCGTATATAACAATATTTATCGGACTATTGACGTGTTTTCTGCCAACAGCCAAGGCCAGCGCACGACATTGTTAGACCATCACCTGACCGCCTCATGGGTACACAGACTTTCCAAGGCGTGGCAGTTTAAGATGAGTACGGCATGGAACATCATCCGCTCCACGATGTCTATCCACTATTGGAGGGGATTTGAAATCCCCGACTCGAAGGATACGGAAACAACGCGACTATATGACTATGGCCTTTCTATCCATAAGAAAAAGGGACTGCTCCGTTTAGATGCCGGATTGGATGTTGCCTATCTCGGCCAGGGGCATTCTGCCGATAAGGTTGTCGTTCTGCCCAATGCGTCTATAGAGTTGGCCCTGAGTCCCATCAATGCCGTAACATTGTCTTACAACAGCGGCTATGAGCGGGACGACAGTTATTTTGCTCATGGAACGGTGCTGAATGACTATCGGCAAATGACTGTCTATGACGGCAAGAGCGACCTGCTGCACAGACACCATGATTTTTCATTTACCACCCATTACTTCAGTATTCTGTCTGACTTTACTTGTATCTTGAATGCCGGATATTCCTTTACGCAGCGTCCGTATATCTTCAGTTATGAAAGTAATGGCAACACCACGATTGCCTCACTGATGCAGTCAGACCGAAATCAAGTGATCCAACATGCGTACATCAATATCAAGAAGGAGTTCAGGTTTCCAATCATCCTGACAGTGAAATCGACGTTGGTCAATAGTCTCTATCAGACAGCCTACAGCCAGCAGATAAGCAACAACCGACATACCCAGGCTGAGGGTGTAGTTTCTTTAACCAGCAAGTTTAAGAAATCGATAATCAATGCCGAAGTGGGCTATCGGTTCTGTTACCAGCAAAACAAGTTAGGCCTCACCTCTTCATTTTTGAATTTGATGTCCTACGAGGCATATGTCAGACCTTTTCTTGTGAAAAAAAACAAGTGGGATGTCAGCCTGCCCCTGACGTATATTCATGACCAGTCCGGCCCCCAGCGGTTCGGCTATTTCGATTGTGGCGTTCAAGCCAGTTACACGAAAGGCCGTTGGTCGTTCTTCGTTGACGGGAAGAACTTGTTGCATACCAGGCGCTTCAACCGTATCAGTGTCGATGCCAATAACGACTACACAGAGACCATCGTAGAAAGCCGATTGCCCGGCTATATAGTCATTGGAATGAAGAAGATGTTTTAGCTTGACGACAACATAATGAGGCGCGAAGCATATCAACCCCATATAGAAAATAAATTCTGCTTTGAAAAAAAATGGATCTTATGCATTACAGAAGCAAAAAAACACCTGAATTTCTGAACCAATGTTCAGACTTTCACCCCCGACAGCATTTTTTCGGTCTTGTCGGGGGCTTTTTCGTGGGACTTTCTGTAACTTTGCCACACGAAATAGTTCAAAAAATTAAAATTCTTAGCAAAATGAAAACAATGAAACTCTGGAGAATCGCATTTATGATGCTTGCTGCTTTCTCCCTCGCCTCTTGCAGCAGCGACGATGACAGCAATGTCTACGAAGCAGCAGAGCTTGGTGGCACATGGCAAAAGGTGTATGACGAAGGCGTGGCCGACGCTGGCACGGTACAGTACACATTCCATCCACAGTCTGCCAATAACGGTACCGTTGATATATTCACCTCCGACTGGGCAGCAGGCGACACCACCGTTTATCGCATTTACACCGTAACGGATGCTGGGCATCTACAAATTTCGCCCAAGCCCGATGATACCTCAGTTGCCCTCACCGTAGATTGCGACATCCGCCGCCTCACCAGCACGCAGATGATTTGGAACAAGCCCGGCACCAGCGAGGAAATAGCTCGTTTTACAAAAGAGAAATGAACCTGTAAAAATCGGAATTTATGATTGTATCAAAGAAATCTATTGGACTGATAGTCCTATTTTTAATACCCCGTTTTGCTATTGGCCAAAACAGCGTGGATAGCATAGTGGCCAAGCAAGACAGTTGTATGGCAATTAGAACTGACTCGTTATGCTGCAGCAGGTCTGTGTGTAATTGTGATACGGTTCAACAAGACAGTTGCCTACAGCAGCATAGACTATCTTTTGTCTGCAAAGAGCAAAAGCCGACCAAAGGCATCAACCCGAATGCTGTTAAAATGCAAAGGTTCGATCCTTATAAGAAGAAATTTACCGACATGAGAATAATTGAAACTATTGGGTCGCACATTAGCCGGTAAGTAAATTCAAATCTATCTGAGGTACATCCTCATATTTTGTCACACTTTATGCTGTTTTTATGAATTATTCTAAAAAAGAATGTATTTTCAAGATGACAAGAGTCTTTCTTGCTTCCTTCATCTTGATGGGCGTTTTCCTGTTGCCCTACTTCGCCTATATTTTCGGGCGGGACATCCCTTTCAGTCGTACAATATTGGATATTGGAAACCTTCTGTGGCCGTTAGCAATTTTTGTCGTCCTACTTTACGAAGACAAGAAAGAGAAGTTGGGAATATGGCGTAATCCGAGCCTTGAAATGAACTTGAAGACGGTTATTCTATCCCTGGCATTGGGAGTCCTCTGGCAGCTCATTATACTTCTGCTGACCTCCTTGTTTGACGCACCTAATACAGACCCTCGGGAGTCCTATACTCTGGCGACCCTTATCCTGCATATATTCTCCTTCGCCATCATCGGCCCCATTGCAGAGGAATTGCTTTTACGGAAATGGTACATATCCGTGATGGAAAGAGCCTCTTTCGGCAAGATAGCGATTGTCGTTTCCAATGCACTCATCTTTTACGCGGCGCATGTGGGTACAGGCGTTTGGAGATTAGACACACTGATTATGGCGGTCATTCTTTGCCTGACGTATATGAGAACCAGAGATATTCGCTATTGTGTGATTACGCATGTCACATGTAATCTCCTGGGAATCTTCTCTGCTTATTATTTCGTATAAAACAATCTTCTTGCGTTTTGGAGGTTTTATGAACCAATTGCTATATATCGTCTGGAATCCAGACCTCGTGGCATTCAGACTGGGTCCGCTGTCGGTGCGATGGTACGGGCTGATGTGGGCCATCGGAATCGCGCTGGCCTTTCTCGTGGTGAAACGCCTATATAAGGAGCAGAAGATCAAGGATGAGCTCTTCGCCCCACTCTACATCTACTGTTTCTTCGGTATCCTGATTGGTGCCCGACTGGGACACTGCCTTTTCTATGAACCCGACCATTTTCTGACCTCAGGAAAAGGTTTTGTGGAGATGTTCCTACCCATCCGCTTCCTGACAAATGACGGATGGAAATATGTAGGCTATCAAGGCCTCGCCTCACACGGAGGTACCTTCGGCCTTATCGTTGCCCTGTGGTTCTATGTCCGCAAAACCAAACTCAGCATCTGGCGCGTGTTGGACAACATAGCTATCGCCACAGGGACGACAGCCTGTTTCATTCGTTTGGGCAACCTGATGAACTCCGAGATTATCGGCAAGATTACGGATGTTCCCTGGGCGTTTATCTTCGAGAAGGTCGATGCCGTACCTCGTCATCCTGGCCAGTTGTATGAGGCCATCGCCTACGCTGTCCTTTTCTTCATTTTGTGGACACTACACAAGCGTATGCCTGAGAAGGTTGGCACAGGCTGGTATTTCGGCTTCTGTCTGACGTATATCTTCACCTTCCGTTTCTTCATCGAGTACACCAAGGAGATACAAGAAGCCTTCGAGGCATCGCTGCCCATCGATATGGGTCAGATACTCTCCATCCCGTTTATCATCCTCGGCGTGTACTGCATGTTAAGAGCCCGCAAATGAAAACACAGCTCTTTCATAAGAGATAGAAAAGTAATCCCAAGCATTATGAGAACAAAATAAACTCAAATAACAATTCGTGACCCATTCACTTTATGTCTAACTTTCAAAAAACAGAAAGGATTATGGAGAACCCGTAAATTTTTAAACATAGACTGTACTCTCGTCATTTTGGAAAAGACTTATCCGAACCAACAATGTTACATTACTAACTTGGATAAGTCTTTTTCTCATTAGTTTATGACACTGACAATTTGGATAAGGCTGATTCAAGATCACAATGTCATGTTGTGAGGTCAAATCAGGCTGATTCTTGTTATTATTTGTGTCAGTGAGGTTGGATCCAGCTGATTCGGTTTTCCATGCTGTATTAACCCAATAAAATTGAACTGAAAGCTACTGAAAAACGCAAAAATGAAAGTTGCACGAGGTCGGGAAATATAGCTTTTATTTCTTGGCAGTATGGATGATTCCCCCTACCTTTGCGTTGTCGAAGGTGCGAAACGTGACGTAAGTTAGCAAGAGGTTTTTTCGTGATACGAAAAACTCTTGAACACTTGACGACAAGTGTTGATGACGGAGTACTCGCAGGCTCGCACCTCATGTATGGAATATTAATTCAAATGAAAATGAAGGATAACAACAAGGAAAATAGGTTGATGAGGCGTAGGGGGAGGCCGCGCAAGTCAGAAACGGAGAATTCGGTAGTCAGAAAGCCGAGGGCTTTGAGACTGTCAGACGAAGAGGAGAGGTACATCGCTGGCAATGCCGAGAGGTGCAGGATGAACTTCAGTGAGTATTGCAGACAGGTGTTGATGGACTATAAACCAAGCGTGCCTGACACATTGTTCCGGGACGAGTTGTTTGCTGCCCGTAAGGATATAGTGAACTTCATCAACAACATCAAGGGGCTCAAAATGGGGAGTGAGGAACGGAAGGAGTTTCTCAGGTCGATGCCCGTAATTCAGCAGTGGTGGAAGAGACTGTTCCCGATGATTGAGTTTCTCGACAAAAGGATTGAAAGGGGGTAAGCGATGATAGCAAGAGCAAGAGCCGTGGCGCACGGCAGCGCCTATACGACGTATGCCACGCTGAAAAGGGATGCAGAGTTCGTCTGCTGTGAAAATATGGCGGGGGATATGACCGCTGCCGTGACGGATGATGACCTGGACAACATCTGGTTGCAGTTCAAGTATGCCGGGGAGAACTATATTGCCAAAGGCAAAGCCGTGAGCAGAAATCTGATAGCAATGGAGGTGTCGCCCACTAAGGATGAGTCGAAGGGCTGGACTCTGGAGCAATGGAAGTGGTTTGCACATCGATTCATTGAAGAAATGGATAAGATTGAGTTTAGGGATAAGAATGGAAAAGTGTCGTCGAAACGGATGGACTTGGCGCATAGCAAATGGATTGCCATGCTACACCACGATGCAAAGAGTGGAATCCCTCATCTGCACTTCATGGTGTCGCGCTTTACCATCGACGGAAGGATCAATGACACCAATCTTATAGGATTGAAGGCAACAATGGCCGCAAACAGTATCAACCAGAGTTTGGGCTGGAAGCAGTCGCAGGAAATCAGCGAGGAACACAAGGCTGAGATTAAAGATGCCCTCTATGATATTCTGAGAAATATGAATCGGTTCAACTGGAATGTATTTCTCCAGAAGATAAAGGAACGTGGCTATTCTGCCGAACTCAAAAAGGATAGTAATGGCGAGGTCGTGGGCTATAGAATCAAGCGAGGTAACTCAAAATATAACGCCTCAGAGATTGGCCGACAGCTGACGGCTAGTAGAATAGAGGCGACTTGGAGGCAGTTGCACAAGGACATGGAAGCTGAAACGGCCAAAAGGAAAGCCGATGAGCAAAAAGCCAGGATCGAGTACGCAGAACGCCATCACTTTGTTTGTGAGCCTGTAAGTCCTGATACTAAGAAGGAGCATTTTGAGTTTGACCGCAGTATTGCAGATGGCAAAGAGCCTGAACACTTCACATTTGATGTCTCTGAAAATCTCGTGAACGCTATGGGCAACACTTTCAAGGCTCTCGAAAGTGAGTTTGAGTTTGTGCTCGAAGAGGTAATGGAGATTTCACTATGCGTATTCTTCGAGATAATGAGTGTTCCAGGCGGCTCTGGATATTCATCAGGAGGGGGTGGAGGAAGCAACAATGATCAGCCTCACAAAAAGAAGGATGATGATGACGAACTGCTCCGAGCAAAGCGTATCGCCAGAGCCGTAGCTAAATGCTGTCCGCGAAAGATTATCCATCGTGGTTATGGAAGATAATAATATAAATATGTAAACGTATAAATATATAATGTAATGAAAAAATATAAAGATGCAGAAAGCCTGTTCGACAATGTGGAGGGGCAGGAAGAAAAGGAGAATATGACTGTAGCTGGTACGTCTCAAAATGAGAACGTGCCAGCTCCTATCGGGGGAGAATCAACGTTTAGTACTGACTATCTGGAGAAAATCCTACAAATACAACGGAATTTTGACAGACAGCAAGAGCAGAACGCTAAGATTTTAGAGACTATGGAAAGGCTTGTGAAACGTCTGGAAGGCTGCAAGGATATAAAAGTAAGTCTTTCTGAAGATGACAAGAATCTGTTGTCTGCCCTTCCTATAACAATCAACAAACATGTTGCCACGACAGTAGGAGAGGCAGGACAGAAAGTAAAAGAGGACATAGACAAGCAAACCGTATCTTCGATGAAATCACTCACTGGAACATGTGACAAGAAGACTGAGGAATTAAAGAAGGTGCTTAACAACAAGGGTATCTATCTTTCTTGGTGGAACTTCTGGGCAATGGTTATTATGGCAATAACCAGTGTAGGCTATGCCATATATGCTGCATTCAACAGATGCCTATGGGATGAGTTATGGGAGAGACTGTGGTTTCCATTATTAGTGTTTTTGTTCTTTGTTTGTTCAATAGGCTTAATGGTCTGGCTCAATCTCAGAGAATATAGAATCCCCAAATACTAAAGCCTCTATCTGCAAACTCTGAGATTGCAAACTGCAAAATCAGGAGTCAAGGAACGCCAAAACAATAACTAGTACGCCAAAAACACGCCAATTTAGAGCATAAAAGAAATCCAAACTACTGATAATCAGCGGTTTGGATTTTCTTTTGGTCGGGATTACTGGACTCGAACCAGCGACCTCGCGCCCCCCAGACGTGTGCGCTACCAACTGCGCTAAATCCCGAACGTTTGCTTGTAAGCGGGTGCAAAGGTAAGTAGTTTTTTTTAATCTTGCAAATTTTCCAACCATTTTTTAGTAAAAACATTGATAATTATTGTTATTTCCTTGCAGAATAAGCAAATTATTCGTACCTTTACACTCCAAATAAACAAAATCAAGACAAAACTGAGATGACACAATACGAGATAAAGGCTCCCCAGCTGCTAAACCAAACCATCAAACTACCGGCATCGAAAAGTATCTCGAACCGGGCGCTAATCATTCACGCCCTGTCAGAAGGAAGCATACTGCCTGACAACCTGTCAGACTGCGACGATACAGAAGTTATCATCGACGCACTGCACAACAAGCCTTACGAGATGAACATCAAAGCTGCAGGAACGGCGATGCGATTCATGACGTCATTCCTCTCTGTAAAAAAGGGAGAGGAACACGTGCTGACAGGCACTGAGCGCATGAAGCATCGTCCAATCGGGGTGCTGGTGGATGCACTACGTCAACTGGGTGCTGACATCAGTTACACTGGCGAAGAGGGGTTTCCTCCACTACGCATCAAAGGACAGCAACTGAAGGGGGGGCTGCTGGAAGTGCCAGGTAATATCAGTTCACAATACATCTCAGCATTGCTGATGATCGGACCGACACTCAGTGACGGACTGACCCTGCGACTGACAGGAAAAATCATCTCACGACCATACATCGACCTGACACTATGGACAATGCGTGAGTTTGGAGCAGAAGCCGACTGGAGCAGCTACGAGACCATCACAGTACAACCCAAGCCCTATCGTGAGCGCACCTATTATATTGAGAACGACTGGAGCGCCGCCTCCTATTGGTATGAGATGGTAGCACTGTCGAAAAACCGAGACAACGTGGTCAGACTGGAAGGTCTGATGGATGGTTCTAAACAGGGTGACTCCAGCGTGCGCTACATTTTCAGTCTGCTAGGAGTCAAGACGACCTTTGAGACCACCGAAGAAGGCGTACCTACAACGGTGACCCTGCGAAACACACTACATACAGTACCCCGATTGGAGTACGACTTTGTAAACTCACCCGATCTGGCACAAACCTTCGTCGTGTGTTGCGCACTGATGAATGTCCCGTTCCATTTCCGGGGGCTTTCAACACTGAAAATCAAGGAAACAGACCGTATAGAAGCACTGAAATGCGAGATGCGCAAACTGGGATACGTCCTCCGCGACGTGAATGACAGCGAGTTGATATGGGACGGAGAACGCTGTGCTCCTCAGGAAGAAATCGCTATTGACACGTATGAGGATCACCGTATGGCACTAGCCTTCGCCCCTGCAGCTTTCGTCGTCGACGGGCTACGCATCAATAATCCACAAGTCGTTTCAAAATCCTATCCACACTTTTGGGAGGACATCAAAACTGCAGGCTTTGAACTATGCAATTTCTGCTGATTGTCATCATATCACTGGTTGCCCTGGGCATCGTTGCCGCCATCTTCTCTGCTGGCGACAAAGATGATCCTATCGTACAGAAAGAGGGTGACTGTGCATCGTGCACCAGCAGAACGGAATGTAAGTTGGCAGACTTGAAAGACGAGGTTAGGAAGAAAAAGGAAGAGAAGTGTCATGAGACCACATTGCTTCTACTGATACTTATCTCATGCACCCTATTCATCGGGTGTTCAACGAAGAAGAACACACCACAAAGTCGATTCTGGCAGTCATTCACTGCCCGATACAACACCTATTTCAATGGTTCGCAGGCTTTCATCGAAGGCAGCATAGAGAAAGAGAACGGCAATCGCGACAACTGCACAGAACTGATACCGCTCTACACGGTAAGCAACAAACAAAGCCGCTCATTGGGTAGCGGACAGTTTGACCGCGCCATTGAGAAATCACAGAAAGCCATTAAGCTACATAGCATTAAAAAACGCCCTGAATGGGATAAGGGACGACGTAAGACTGCCAAGGACATCGAGTGGCTGAGCCGTCGCGAGTACAATCCTTTCCTTTGGCGTGCCTGGCTACTGATGGGTAAGTCGCAGTTTCAGAAAGGAGAATTTGAAGAAGCTGCTGCCACCTTTGCCTATATGGCACGCCTTTATCAGACACAGCCTGCCATATTGGGCATTGCCCGTGCCTGGCTAGCCAAAAGCTACACGGAAATGGACTGGCTCTACGAGGCTGAGGATATCATCACCAAGCAACGACGTGACTCAATGGACTATCGTGCCGTCAAAGACTGGGACTACACGATGGCAGACTACTACCTGCATAGTCAACGCTATGAAGAGGCTGCCGACTATCTGCGAAAGGTTATCAGACATGAGCGCAGACGAAAGCAGAAAGCCCGTGAGTGGTTCCTGATGGGACAACTACAGACCATCCTGGGCAACACGGAAAAGGCCTATGATGCCTATCGCCATGTGATACGACTGAATCCACCTTACGAACTAGAGTTCAATGCACGCATAGCCCAAACTGAAGTGATGCCAGCCAGCAGTGCCAGTCAGAAAATCAAGAAACTCAAACGTATGGCAGCGTCAGACAACAATAAAGAATACTTGGATCAAGTGTACTATGCTATTGGCAACACCTATCTGGCGCAACAAGACACGCTGCAAGCCATCGAAGCTTACGAGAAAGGTTGCACGCAGTCTGTGCGAAATGGCATCGAGAAGGGCGTGCTCCTGCTGACATTAGGCAACGTATATTGGCAAAAGGAACAATTTGCCGATGCGCAACGTTGCTACGGACAGGCCATCGGCCTGTTGGACAAGGACCGTAAGGACTATGAGCAACTTTCTGAGCGCTCGAAAGTGCTCGACGAGTTGGTGCCTTTCACCTCAGCCATCGAACTACAAGACTCACTGCAACGTTTGTCGTACATGTCCGAGGAGCAGCGCAACGCAATCATCGATCGACTGATAGCCGAACTCATCCAGAAGGAGAAGGAAGAGAAACGGGCACAAGAAGAAGCGGAAGCAGAGGATTACATACAACGAGCATCAGCGCAAGGGGGTGGAGAAATGCTCCCCCAGCCTTCCCGTCCCATCACAACAACAACGACAACCAACCAAGGTGCTTGGTATTTCTACAACCCGCAGGCCGTCAGTCAAGGTAAACAGCAGTTCCAAAGACTATGGGGTAAGCGCGACAACCAGGACAACTGGCAACGCGCCAACTTAACAGTAGTGGCCAATCCAGAACTCTCAGAAGCCACAAAAGACCCTGAAATTCCAGAAGGTTCTGAAGCCCCAGGAGCCTCAGAGACCCCAGAAGGCTCTGGCACGCAGACTCCCATTGCCAACGACAGCACTACCAACGACCCACACCAGCGGGCACACTACTTGGCACAGATTCCTTTCACCGAAGAACAAAGGGCTGCCAGTGACGTCATCATCAAAGACGGCCTGTTGCATGCTGGCATCATTTTCAAAGACAAGTTGGACAACCTGACGCTAAGCAAGAAACACCTCTTGCGCCTTACCACTCAATATGCTGACTACGAACACAACGACGAGGCATTATACCACCTATACTTGCTCTATTCACGACAGGGACTACATGAGGAGGCTGCCAACTGTGTGACACTGTTACAACAACAGTTCCCAGAGAGTCAATGGACAACGTTACTCTCAGACCCCCACTTCGCTGAGAACCAGCGTTTTGGTGTGCACATAGAAGACTCGCTATACGCTGCTACATACGAGGCTTTCAAGGCTAATCGCCACGATGAGGTAAGTGCAAACACCAACCTGTCGGCGGAACGTTTCCCCTTGGGGCAACACCGTCCGAAGTTCCTGTTCATCGAAGGACTAAGCCAGCTTAATGAGGGCGATGCCAATAGTTGTGAGCAACATATGAAGGAGGTTGTCGAGCAATATCCGCAGAGTGAGGTCACGGAACTGGCAGGTATGATTCTACGCGGCATACAACAAGGACGCCAGTTGCACGGCGGTAAGTTCGACATAGGCGATATTTGGTCACGACGCAGTATCGCCAAGAGTGCTGCTGACTCTGCGCACATTGACACACTGAGCATCGAGCGTGACATCAAGCATGTGTTCCTGTTGGCGTATCAACCTGACTCCGTCAACCAGAACCAGTTGCTCTATGAGATGGCGAAGCATAACTTCTCAAACTATCTGGTACGTAACTTTGAGATTGTTACTGACCAAGATGCCAACGGACTATGCAGGATGATTATCAGTGGATTCCTGAACTACGACGAGGCGCGCCAGTATGCGCGTCAGCTACATGCAGCAACAGGACCGCTGGCAGAACTGATGAGTCACTGCCGGAGCCTCATTGTGAGCGAACAAAACCTTCCGTTATTGGGCACATCGTTCAGCTATGCAGACTATGAATTGTTCTACGAAAAACGACTGGCTCCCATCAAGATTTCCAAACAGCCGTTGCTGGAAGAGCCGGAAACCATCATCCAAGAACAGGAAACCGATGAGGAAGAACAACAGAACGATGACCCGCTGTTCAACGAGACACAGCAGCAGAATAGTGGTTATATAGAATTCGATGATGATTTTTGGAGATAAGAAATATGACAAACGGACTATTACTTTGGGCTGACGACGAGATTGAGCTGCTAAGAGCTCATCTGATCTTTCTGGAAAAGAAAGGCTATGAGGTGGTAACTGTCACCAATGGCACAGATGCCATCGAAGAATGCAAGAAACGTACATTCGACCTAGTTCTGCTTGACGAGATGATGCCTGGACTGTCTGGCCTTGAAACCTTGCAGCGCATCAAGGAGTTTGCTCCGCAACTGCCCGTCGTAATGGTGACCAAGAGCGAGGAGGAAGACATCATGAACCAAGCCATTGGCCGACAGATTGCCGACTACCTCATCAAACCTGTCAACCCCAACCAAATACTGCTGTCACTGAAAAAGAACATCCACCGCAAAGAGATTGTGACAGAGGCCGTACAAACAGGCTATCAACAACAATTCCAGCAATTGTCCATGCAGATTATGGACTGTCAGACGTGGCAAGACTGGACTGACATCTACAAACGACTGGTACACTGGGAACTGGAACTCAGTGCTACTGACTCGCAGATGACGGAAATGCTTAATATGCAGAAAGGAGAAGCCAACAGAGGATTCGCCAAATACATCAAGAAGCACTACATGGATTGGATGACGACCGACGACCATCCCATGCTGTCGCCTGAGCTCTTCAAAACCAAGGTATTCCCACTGCTAAACGAAGGACAGAAGGTATTCCTTGTCGTTCTTGACAATTTCCGTTACGACCAGTGGAAGATGCTGGAACGGGAGATTAGTGACATTTTCGAGATTGACGAGGATGTTTATTGCAGCATCCTGCCTACTGCCACACAGTATGCGCGCAACGCCATCTTCTCAGGATTGATGCCCGAACAAATCCACAAGATGTTCCCCGAGTTGTGGGTAGACGAAGACGAGGATGAGGGCAAGAACCTGAATGAAGAGCCGCTAATTCGCACACAACTCGAGCGATATCGCAGAAAGAATACGTTCTCATACCATAAGATTAACACATCGGCAGAGGCCGACAAATTACTGGCCCAGTTAAACGACTTGCAGAAAAACGATTTGAACGTGGCGGTGTTCAACTTCATTGACATGCTGTCACATGCACGTACAGAGTCAAAGATGGTACGTGAACTGGCCAACAACGAGTCTGCATACCGTAGCATTACGCTGTCGTGGTTCCGCCACTCCACCATTTCCGATATCTTCCGCCAACTGGCACAGAGCGACTACCGCGTCATTATCACGACAGACCATGGTTCCATACGCGCAACAAATCCTGTCAAGATTATCGGTGACCGCAACACAAACACCAACTTGCGCTATAAGTTGGGCAAGAACCTGGCATATGAGTCGAAGGATCTCTTCACCATCAAAGAACCGCACAAGGCACAATTGCCAACCCCTAACTTGTCGACCAGTTACGTGTTTGCTACCGGAGACGACTTCCTAGCCTATCCCAACAACTACAACTACTATGTCTCCTACTATCGCAACACGTTCCAGCACGGAGGCATATCCATGGAGGAAATGATTATCCCCATTATCACGATGAGAAGTAAAAAAACAAGATAACAATGGAAATAAGAATAGACCATTTAGACAACATCCGTGTTGCCGCACAGGAATTCATCGCACATATCGGCGATTCAAAGGTCTTTGCCTTCTACGGTAAGATGGGGGCAGGAAAGACCACCTTTGTCAAGGCCATCTGCGAGGAGCTGGGCGTAGAGGACGTCATTACCAGCCCTACCTTCGCTATTATCAATGAGTATACCACCGGCCAAGAGCAAACAGCCATCTACCATTTCGATTTCTACCGCATCAAGAAGTTAGAGGAGGTTTATGACATGGGCTATGAAGATTATTTCTATAGCGGTGCCCTCTGTTTTATCGAATGGCCCGAGCTGATAGAAGAAATATTGCCCGATGATGCTGTTCGCGTCAACATCACCGAGCAACCAGACGGTAGCAGGCTCGTCACCTTTTAGAGGGTCTGCTCCTGATAGTCCAAATCAGCCTGGACAACGAAGAATACCTCGTCGGCTTGATAGTCGCCCAGCCCTTCTTTTTTGGCTTTCTTGCAAATGGCATCAGCCACTTGCTCCAAGTCGATTTCTATCTCATCGTCATCCAAATCAAGCACTCCGCTCTCATAGTAATATTCGACGATAAGATCCATCAGACGAAGGATCTCTTCTTTTGTAAAGCGCTCCTTCAAGTCTGAAGGCAATTGGCTTAGGATGAAATCCGCCTCGCGGGCATCTTCCTCAGCATCCATTCGCAATTCTTCGTCAAGAGTAGCCATAGCTTAGAGTAATGACTGAAACTTCTCTTCTATCTTAGCCTTGGGCTGAGCACCTACCAGTTTGTCAACCACCTGGCCGTTCTTGAAGAAAAGGATGGTGGGAATGTTACGAATACCAAACTCTACAGCCAGGTCTTCGTTCTCCTCAACGTCACACTTACCTACGGCTATCTTACCGTCGTATTGCTCTGCCAACTCTGCAATAACAGGGCCTACCATACGGCAAGGGCCACACCAAGTTGCCCAGAAATCAACTACTAATGGCTGACTGCCATTCTTCAGGCTCTCAAAATTCTCGTTTGTGATTGTTACTTCCATAATTCTTAATTTACAATTATACAATTTACGATTTACAACTTATTGTCTATTTAGCTATTTACAAATTCCGTGCCAACTCCCTGCTGCTAATTAATCTTATAGTCCAATGCTTCGGTCTGTTCGATATACTGAATGAGCGAGCTCTTCACGTCGACAGACTTTGAGGCACTGCGAAGCAAGACGTGATTCTTGCCTGTTGAGTCATGCAACTGGAAGAAGAGTTTGGTAGTACCTGGACTCTCGTTTATCAACTCACCCAGCTCCATTACCACAGCATCGTTCAGCAGGTCGGTGGTCAGCGAGATGGTGATACGGTCGATAGCCTTGTCTTTGACCGTCTGCAGATACTCAATATTCTGTACCTTCAGACTCATGATATCACTATATTGGAAGCGCGGCTGTACCTTGGCAGTAATATAGACTGACGCCCCTTCGGTGAACATACCACTCCAGCGTCCCCAGTCTTCACCAAACAGCGCCAGTTCACCACTTCCCTTGAAGTCTTCCAAAGTGACAAAGCCACAAGGATTGCCACGTTTATCAAAGCGGGTACGGACAGCCGTAACGATACCCCCGATAATCACATCCTCACGGTCCTTCAAACTGTCGACATCTGCCAATTCCTCACATCGGGTATTACACAAGTTGTCAAGAACGATTTTAAACTCATCCAACGGGTGAGCCGACAGGTAGATTCCTACCAGTTCACGCTCTTTGTTCAGTCGTTCTATATCGCTCCATCTCACCTCCGACTTCAGCAAAGGAGGTGTCTGTATCTCCAGATCATCAAAGCCACCAAAGAGAGAGGTTTGTGCCTGTTGCTTCTCCGTCTGATAAGTCTGTCCGTAACGCATAATAGTGTCTATGAAGGTCTCTCCCTTGGTATTTTGCGCAAAGAAGTCCTCACGACGGATGCCGAAACTGTCGAAGCCACCACTCAGTGCCAGCGACTCGAAAGCCTTGCGGTTGATGGAACTGAAATTGATGCGCTGTACAAAATCAAAGATGTCCTTGTATGGTCCATTGGCCTCACGCTCGTCGATGATAGCCTGCGCCACACCGTCACCCATGCCCTTGATAGCAGCCAGTCCGAAGCGTATCTCACCTTTTTTATTAACACCAAACTTCTGGTACGATTCATTGACATCAGGACCCAACGTAGCAATACCCATGGCCTTGCACTCGTCCATCAATTTGGTGATTTCCGTAATCTGGTCACGACGTCGCGACATAATGGCAGCCATGAACTCTGCAGGATAGTTGGCCTTGAGGTAAGCAGTCTGGAAAGCTACCCACGAGTAGCAGGCGGCATGTGACTTGTTGAAAGCGTAGGAAGCGAAAGCCTCCCAGTCACTCCATATCTTCTCCAGCACCTTGGGATCATGACCGTTCTTCTTGCCACCCTCAATGAACTTAGGCTTCATGGCGTCGACGATATCCTTTTTCTTCTTACCCATCGCCTTACGCAGGGCGTCACTCTCACCACGGGTGAAATCAGCCAGCAGACGACTGAGCAACATCACTTGCTCCTGATAGACGGTGATACCATAGGTATCCTTCAGATACTTCTCCATAACAGGGATATCGTAGGTAATAGGCTCTTCACCATGCTTACGACGAATGAACTGCGGGATATAACCCATAGGGCCCGGACGGTATAGGGCGTTCATGGCGATGAGGTCCTCAAAAACAGTGGGCTGCAGCTCACGCAGGTATTTCTGCATACCTGCAGATTCAAACTGGAATGTACCAATGGTGCGTCCTTGCTGATAGAGTTCATAGGTCTTAGGGTCGTCGATGGGAATGTTGTCAAGGTCGACATCAATGCCACGCGTCTGTTTGATGACGGCACAGCACTCCTTCATCTCCGACAACGTCTTCAGTCCCAAGAAGTCCATCTTGATAAGACCTGTCGACTCAATGACGTGACCATCATACTGTGTACAGTTGGTTTTTACATCCTTGAAGTCGGGGTCATCAGCAGTAGAGACAGGCACCCAGTCAGAAATCGGGTCACGGCAGATGATAAAGCCACAGGCATGGATACCAGTACCACGTACCGTACCCTCCAGCATCTTGGCATACTTGATGGTGTTGCGCAATGCCTGATCGGTAGAAGCCTCAGCCTCCTGCAACTCCTTTACAGCCTTGATGGCATTAGGCAGATTCATCTTCGGTGTCTTGCCATCAACATCAGGCAAGCGATCGGGAATAGCCTTACAGAGGGCATTGGTAACATTCAATGGTACCTTTTCCACACGGGCCACATCCTTAATGGAGTTCTTTGTGGCCATCGTGGCATAGGTAATGATATGTGCACAGTTCTCATGTCCGTACTTGTCCTCTACCCATTTCAACACGCGTCCACGTCCGTCGTCGTCGAAGTCGGTGTCGATATCAGGCAATGAAATACGGTCTGGATTCAGGAAACGCTCAAACAGCAAGTCGTATTTCAACGGGTCTATCTTCGTAATACCCAGGCAATAGGCCACTACGGAGCCTGCGGCAGATCCACGACCAGGACCCACCATCACACCTAACTCGTCGCGGGCAGAGTTGATGAAGTCCTGCACGATGAGGAAGTAACCCGGAAAACCCATCGTCTTCATGATATGCAGTTCGAAACGTACTCGGTCGTCGACCTCCTTAGGCAGAGGACTCCCATAACGACGGACAGCTCCCTCGTAGGCGAGCTTAGCCAGATAGTCGGCCTCAAACTTGATACGATACAGTTTGTCGTAACCTCCTAGTTTTTTGATTTTCTTCTCGCCTTCCTCCTGTGGCAACTGGTTCTCGCCATTCTCGTCAGAGGTAAACTCCTTGAACAAGTCTTCCTCCGTGAACTTCTCGCGCCACTTTTCCTCAGTACCGAAATCCTCAGGAATCGGGAAGAAGGGCATGATCGGGTCATGGTCGATGCTGTATATCTCTATCTTGTCAAGTATCTCCAACGTGTTCGACAGTGCCTCTGGCACATCACCGAACACCTCGTTCATCTCCTCACGCGTCTTGAACCATTCCTGTTTCGAGTAGAGCATACGCGTCGGATCGTCCAAGTCCTTACCTGTCGCCAAGCAGAGCAGGTGATCGTGAGCCTCAGCATTCTCCTGGTCTACGAAATGGGCATCATTGGTACAAACCAGTTTGATGCCATACTCGTGAGCCAGCTCAATCAGCACCTTGTTAGCCTTCTCCTGCAGGGGGAACGTTTCACGGTTGGCACGGATAGTGGGATCCTTTACCTCATGGCGCTGCAGTTCCAAGTAATAATCATCACCGAACACACGATGATACCATTCAATGGCCTCGCGGGCTCCTTCTATGTCGCCGTTCAGAATTTTCTTGGGCACCTCTCCAGCGATACATGCCGAACAGACGATGAGTCCTTCATGGTATTTCTCCAAGTCTTCACGGTCCGTACGTGGACGCATATAGAAACCATCCACCCACGAGCGGCTCACCAGTTTGATGAGGTTCTTATATCCATGATAGTTCTTGGCCAACACGATTAGGTGGTAACCACCTTGGTGTTTCTTGTCATCCTTGAGTGACTTCGAACCATAGCGTGACACATACATCTCGCAGCCGAAGATAGGAACAAACGGCGGCAGTCCTTCCTTCTTGCGTCCTTTATTGACACCACCCACATAGTCATGAAATTCCTTTATACCGAACATATCACCATGATCGGTAATTGCCATGCCGCGCATGCCATTGGCAACAGCTTTGTCTACCAGCCGTTTGATACTCGACTGACCATCCAGGATGGAGTAATAAGTATGTACATGTAAGTGAATAAAATCTTCCATTTTGTCTATTTTGAGGTTCAAAGATAAGGTTAAAACCCGAAATAACCAAAAAAATTCATAATTATTAAGGGCTA
Organism: Prevotella sp. tc2-28; assembly: GCF_900107705.1. Lineage (GTDB taxonomy): Bacteria > Bacteroidota > Bacteroidia > Bacteroidales > Bacteroidaceae > Prevotella. The sequence goes on from NZ_FNRE01000001.1 coordinate 363,358, forward strand.
AATGTAAATTCTTCACTTTTAACTTTTCTCTTCACACTTTTTTTCGTACCTTTGCATCAACAATAAAACTACTGACACCATCTCATGGGAGAAAGAATAAAGAAACTCAAGAAAATCAGAATACACCGCGAAGGCACTAGCGAACTGTGGTATGCTGCCATCGCAATAATAGCTGTCAACCTGTTCTTTTGGTTCGTACTTAATGCCATCCATCCGTTGGCAAGGCATTTTGTGATGCCCATCACCTTAGGCATCGGTGCATTCATCTGGCTGTCTATGCTCAACTTCTACCGCTGTCCTATCCGCTATTTCAATGGCGATACAGAAAAGTTAGTGGTAGCGCCTGCTGACGGTAAGATTGTCGTCATAGAGGACGTCGAGGAACATGAGTATTTCCACGACAAGCGACTCATGATCAGCATCTTCATGAGTCCGCTGAATGTACATGCCAACTGGTTCCCCGTTGACGGCAAAGTGAAGTTTGTCCAGCATTTCAACGGCAACTACCACAAGGCATGGCTTCCGAAAGCCAGCGAGGAGAACGAACATGCAGACATCATGATAGAGACCCCTGACGGTCAAGAGATATTGGTACGCCAGATAGCAGGAGCCATGGCTCGCCGTATCGTTACCTATGCCAAAGCTGACGAGGAATGCTACATCGACGAACACCTGGGATTCATCAAACTAGGTTCACGCGTTGATGTCTACCTGCCACTGACTGCCAAGGCCTGTGTAACCATGGGACAACCCACAACAGGTGACCAAACCGTTATCGCCAAACTGGCATAATGTTCAACCTTCAATGTTCAATGTTTAATGTTTAAGAAGCATATTCCCAATAGCATTACGTGCCTGAATCTGATTTCAGGATGTATAGCTACCTACTGGGCTTTCCAAGGCGATGCCCAGCTGGCACTGCTCTTCATTGTCATCGGTGCTGTTTTCGACTTCTTCGATGGCATGGTGGCTCGTTTGCTGCATGTATCCTCTCCTATTGGCAAGGAACTTGACTCACTGGCTGACGACATCACCTTCGGCTTTGCACCCTCGGCCATCGTGTTCAACTTTCTCGTACCGCTCACCACTCACCTCTCACCGATTATCCCTTATTTGGCCTTCATCATGGCTGCTTTCTCAGCACTGCGTCTGGCCAAATTCAACCTGGATAAGCGACAAGCCTTGGGATTCATCGGACTTCCCACACCTGCCAACGCCCTGTTTTGGGGGGCATTACTAGTAGGATTGGGGGAAGAGATTGCCACCCTACCCTATGCAGGCTATCTGATCCTGGCAGGCGTACTCATCAGCAGCTATCTGCTGGTATCCGAGATTCCCATGTTTGCTCTGAAATTCAAGTCATGGGGATGGCAAGGCAACGAAGTAAAGTATATCTTCTTGCTGACCTGCATTCCTCTGTTACTGCTGCTGGAGGTCAGCGGACTGGCAGCCATCATCGCATGGTATGTCATTCTGTCAGTAGCCAATACCCAGCTCGCCAAATAACAGCAAACCCAAATAACTAAAAACATCACTATGATTAAAAGTATTCTTGGCTTCCTACTATTCATTTTCTGCCTCGGCGTCCTTATTGTGATGCTGACAGGAAGTTATATCCTCAAGAAATTCAAGGACTTACGTAAGGCTGCCGAGGATGCTGCCGAGCAACAAGCTTTCCGCTATCGTGAAGAGACAGGACGCCAGCGTCAGCAATACAGCACACGCAACACTCGACAGGCGCAAGGCGCACAGACAGAGCAGCCGCGTCAGACCACGATGGCTACCGGTGAGACCATCATAGACAATCGCCGCCAAGACCGTGAAAACAAGAAGATTTTCGACGATTCTGACGGCGAATATGTAGAGTTCGAGGAAGCGTAATTAATTACGTACTAGCGTACCGATTTCCTCACCATCCATTACTTTCTTTAAGTTACCAACCACATCCATGTTAAAGACATAGATGGGCAGGTTGTTGTCCTGACACATACAGATGGCGGTCAGGTCCATGACTTTCAGTCCGCGTGCCAGCACTTCCTTGTAAGTGATGACATCGAACTTCGTAGCTGTGGGATCCTTCTCAGGGTCTGCCGTATAAATGCCATCCACACGCGTACCCTTCAGCATCACGTCGGCTTCAATCTCGATACCACGCAGACTCGAACCGGTGTCTGTCGTAAAGTAAGGCGAGCCCGTTCCTGCCGAGAAAATGCACACATAGCCAGCCTCCATTGCTTCGATAGCTTTCCACTTGGTATAGAACTCACCGATAGGCTCCATGCGGATAGCCGTCAGCACCTTGTTTTTCACACCGATGGCACCCAAAGCAGACGACAAGGCCAGCGAGTTGATAACCGTAGCACACATGCCCATCTGGTCGCCCTTCACACGGTCGAAGCCTTTCTGCGATCCACTCAGTCCGCGGAAGATATTACCACCACCAATGACGATGCCTATCTGGACACCCATCTCACTCACTTCCTTAATCTGACGTGCATAGTCACTCAAGCGTTCAGGATCAATGCCGTAGCCTTGCTTACCCATCAGGCTCTCGCCCGATAACTTCAATAGAATTCTTTTAAATCTTGCCATAGTTTTCTTTTAATATTTAGACATTTCGATGTTTCGAGGATTCGAAGCCTCATCTCAGATGAAGGTCACTTCCTTGAATGCATAACGGCGCATCTTACTTTCTTCGTCACATAATACTAGATGTCCGTCGTCCTCCACCGTTACCAGCTCAGCCATAAAGGCACCGTCGCGGTCTGCATAGGGATAGAATCCCTTGTGGCGGTACAGCATTGACAGATATTGATTCCTGACATCCTTTACCATATAATCATCAAAGGCCCGCAAAATCTGATTCAGCAGTTGGTCACGATCGGTCTCATGCTCACAAATCTGCCATAACGACACCGGGTTGGGAGCATCACTATGAAACACACGCTGATTAACGTTCAGTCCCACACCGATGATACTATCCCTAATGACGCTGCCTTGAATGCGGTTCTCTATCAAGATACCACCTATTTTACCATCTCGCCAATAGATATCATTGGGCCATTTAATGCTCAGGTCGCCGATGTATTGTCCCAAGGTCTCACAGATAGCCAGCGACACAACCATTGATAGATGGAATTGTTTTGTCACCGGCACCTGCTGAGGATGTATCAGCATGGAGAACAGCAGGTTTTTCCCTCGCTCACTCTCCCAATGGTTTGTGCCGCAACCTCTTCCGGCTGTCTGGAAATCTGCCCATACCACCACATCATCCTCCCCGCCCTGCTCACGAAGCCAGCGGTTGGTAGAATCCGTCTCGTCAATATGAATGATTTTCCATTCCATGTTGCAAAAGTACGAAATATTTTTCGTAATTTTGCATTATGGAACAACAAAATAAAGACGAACAGTATATGCGCAAGGCACTTGCCGAGGCGCAGCAAGCCTTTGACGAGGGAGAAATCCCCATTGGAGCTGTAGTGGTCTGTCAGGACCATATCATTGCACGAGCCCACAACCTGACCGAAACGCTGCACGACGTGACAGCTCATGCCGAGATGCAGGCAATCACCGCTGCTGCCAACGAGTTAGGCGGCAAGTATCTGACCGACTGCACGCTCTATGTTACCGTGGAACCCTGCACGATGTGTGCCGGAGCTTTAGGATGGAGCCAGATACCCCGCATCGTCTATGGCTGTCGCGACGAGAAAAGAGGCTACCACGACTATGCACCTCACGCCTTACACCCTAAATGCACAGTGACTGCCGGCATCTTGGAAGAGGAATGCAGACAGCTGATGCAAGAGTTCTTCAAACAAAAACGGTAGGCTTTCGTGTGCCTACCGCTCATTTTATCTTACGATTATTTTCTTTACATCGTTGCCCTGCTTGCGGATGAGCAACCCCTTCGTCTGTCCGTTCACCTCACGGCCTTGCAGATCGTAGTATCTGACATGGTCGTTATCATTTGTCTTGGTTTCGATTTCCCGGATACCCGTAGCAGTAAAGACTAACTTAGCCTCGTCGGTCCAGGGCGAATAGACATTATCATTATTCTTTGCACGAATACGGTAGAAATAGTTGACGCCAGCCTCCATATTATTAAAGGTAATGCTATTCGTCATTGTATTCAAAGGCTCCGTAGAGGGTACCCGTCTAGAGACTGCAGAAGGAGAACTGCCATCAAGTCCCAGTCTTCCTAACGTCCAGAACCCATCATAGATAGCCAGATAGTTCAAGTACATCTGGTCATAGGGATATACCATCAAGGCAAAATTATCGAGGGTAATGCCTTCTAAATAAAGAGCTTGTTTGGCATTGCCTGACACCATGAAGTTTCTTTGAGTTCCTGGAGTATAATTGCTTACATTCTTTTTTCTTTGATATACCTGGAAATGCCCGCTGACGTCATCTTCTACTTCCTCTGCCCCCATGACTACCGTAATGCTTTTCGTGGAGGGTGCCGTCATGTCTGGCGTTAAAACATAACTGTCATAATTCGAAGTACCCACCAGCAAACCCTTGGGCGAAGTGAACAGTTTCTGTCCTTTCCAGTCATTCAATCCATACGAAGCCAGATTCTCACTGATATCAATAATTCCTGTCCTAGACGTCTTACAACCGCTAAAATCACACTCTAGCAGTCGAGCCTGCGCAATATCAGCGTCCTTTATCCGCATGAACTCGACCTCATAGCCTGTAGCTCCGTCCACCGCAGGCCACGTAAGGGTTAAAGTATTCTCTGTAGTCTGCGTCGTGGAATTATTCACATCAGGCTTGGCAAGTTGTTGTCCACACGCATCGAACGAGATTGTCATGGCCTGCTCATCCTCCATGATATGGTCGATAGCCTTGTTCATTAACTTGCTGCCGTCACTATTCACATGGAAGAGTGTTGCCGCTGGCGTCGTGAAATTAGTCAGCATCGTATTTTTACTGGCACCGGGATAAGGATCACCAGAGAGACTGTAAACATTATCATCATTATATTCGTTATCAGCAGCAACAACCCGCACGCGCTCATGCCCATTTTCTGCATTCACCTTATTCTTAGACCACACATTGGCATCATAGTCAACATGTAACACCAGCAACCCGTGACCATACAATCCCTGGTCGAAACCTACAGGCTGACGGTTCTCCAACAAGTAATACTCGCCATTAATACCTTTTTCCTTGGCATCGTTGTATATCACATAAGCCTCCGCTTTTTGAGTCAGCGGTTTCATATTCGTCACCGTGACAGGAGCATTCAACTCCACAGGCGTCAACCATCTGGAGAACCAGCGCTCATACGAGGTATAGCCGGCAGGAACACAGGAATCATCGTTATAACTACCCAGGCACATCACATCCCAACGGCTCGTTCCGTAGTTGTCTCCCTCATCTGATGTGTCATACATATCGGGCAATCCCATGCAATGCGAGAACTCATGGCAAGCCGTACCGATACCATCCAAGATTCCAGGATTGTCATTACCGTCACCTCTCAACTCAGAAGAGCAAGCATACTGGTCTATCTTTACATTGTCGTATCTACGAGCTTTCTCACTATTAGCACTTAAATACCACTCATGGGGCCATATCGTGTTTTCATCAGCACCCTGAGACTGTGCATAGCCGGCATAGATGACAAACACCTGGTCAACATTCCCGTCCTTATCCCAGTCGTATTTCGAGAAGTCTACTCCTGCGGCTTCAGCAGCATCTATTGCCTCACCCACCATCTCTGCGGGACGCAAGTCATTATTTATAATCTTACCGCTGTTATCCTTCTCAGGTTCACCATAGTAAGCCATTTTTTTGCTCAGCGTATAAGGTCCGTACACATCGAAATCGATGGTCAGCTGGTCGTAACTCTGCTCTTTGAAATAGTCACGCACAGAGCCTTTCATACCCGCATTGCTATAACCTACCTGATTAAAAAAGTTAGTAAAGGTCGTATTAGGGTTGTTCGTGACAAACTTCACATCCTGAAACTGCACAAGAAGAACCAGGCCGCGATGATTTCCCGTTGTCACTGAGGAAGGAACACCCACACGACGAGAAGCACGGTTAGCGAGCATCTCCTCGTCAAAACGCAGACGTTGCTGTTTGTTGGCAGTCCACACCTCGCGCACCTCCTCCTTCGTCATCTCCTGGAATCGGCCATTTACCACCTGACCCAACCTGCCCTGTGCATCCGCATAATACGTGAAATGCTCATCGCCCTTGAGCGTCATCTCAACTGTAGTGCCATTAGCCAAGGTTACCTTCTTCTTCAATCCTGGCTTAGCAGGAACGGCCCATATCGCTGTGCTCACCAGCATCAGAGCCACCAACGTCATAATCTGTTTTCTATTCATATCACATGTAGTCTTTTGTGCAAAGATACAACTTTATTCCGAAAGCGCCATACTTTTAATCAAGAAAAACAATAAGGTACGCTTATCATCCAATAAGGGCAGGTTATTTGACAATAAGGCAGGGTTATTTGACAATAAGGGCAGGTTATTGCCAAATACTCTTGGAGTAAAAAAAATTTCTTTCGGAGTATTTTGATTTCTATTCGGAGTATTGGGAGCTGCGCTTTTCATAATAAAAGAAGCAGGGTAAGAATGAAAATCCTTCCCTGCTTTCTGAAAACAATAAGTCAGAAAATTATTATTCGTACTGACTTATATCTACAGCTTGAATACCCTTAAGATTTCTTAGCTCGAACCCTATACTGTTCCATGTCTCTGTAAAAACGGCATGAGTACCATCCGTCTCGTAGATGTGAGAGGCACCGTTTGTATAGGTCTCGCCATTATTACCATCCCATTTTACAGTACCGAAGACATTATCACCCAATATAAAGAAGGAAGACAATTCACCTTTTCCTTGATGAGTCAACTTTAGGATAGCATGTCCTTCCAAAGCACCAACCTCATCACTCTCTTCATTCATCGAGACAGACGTTGTTTGGTCAGGAATAAACTCCAAGCCGTTGTCAGTTAATACCAAATGGAAAAGATACATGAATCCTATCCTCATCTCAACCTCAGGCAGCGTGCTCGTATATTCTTTTCCGTCAATAACCGCTTTCAAATAAGCCTTGGTAACCTTCGTATTAAAAGGCAATGGAATTACCCACAAACGAGGAACATCCGTTTTCCAGCCAGTTTTCTCAATGGTTTTATCGAAGGCAGAGGACACCTCCCCCTTTTCTTTTCCTGCCACCTTTCCGTTTTCGACACTCATCACACCCTTTGTATAGATAGAGTCACCATAAAGCGTCAGTTTCTGGAGTTTACCTGCACCCGTATATCCATCCTTTGCAATGTTAAATGAAGCCAAAGACAAGGCATGCTTCATTTTCAGTTTTGCCGTATTGGTGGTGTAAGTCACTGGAACATAGCTACCAGAATACAGGATGTCTTCCTGTTTGGTAACGTCAATATTCAGTTTGCCAGGAGTACTTGCAAAATCACTTGCATAGGGATAAAGTGCATAGATAAACGCATTCTTGACTTTTGTCTGGTCAAGGAACACGTCTGGGGTCAGACTCCATGCGCTACCGTTATATTGTGCCTTGATGTTCTTGACAATATCATCTGCAGCAGAGGAACCATAGGTCTTTGCCCATACATTCATCTGATCACCATTAGCATAAACTTTCTTGGCCACGGCACGTGTCTCTATTTCAGTCACAATGGCAACTTTCACGTCAGTTGTTGGCGGCGGAACGGGAGTTGTGCCACCACCGTCACTGCTATCACCACTACATGCTGTTACCAACAACAAAATTGACCATAAAAAAATATAGTTCTTCATATCGTTCAGTTCTTGATAGTTAATGAAAGAGACTCTGTAGGACTTTGGAGATTCAGTACATTCTCTCCATCAGACAACTCACTACGACTAAACTCCAATCGAGGCAAAGGCGACAAATCTCCGCTCTTGATAATGTGGCCATCGTTACCCTTTAACGTAAAACTTACGTTATTCTTCGTATTCAAGGTGAACATCTTGGTTGTACGATCATATTGAAGCGATGTCGCAGTAGCCAAGTCGCGCACCTCTGTCACATTGACCACAAAACCTTGCGTCAATTCACTAGTAGCATCCTTCACGGTTATCTCAATTGTATACGACCTATTCTTAACAAGTACCTCTGTCGACTTAAGAAGTCCGTTCTCATAGGTAAACGGAACTTTCTGATACTGGCCTGACGACTTGCTGTACGTGCCATGAACTGCTATATTCATATCACTCGTCACATCCTTGCCGTTAACAGTTATTTTACCAACCACAGAGCCAATAGGCAAGCCTTCTTCTATCTCCTCGTTGCTCAAATCGATACTACGTAGCGATTGATTGCCAGCATCAACACCTATCACGATAATATGCGACGTGTCATAGAAGGAACTTCCATATCCTAGGCCATCAAGCGAAAAGAAGCCATTGCCATTTCCTCTCCATCCCCAGTTACAATGGAACAAGCCATCTGTATTATATCCATCGACATTGAACGCATGTCCAGAACTACGCTTTGAGTCGAGTCCATTATAGATAACGGCTCGTCCTGCATTCAGCTCATTTTTTATCAACTGAGCCCAATTGCCACTATAAGTATCGCGTCTTACCTGACGGACTGTATTGGGATATTTGAAAGTCTTGGTCAATGCAGTAACAATACGACCCAACTGACTCATCGGAACGCCTGAGCCATCCTCGCCATAGTCCATCTCGACTGCCACACCAGCATGCGACAACAAGCGGGCAACCTCATCGTAATTATTAGCACCACTCATAATCTGCGTCCAGTTGTAGGCCTTCTGCTCATCATAATTTATACTGATGTTACCATAGTTGGCAGAACGATAAGACTTACTTCCTACAGGACGGTCAGGATATTGCTGCACACTCATGGCTTGGGACATGGCAACAGCCACACAGCCTACGAGAGCCGTTCCCATAGGACAATATTTGTTATAGGGCTCACTCTGGTCCCAATTCACCTTAATCAGCGGATCAACGCTTTCTCCATCCGCCATAATCATCATCTCAGGCTGGTCCCATTTAGCATTCTTCAGGGTAGTATGTTTGGCAATATACTTCACCTCCTGGGCAAATTCGCCCATGATGCCTTTCATATTGTCAGGCATATTATCATACGACAGTTGTCCTGTTCTGGAATAACCAATAATCGGTTTTGCCGTATCATCGCCAGAAATAATCATCCATCCGGAAGGATAGAAATTAACGATATAATAAGAAGCGCTGCCAGTACCAACAGTTTCCATGCTTTTCATGGAAATGTCGCGCTGGGTCATCGATGTAAAGTATGCAACGGCATACTGCTGTGCGCGCTCTTTGGTAACGGGGGCTGCCCATACCACTAGCGCAAAGATCATCGATAGCACTGTTAGATAAAATCTTTTCTTCATTTTTATTATTAATAGGTTGTTATAAAGGAGAAAGGGGGGCAGACTTCAAAGAGCCTACCTCCCTTGTTTTTATGATTGGATGAAGATTAACGAGTCATCTTGATAATCTTGTACAATCCGTAACGATAACCTGTGGGGTCTCCTGCAGGATATGTGTACAGACGCTCACCAATCAGCGGAGCATCCTCAAACGTAATAACGGAGAAATCATCATTCCATGTTCCCCATAGAACAGTTTCTTCATTAATCCAACCACTACCAGCTTTATAGCCACAAAGTGCGAGGTAGTGCGGACCAATGCCATTAAAGTTGTAAGCAGCGAAGAAAGAAGACGGTAGCATAAAGCCTACACGACCCTTACCAGAGGCCTTGTCAAATTCATACAAGAACTCAACTTCACCTTCTTCCTGATTGAAACCAGACAGGTATAGCATCTCGTTATAGCCCTCTTCTCCTTCATCGTAACCACTGATACTTACACTCCATGTAGCAGGAGTACCTGTAGTACCGTCGGTTCCAGCCTCAGCATACTCCAGTTTCCAAGTACCCATCATCTTCTCATAGAACTCAGAGTCATTGTCCTTCAGAGTAATCAACGTTGAAGCATTCGATGAGCTAATCGTTGCACCCTTAGCGTCTACAATGGTCATAGTGAATGTACGATTATCATTGATGTCCATATCATCAATGGTACGCAGTTCTATTTTTCCCTGAGTTGCATCAGCAGGAATCACAATAGTCTTAGAGGTAATGATATAATGAATATCGTCCATTGCAGGATTCTCACCGGTTTCCTTAACCTGAACGGTTACTTGCACATTGCCATTGCGCTCACCTGTAACGGTGATGGGCACATATACAGGAGTGCTGGATCCCTTATTCTCTTTCCATGTAATTTCCTGATTAGCCATTGAAACTACAGCGTCACCACTTCCGTTCCAGCCATCATCATCGCTTGAACAAGCAGCAAAGGCTACTGTGGCCATCATCAGCATGAATATCTTAAAGTATTTCATATTTCTAATGTTTTGTCATTAATGTTCATTTCTCTTTTAGTATCCAGCATTCTGCTGACCCTTGATGTTGGGGTTTGCATCAATCTCTGCTGTAGGAATAGGCCATGTAAAACGATGGTCATCAGCAAGATAAGTCATGTCTGCACCAGCCTTCACAATCTTAGCATTCAGGTTGGGATTCTCAGCATGGTTTGGATTACGCTTGAAGCCAATGCCATAACGACGGAGGTCGCCCATACGGAATCCCTCACCGATAAGCTCTTTCAGACGCTCGCTGCGGATAGTCTCAACAAGTGCTGATCCACTCAGCGACTTAGCAGAATATCCTTCGATACGCTTTTCACGAAGTCCGTTCAGATAAGAATTTGCCTTTGCTTCGTCATTCGAAGCAGCAGCAGCCTCAGCAGCAATCAGATAAACCTCGCTCAAGCGGATAGCCTTAGCCATGTTGCGCAGGTTGTTGGCAGCAGTAGTGCGAAGAGCGGCATTACCAGGGAATTTGCAGAATGCATAGCAAGGAACGGTCTCACCCTCAATCTCCATCTTGGCATATACCTTAAAGAAAGCATCGAAACGCACATCACCATCACCATACAAATTAAGCATGTCTGTGGTAGGAATATAGTCAGCAAATGTCTCTGCATCGTTCAGGAAGTTGGTACCAATAGAACCGGGCAACTCTTCCTTGCTGGCAAACGGACGGAAAATGATTTCCGAACCCTTGTCGTCTGTCCACATGGCAGCATAGTCAGCAATCTCCGTCAATGAATATTTGCCTGAGTTGATAACCTGCTCAGCCTTGCTCAGTGCTGTCGCATAGTCTTTCTTCTGCAAAGCCACACGAGCCTGAACGGCTAATACGGCATAAGACGAGAGATAAGGAGCCTCAGCAGCAACCTGAGAGGCATCAATAGCCTCATAGGCAGAAATAGCCTGATAGGCAGCATTCAGGTCACTTTCAATCTGATCGTAAGTCTGCTTCAGTGTGCTACGTCCAGGATAGGTGCTAACATCACCGCTAGGAGCGTAAACCAGCTGCAGGGGCATGCCAAGAGCTGCAGTTTCAGCATTTGCAGACGTATAGGCAGGACTGAAGTGGTCGACCAGATAGAAATAGCAGAATGCGCGGAGGAAGTAGCCCTCACCCTGATAGCGCTTCAGCATAGCCAGGTCATTGTCCTTATACTCACCAGACTCTATCATCTGTTGCATCTTGGTAATACCGTAGTTGGCATTTGCGATACAACCGTAGATTCCGCCCCAGATAGTTTCCATCTCCCCCGTAGAAGGTTCAATCAGTCCATTGCTAATAATACCCTGGCGGTTACCATTACCGATAATACCATGGAAACCATCCATCTGCAACTCAGGAATGGCAAGATAGTCGCCATTTGTCAAACCGCGCAGATTGGTATAGAAGATGGTGCGGTAACGGGCAATGTCATTCATATTTTGGATGGCAATGTTCTCGTCAAGCGAGCCATAAGGAGTCTTGTCCATGTTACAGGAGGTAAACGTGAACAAAGTGCTCAGCGCCAACATCAATGAAAAATATATTTTCTTCATATTCATATAATCTTATCTCTGTTAATTAAAATGTTAATTCCATACCGAGAACAAACTGACGTGTGTTGGGGTAGTTGAACTTTACAAGGTTGGTGTCTGGCTCTGGGTCATAGCCACGATACTTGGTAATGGTAAAGAGGTTACGAGCAGTACCATAAACACGAGCGCCCTTGAGTACACGAGTGTAATCCATCCACTTCTTGGGGAAGTCATACTGGATGGTCAAGTTCTTCATACGCAGGAATGACGCATTCTCCAACAGGTGATCATCAAACTGGACAGCCTCACCATAAGCAGGAATATCAGTAACATCACCAGGCTTAGTCCAGATACCCAACATATTGGTTGTCTGGTTGTAAGAAGTACCCATGTTGGCATTCTCTACGAAATAGTTATCATTGCTCAGCATATATTTCTTAGCCTGCCATGAGAAATCGGCACGAACGGTCAAGCCCTTATACTGGAAACTGGTACCGAAACCACCACTGATAGGTGCATAACGTTGCTTGCCTGTGAATACAGCATCGCGCTCCTCATTGTAAACCTTTGTCAGGTTACCATCCTTGTCATACCACATGGGCTTACCGTCACGTGAGTCAACACCGGCATAACGAACATAGTAGAACTCACCGTAAGGCTTACCTACCTGCAACTTCAGACCAGTTCCTGCCATAACATATTCATCACGTCCGGCAAACAGCTCGGTAATCTCGTTCTTGTTGTAGTTGAAATTAGCCTTGAAGTCCCAGTTGATATCCTTAGTCTTGAGGATGTTAACTCTTACATCGATATCAATACCCTTATTAGTCATGGCACCGATGTTACCCATACCACTAGCATAACCAGTTGTATAAGAATAAGGAATATCCATCAACATATCGGTAGTCTTCTTACGATAGTAGTCTACGTCAACTGTTACACGATCAAACAAACCAAATGTCAAGCCAATGTTCGTAGCGGCTACCTTCTCCCAAGTCAACTCATTGTTGCTTGGCTGAGAAATACCCAATGAAGAAACACCGTTATAGAGAGAACCCGTACCAAACAAACCTAAGTAGTCGTAGCTTCCTGCACCTGATGCGTTACCGGTTGTACCATAGCTGGCACGCAACTCCAGCGCATCAAGCCACTTCACATCCTTGAGGAACTGCTCTTTCTTGGCATTCCACATGGCACCGATAGACCAGAAAGTAGCCCAACGGTTGTCGGGAGCGAACTTAGAGCTACCATCTGTACGCAGAGAGAGGTCAAGATAATATCTCTCAGCATAGTTATAGCTTGCAGTACCGAACCAAGAGTTGAACACCTGCTCGTAGCGAGAGTCTGACAAGTTGGAGATAGCAACGGTATTACCATCAGTCAGACGCATCTGACGCTCGTCAGTATGACCAGTAGAATAAGCACCGAAGCTGCGGTTCTTGGTAATGATAGTCTCCTGACCGCCTAATACAGAGAAGAAGTGATCAGCAATATTACGCTTGTATTCTACTGTGTTGGTATAAGTGAAAGAATAGTAACGCTGGAAACTATCCTGGCTGGTACCAGAGCCCTTAGAAACTGTCTGTCCCATAGGAGTCTTGAATTCAGCATAGGGGAAGCGGACGTGTGACAAAGTATAGTCATAACCGTCCAAAGCCTGCTGCAAGCGAATGGTCAAGCCTGCCAGCGGGGTAATCTGCTCGTAAGTGTTGACATTAACCGTAACAGTCTTACGCTTAGTATCACCCTTTGAATTATCGAACCAAGGGGTATTGATACTGCTGTAATACAGTCTTTGAGCAGGATCTCCCCAAACAATGGTACCATTGTCAATCTTATAATAGTTAGGAGCATCGTAAGGCAGAGCCATACGGGCAAATACCATTGGGTTGGTCAGATAGATGTCTGAATCTGAGATGTTACGGTTGCTCTCATAAGAGTTAACACCCAGGTTGGTCTGAACACCTAACTTCAACCAAGGAGTAATACGAGAATCGATATTGGCACGCAGAGCCTCGCGCTTCATGCCCGACTGCTCAATAATACCATCCTGCTTGTGGTGGTTGGCTGAGATATAGTATGAAGTATTGTCACTACCACCGCTAACTGTAGCCTCCAACGTATAGGTAGGAGCACTCTTGTCAAGAATCTCGTCACGCCAGTTGGTGCTGATTCCGTACTTATCAACAAGTTCACGAATACCAGCTGATACCGGCTGACCAATCTTGTCACGGAACTCAACATACTGTTTGGCATCCATCATGTCCAAACCGTCTCCTACAGGTGAAGAAATACCATACTGGGCACGCAGTGAGATGTTGGCTTTCTCGTTCAACTTACCCTTCTTTGAGGTAATCACGATAACACCATTGGCAGCACGAGAACCATAGATAGCGGTTGATGCAGCATCCTTCAATACGGTGATGCTGGCAATGTCGGCAGGGTTCAGCGTGTTAAACAGCGTTGAAGTGATAGGAGCACCATCCAGAATGAACAGCGGGGTGTTAGACGAGTTAATTGAGTTAACACCACGCAAACGGATTGTGGCAGCCTGCGTAGGATCACCAGATGAAGAAAGAACTGACAAACCTGCAACCTGACCGGCCAAAGCATCGGTAAAGTTAGGAGTGGTAGACTTCTCCAAAGTAGCATTACCTACCTTCTTGACAGCACCAACGATAGAGCCAAGTTTCTTTGCAGAACCATAACCCATAACTACGACTTCATCCAAAGCCTTCTGGTCGCTGGTCAACAAGATACGCATGTTAGGACGGGCACTCACTTCCAGAGGCTCCATACCAACATAAGTAATACGAAGATTCTTTTTACCTTCAGGCAATGTCAACTCGAAACGACCATTTGCGTCGGTTACAGTACCGACATTCGTTCCCACTACTATAATAGTAGCACCGATAACGGGCTGACCGTCATCCTGGGAAGTCACAGAGCCTGTCACTTTTGTCTGGGCCAATGCCGTTCCTACCATGAGGAAGAGCGCGGCCAAAAACATCATTAGTCTTTTTTCCATAAACACTCTCTTGTTATTATTATATAAATATTAAAAAATTGTCACACTATAAAATGGCGGTCTCCGCGCAGGAGGTACACTATAACCCCAATTTGGAATTTCCGTGCAAAGGTAATGCATTCCTTTGTATTAGACAAATAAAAATTATAAAAATTGCACATTTATACTCAATTTTTTAACTTTCTCCGCATTAATATACCAAAATGATGTGATTTTTGCCCAAAAAACTTTCAATTCGTTAAAAAGTATATTTTTTACACCCAATAAAGCACGCTGATATATAATATATAATGTACGCGCGCATACCTAATTTAAAATAAATTATTAGGGCAGGAATCTCAACGATTTCCTGCCCTAATATTTTAACATCTAATCTGAAGGGGTTACTTCACGAGAACCACCAGATACTTGCTGGCAGACCAGAAAAGCTGGGGATTGGTGATGCGAAGGATGTACTGTTTGTTGGCATCCTGTGTCAAGGTGTAGGCTGAGGCGGGATGGGAGGTCAGCAACTTAGCAGAGCGGCTATAAAGGCGTATCTCCTTATCGACACGGATATCTATCTTGGTGAAATACTCACGATTGAAATTGGCCTCAAGTACCTTGCCGTCATCGTAGATACGCTGTTCGCGCAACTCTTTCTTCGTGCCGAAGACGAACCAGGCGGTATTGAGCTGCTTGTCCTGCGACGTAATGGTCTGTGTCTTCTGAGACGATTCTTCCTTCAGGGCTGTCACATTGTTGTTGAGGGTGGTCACCTCTTCGTGCAACTCGTTAATCTGAATATCCTTGGCCTGTAATTCGGCTTGCAGCTCTTTAACCTGAGCATCTTTCTCCTCCATCTGACGTGTGAGGTTCTCGATGGTACGGCGCAACTGGTCTGCATTCACCGAGCTCTGGCGCAACTGGTTACGCAGTTTGTTAATCAGTTCGCGGTTCTGCTGCATGGTCTGCTGAATAAACCGCATGTTCTCACGAATGCGTTCTGACGACGAGGAACCTTCCTCCATGCGGGCGAGAGTGACACGTTCTTCAGCCTCGTTGATAGCACGGAATCCATCCACGACATCATTCATCGTTGACATCATGTCGTTAATCTCACCGTCTTTCTGGGCAATGATACGGTTCAGCGAGTCACGCTGTTGTACCAGAGCCAGGTCCTGTGCGTTCTCACTTTTCTGTTTACAGGCTGTCAGCGCCAAGAGGCCGAGAGCCACTAACACAATTTTCTTCATAGCTTATCTTTTTATTTCTTTCCTTCTACTACGATAACAAACTCTCCACGAGGCTCATGTTCAGTAAAATGGGCAATAACCTCCTGTAGCGTACCGCGTACACTCTCCTCATGGACCTTGGAAATCTCACGGCAAGCGCTGACCTGACGGTCTGGTCCGAACACCTCGCTAAATTGCTGAAGCGTCTTCAGCACACGATAGGGCGACTCATAGAACACCATGGTACGCTCCTCGTCACGGAGTGACTCTATCTTCGACTGGCGACCTTTCTTCTGAGGAAGGAAGCCCTCGAAACAGAAACGGTCACAGGGTAGTCCACTGGACACCAAGGCTGGCACGAAAGCGGTTGCACCAGGCAGTGTCTGAACCTCAATACCTGCACGGACAGCCTCACGCACGAGGAAGAAGCCGGGATCGGAGATGCCTGGCGTGCCGGCATCACTGACAAGCGCTATGGTCTGACCTGCCTGCAAGCGCTCGACAATAGCGGTACTGGTGCCATGTTCATTGAACTTATGGTGTGACATGAGGTGTTGCTGAATCTTGAAATGCTTCAGCAGAATGCCCGAAGTACGGGTGTCTTCAGCCAACACGAGGTCGGCTTCTTTCAGAATACGGATGGCACGAAGTGTCATGTCTTCCATATTACCCACAGGGGTTGGTACAATATATAATATGCCCATAATTTCTGCAAAGATAGAAAATAATTTTGAAATGTAGATGATGTATTATGAATTATTTGCTATCTTTGCAGCATGATTACATTTCCATCATCGGGCGAAACACGTCGCCCAGGCAGAATAGAAGTTGTGTGCGGCTCGATGTTCTCAGGCAAGACGGAGGAGTTGATACGCCGTCTGCGCCGTGCTCAGTTTGCCAAGCAGCACGTAGAAATTTTCAAGCCAGCCATTGACACGCGCTACAGCGACGAAGAGGTGGTCAGCCACGACCATAACGCCATCCCGTCGACTCCCATAGACTCGTCTGCAAGCATTCTGCTGCTGAGCAGCGACATCGACGTAGTTGGCATCGACGAGGCACAGTTCTTTGACGACGGACTGGTCAGTGTGTGCAACGAGTTGGCTAATCGCGGAGTACGCGTCATCATTGCCGGTCTGGATATGGACTACAAGGGTGTGCCCTTCGGTCCCATGCCTGCCTTATGCGCTATTGCTGACGACGTGACGAAGGTACATGCCATCTGCGTAAAGTGTGGCTCACTGGCTTATGTCAGTCATCGTACCGTTGCCAACGATAAGCGTGTGCTGCTGGGTGAAACACAGGAATATGAGCCATTATGCCGTGACTGTTACCAGAAGGTAATGGCTGAGGAACAGGCGAAACAAGGGGTATAAAATGGCAAAAAAGCAAAAAACATGGAAATAAATTTGGCTAATCCAAAATTTATATGTAATTTTGCACCCGCTTTCGTAATGGACGCGTGAGCACTGATCCGCTAGCTCAGTTGGTAGAGCACAACACTTTTAATGTTGGGGTCTTGGGTTCGAGCCCCAAGCGGATCACAAAAAGAGAGGTCGTAAAGACCTCTTTTTTATTTCAACAAGCGTTTGGCAAAATAGCGGACGGGATACCAGACACTCAGGTATCCGACAGCAATGACGGTGAAGAAAATTAGGACGATATCCCAAGGATGCACGCTGACTGGATAAGCATCAACGACAAAAGAACCCTCGCTGCTGCCCAGGCGTACAAGTCCAAACTGCTGTTGCAACCAACATAGCAACAAACCAATAAAGATGCCGACGACAGCTCCAATGGTGGATATCATCCGACCTTCAAACAGAAAGATACGGGTTATCTGATGTTCATTGGCTCCAAGATTGCGCAGAGTTACCACATCGTTGCGCTTGTCGATAATCAACATGGATAAAGAGCCAATGATATTAAAACATGCAATAACCAGGATAAAGGTAAGGAAAACATAGGCGATCAGTTTCTCTACCTCCATGATACGGAAAGTGTCGTCCTGCTGCTCGTAGCGGTCAAGGACATGAAACTGATTGCCGGCAATCTGCTGCATCTGCTGCTTGACACGGTCGAAGTCGCTTCCTGGCTTCAGGCGCAACTCCAACGAGGTAAGCTGTCCTTCGGCATCGAAGAGATGCCGGGTAAAAGCGATGGAAGTCAGGATATAGCTTCGATCGTACTTGCCTTGTTTCATGCAAAAGACGACACCAGGCGAATAGAGCTCATCAACGACAAAGCCGTCTGTGGGGTTGGTCATGTCCAACTGACCTTTACGACGAGGGGCGAATATCCTTAACGGCTCTTCATAGGTGTAGCCCAATCCTAACTGGAAAGCCACGCCCAGACCAGGAATGCCATAAGACATATCGGCAGCATGCAGTTCGAATTCGCCATTGCCTTCCAGGATTTCGCTTATGTGTGTCAGCTGGTTAAAGTTGTCTTCAACTCCCTTGACCTTTACCATCATCTGGCGATCTCCATAGACAGCCATTGCCTGATCCTCCAGGCACTCGGTAGCAACCTCCACCTCAGGCAACTGACGTATCTTCATGAGCAACGGGTCATCGGCTGATGCGGTCTTTCCCTTGACGGGTGTCACCTTCAGCTGCGGATCCATCTGTGTAAAGAACGATGCTACCAAATCATGGAATCCGTTGAACACGCTCAGCGTTACCACCAGTGCCATTGTGGCAACAGCGACACCCACCATCGAAATGCCACTGATGACATTGATGGCGTGAGTCGACTTCTTGGAAAAGAGGTAACGACGGGCTATGTAGAACGGGAAATTCATTTCTTCAGAAGTTCATCAATACGCTCGATGTAGTCCAGCGAGTCGTCAATGAAGAAGCGCAGTTCTGGGATGATACGCAACTGATAACGGACACGGGTACCCAGTTCGTAGCGTATCTGCTTCTCGTTCTTGGTAATGTTCTTTATCATTTCCTCACCTCGCTCTGATGGGAAAATGCTCAGATAGGCGGTGCAGACACTCAGGTCGGGCGATATCTTCGTACGTGTCACACTGACCATCACGCCGTGCATCGAACGGGTCTGCTCCTGGAAGATGAGACTCAGCTCTTTCTGGAGCAGACGCGCGATTTTATTCTGTCTTGTTTCTTGCATATCTTATTTCACTTATCACTTTTCACTCTTCTTCTCCTCGATGCCTAACACCTCGACATCGAAAACGAGGGTGCTGTAGGCAGGAATCATGCCAGATGGACGTGATCCATAGCCTAACTCCTGAGGAATATAGAGTTGCCACTTAGAACCTACAGGCATCATGGTAAGTGCCTCTGTCCAGCCCTTGATGACCTGAGAGGGGGCGAAGGTAGCAGGTTGACCGCCATGCTTGTCGGTAGAGTCGAAGACTGTGCCGTCAATCAGTCGGCCTTCATACTTTACTTTCACACGGTCATCAGCCTTGGCAACAGGCCCGTTACCTTGCTTCAACACCTTATACTGCAGTCCGCTGGGTAGCACAACAACACCTTCCTTCTTGGCATTCTCATCGAGGAATGCCTTGCCGGCAGCCTTGGCTTTCTCCTCTTTCGCCTTGTGAATAGCTGCCACACGGTCGTTGAGGAATTTCTCGGCAGGTCGCGACTTGAAGAGCGTCGTGTCGCCCATCAACGCATCAAACAAACCCTGATAGGCCATGCGCATCTGCAGCGAATCAGGTGTGTCTTTTACTTGCTCTGCGAGTCCACCGAGGAAACGCTCACGAACAATTTCTGCCAGTACATAGCCTGCAGTATAACTCAGAGAGTCGCTGGCCGTAACCAACTGAATGGAAGGCTTTACCGGCTCTTTCTTGTTTTTCTTAGCCTCTATAGTAGACAAAGAAGCACCCGCCACCAGAAGGGCGAGTGCTACTATGATGTTCTTTTTCATTATTTCTTAGGATCTACTTCCAACAGCTCAATCTTGAAGATCAGCATAGAGAAAGGCTTGATGTCAGCACCCTGCTGGCGCTCACCATAAGCCAACTCCTGAGGAATATATACCTCCCAGATAGAACCGGCAGGCATGTGTGTCAGAGCCTCAGTCCAACCCTTGATAACCTGGTTGGCACGGAAGTCAGCAGGCTCACCGCGCTTGTAAGAGCTATCGAATACTTTGCCGTCGAGTGTCTTACCCTCGTAGTGAACACGTACGCGAGAGGTATCCTTAGGCAGAGCACCGTTACCCTCCTTGAGGACCTTGTACTGCACACCACCCTCGAGCACCTTAACTCCCTCAGCCTTGGCATTCTTGGCAAGGAAGTCCTCACCGGCCTTCTTGTTAGGACCGAACTCCTTCTCCATGTTCTTGGCCTTGATAGTACGCATCATCTCCTGAGCAACCTGCTGGGCAGAGTCAACAGTCATCAGACCACCCTTGCCTACAGTACCGGCAATGAAGCCAGCCATGAAGTTCTTCAGTGAGATAGTCTTGGTAGAATCCTCACCAAACAGTTCGTGGTTGATACCCTTTACCATCTGGTTTGAGATCTGCTGACCAATCTGGATACCAGCATAGTAGGCAGCCTTCTTCTTGTCGTCGCCAGCGTTGGCACCTTCGTTCAGACCTTTGATGAACTCGTCCATATAAGCGGTGTCTACACCCAGACGACCTACGAGATAATCTTTGAGACCCTGAGTCTGAGCCATACCGATAGCATAGCTGACGGTATCAACATCGCTCTTCAGGCTAGCCTTAGGAGCACCATTGCCGCATGAATACATCATGACGGCAGCAACAGCTGCAATAGCAGCAAATGTAAACTTTTTCATTTCTATTATTAATTTTATTGTGTTATTACGTTTTCTAGTCTTACATGACCTGAAGCAGTTCTACGTCGAATATCAACGCAGCAAAGGGAGGAATAGAACTGCCTGCGCCACCCTCGCCATAAGCCAGACGATAGGGGATGAAGAAGCGATACTTGGCCCCCTCCTGCATCAACTGCAGACCTTCGGTCCAGCCAGCGATAACCTGCTGAAGTCCGAATACTGCGGGCTCACCGCGCTGAACACTGCTATCAAACACGGTGCCATCGATGAGGAATCCCTCGTAGTGGCACTTCACGGAATCCTTGGCTGAAGGCTTCTTGCCATTGCCTTCCTTCAGCACCTGATACTGCAGACCGCTGGGCAGGGTGACAATGCCTTCCTTCTTCGCGTTCTCGGCCAAGTACTTCTCACCAGCCTCCTTATGAGCCTTGCCAGCCTCCTGGCGCTGCTGGCTAATCTTCTTCTCCTGTTCAGCGAAGAAGTCCTGAACTATCTGTTGAGCCTCACTGCTCTTAATCTTCAATTCCTTTCCGCCCAGAACATCTTTTACCGCCTGAGCGAAATCATCGATATTCAGCTCCTGACCACCCATGTTTGCCAACTGATGACCAATGCCAATACCCAATGCATAACTAACTTTATCCATGTTTTACACCTTAATTTTTTATAAATCGGCTGCAAAATTACATATAATTTTTGGTTTTGATGCGATAATTCGTGAAAAATTAGTATTTTTGTGCATTCTTAATAATTATCTTATGAAAAAGATTGTCGTATTAACCGGTGCAGGCATGTCTGCAGAAAGTGGTCTGAAGACCTTCCGCGATGCCGATGGACTATGGGAAGAGTATCCCGTACAAAAGGTAGCCACCCATGAGGGATGGCTTAATGATCCTACTTTGGTAACTCAGTTCTACAACATGCTTCGAAAGAAGTGTTGGAACGTCAAGCCTAACGAAGGACACAAACTCGTGGCAGAGCTGGAAAAGAAATACAAGGTGACCGTGGTAACACAGAACGTTGACAACCTGCACGAGCAGGCTGGTTCAACCAAAGTTATCCATCTGCACGGAGAACTGATGAAGGTATGTTCCAGCAACGACCCTGATGATCCTCGCTACCAACAGACGCTTACTGAGGAGACCTGTGAGATTGAGCCTGGCACAAAAGCTGCCGACGGCTCACTGCTTCGTCCGTTTATCGTCTTCTTCGGTGAGGCTGTTCCCATGATTAGCGCCGCTGCTGAGGAATGTCAGGATGCTGACATCTTTATTATCATCGGCACATCGCTGAACGTCTATCCAGCCGCAGGTCTGATTAACTATGTACGACCTGGCGTACCTGTCTATGTCATCGACCCCAAACCTATCAGTGCTGGTGGACGCAACATCACACAGATACAGAAAGGTGCTGGCGAGGGAATGCGTGAACTGACTACCCTTTTAGGGTAGTTTGTTCAGCACCTTCTGGTATTCGCCCTCAGTGTTTAGGATACGTTCCGCCTCGCGGATTGCCTTATCAGTACGCAGCCCCACTTGTACTTGGCCTGCCTGGTATTCGTAGGCCGATACGATGTCCTGCTCCAATACTTGCACTATCTCATCACGGCGCAAGTCAAGGTCGCGCGCCACATCGTGATGGTCTATCTTATGCTTGAGCGCCTCAAACTCTGAGCGAGCCTCATCGTAATAACCTTCGAACTTAGCCGTCTTGACCAGTTCCTCAAACTGTTTCTTGCTGATCTGGTCGTAGGTAAAGCCTGCCTTGATGACGCGCTGTTTGAAATCAGCATAGTCTGCATCTGACAAGTGAAAGTCCTTGGCAGGCCCTATCGCAGGGTGCTTGCCAATATACTCTGTCACATAGTCGAACATAACCTCCGTGGAGTCCAAGCGGTCCAGATAGAGTGTGATGTTAGCCATCGTGTCAGGCTTTACCTCTATATCCGGTTTGATGCCTTCTTCCATCGTGATACCACGGCCACTGGGCAAGAAGTAGCGCGACGTGGTCAGTTTCAGGTTAGCATTGAAGGGCAGGTCTACATTAGGCACCTGCACCAATCCCTTACCATATGTACGCGTACCTATTATTATTCCACGCTTCAAGTCTTGGAGTGCGCCACTCGTTATCTCTGAAGCCGAGGCGGTCTCCTGGTTTACCAGCACCACAATGGGCATCACAGTGTCAATGGGCTCCAATCTCGTCTTATATTCTGAGTTGGCACGCTTCATCTTTCCCTTGGTCTCAACAATCTTTACACCCTTCGGAACCCACATATTCAGGATGTCCACACACTCTGACAGCGAACCTCCACCATTGCCGCGCAAATCGAGAACCAGTTTCGTAGCCCCCTGTTTCTTCAAATCCAGGAAAGCCAGACGCATAGCCTTAGCCGGCTCACCGGTAAACGTGTTCAGATTGATATACCCTACCCCATTGGGACGCATCCCGTAATAGGTTATCTCTGGCATCTTAATGCTCTCACGGGTAATCTTGAAATTCATCTTCTTACCCGTTGACGGACGCAGAATCTTCAGGACAAAGGTCGTACCAGCCTCGCCTCTCAAATGACTACTTACATATCCAGTCTGCTTATCGGTCATCAAGGTATCGTCAATCTGAAGGATAATATCTCCCTTTCGCAACCCTGCCTTGGCAGCAGGCATGCCTTCATACGGTTCGTCAATGACTACTCGCTTTAACTTCTGGTGGTAGCGTATCAGTGCACCAATACCGGCATACTTACCAGTCAGCATTGTTTTCAAGTCCTTTTGCCGCTCCTCGGGATAATACTCCGTATAGCGGTCCAACGAGCGCAGCATAGCGTCAATACCTGTCGTCACCACCTTGTTGGCATCAAGTGTGTCAACATACATCAAGTCGAGATTCTTGTACAGCGTATTGAAAATCTCGAGATTCTTTGCCACCTCCAGATTATGATTCTTTACGTCTTGTGCCTGTCCGGCAATCATCAATGCCAACAGCATTGTTGATAGGAAAATACGTCTTTTCATTACCTCTATTACTCTAATTTGGGGACAAAGGTATAAAAAAATACGCTTTTAATGAATTTTTTTAAGAAAAAGTTTGCACGTTTCAGAAAAACGTATTACCTTTGCACCCGCAAACAGCAAAACACTGCTTCAGTAGCTCAGTTGGTTAGAGCACCTGACTGTTAATCAGGGGGTCGTTGGTTCAAGCCCATCCTGAAGCGCCTTAAAAATCAAGGAGTTACGAGAAATCGCAACTCCTTTTTCTTTTTCATCTGAACAAATTTTGGTTATCCATTTACGTTTTTTTAAGTGTCAGCTCATATACTATCTTGACATTCTAAGATACCTTTGCAAGCATTTTATGGGATATCATACCACATTTTAAACAAAAATGCGTACCTTTGCACCCAAAGTAGAAAGACGATGGAACAGAAATTCGGGAAAAATAGCATTGACATCAAGGCGCTGCGCGAGTTTTGCGAGCGCGAGGGCAAGGAAGTGACTTACCGTAAGGGCGACCAACTGGAGCGTGAGGGCGACCCCGCACGATGGTTCGGCTTTGTCACCGAGGGGTGCTTCAAGTACGTAACGTATGGCATCAGCGATGACAGGGAGCACATCACCTGGTTCTCGTTCGAGGGCGAGATTGTGGCCGACTATCCCAACTGCCTCGACAGTCGTCCAGCTCAGACTACAATCGAGGCAATGGTGCCCACCCGCGTGCTCAGGGTGAGCGGCGAGCAGCTGATGGACTTTTTCTGTCAAGACGCTGAAAAGATGGAGTTGCGCAGTATCTGTGCCGAGCATGTGCTAAGGCAGCGCAATCAGTGCTACATCGACCTCCACCGCGCCACAGCCCGCGAACGCTATGAGTTGCTGCTGCAGCGTTGTCCCGGTATTGTTGAGCATCTTGCCTTGCAAGACCTCGCCTCGTTCCTCTGCATCACCCCGCAGATGCTTTCCAAAATTCGCAAA
>NZ_FNRE01000019.1 GCF_900107705.1 Prevotella sp. tc2-28
GGCACACTGACGGGAATGCGCAAATGGCAAACCCGCAAGCCCGTCACCATCGACGGCGAGCAACGCTACACCGACTGGGAGGACGTGGAACTGAGCGGCACGTTCACGGGAACATGGCAGCTGAGATACTGGAGTCCCGAGGGCAACAGCGGCGAGAAGCGCAACTGCCTGCAACTGACCGCCACCTACGACGATGCCGGGCGCGACTACATGGCCTACTCCTGCGCCCTCACCTTCGCCTACGCCGACGCCACCACCCTCCGCATCCAAGGCTATTACGTCAAAGCCCCCGACGGCTGGATCAACTACCAGCGCGGGGAGACCGAACCAATTTTCTGAAAACATTTTATCACACGATGAACCAAGCAAAACTTCTCTTTCTCCTGATTGCCACCCTCGCATTCGCCTCTTGTCGTCCAACGGCACGGCAGGCGGTGGCAGATGTGGCACAGCCGACGGACAACACCGAGGCTGCGACCAGTGCAGACACCCTGCGCCTCGTCATCATCGACAAAAGCATCTCGCGAAGCGACTCTGTGGTGCAGGCGAGGATCATCAATCCCAACGACTACGATGTGAACTACGGACAGGAGTACACCATCGAACGCGAGACTGACGGCCACTGGCAGCAAGTTCCATTCCCCAAGAACTTCGGCTTCGCCTCCGTCCTGAGCACCGTAGCCGCCCACGGCTCCGCCACCGTCTATGGCCATATCGGCCTGCTCCACCTCACGCCCGGCCACTACCGCCTGACGAAACAGATAGACGGCCGCACCCTCTCCGACGACTTCTACATCCCCGGCACCATCACCTTCCCCACACCTGTCTATAGGTAAGAAGATAATACGACCTATTTCTATAGGAAGTAGAAGGATAACACGAAAAAACCGTGTCTTTCCGTAGTAACTACGGCGAGACACGGGCTTTCGTTGAAATACAGTAATAGAGGCATAAAGCAATATAATAATAAATATGCACATAAATATGGAAATACGCCAATACAATGATATTGCTATATGCAACTATAATATATATATGTATTAATAGGAAATAGTTACTGAATATTTGAATAGTTTGAATTTTAATTTTAAATTATCTTAATTTTAGACCAATTATTGTTTGATATTTCAAAATATTCTATACCTTTGCATACAAAAATATGGAAATATTGCAATAAGATAATAAGTATTCAAATATTTAAGGTATGAAAACAAAGATTATTTCGGTCGCCAACCACAAGGGAGGCGTAGGTAAAACAACAACGGTTGCAAGTGTCGGTTCCATCCTTGCTGCTAAGGGACACAGTGTGTTGCTTGTGGATTTGGATGCCCAGTCGAACCTGACCAGTAGCCTAATGAAAGGGGAGGCCGACACTTCCATCTATTCGGCACTGTTGGGTAAGAGTGAGATGCCCATTATTCCGTTGAGTGAAAATCTGTTCTTGGTTCCAGCTACGCTTCAGTTGGCAATGGCCGACTTGGAACTGGCCTCGGCTATGGCCAGGGAGCGACTGTTGGCAGAGTTGCTGGAGAAGGTGTCTGGCAAGTTTGAGTATATTCTGATAGACTGTCCGCCATCGTTGGGACTGCTGACGCTGAATGCCTTTACGGCCAGTACTGACATCATCATCCCACTGGTGGCCGAAGTACTGCCGTTCAAAGGGCTGGCCATGATCAACAACTTCATTGTGATGGTGCGCCGTCGGCTGAATCCGAATGCGCATATCTCTGGTATTCTGATAACACGATGGGAGTCAACAAAGCTTGGTAGGGGTGTGGAAAAGCAACTGCGCGACTCCCTGGGAAAGACAGTGTATCAGACAAAGATCCGCAAGAATGTGAGTCTGGCAGAGGCACCTTACGAGGCCCAGGACATCGTGACCTATGCACCCAAAAGCAATGGGGCGCAGGACTATCTGGCATTTGCCGAGGAACTGATTGAGAGTATGAACCATTAAAACGATAAGTAGGATGAAAAAAGAGTTTGATATGAGCGACCTCGTGGAGAACCTGACGAGTGAGCCGGAGGTGGAAACGGGACGTAGAGTGAGAACAGGCTCCAAGGCAAAGAAGCAGATGGAGCATGTGTGTACGCTGATTGAGTCGGGCCAGATGGCGAAGGTGAGGGCGATTGCCGAGCGTGAGGGTATTGCGCTGAAAGACATCTTCGCTGCAGGGCTGAACATGGCCATCAGCAACTACGAGCAGAAGAACGGTGAGATCAGAGTGAAGAAAGCCAAACGGGGTAATGCCAGCGCGGTGTTCGGCATGGAGGACGAGGCATGAGCAGAAAGGAACTGGCGGTCATCCCGACAAAGAACAAGGACATCGTGACCTCGTTTGTCTATACCTGGGCGCGGCAAAAGGAGATGTCGATTCTGGAGCAGCGCGTGGTGTTGCGTATCATGGAGTATGCCTCGAATCATCTGAAGGGTATCAAATTGAAAGACCATCTGCACAAGATTGACTTGGGGCTGTTTAACGTGACCATCACCATGCCTGCCTCTGATGTGCTCTTCAACACGAAGATGAAGCACCACGACATCGAGAAGGCTCTGTATGCACTGCGCAGCCGGTCGTTTGAGTACAAGGATGAGAACCGCTATACGGTGTGCGGATTCATCAACAATGCGACGTATGTGTATCGGTCGGGGATGATTACGGTGGAGGTGGATAACCGTATCTGGGATGTGCTGTCGGACTTCTCGCTTGGCTTCAAGCGTTTTGAGTTGAACAAGGCGTTGGCACTGCCTACATCGTCGGCTCTGCAGTTCTACATGATTATGAGCGGACAGGAAAGGCCGTTTCGCCTTAGTATTGCGGAACTGAAGAGCTGGCTGGGCATACCTGCAGAGAAGTATCGGAAGGACGGAAAAGACCGTATTGACCACTTGGAGGAACGGGTACTGAGGCCTGTGAAGCGGATGCTCGACGAGACGTGTCCCTATACGTTCACCTACGAGAAACTGCGCGAGAATCCGAACAATTGCAAGAGTCCTGTAGTGGGATTTGAGCTGATGCCCGTCTATCAAGAGAAGTTCAGAGACCAAGAATTGGAGAGGGTACATCTGACAGCCAAGGTCTCGTTAGGCTTCATATCTCCACAGGTGACGAACTACATGAAGCAGCAGATGGGCTTCGACAGAAATAGTTTGAGTCCACACAAAGAACTGCTGATAAAGGCAGTAAAGCTGTTGCCTGACGTGTTGGGAACATTGGAGGACATCCAAGGTCGCAGAAGGAAAAAGAGCGGTGAGGTAATGGGCATCGGCTGGGTGATTCAAGCCATCAGAGGTGAGGTAGAGAAGGCTGAAAAGGATAGTAAGAAATCGGCCAGAAAAGGCGAATAATCCTTACTTTGTTGGCTGGTAGTCAATAAGTTAGCGGCTCGTCGAGCTTAGATGCTTGGCGGGCTACTTTCGTTTTGGGGTCATACCAAAGGTATGAAGAATCCCCACACATTAAAACTTGTTCGCGGGCGCGAATCCCCACACTTTAAAACTTACTTTCTGCGGGGGCGCGAGGGCCTGAAAAACCGTGAATCATAACGATATTTTTTATTAATCAATTCTTGGAAAGCAATTTTTGACCTTCGGCATGCCTGTTATTGGCATGGACTATTATTATGCTCTATCGGATTGGCGGAAATGGCGTTGAATCAGGCCGTTTGTGATACCGAATCCCCACACTTTAAAACCGAATCCCCACACTTTAAAACCGTCAGAAGAGTGGCATATCCCACAAGTTAAAACCGAATCCCCACACTTTAAAACTTGGTGCGGGAACTCGGTAAATGCCTGTGAATGAGTCATTTCTTCTTGGATTTAGTGGTCTTACCCTTAGTTTCGGCAGTTTCCTCCTTGGCTTCGTGCTTACGAGGAACGGCCTTTGCCTTGACATCCATCGGAGTAGGCTCCAGATCGAACACGCGGTCTATCAGCTTGTAGTTGTTCTCGTTGATAATCGAGAAATCCTTGGTGATATAGACATCGGCAATGTCGTAGCTGCCTACATGGTTGAGGGCTTCATCGACATCACTCTTACTGAACTTCATCATGTTTCGGGATAGGGTGGCGAAGGTGTGGCGGGCCTGATAAAATTGCAGTCCTGGCATGTGCAGATCATC
Organism: Prevotella sp. tc2-28; assembly: GCF_900107705.1. Lineage (GTDB taxonomy): Bacteria > Bacteroidota > Bacteroidia > Bacteroidales > Bacteroidaceae > Prevotella. The sequence goes on from NZ_FNRE01000019.1 coordinate 4,126, forward strand.
GCCAATAGCTTTCAATCCGACATTGAGTGAACGATTGAAATCCTCTGGATGCTTGAAGCGATCATGGAATTTGAATACATAGCCACCAGTGCCTTTCCATTTGGCCATGAGGCTCTTGATGAACGGATGCACCCGGACTTCAATATACGCTTCATCACTTCGGCGGTCTTTGGTCTTAGTGCGGTTATACTTCATGATGCCATGCTCCAGTTTCTTCACGTTGTAGAGGTCAACCGAGTTCATGCCCATCAGGCAGAACGAAAGAATAAAGCAGTCGTGCGCCAGCAGTTTGCGCCCTGCTCCCTCTGGCTTATAGTTCACAACCTTCATGAAATCCTCCAGACTCAAAGCCCTCACACCTTTCTTCATCACCTGTCTTGGAGCCTTGTAACGCTGAAAGGGGTCGGTTTTGATAACCGTCTCGTCATCGGTATTGTACTCAATCATCGCCTCACGGAAAAGATGACGAATGAGGCCAATATACATCGACTTGGCTCTGGGACGATCTTTGAGATAGACCTCAAAATCTTTGAGGAAGCGAACATTGATGTCCTGAAAGAGGAGACTGCGCCTACCATTGAACGCTTCAAGCGTGTTCAACATACATCTGTAGTTCTTCGCGCTCTTGATGGTTGATCGAGTCAGCCATTCCTCAGTGAAAGTAAAGAAGTCCAGCGTCTTGACTTCCTGCTTCTTGATAATCTGACTTGTGATGAAATCACCGTCTGTTGTTTCTGCATTCACGGAGGCTTGTTCAACTGCCTCCAGATTGTCCTCAAACTCATTTCTGAGCTTTTCAACAATTCTTGCTTTTGCAGGAGACTTAATTCTGCCAGTCTCTTTCGAATACTCAGACTCAGCTAGCTTTACGCCGGTCTTAACTCTGCGTCTAGATTTTCCCTGTCTAACCAGGAGATAAACCTCTCTTGTGTTCTTGGAAGATACCTTCCCTAATTCAATTGCAATAGTGGCCATAACTTTAACTTTTTAATTGTTATTATCATGTACCGTCCTTGCGTATTTTCAATCCTGACACCGCTGTGTCATATTACATTTTTGTTTTGCGTCACTCGAACTCTTACTGCGTCAATTTTGTAAGAATTTCGAAAAATACCGTTCCTTACGTACCCCCTGAAATTTTTGCGGCTATTTTGCGGCTATTTTCAGATTTTTGAGCCATTTTGCGGCTATTTTGCGGCTATTTTCGGCTCAAATTTGGCTCTCATTTCCAAAAATGGAAACCAACTTTCTGGGCATAAAAAATCGGGAACTCCGTTTATTTACTGGAGATTCCCGCTTTTTGAAGGGAGGGTGCCCGGTGGGACTCGAACCCACGACATTCAGAACCACAATCTGACGCTCTAACCAACTGAACTACGGGCACCATCGAATGTTGCTTTCTAAAAGCGAGTGCAAAGGTACGGGTTTTATTTGAGATAACCAAATAAATCCCGTACTTTTTTTGATTTACCTATTAATTAGCTGGCTGAGCAGGAGCTGCAGGGGCTTCTGCGGCGGGTTTTTCAGCAGCGGGAGCAGCTTCCTTAGCGGGAGCAGCAGCGTCCTTCTGCTGGCTAGCACCGAAGCCAGGCAAATTGTTGGGGTTGGTAACAGGGTTCTCGATGTTCTCCATTACAGAGCTGTCGACGGTTGCGGTGGGTGCTACCCAGGCACAGACGATGCTGATGGCGACCATAGCAGCAGCGAGGCCCCATGTGGCTTTCTCGATGAAGTCGGTGGTCTTGCGGACACCGGCTACCTGGTTGTAGCCTGCAAAACTTGATGACAGACCGCCACCTTTTGACTCTTGAATCAGCACGATACCGATCATCAGTATGGCTGCAATCACGATAAGAATTACAAATAATGTGTACATGTTACTTTTTAATTTTTGTTTTTGTTGTTTATTATTAATTTTTCTAAGAATCTCATTTGGTCGGCGAAGTAGGTGTTCTTCTGCGGATACTTCAGACTGAGCCGTGCAATGATGTCGTGTGCTTTCTGATAGCGTCCTTGTTTGATGTAGATACGTGCGAGTGTCTCGGTGAAGTATTCTTCTTCTTCTTCGCCATCGTTTTCGTCGTTAGGAACATCCTCTTCGGGGGTGTCCAATGGAATATCACTGAGCAGGATGCGTCCCTGTTCTTGTTCCAGGAAATTGTCGATGAGGCTTTGTCCTCTCATCTTTGGTGCCTGCTGCTTGGTGTCTTGCTCGTCGGCTTCACATTGCAGGAGGTAGGCTACATAGTCGACGGTTGCGTCGGCAGGAGTAGGCTTACGCTTGGCTTCTTTCTTCTCGTCATTCTCGACTGGAATGGTTTCGAGGAAGTTGTCGATGAGGTCGACGGTGCGGTTTGGATTGCCTGTCGACGGTGTCGATGTGTGCTGTGATTTGCGCAACGTGTAGTGTGCCGCCTCGACGATATTGAAGATGGTCTTGCGGTCGGTGATATAAATGGCGGCTCGTCGCAGTTCTTCGTCGAACGAAGGGTCGTGCAGCAGATAGAGGTTCTGGAGCATGAGCAGGCGTGCCGTCTGGTAATAGGGATGGAGGGCCAGCGTGGAACGCAACTCGAACAGCGTATCGCGGTCAAGTCGTTCCGGGTGGTTGATGAGTGTTGTTATTTCCATATCCCTATTTTTGATTATTGCTATTGTTTTTTCTCTCTCAGTTACCAGTTGGCAACGGTGGCGTTGAATATCTGGTCGCAGAGTTCTTTGCACATCTGTGTGACGAGTTCTTCCTGTACGGAGTTGAGCGAGCGGGTTGTCTCGTAACTGGCCTGGGCCGTAAACTGGCGCTCGAAGTCTTCCGAGTGGTTGGTGTTGTTGGTGAAACGCACGTTGACGGTCATGGATAGTTCCGTTTGTGCGGAGTAGCCTTCGGCACTTACCGACTTGTTACGTTGTTGGTATTGCGTTATCTCGCCTTCCAGTTTCAGGTCGCCATTACGTTTGACCTGACTAAGTCGGGTGTGGTTGGCAAAGTGGTCTTTCAGCTCGTTGTTGAAGAGTGGTCCCATAGGTCCCCAGACATAGCTGGAACGAATGGGGAAGTCGGCTATCTGAATGGTCTTGGTCTTGGTATAGTCGATGCTGGCTCCGTTGAACTTATAGCTGACGGAACAGGCTGCCAAAAGCAGGGTGGCTGCCAGGCAGAGACCAAGGAGTAGCTTATTTGTCTTTATCGAGTCCATATTGCTTCAATCTTCTGTAGAGTGTGCGGTCACTGATGCCCAGTTCCTGAGCTGCTTTCTTGCGGTTGCCGGCATTGCGCTCAAGAGCTTTCTCAAGTGCTTGACGGCTCCAGTCGCTGACGTTGAGGTTCTCTAGTTCGTGTTCCGGCTCAATATATTCCTCTGCAACGGCATCCTCCATCGTGGAGTTGATGGGCTGGATGGGCTGGATGGGAGCCAGTTGTGATGTGGGAAGTGGTGCCGACTGATGTCCGGTTCCCTGTACGTCCTCTATTTGTTTCTTGAGTGTGCTCATCTCACGTCGCATGTCGTTGACATTGGATCGTAGTTCGAAGAGTATCTTATAGAGTATCTCGCGCTCGTTCTCAAAGGTGTGGTCGCCCTCGTTATGGATGGTGGCCAGTTGGGTGGTTTCCTGATTCTGGGGGATGAACCGTGCCAGGATTTCAGGAGTGATGAGGCGCTCGGTGCTTAGTACGGAGAGCTGTTCGGTGATGCTTTTCAGTTGTCGGATATTGCCCGGCCATTTGTAGCGCATAAGCATCTGTTTGGCTTCGTCGCTGAGCACGACTTTGTCCATACGGTATTTCTCTGCCATCTGCATGGCGAAGAGGCGGAACAGCAATACGATGTCCTCGCCACGTTCGCGCAATGGGGGCATCTGTATCTGTACTTGGTTCAGACGGTAATAGAGGTCTTCACGGAAGCGTCCTTCGCTAATGGCTTTTTGGATGTTGACATTAGTGGCTGCTACTACGCGGACGTCGGTCTTGCGTACCTCAGTGGCACCCACGGGGATGTACTCGCCGTTCTCCAATACACGAAGCAGTCGGGCCTGTGTGGCCATAGGTAGCTCACCGACCTCGTCGAGAAAGAGTGTTCCCTTGTTGGCAGCTCCGAAATAGCCTTGTGAATCGCCGATGGCTCCGGTGAAGGAGCCCTTGACATGTCCGAACAGTTCGCTATCGATAGTACCCTCGGGGATGGCTCCGCAGTTGATGGCGAAGTACTTCTCACGGCGTCTTGGTGAGTTGTCGTGCACGAGGCGTGGTAGGATGTCTTTGCCGACACCGCTTTCTCCGATGATGAGAACACTAAGGTCTATCGGCGCCACCTTGAGAGCGACGTCGAGCGCGTTATTCAATGCCTCGCAGTTGCCTACGATATTGTAACGCTGTTTGATGTTCTGCAGTTCGGAAGTTTTCATATTTGCAGTCTTTAGCCCGCAAAGGTACAATAAAAATCTGACATAATGGCATATATTGGCAGAAATTTATTTTTCTGCCTCTGTTTTCTTGTTTGCCTCTTTGTCTTTCTTGAACATATCTTTGGGTTTGGCAAAGCGTGCTTTGTCGCCATCTTCGCGTTTCTCGTGGAAAAGCTTGGGCAGTGGGTTCTGCAAAGGCTCGTCGTAGTCCTGACGATTGCGGAACACGTCGATGGCTGTATAGATAGCCTGACGCATGGAGTTTTCGTCGGCAATACCCTTGCCTGCAATGTCGTAAGCCGTTCCGTGGTCTGGCGAGGTGCGAACGATGGGCAGGCCGGCAGTGTAGTTGACACCACTCTCGAGGGCAATGGTCTTGAAGGGTGCCAGTCCTTGGTCGTGGTACATAGCCAGCACACCGTCGAATTTGTCGTAGGTGCCTGAGCCAAAGAACCCATCGGCAGCATAGGGACCGAAAGCCTGAATGCCCTTGTCGGCGAGTTCTTCGATAGCGGGGGTGATGACGGCCTTCTCCTCGGAGCCAAGCAGACCGTCGTCGCCGGCATGTGGATTCAACGAAAGCACGGCAATACGTGGACAGGAAATGCGGAAATCGCGCTTGAGTGCCTGATGGAATATGGTAGCTTTCTCGATGATGGACTCCTTGGTAATAGCCGTGGCAATATCCTTGACGGGCAGATGGGTAGTTACCAATGCCACGCGGAGTGTCTCGTTCATGAGAATCATAAGGGCTTTTTTGCCGTCTCCCACGCTGGTTTCAATGTACTCGGTGTGTCCGGGAAAATGGAATGACGGACTCTGGATGGTAGCCTTGTTAATGGGGGCTGTAACGAGTACGTCGTACAAGCCTTTACGGAAGTCTGTCATGGCACGGTCGAGTGCGACGAGTGCTGCTTGTCCGGCTTCTTGTGAGGGCTGTCCTATTTCCACCTTGATATCTTCGTCGAAGCAATTGAGTAGGTTCACACGTCCGTCTCGGGCCTCCTCTGCGTTGTTGATGGTGGAGAAGTTGGTCTCCAGATTGAGTGTTTTGCGATGGTAGGCTGCAATCTTGGACGAGCCATAAATGATAGGTGTGCAAAGTTCGAGCATCTCAGGGGCAGCAAAGACCTTGAGGATGACTTCGTAACCGACACCATTGGTATCTCCTTGTGTGATAGCCACACGAATCTTTTGTTCTTGTTCCATTGTATTGATGTTATTAATTTTTTAATTATGGGGCAAATGGGGCAAATGGGGCTGATGGGACTGATTGCTTTGGCGGGCAGTGCTGAGCAATCCGCACGCCGCAAAGATGTCTTGTCCGCGACTGGCACGGATGGTTGTCGTGATGCCGTGATGTGTCAAATAGTCGCGCAGGGCTTCCATTCGTTTCTCGTCAGAAGCGGGTAGGTCGACACCGGGTATTTCGTGGAACCTGATGAGGTTGACGCGGCATTCCAGTCCTTCTAGTAGACGGACAATCTCGCGAGCGAATGCCGGAGAGTCGTTCATACCACCGAAGCAGATGTATTCGAACGAGCATCGGCGTTGGTGGGTGAAGTCGTATTGGCGAAGCAGGTCGATGGTCTCTTGCAGCGGCATGGCTTTTTCGGCAGGCATGAGACTTAATCGTTGCTCGTGGAGTGGTGAGTGCATGGAGATGGCTACATGGCAAGGACTCTCATCGAGGAACCTTTTGAGCTTCCCGCGAACACCGACGGAGCTTACCGTGATGCGCTTCGGGCTCCAAGCAAATCCCCAGTCGGCAGTCATGATTTTGCAGACTCCCAAGACGGCATCAAGGTTATCCATTGGCTCGCCTTGTCCCATAAAGACGATGTTCGTAAGTTGCTCTATCTCAGGCAATGCGATAATTTGATTCAAGATGTCTGCGACCGTTAGATTGCCGTTCCATCCCTGCTTGCCAGTCTGACAGAAGAGGCAGTTCATCTTGCATCCTACCTGGCATGAGACACAAAGAGTGGCACGGTCGTGGTCAGGGATAAACACCGTCTCGACGAAGAGTTGGCCATTATCAGCCTCAACGGGAAAAAGGTATTTGATGGTACCGTCAACGGAGCGTTGGCAGTCGATGGGAGGCATGGTGCCCACCTCGTATTGCTCAGCCAATAACGCACGGTTTTGCTTGGAGAGATTGGTCATCTCGTCAATCGTGTTGACGTGCTTGACATAGAGCCATTGGGCTATCTGCCTTGCCGTAAAGGCAGGCATACCTAAACTGCCGACAACAGCTTTTAGTTCCGTTGGTGTCAGTCCCAAAAGTCTTTTTTTTTGCGCATTCATGCTGCAAAGGTACAAATTTCCTCCGAATATTGCGGTCATTTGGTTGGTTTTTTGTATCTTTGCACCTAATTAATTTATTATATAGCATGAAACAAAGTATTGACTGCTTTTTAGCATGTAATACACCAACTGAACTGGAATCCCTTGTTGCCCATCTGCGTACCAACAGTGATGTAAAACATGTGTTCCTGTTGGTGAATGAGGATATCGCTAAGAACCAAGAACCCTTGAACGGATGCACTTTCCTGGTAACGGAGACGCTGACTGGTACCGACCTTGTGATGAAAATAGCCGAGCATACAGTGTCAGAATATGTGTTGCTCTGTCTGAAACCCCAACCGTTGACGCTGGGTAGTACAGCTCTGAGCCGGTTGTTGTTGGTGGCAGGCGACTCCGGTGCCGCAATGGTGTATAGTGACCGATACACGATGGAACATGGTGAGCGCAAGGCTCACCCAGTCATTGACTATCAAGACGGATCGCTGCGTGACGACTTTGACTTTGGCAGTCTGTGGTTGGTGCGCACGACATTGCTGCATAAGTATGCGACGAGCGAACGTGAACGCGACTACCAATATGCCGGGCTCTACGACCTGCGCCTGTTCCTGAGCCGTGAGGGACAAATCTTGCATCTGAATGAATACCTCTATACCGAGGAAGAAACCGATCTTCGCGCCTCGGGAGTGAAGCAGTTTGACTACGTGAACCCAGCCAATCGTGCCGTACAGATAGAGATGGAACAAGCCTGCACCGCACATCTGCATGAGGTGAACGCACTGGTCGACACGTCCCAGTACGGTGAGGTGGACTTCGCTGAACAGGAGTTTGACATGGAGGCCTCGGTGGTCATCCCCGTTTTCAATCGTGCCAAGACTGTGCGTGATGCTGTGGAGAGTGCCTTGTCGCAACAAACCACCTTCAAATACAACGTCATCGTCGTAGACAACCACTCAACGGACGGCACTACTGATATCTTGCATGAGCTGGCTCAGAAGGATAATCGTCTCGTGCATATCGTGCCTGAGCGCACTGATTTGGGTATCGGCGGATGCTGGAACATGGCCATCAACAGTCAGCAGTGTGGACGCTTTGCCGTGCAGTTGGATTCTGATGATTTATACTCTTCCCCCAAGACCTTGCAGACCATCGTTGATGCCTTTTATGAACAGAAGGCAGCTATGATGATTGGCTCGTACCGCATGTGTGACTTCGAGTTGAATACGCTTCCTCCAGGACTGATAGACCATAAGGAATGGACCGACGAGAACGGACCCAATAATGCACTGAGGATTAACGGTCTCGGTGCTCCAAGAGCTTTCTTTACTCCGTTGCTCAGACAGGTGCAGTTCCCCAATACTTCCTATGGAGAAGACTATGCCCTTGGACTGATGTTCTCTCGCCGCTACCGTATCGGCCGCATTTTCACCGAATTGTATCTCTGTCGTCGTTGGGGAGGCAACTCCGACGCAGCCCTGTCGGTAGAAAAGATTAATGCCAATAACCTGTATAAAGACCGTTTGCGCACATTGGAGCTGCATGCCCGTCAACAGATGGTGCAGGGTAGGGCCGACGTGATGAGCGAATCACCACTGATGCGCTTCTTCCATCGTCAGTTGCAGACATGGGAAGATGTGCGCCAACGCTATCGTGAACTGGAAGATGTGGAGACGCGCGAGCTGATGACTGACGACATTGCGATGGCGGTGCAGTGGAATCCTGCCCGTATTCGTTCTACGGGAGCCAAGATCGATGCCAAATCGATTGCCGAGCGTCCGTGTTTCCTTTGTGCCAAGAACCGTCCGAAAGAACAGATGCACCGCGTGGTAGACCGTGCCTATGAGTTGCTGGTCAACCCGTTCCCCATATTGCCCGTACACATAACGCTGCCAACGCTGGCCCACCAGCCGCAGCGCATATTGCCCATGATAGGCGAACTGCTGCACTTGGCACGCCGCAATCGTGACCTTACCATATTATATAATGGTCCACGATGCGGGGCATCAGCCCCCGACCATGCCCATCTGCAGGCCGTGAGCAGCGGCGAGTTGCCTTTGCAACGCTCTTGGCAGCGACTCAGTAGAAATCTCGTCGAAGTGTATAAGTGTGAGGACGACGAAGGCATCTGGCACATTGCTGGCTATCCCGCCGCCGCATTGGTTATCAAGGGCCATAGCGTAGAACGATGCGAACAGCTGTTCAAGTTGCTGTACCGCTGTCTGCCTCCCTCGGAAGACCATACCGAGCCGATGATGAATGTCATTGCATGGAGCAGCGGCGACGATTTGCTGTGTGTAGTGTTGCCTCGTAAGAAACATCGTCCTGACTGCTATACCGCTACAGGCGATGCACAATACATCATCAGTCCGGGAGCTGTTGACATGGGTGGTCTGATTATCACCCCACGTGAAGAAGACTTCCGACGCCTGACCCCCGAAGTTGTGACCGGCATCTATCGCGAGGTTTCCGTCAGCGAGGAGCAGTTGCAGGACATCATCAAGCGCATTAAGACCGATGGCTTGAAGTCGCAGGCGGCTCATGCGAAGGAGGAACAGCCCATGGTGACCGTCGGCATTGTGAGTGGTCAGAAGATACAGTTCTCATTGAACGGCGCCTACACCGCCAAGGGTGAGACCATCAAGGGCGATCAGACCGTAGAATTCTCGGAGGGTGGCATCCTGTGGAATGGTAACCAGTACCGTGAACTGACGTTTGCGCCCCAGTCGAGCCAGTCGTCATTCTCGCTCTACGACGTTACTATCGGTGTCAACTTCCATTGGGAGCGCAAGGAGACGCAGGTCTTCCTGGGCACGCTGAAACTTGTGGTTGAGGCCGATAAGATAACCGCCATCAACGAATTACCTGTGGAACTGTATCTGGCGAGTGTCATTTCCAGTGAGATGAAGGCTACTGCAGGGCTGGAGTTGCTGAAGGCTCATGCAGTCATCTCCCGCTCATGGCTGTTGGCGCAGATACGTCGCCGCAAGGACAACCAAGAGCAGAAGAACGGTTTCTTCTCGTTTGTCAAGAAGGATGACGAGATGATTCGCTGGTACGACCGTGAGGACCATACCATCTTCGACGTGTGTGCCGACGACCATTGCCAGCGATACCAAGGCATCACTAAGCAGACGAGTCCGGCTGTCGAGCAGGCGCTGAAAGCCACACGCGGCCAGATTCTGTGCTATGGTGACGAGATTTGCGACGCCCGCTTCTCGAAGTGCTGCGGCGGCGTGACCGAGGAATTCCAGTATTGCTGGGAAGATACGCCGAAGCCCTATCTGGTATCCGTTGCCGACCCGTTCTGCAATACCAACGACAAGGCCGTGCTGTCGCAAGTGCTCAATGATTACGACCAGGAGACCAACGACTTCTACCGCTGGACGGTGGAGTATACGACCGACGAACTGTCACGACTCGTCAGTGAGAAGCTGAAGGAAGACTTCGGTCAGATTACCGACCTCATTCCGTTGGAGCGTGGCAAGAGCGGCCGTATCTGGAAGCTCAAGATTGTGGGTACGAAGAAGACACTGACCATTGGCAAGGAACTGGAAATCCGTCGTGCGCTCAGCGAGAGTCACCTCTACAGCTCGGCGTTCGACGTGGAGAAGACCGCTACGGGCTTCCGTCTCCATGGCAAGGGCTGGGGCCACGGTGTTGGTCTCTGTCAGATTGGTGCCGCCGTGATGGGTCAGCAAGGCTATAATTATGAACAAATTCTGCTTCACTACTATCGTGGAGCTGAAATCAAACGTATCTATTAAATGAAACAAAGAAATCCGTGGGCTTGGGTGCCCACACTTTACATTGCCGAAGGATTGCCCAACGTCGTTGTGATGACCGTTGCGGTAGTGATGTACATGCAGTTAGGACTTACCGACACCGAGATTGCGCTCTATACGGGATGGCTCGGTCTGCCTTGGGTCATCAAGCCCCTGTGGAGTCCGTTCGTCGACCTCTACCGGACGAAGCGCTGGTGGGTCATCAGTATGCAGTTGTTGTTAGGATCGTCGCTTGCCGGCGTGGGATTCACGCTGAATGCGCCGTTCTGGTTCCAGGGCTCGATGGCCTTCTTCTTCCTGATGGCCTTCTCGAGTGCCACGCACGACATTGCAGCCGACGGCTACTACATGCTTGAGCTCGACGACCACCAGCAGGTGTGGTTTGTGGGCATCCGCAACACGTTCTACCGTCTGGCCGTCATCTTCGGAAACGGTGTGCTGATACCTGCAGCTGGCATGTTGCAATTGATGTTCCGCGACCAGAAAGCCTTCACGTGGAGCCTGGTGTTCTACGGTATGGCGGCGCTGTTCATCGGCATCTGGCTGTATCATGTGTATGTCATGCCACACTCTGCTGCCGACCAGCGTCACAACACCAGCGCCCATGAAGTGGCCACCGGTATTGTGACCGCCTTCCGCACCTTTTTCCAGAAGTTGCCGCCGAAGGAGATGATGTATGCCATGCTCTTCCTGTTGTTCTACCGTTTCCCCGAGGCACTGCTTGGCAAGATGAGCGTGACGTTCCTGATGCGCCCGAACTCGGCAGGCGGCCTGGGACTGTCGCCTCAGGAGTTCGGACTGGCCAGTGGCACGATTGGTGTCATCGGCTTGACGTTAGGCGGCATCCTTGGCGGACTGCTGGCAGGTCGCGACGGTTTCAAGCGCTGGCTGTGGCCGATGGTGTGTGCCATCACGCTGCCCGACATCGTCTATGTCTACATGAGCTATGCCATGCCCGACAACCTGGTGCTCATCAGTTCGTGCATCTTCATCGAGCAGTTCGGCTATGGTTTAGGCTTTACCGCGCTGACGCTCTACATGCTGTATTTCTCGAAGGGCGATTTCCAGACGTCGCACTATGCGTTCTGCACGGCGTTCTCCTACCTCGGCCTGATGCTTCCGGGCATGCTGTCGGGATGGATGAAGGACCAGCTGGGTTACAATGCTTTCTTCATCATGGTCATGTTCCTTTGCGCCATCACGTTCGCCGTGACAGCCTTTATCAAGGTTGACCCTGAGTTCGGCAAGAAGCAGGACGAGAGCGGGGAGCCGACAGCGGCATAAGGTGTCTATACGTATCGAGGCGGCAGGATTTCACAATCGTGCCGCCTCATGCTTTGATGATAGTATTAATAATGGAAAAGAAATCATTTTGTTCCTTAACGCGATGTAAAAGTAAGGTTTTTTCCTGACATGGCAATGACTTTTCCTGTTTTTTTACGTTTTTTGCATGAAAAAACTACAAAATCCCCTTGAAATAGGAAATTCCCTATGCCAAATTAGGAAATATCTCTTGTCAATTGAGGGGAAATGCCGTACCTTTGCAACATCAAAAACAATTAAACGATACGACTATGAAGAAGATTTTCACTTTCCTCGCTTTGTCAGTCATTGCACTGACCACCTTTACCAGTTGCGACCGCGATGCCTACGAGGCCAACACGCTCAACGGCCAGTGGAGCGGATATATCAGCGCTTACTATGTGGACCGTTGGGGACTGGTGGGTTCCGACTACCGTACCACCATCAATTTCGCTCAGCGTGACACCTATGGCGGCACCGGTTACGAGGTGGACTACGATTTGAACGACCCTTACGGCAGCTATTACTATTCGCCGATAGAGTGGGAGGTCAACCGCGGCGTTATCCGCATCTATTATCCGTACGACGACTATTATGTTGAGATTTACGACTACCAGTTGAATTCCAGCTATTTCCGTGGTTTTATGTACGACGGCACGCGCCGCGACATCGAGTTCTCGCTGGCTTACGACGGCAATTTCAACTGGGATCCCTACCGTGGTGGCAGCTACTGGGGGCGCCGTGCCGCCGGTGCTGACGATGACGCTGCCGTCAATGGCGAGCGTGTGGCCCGGGGTGCCTTTGCGAAGGTGCTAAATGCCCAGTCCGCCGCTGAATGAGGCGTCGACGGCTTTCGACTGAAGGATTCGCGAATGGGGGGGAACATCATGGGTGAGCCAGATGTTTCCTCCTATTGTTGAGTGGTGGCCGATGGTGATGCGGCCCAGGATGGAGGCGTTGCTGTAGACGGTGACGTAGTCTTCGAGTATGGGGTGTCGCGGCACGTTGAGCATGTTGCCGTCGGCGTCGTATTTGAAGCTCTTTGCGCCGAGTGTCACGCCCTGGTATAGTGTGACGTGGTTGCCGATGATGGTGGTTTCGCCGATGACGACGCCTGTGCCGTGGTCGATGGCGAAGTACTCGCCGATTTGTGCGCCGGGGTGTATGTCGATGCCGGTCTTTGAGTGTGCCAGTTCGGTGATGATGCGCGGTATGACGGGCACTTTCAGCTCGTGCAGCTTGTGGGCCATGCGGTAGTGCGTCATGGTGTTCATGCTGGGGTAGCAGAAGATGACTTCGCCGTAGTTGGGTGCCGCGGGGTCGTTGTCGAACATGGCCTGCACGTCGGTGTATAGGAGTCGCTTGATTTCGGGCAGCGCGTCGATGAACGCCATGGTGAGCCGCCCGGCCTCGCGGTAGACGTCGTCGCGCGTCTGTATGCACTCGCAGTCTTCACAGAACTGCAGTCCGTGGGCTATCTGCTTGGTCAGGAGCCGCACCAGTTCCTGCATGTGTACGCCGATGTAGTACGATCGGATGTCCTCGTCGGGCTGTCGTTTGTTGAAGTAGTCGGGGAAGATGATGTTCTTCACCAGCGTGACGATTTGCTTCACTTTCTCCACCGACGGCAGGGGTGCCTCGGTCTGCGGCATCATGCCGCGCTCGTGGTCGCCCATGACGGAGAGCAGCCTGACGTTCTTCAGCAGTATTTCGTTCTTGTTGTCCATAATGTGTTCGTTTTTTTGTTTTTGAATGCGCAAATTTACGAATATCTCATAAAAGGCGGGGCATATTTCCCGGTCTTTAACTTTTTTTTTCCTATAAAAATCGACCACTCGGTGCGCCGAGTGGTCCAAAAAAGACGTTGGCACGACCACTCGGTGCGCCGAGTACCGCAAAAAAGTCGTTGGCACGACCACTCGGTGCGCCGAGTACTCGCAAAAAAGTCGTTGGCACGACCACTCGGTGCGCCGAGTGATGCTCCCAATGTCTTTTTCTGGCCACTCGGGCGTCGAGTGATGGCCACAAAGTCTTTATCTCCTGCAAAACTGTGCATAGGGACAGCTGCGGCAGAGGGTGGCGTCGTCCGTGGGGCGGAAGTCGACGGCGGGGTTGAACAGCTCGTCGACGGTCTGGGCCAGCAGCTCGTTGAAGCGCTCGGAGTATCGCGCCACGTCGGTGATGAGCTCCTTGCCCAACTTCAGCGTCGGGTCGTAGTCGGCGGCACCGGCATGCTGGATGAACAGCAGGGCGGGCGAGACGGCCTTGCGGCGCTGGCGGCTGACGATGTCGGCATAGAGGATGGTCTGCAGGTAGTAGTCGCTGTGGTTGTGAACCTGCGCGGGGTCGAAGATGGCATCCACGTCGGCCATGGCCTTCAGCCGGCTGCCGCCCGTCTTGTAGTCGACCACGCGGATGCGCTCCTGCGGCGTGCCCTCGCCAACCAGGTCGAGCCGGTCGATGCGCCCGCCGATGCGCCTGCCGCCGATTTGGTCGTAGACGTCGCACTCCAGCCCCAGGATGGTGAACGGTGCCAGCCGGCGGTCAATCTCAAGCAGTTGCCTGAGATAGTGGATGATGACCTCGCGGTTGATGATGTGCAGTCCGCCAGCCGGCATGTCGGGCAACTGGCGGTGGAACGCCTCGTCAACGGCGCGCTCTATCTCCACCTTCGACTTCAGCAGATGCGCCAGCACGTCGTCCGTCACGCGGCTGGGCAACTGGTGGTAGATGATGTCGGCAGCCTCGTGGAACACGTTGCCGAACACGCGGTTGTCCAGCTCCTGCTCGTCATCGGGCACTTCCGGTTCCAGTACGCCAGCCACGTAGCGGTAGTAGAACTGCAGCTGGCAGCGCAAGTAGCGGTTGATGGCCGACGGGCTCAGCGTCTGCAGGCCGCTGTTCATCAGTGACATGACGCGCTCCGTCTTGCTCACGGCCACGGGCACCCAGCGCTCGGTCTGCTTGCCGGCCTGCAGCGTGTGCTGCGTGATGCGGTGCCCGCTCTCCACCATCATCTGCAGCATGAACCGGCTCATCTCGCCGCGCTGACCGTCCTCCGTCGAGTTGTTGTACAGCACGGTCACGTCGCCGGCGCGCTGCAGCAAACGGTGGAAATAGTAGGCGTAGATGCTCACCTTGTTCTCGACGGTGGTCAGCTGGTAAGCCTGACGGATGCTGTGCGGGATGAAAGAGCTGTCGTTCACACCCTTGGGCATGTTGCCCTCGTTGCACGACAGCAGCAGCACGTGGTCGAAGTCAAGGTTGCGCGTCTCCAGCACACCCATGATCTGCACACCCTCGGCAGGCTCGCCGTGGAAGGGGATGCTGGACTGCTGCATCAGTTGCACCGTCAGCCGCTGCAGCGTCTGGTCGCTCACCACGAGGTCCCCGCTGACGATGAGGCCGTCGAGCCTGTTGACCAGCGTGTAGGCCCTGAACAGCGACTCCTGGAACAGCGGGTCGTCGCTCTCGGCACCGCCCTGGCGCGCTATCTCCTTGAGCATCTGTAGCAGCGGCGCACCGTCGTCGCTGACGAAACGGGCGTAGGGATGGCGGTGGAAGGCGCGCAACAGACGCGCCGAGCGGCCGCCAACCACCAGGTCGTAGTATCGCTGGATGAACGACGCCACGGGGGTCTGCCACAGCGGATAGCCCGTGGTGACGTTCACCTTCTCCACCTCGTCGGGCAGACAGTGAATCACCGTGGGCAGCAGGCCCTCGTTGCACAGCACGATGGCGGTGCGGCGCCCGTCCTCGTAGCGGCGGTTCTCGCGCAGCCAGTTGCTGACGTAGCGGGCCTGGATGTGCTCCGTGGGCGCCGCCATGTACCGCACCGTCTTCGGTTGGCGGAACTGTCGGTAGATGTCGTCGTCGGTGATGTCCAGCTCGTTGGGGAAAGCCCCCAGATACTGGCTGATATACCGGCCGGCCTCATGCTCACCCATGTAGTAGTGGTCGAAGTCCCAGTAGAAGCGGGCCTTCCCCTCGCGCTGCAGGTGGCTGAACAGTTGCTGTTCCACACGCTGCACCAGGTTGAAGCCCACGAACAGGTAGCGGTCGTAGGGAAACGCGACGCTGCCGGCATCGGTCAGCCGGCTGCACACCTCGCGGTAGAGCGCACCCTCGTAGGCCAGTCCCTGCTCGCGCAGCCTACTGTTGAATTCGTGGTAGATGTCGGCAAAGCGGCTCCACAGTCTGAGGAAACGCTCCTTCAGCTCCGACTCGTGCTCGTCGGTGAAGTGGCTGAAGAAGCGGCGCAGCAGCTGCCGCTGCTCGTCGGTGAGGTAGCTCAGGTCGTCCAGCTCGTGGATGTCGCGCAGGTTGGCAAACACCTTGTCGGCGTCGGCCATGTTCTTGTCGATGTCGTCGAAGTCGCTGATGAGCAGCTGACCCCAGCCGTAGAACTTGTCGAGCGACTCATCCGAACCCGTCTGCTCGCAGAACGACCGGTGCAGGTCGCACACCAGCTTCACCGGGTCGGCAACATCGAGCGTACTCTGCTGCCGGAACAGTTCGCTGATGGTGATATACGCCGGACTCCACAGCGGCTCCTTTGCCGTGCGTGCCAGCCACTCGTTCAGAAACAGCGACGCGCGCTTGTTGGGGAATACCACCACCGTGCGCGACAGGTCAGTGCCATACTTGCCGATAATATCCTCGGCCACATATCTCAGAAATTCCTTCATAGTCTTATATTCTCACCTCTCACCTCTTCAATCTTATTACTATACACATACCACAGCCACCCCGTCACACCTGGCATGCCCATACGCCGCAGCAACTGCATATACCCGCCGACCTGCTCGATGTACTCAGCCTTCGGACTGCCAAACTTGAAGTCGATGACGCGCGTCTCGGTGCCGTCGGTGATCACACGGTCCGGACGGCGCTCAACCACCTGGCCGTCAGCATCGGTCTGCAGGATGGTGCATTCGTTGAACACCTGCCAACGGTCGCTGTACCATTCGCTCACACGAGCGTCCTCCAGTCGCTTGCGAATCATGGACGTCAGTCGCTCGCTGGTCACGTCGTCATTGTATAGAATACCCTCCGACTGCATCTGCTGCAGGGCGCGCGGGATGTCGGCGCTGGTGCGGATGTGCGAGAATACCTCGTGGAGCACGCTGCCCATCTTGATGTAGCTCAGCGGTGCACCCTCCTCGTCGTCACCCTCGATGAACTCGCGGCTGCGGTTGCTCTGGCGGAACTCCGTCTTCACCGTGAAGCTCTCCATGCTGACAGGGACGGGCGTCGATGACTGCAGGAACACATTGTCCGTCGGCGCACCGGACTCCTTAGCCGCCTTCAGCGCAATGCCTTCCGCGTCGCCATATTCAAACACGATGGCTGCGTTCTCGTCCTCCATGCCGCTCACCACGCTGCCGTCGAGCGTCAGCGCGGGCAGCACGCTCTCGATGAGTGCCGACCGCGTCTTCGTGTTGCGTTGTCCTATAACATATAATGTGTGTACGGCACGGGTGAAGGCCACATAGAGCAGGTTCAGGTTGTCCACCGTGTTCTGCAGGTGCTCGTCCTTGTAGTCGTGCTCGTAGATGGTGCCCATCATCTGCTTCTCGCTGTAGTCGATGGGCGCAATGGGCAGCGCGTCGAACGGCGCCTCGTGGGGTTCGCACCACAGGATGTCGGGCATCTCAAGGCGCCAGTCGCAGAAGGGAATCAGCACGTGGCGGAACTCCAGTCCCTTCGACTTGTGTATCGTCAGGATGCGCACCCCGCCGGACTCGTCGCTCTGGATGGTCTTCCCGCTGATGGTCGATTCCCACTCGCGGACAAAGGCGTCGATATCGGTGGAATAGTCTTGCGTAAACTGGTTCAGCTGGTCGTAGAATGCGCAGAGATACGCACTCTGGTCGTTCAGGCGCTGCAAATCGAAGATGGCGTACAGACGCTCGGCCAATTCGTAGAGCGGCAACTGCAGAAGCTCCGTAGTCTGTCCGGTAAACGCGGCAGGCAGCAGGTCGTCCAAGGGTTGGTCGCGTATCAGCAAATCCTCTTCGGCACGCGTGTCGCCCAGCACCGAACGGTGATATAGCTTGGCGAGCGTGGCCTTGGCCAGAAGGTCGTCGGGATGGGTCAGCAGGTGCATGGCCTGTATCAGCAGACAGACGGAAACGGACGCGTCGAGGCGGAAGGCTTCGTCGCTGACTATACGGACGTCAGGCAAGTGGGCGGCCATGTAGTCGGCTATCTGAGGGATGAGCTTGTTGCTGCGCACAAGGATGGCTATGTCGCCCGGCGCAGCACCGCAGGCCAGCAGACTGCCTATCTCGTCGGCCAGACGCTCGAAGGTCGCCTCACGGTAG
The DNA here is from genome assembly GCF_900107705.1 of Prevotella sp. tc2-28. Lineage (GTDB taxonomy): Bacteria > Bacteroidota > Bacteroidia > Bacteroidales > Bacteroidaceae > Prevotella. The sequence goes on from NZ_FNRE01000019.1 coordinate 22,244, forward strand.
CCGTCGGCAGGCAACAGCTCGATGCTGACGCGACCCGCCGACTTGCGCTTGGCAGGCACTTGTTGCTCCACGTCGGCGTAGGCATGGCGCAACTGGTCGGCACCCGACGGGTTCTCTTCGCTCAGCCGTTCGTACTCCTGGCGCGCGGCCTCGGTAAAGAAGGCGTTGTTGAACAGGATGATGTTGCGCTCGGAACGGTAGTTGGTCTCCAGGGGCTTCACGGTGACCATCTCCTCAGCGTTTGCAAACTCGCGGTCGATGGCGTTGAGCAGTCGCCAGTCGCCCGAGCGCCAGCGGTAGATGCTCTGCTTCACGTCGCCCACGATGAGGTTTTCGGATTGCTGGTGGCTCATGCATTCCTGCAGCAGCAACTTGAAGTTCTGCCACTGCACCGTGCTGGTGTCCTGGAATTCGTCAATCATGATATACTCCAGCTGAGTGCCTATCTTCTCGAAGATAAAGGGGGAGTCGCTGTCGCTGATAAGTGCATGCAACAGCTGCTGCGTGTCGCTGAGCAGGAAGCGGTTGGACTCGTCGTTCAATTGGCGAACCTTCTGCTCGATGCTGTCCAGCAGGCGCAACTGGCTGAGGTGGCGCAGCGTCAGGTCGGCCGACTGGTACAGCCGGTATTGGCGGGGGCGCTCGTCGATGGCATAGCGCAGTATCGGCATCAGGGTTGTCTCGGCCAGCATGTGTATCTGCTCGGCGTGCTCGCTCTTCTTGCCGTACCATTTCGTCGGGTCGCCCATGCAGTCGAGGGCGCGCTTGCCCACGGAACCCTCGTCCATCTGCCCGTTGCGCAACTTCAGGAAGAAACTGGCCACGCCTGTCTTACCGTAGTTCAGGTCGTCGACCGTCAGCCTTTCGCCGTCGAGGGCGTCGAAGAACGTCTCGGCAATCTCCTGCATCCGTTCACGGGCATCCTTGCGTATCTGGCGCAACTGCTCACTATAGGCCTCGATGAAGCCGGCTGTGCCTATCTTCTCCTTGAGCGACTGGCTATGTTCCTTATAATAATCGCGGAAGATGGTCTTGCCGAACTGCTTCACCTGTCCGATGATGTTCCATGAGCGGTCGTCGCTAATCTTTTCCATGATGTAGCTCAGCAGCCACTGCAGCATCACATCTGTATGGGTGAGCGAGTCGATCAACTGGTCGACGGCTTGTTCTTCCACCTGTGTGTCGTTTAACCCGATGCGCAGGTTGGCCGTCAAATCCAGTTCGCGGGCAAGGTTGCGCAGCACACTTTGGAAGAAGGAGTCTATCGTCTCCACGCGGAAGTAGTTGTAGTTGTGAAGCAGCAGATGCAGGGCTTCTCCTGCACGGCGGCTGACCATCTGGGCGTCGAAACTGGTGTCTGCCATGATGCGCTGGAGGTAACTCTCGGAATCGGGCAACCCTTTCCATACGCCATAGAGTTGCGACAGAATGCGCATCTTCATTTCCTCCGTCGCCTTGTTGGTGAACGTCACGGCGAGGATGTGGCGGTAGTTCATCGGGTTTTCTACAAGTAATTTGATGTATTGAGTGGCCAGTGTGAAAGTCTTTCCGCTTCCGGCACTGGCCTTGTAAACAGTGAGGGGTTTTACCATCTTCTGAATAGTTCTATAGTGAATTTGCAACCGAAGCCTTGATGCCTGCCTCCGAGGAAATTGGCGAAAAAGCCGGTGGATAGATATCGTGTCTTGAAACCGTAGCCCAGTTCGTAGTAGGCACGGTGATGCTCAATGGAGAGTGCGCTGAGGTAGAGACGCTCGGTCTCCACGATGCGGCCAATGAGGGGTATCCAGGTGAGCGCGAGGAGAGGTGACTCGAACGAGAGATGTCCGCGGAGGTAGTAGTTGGATTCGTTGTACCAGCGGGAGTCCAGCAGTTGGAACTGACCGGTCCAGTCGTCGTCCCAACCGGTGGCAAGGTTGTTGTCGCGGAAGTTGGCGAAATCGACGAAGTAGTCGGTACTGCGCTGTGTGTAGAAACCTGTGCCAACACGCATGTTTAACAAGCGCATGGTCTTCAGCTTCTGCTTGTAGGACATGTCAAACTCCCAGCGCTCGTAGTCAAGATTTGATTGGAAGGCACCCTTCATACCGCGCTCGTAGTTGGCGGTAAGCGTTGGACCTCTGTCCTGCCACGGCTTGAAGTGAAGTGTGAGCAGTGGGGCAAAGCTTCGGTATTCATCGGGGAATCCTATGGAGCGCATCAAATCTCTGTCTTTTGAACGACGAAGGTGATACACCAAACCTGTCATAATCTCTACCCAATCGAAGGCTTCCACGTTGTTCACCAACTGAACATACTCGTCGCGGAACTCGGGAACCTCGAAGTTGGGACCCATCTTCGCTTGGATGTCTTCTACAAGCGAGGCGTGATTGATTCGGTTGCCGTTGGCCCAGGTAATCTCCGCATAGCCGTTGCGCTTGGGATTGTATGTCATGCGCAAAGGGGTGATGTAGTAGAACATCTTCTGTTTGAAGTTGTAACCCATTTTGGGATTTAGCGTTAGATATCGGTGCGTGTTGAAGTTATACTGCAGACCGATGTCCAGTTTGTAGGCGAAACCGCGGTTGCCGCTGTAGCTGAAGTAGAGCGGATTGAACAGTGGTGAGATACGCATCGACGCAGGGCCGGCATCGGCATAGGTCGAGTTGATGAGGTTGTAGCCAATTTTCTCCCATAGGAAGTCGACGATACTGCTGTGGTGCTCAGTGGTGTCAGCTTCTGCGTTTATGGTTTTCTCCTCGTTCTTGCGCTGTTCCTGGTCATAGATCTCCTCTTCTTGCAATGTTAGCGGAGTGGGACGAAGCGTCTTCATCATCTCCAAATCTTCGACATTCTCAACTGAATCGGGTAGTGTAGTCGGACAATTATAGAACGCACGTGTCATCGCACTGATGTTATTGCCGAGAAATTTGAATTTGGCTTCTGTGACGCATCGGTCGGGAAGCACAATGTTCTCGGCGGTCATATCCATTGCAGCTGTTACATTGAATGATATCATGTCGAACTCACCTTCAAAGGATACGGAGTTGATACGCCCGCTCTCGAGGTCGACAAATGCTCGCCCCTTGACAAGTTGCGTATTGTTCGTGCGTGGACGGAAGCGGACAATGAACAATGAATTGGTGATGGGGATGATGCGGTATTTGTAGAAGAAGCGATTCCCGTAATAAAAAGGGGAAAGCATCTTGTCGGGATAGAGCGTCTCATCGTACAGGTTGGGTGTCATGTATTGTAGCATGGTGGGCATGACGGTCCTGTTATGCGGGATTGTACTGCTGAACACCTGACGGCTAAGGTCGTACTGGAAGGCGTCGCGAAATTTCATCTTATAGTATGACTCGACGACGAACTGCCTTTCTCCTTTGGCAATGCTATACATCGTGGGGACGAGGAACAGGGTGGGGTTGCGACGGTTGGTCTTGAACGTACATGCCACATATACGTTACGCTGAACACCATTGGTGACCAATCGATGTTCCTTGGCGTAGTTCCATATACGGAAAAGCACTAAGGAGTCAACGGACGTATCGCGTGAAAAACAAATGCCAGGCATGGAAATCAACATGCCCAGCATCAGTAATATGATGTGTAGCTTTTGTTTCACGCCCCCAAAATTACAAATAATTTTCGGAGCTGCAAAACTTTTAGCCCAAATATTTCATGAGAATGCGAGCATTACCGGAGTCGCGCAATTTTGCAATACTCTTTTCGCGAATCTGACGTACACGCTCACGGGTAAGACCCAGCTGGTCGCCGATCTCTTCAAGTCCCTTCTCGTGGCAACCAATGCCGAAACACTCACGGATGATGGTTATCTCGCGCTCTTTCAACACTTTCTGAAGTACGGTGTTTAGTTCCTGAGCCATTGATTCGTGGTCTACCTGACGGTCTGTACGAGAATCGTCGCCAGAAGCCATAACGTCAAGCATGCAGTTGTCTTCGCCATCCTGGAAAGGGGCGTCAATGCTTACGTGGTGGCCATCTGCCATCATTGACTGCGCAATCTTCTCTTCGTCCATATTTGTGGCATCACTCAATTCAGATACGGAGGGGTGACGTTGGTTTTCCTGCTCGAAACGGTTAATCTCGTGACTGATCTTATTCAAACTGCCTACCTGATTGAGTGGAAGACGAACGATACGGCTCTGCTCGGCAATAGCCTGTAAGATAGACTGGCGAATCCACCATACTGCGTAGGAAATAAACTTAAAGCCACGTGTCTCATCGAATTTCTGTGCGGCCTTAATCAGGCCAATGTTACCCTCGTCAATCAAGTCGGTCAGCGTCAATCCCTGATGCTGATACTGCTTGGCAACGGATACTACGAAACGCAGGTTTGCTGTAACCAGTTTGTCCTTGGCTCGCTCGCCTTCTGGTCCGCCTTTGCGTATCTTCTGTGCAAGTTCGATTTCTTCATCGATACTAATCAGCGGTGCACGACCGATTTCCACTAGATATTTATCCAGTGCCTCACTTGAGCGATTCGTAATACTCTTTTGAATCTTTAATTGTCTCATCTTAAAAACCTTCTCTAATAACCTTAACTACTTGACAATCAATTGTATAATATATAATACTTTTAAAAGCGGTGCAAAGTTACAAAAAAAATCCATTCGTTGTTCTCCTGACACCGAATATTTTACTTAAAAAAGTTTAATTTCTTTTCTGCTTGCTGTTATGTTGATGCTGCTTTTTGCCTCCATGACCTTTTCCGCCTCTTTTCCTTCCGCCTCTTCCGCGACTGTTTTTCCGGGGGGCAGTAGGCTTGTATTCAGGGCCTTCACCCAATCCTTCTGGGAGTGCATTCTTGGGGATGTCTCGCTCAAGGAATCGCTCAATGTCGGCAAAGTAGCGGATGTCCTGGTCTGATACAAATGTGATAGCAATACCATCGCGCTGGGCGCGGGCTGTACGTCCAATGCGATGGACGTAGTCTTCTGCGTCACGCGGTACATCATAGTTGATTACCATTAAGATATCGTCAATGTCTATTCCGCGGGCTACGATGTCTGTTGCCACTAGCACGTCAACTTGTCCTGACTTGAATCGGTACATCACGTCATCGCGCTCAGCTTGTGAAAGGTCGGAATGCATAGGGGCACAGTTGATATGCATATGCTGAAGTTCTCGGGTGATATCCTTCACTTTGTCTTTTTTTCCTGAGAATATTATCACGCGCTGCAATTCACCTGCTTTGAACAGGTGACGGATGATTCCTTGCTTCTGGGGCTCATAACAGATATATGCTGACTGTTGAATCTTCTCTGCTGGTTTAGATACGGCAATCTTTACCTCTACAGGATTAGTTAATAATGTACGCGCGAGATGCTGTATCTTTGTTGGCATTGTAGCCGAGAACATGATTGTCTGGTGATTTTGGGGTAACAGCTTGGCTATTTGCAGAATGTCATCTGAGAATCCCATGTCAAGCATACGGTCTGCTTCGTCAAGAACAAAAAAGGAGAGGCGTGAAAGATCTAGGTGCCCCATGCGGATGTGTGATAAAAGACGTCCGGGAGTGGCAATCACCACGTCTGCTCCCATTTTCAGTCCTTTCATCTCCTGATCGAAACGGTTTCCGTCGTTACCACCGTAAACGGCAACACTTGATATGCCGTCTAGATAGTAGCCGAATCCCTGCATGGCTTGATCAATTTGCTGGGCCAGTTCGCGTGTAGGTGACATGATAATACAGTTTACTGCATCTTTCGGAAAGCCACCGTCATCCAGCATGCTTAGGATCGGTAGTAGGTATGCTGCAGTCTTACCTGTTCCTGTTTGCGCAACTCCAATAAGGTCACGATTATCCAGTATTTCCGGTATGCATCGTTCTTGTATAGGCGTCATTTCCTCGAAATGCATGTCATATAGCGCGTCGAGGATATTGTCGTTCAAATAAGTCTCTTCAAATGTCATAATCAGTTCGGGGCTTGTCTATAACAGAAATAGGCGATGAATGAATATAGAATATTGGGAATCCATGCAGCAAGCATGGGTGGCGTATCTGCATTAATGGCAAAGGTTGCACTAACCGTTTGCAATAGAATATAAGTGAAGGATAGTGCTAAGCCGATGCCAAGATACATACCCATTCCGCCTTTACGCTTTCTAGATGACAATGATACGCCAATAATTGTCAGGATGAACGAGGCAAACGACGAGGCTATACGTTTGTGATATTCCACTTCATATTGGACGACGTTGCTTGAACCACGTTGCTGTTGCTTGGAAATGTAACGAAGCAATTCTGGGGAGGTAAATGTCTCTTGCTGACCTTTTGAGAAGACAAGGTCCATCGGTTCCATCTGGATGAGCGTGTCGATTTCTGAACCGCTGGTAATCTGTTCACGCATTCCTTTCAAAGTACGAATCTTGTAGTTGCGGGCTTTCCAGTGATAGCGGGCATCTGAGATGGTGTCATATTGAATGACGTTGGCATTCATTTGTGATACCATCTTCTTATTCTCAAACTTGTACAGGGCAAAGCCATATCCCGTTTTTCGGATGTCATCATACTGTGAGATATATGCTACCACTCCTTTGTCAACCATCAACTGGATGTTTGATGCCGACGTATTCTTCTTGTTGTTCTTGTAAAGCGACTCGAAGTCATGTCGTACTACGGTTCCTTTTGGGATAATGTATGAACCCAAGTAGAAGTTGAGCAGGGCAATAAAAGCAGCAGAAATGAGGTATGGACGCAGTAGTCGCTTAAAGCTCATGCCGCATGCCAGCATGGAAATGATTTCCGAATTGCCTGCCAGTTTTGACGTGAAGAAGATGACTGCAATGAAAACGAACAAAGGAGAGAAGAGGTTGGCAAAATAAGGTACGAAATTGGTGTAGTAGTCGAATACAATCGCTCGCAATGGAGCGTGGTTATTCGTAAACTTAGCCAGGTTCTCGTTGACATCAAAGACGATGGAAATAGAGATAATCAGAATGATGGAATAGAAATAGGTACCAATGAACTTGTTGATGATATACCAGTCCATTCGCTTGATGAAGCGGAATGGGTTGATTTTCTTTAACCATACCAGTTTCCTCCATGGAATTCGGTTCCACAGATTCCTAGCCATGGAAATCATGTTTCTGATTGTCTTTCTCATCTTCTTCGTCCTAAGTCATCAATCACAGAGCGCTTCCATTGAGTGAAGTCACCTTGTTCTATATGCATACGGGCATCTGTTACCAGGCGTAGGTAGAATGCCAGGTTGTGGATGCTGGCTATTTGCATGGCTAATAGTTCTTGGGCTTTGAACAGGTGATGCAGGTAAGCCTTGGTATGGATGCGGTCAATGTCGCAACCGTCAGAATCGATGGGAGAGAAATCGTCTGCCCATTTCTGGTTGCGCATGTTCATGGTACCTTGATAAGTAAATAACATGGCATTACGTCCATTGCGAGTAGGCATCACACAGTCGAACATGTCAACGCCACGTTCAATACCTTCAAGGATGTTTTGTGGTGTACCAACCCCCATTAGGTAGCGTGGCTTGTCCTTGGGTAGAATCTCATTGACTACCTCAATCATCTCATACATTACTTCTGTAGGCTCACCCACAGCCAAACCGCCGATAGCATTGCCGTCGGCACCTTTGTCTGCAACATGCTTGGCGGCCTCTTGGCGCAAGTCTTTATAGGTACAGCCCTGAACAATAGGAAAAAGACTTTGCTTATAGCCATAGAGAGGCTCTGTCTCGTTGAACCGTTTGATGCAGCGGTCGAGCCATCGCTGTGTAAGTCCTAATGATTTTTTCGCATATTGATAGTCGCTCTGACCAGGAGGACATTCGTCAAGGGCCATCATGATGTCGGCACCGATGATACGTTCGGTATCCATGACATTTTCTGGGGTGAAGATATGCTTAGACCCATCGATATGTGAGCGGAACTCACAGCCCTCTTCGCGTAATTTGCGGATTCCAGTCAGCGAGAATACTTGAAAACCGCCAGAGTCCGTCAGAATGGGACGCTCCCAGGTATTAAACTGATGAAGTCCACCAGCCTTGCGGAGGATTTCCAATCCTGGACGTAGATACAGGTGATAAGTGTTTCCTAAGATAATTTGAGCTTTCACTTGCTCGCGCAGTTCAGAGAAATGAACACCTTTCACCGTGCCGCAAGTTCCCACAGGCATGAAGATGGGAGTCTTTATCTGTCCGTGGTCAGTCGTAATAAGCCCTGAACGTGCATCGGAGGCATTATCTGTATGTTGTATTTCAAAGGTCATTTCTTTTCGTCGTTATTATCAGGGATTTCAAACTTCAAAGGGTTGTCAACGACCTCATCTGTCAGTGCAAAATTCCATACGTCCTGTACGTTTTCTACATAATGGAACGTAACCCCTTTAAGGTAAATAGCAGGAATCTCGTCGATGTCTTTCTGATTCTCTTGACACATGACGATGTCAGTGATCCCGGCACGCTTGGCTGCTAATATCTTTTCCTTGATACCACCAACAGGCAGGACTTTTCCTCGTAGGGTTATCTCACCTGTCATAGCGGTGTTCTTGCGAACTTTACGCTGTGTCAATGCGGATGCTATTGAAGTTGCTATCGTGATACCTGCCGATGGACCGTCCTTGGGAGTTGCTCCTTCTGGGACGTGGATGTGGATATTCCAATTGTCGAAGATGCGGTAGTCGATGCCCAGCAAGTCTACGTGAGCCTTAACATATTCTAGGGCGATAACGGCCGACTCCTTCATCACGTCTCCCAAGTTTCCTGTCAGTGTTAGTTTCGCACCTTTGCCTTTTGATAGAGAGGTCTCGATGAATAAGATCTCACCGCCAACACTTGTCCATGCCAAACCGGTAACAACGCCAGCATAGGAATTCCCTTGATAGATGTCACGATAGAAAGGAGGCTTGCCTAACAAGTCTTCTATCTCAGGGGGAGTGATTTTCTCATAGGGTAACTCACCTGTCTCAGCTTTCTTAAACGCCATTTTGCGAAGCGCTTTGTTGATCTGCTTTTCTAATTGACGGACACCACTTTCGCGGGTGTACTGTTCGATAATCTTTTCAATGGCAGGCTTCGTGAAAGTCAGTTTCTTGTCATTAAGACCAGTGTTCTCCTTTTCTTTGGGAATCAGATGACGCTTGGCAATCTCGTATTTCTCCTCCGTGATGTAGCCGCTTACCTCGATAATCTCCATACGATCCAATAGTGGACGAGGAATCGTACTCAGATTGTTTGCAGTGGCGATGAACATCACTTTGGACAGGTCGTAGTCAACATCTAGGTAATTATCGTGGAAAGCACCGTTCTGTTCTGGGTCCAGTACTTCTAGCAGTGCCGAGGCAGGGTCTCCGTTATGTGTGTTCTGTGTTACCTTGTCAATTTCATCCAGTATGAAGACGGGATTGCTTGAACCTGCTTTCTGGATGTTCTTAATGATTCGACCAGGCATGGCACCAATGTAAGTGCGACGATGACCGCGAATCTCGGCTTCGTCATGGAGTCCGCCTAAGGATACACGGACGTACCTGCGTTTCAATGCGTCGGCAATAGATTTTCCTAACGATGTCTTACCAACTCCCGGAGGACCGTAGAGGCAAAGAATAGGGGATTTTAGGTCACCGCGGAGCGACAGTACGGCGATATATTCCAAGATGCGTTCTTTTACTTTTTCCATGCCATAATGGTCACGGTCAAGAATCTTCTGAGCACGTCTTAAGTCCATATCGTCATTGGTGTATTCACCCCAAGGAAGTCCAACAAGTGTCTGAAGATAGTTTAGCTGTACGTTGAAATCGGGCGACTGTGGATTCAGCTGATCTAACTTGTCAACCTCTTTATAGAAAAACTTGCCAATGTCCTCTGGCCATTTCTTGTTCTTGGCCTTCTCCAGTAGTTCTTTTTTCTCCGGTGAGCTTTCATTTCCCATCTCAGCCTGCAAGTTTTTAATTTGCTGCTGAAGGAAATAATTACGCTGCTGTTCGTCAATATCGTCGCGCGTTTTGTTGCGTATATCTAATTTTAGCGTCTGCAAGTTGATTTCGCGGTTTACGATGCGCATTACGTTAAATAGACGCTCCTTGATAGAATCAAGTGTTAATAATGCCATCTTTTCTTTCACCGAGAAGGGCAAATTAGAACAGATGAAGTTCAGAGCCATGATGTTGTTGCTTACATTTTTGATGGCAAAAGCAGCCTCTTCTGGAATCTCATCGCTCATCTTGATATATTCCGATGTCTGATTGCGAAGATCTTCCATACCTGTTTGGAACTCTACGTCACGGTGTCCAGGCTCGTCTTCGGGGGCTGGCTCGGTATGTCCAATCAGATACGGTTTGTATTTTAGTAATTCCATCAAGTGCAGACGGCCTAATCCCTGAATGATAGCTGTGATGTTACCATTTGGCAATGTTAGAATTTTCAAGACTTTCGCATATACGCCCATATCGTATAAGTCTGCTCTTATAGGCTGTTCTACCTCCGGGTCGCGTTGTGCAACGACACCAATCAGTCCGTTACTCTTTTCTGCCTTACGAATCAGCGACATGCTCGATTCGCGTCCTATCAGGATGGGTGATACAACACCAGGAAACAATACCAGGTTGCGTACAGCCAAGATGGGCAACGTGTCTGGCATTTCCATACTCGTCAGGTCGCTGTAATCGCCTTCAACATCGGCAATCATTGAGAACGACCTGTTCTTATTATCCATATACATTGTTATTTTCTCTTCCATAATGAGATGCAAAGGTACGATATTTTTTTGATATAACGCGCATGTTATAAGATATTTTAATATCTTGCATGAAAATATTTGGGCAATTCAAATTTTCTTTTTATCTTTGCGGTCAGATAATTTATCTTCAATCAATAAGTAAAATGAACAAGAACGAAAGATTTGTCATCACTGTGAATCGTGAGTTGGGTAGTGGCGGACGTACCGTCAGTGAGAAGTTGGCTGCAAAGTTGGGTGTTCCCTTTTATGATAAGGCTCTTATTGAGGGATTGCGCGAGAAATATCATCTGAACACTACCGAGATAGAACGTTTGAAAGGGCAACAGCACAATTGGTGGGCGGATTTCAAACGTGTCATTGGTATTGGTGGCGAATTACTTAATCCGAAATATTACACAGTTGAACAGGGTGAAGAACCAAAACTGTTGACTTCTGACGACTTGTTTAACAGTGAACAGGAAATCTTGAAAGGCATCGCTGAGGAAGGCTCTTGTGTCATTGCTGGTCGTCTGGCTTTCTATGTGTTCCGCGATCATCCTAATCATTTTAACGTGTTAATCCAGGCTCCGGAGAAATTTCGTAGGGAACGTTTAATCAAGAAAGGCCGTAGTGAGGCAGAGGTAGATCGCTTGATATGTGAGGTTGACAAGATGCGTGCTAACTATGTGGACTATTATACCTCGACAACACGTTACGATGCTCGTAACTATGACCTGGTTATCACGATGGATGGTAGGTCTGAAGATGAGATAGCAGACTTCATTCTAAAATTCATCTAGGTGAACGGAACAGAGGGTCATGTTTAAGTTCAGACATTTCTCGATACAGCAGGATTTATGTGCCATGAAGGTTGGTACAGATGGCGTACTACTGGGGGCTTGGGCTAACGGTGGCGATGTTATTCTAGATGTCGGAACCGGTACGGGATTAATTGCATTAATGATGGCTCAGCGTTTCCCCAAAAGTCAGTTGACGGCTCTCGATATAGATGAGGGAGCCGTCAAACAGGCTTTGCAGAATGTGATAAATGCCGGTTGCCAACAGCGTGTCGCGGTGTTGCAAGAGCAAGTCCAGCAGCATCAGGGATTGTATGATTCTGTGGTAAGCAATCCTCCTTATTTCGTTGATTCTTTGAAAGCTCCCAATGCTCAGCGCAATATGGCTCGTCATGTCGATACTCTTCCGTATGCAGAATTGATGCAGGCAGCATGGCGCCTGTTGAAAAGTGACGGAGAACTGAGTCTAGTTGTGCCTTTCGATTATCGTAAGCGCATGGAGGATGAGGCTACGTTTGTAGGTTTTTTCCCTAGCCGCGTCTGTGCGGTAAAGACGGTGGAAAACAAACCTGCACGAAGATTTTTGCTTGCATTCCGAAAGCATCCTTGCCCGGTGGAGCGTAAAGAAATGACCATCGGAGACGATTGCTATCGTCAGTTGACCAAAGATTTTTATTTATAGAATCCCATTTGTTTGAATTCTTCGTATTGAACCTGATATCCGTTAAATACGTTGATGTCAACAGGGCCATTTATTCCCTCAACTCTTCCATCGGCAGACAGTTGCCAATAGACGAGCTTTACGTCAGGTCGATATTGTCCGTAGCGGGCTATCCATACATTATATTTTTGCTTGATGTCCGACGCATTGGCCATGTGCTGCTTAATAAAGTTCTGGCTGACGTATAGAATCGGTCGCATTCCAGTGCGGCGCTCTACGATACTCATAAATGTGCGAATGCGTTCCATGAGGACATCGTCGCCACCGATTTTCTTGATTTGTCCGTCGGTTGGTTCTACGTCCATAACAGGAGGGAAGTCTCCTTTACGGAAAAGCGTATGATTAACGAAATAATTAGCTTGTGCTGTGGCCGACGACTTCAGTGAGAAGAAATGATAGGCACCCACCCGGATACCCTGCTTCTTGGCATTTATGTAGTCGCTCAGGAAATAGCGATTACGAATGGTCGTTCCCTCTGTCGACTTGATGTATACGAAGGATACAGGGAATGTCTGTCCTCCGGCATTGTGGCGTGTTCCTAATGATGTTATACGTACTTTATGCCAGTCAATAGCATAGCGCTTTCTGCCTTTCTCGTGCTGATGCCGCGAAACATCGATTCCATAGATGCGCTCTGCAGTGTATTTCATGCGCTCACCTAAGAAACGACCGGCTTTCCATTCTCCGACTTGTATAGAATGGCTGGGCGATGAATGAAAACCGAAGCCGTGAGGCTTGTTGTCAGACCAGAATCCTTCGTGGTATTCCCCGTTGTTAGCTTCATAGGTTCCTTGCCCTCTTGCTTGTAACAGCGTGTCCATTTGACCTCTATAGATACCTTTGGAGTCTATGCGGATGGCGGAAACGACAGTGTCAGCTTTAAAGAAGGCGGAAACGACGCGTCCCTGCAAGTCGCAAACTATAGCTTTGCCTGTTAGCGGAGAAAGGTAGAAATGTCCTGCTCGCCAATAGCCATAAGGCAATTTTACAGCTATGTATGGTCGTTTTTTTGCTGGAATATGCACCGTTTTGCTTTTGACTCGCTGCTGAGCAGAGTCTTCATATACTTTTGACAGATAGGATACCTTGTCCAAGAGATAAGTCCGGTAGCGGGCAACCTGGTTATATCCCTCGTCCGTTACGTTATGCACCTTGAAATAATAGTTCATTTCGTTTAGCTGCTCCTTTGCCTGACGGATGAGTTGAAGGGTAGAGTCAGGCGACAGGGGTCGTGTGTAACGTATCTCTACCTTGTCTGGGATACAAGGATGCGTCGACGGACGATAGGGCGTCAACGGACAAAGTGGGTTTATAAGAACGGCGAAAGCCAACACTAAGATGTTGGCGATGGTAGCCGTGCTGGGTGTCTTTTTCATGAGGCATTCTCCTTTTCCTCTTCTTCCATCCAAGCGTCTATCAGATGGCGGGCGATGCTGAGTTTTTCAGGGATGTGGGGTAGGTGGTCTTTGTCAAACCAGGCTCCTTTTGATAGCTCGGTACGTTGCAGATGAATCTTTCCGCTGTCGTAGTCTGCAGTGAATCCGACCATCAGTCCGCAAGGATATGGCCACGGCTGTGAACCGAAATAGCGTAGGTTGGTGATGTGAAGCCCTGTTTCTTCCATGACCTCGCGGTACACTGCTTCTTCCAAGGTCTCACCAGTTTCCACGAAACCGGCAACTAGTCCATAGTGGTCGTCACGGAAATTATTGGCGTGAACCAGCAGTATCTCGTGCTCCTTGCGTATGAGCACGATAATGGCTGTGGCCAGTTGGGGCCATATCTCCTTGCCGCATTGTTCGCATTTCTTTGAGATGGCTGTGTCGAAGCGCATGAGCCCACCGCAGACACCGCAGTATTTGGTGTTCTGGTTCCAGTATAGTAGTTCATGGCACTTGCCGGCTTTCAGATAGTCTTCTTGTGTCAGTTTATAGTAGCTTTGCCGCAGGGGACACATCTCGTAGTGCTCTGAGGTCGCTAATGGTTGGTCAATGCGATAGGCTTTTGCCCCATCGATATCCATGACACTCGTCCAGGGTTTGATTTCCACTGGTGGTTCTGTAGGTATCCGATAGGTGTTGCCTTCTTTTGCAAGTACCAGGTCGCTCTGGCAAAAAACATAGTATTTCATGTTTTTATCTGAGGCTATTTGTTGTGTTGGGGGAAAAGGTATTGACGGTCTCTTTCGATGGCTGGCTTTGTCCATGATTCAGGTATGAAGCGCCAGTTGTTCAGTGCTTTTGCCTTTACTTTGCCATCGTGGATAATCTTTTGTGTTAAATAGTAACGCTGGTCATGTTCGCTCATCCATTCAATGCGGTCTGGAATGGAATCCATGGGAATGCCTGCTCCTCGTGTCAGGAGTTCGCCTCCACCGTTGCCCCGGTAGCTGTTCATGGCAACGCGGTACCATGCGGACTCGTCAAAGGGTCGCCCGTCAGTAAAACGCAGGATGTTTACTTTCTGTCCGTCAGGCTTGGTGACATCCACTTCGTAGTCGATGCCGGCAGCAGAGTCGAAATTGAAGGTCAGGAACTTAAAGCCCATTCGTTGCTTGTCATTCCATGTGCGGTCGGTGAGCAACATGATGTGGTCCTCAGGACTTTTCATGGTGTTTACCCACTGGTCGTAGCTCATTTCCAGGAGTTGACGTATTTCCCGTCCTGTCATCCGCAATACGTAAATCTGGTTCTCAAAGCGGTATAGCTTAAACATATCACTCATATATACCGGACCAGCCTTGATTTCGGTGTCAAATACCAGTGGTGCATTTAGTGACACGTCGGCATGCGTCTCTTCTAACTGCAACTGGTGAATGTAATCCGTAAATGGTGCAGAGCCAAAGAAGGCATCGCGCGACCGGATGGGTGTCAAGAATGTGCCAATTTGTCGCTCTACATATTGCTTGATGCTGTCTGTCTGTGGCTGGAAGTGGTTTACGAAGTCCTGGTCGATGGTTTCTTTCGTCATGTCAGGCAGTTGTCCTTGCTTCTTCGAAACGGTCCACCTGCCATCCTTTTGGGTACATTCTAGGGTGGCTTCTGCTACCTTCATCGCGTTGCATGACGGGTCAAGGCAGAGCACACCGTTAGGCAGTTGGACATTACGCTCAGTATGGTCGTGTCCGAAGAAGATGACGTCGAATCCATCCACCTGCTCGGCAACCTTCTTGGTGGCGTCTTCGTCGTAGTGCATCGTGGCGATACCGCCATCCCATCCGCTATGAAACAAGCCGACGATAATATCGGCCTTCTCAGATTCTTTCAAATGCTTTACCCATTTCTTGGCGCAAGAGATCATTTCTTCGAAGCGTAATCCGCTCCAAAGGCTTTGGTGCAGCCAGTTGGGAATAGCCGGTGTAAGCATACCGAGAATGGCCACCTTGACACCCTCGCGCTCAATTATTAGGTAGGGTTTGACATAGGGCTTTCCCGACTGGACGTCAATTATGTTGGCTCCAAGAGTGGGGCAGTTCAGTTCGCGAATCCATTTGTCGTAGACGGCATGTCCTGTCTCTACATCGTGATTTCCAAATGTCTGTGCATCATACTTTAGGTAGTTGATAACCTCTGCCGCTACGTTGGGCAGGTCTGTCTTAACATAATTCGTATAATAGCATGTTGGCTGTCCCTGTAGTATATCTCCGTTCTCCAGCAGTATGAGGTTCTTTCCGTATTGTTGACGTTGTCTTTTCAAATAAGTGCTAACGCGAGCCATAGTGCCCTGCATGGGTGTGCGCTCTATGAAGTCGTAGGGGAAGAAAGCCCCGTGTACGTCGCTGGTTTCTACCAGTTGTAGGGTGACGGTCTTGTATTTCTTGGCCATTGTCATGGTTGTCATGCACAAAAGTGCGAAAAAGATGGTCGTTGTTTTTTTCATAGGCGCAAAGGTAATGAAAAAAAGTGAGTCGTGCAAATTGTTGGTATGATTTTTGCTGGAAAAGTAATAGAAGATAAAAATTAGGAGGATTAGATATGGCATTTATTGATTATTACAAGATTCTAGGCGTCGACAAGACGATAGCGCAGAAGGATGTTAAGCGTGCCTATTTGAAGCGCGCCAAGCAGTTCCATCCCGACTTGCATCCTGATGACCCGAAGGCCAAGGCCAAGTTCCAGGCTCTGACGGAAGCCTATGATGTGATAGGTGATCCGGAGAAGCGTGCCAAGTATGATAAATACGGGGAACAATGGAAACAGGCTGAGGCTTATGAGCGTTCTGGTGCAGGTGGGTTCGGAGGCTTTGGCGGTGGCGGTGGCGCTGGCGACTTTGGCGGCTTTGACTTTTCTCAGTTTACGGGGGGTGGTAACTTCTCGTCGTTCTTCCAAGACTTGTTTGGTGGCGGCGGTGGAAGTCCGTTCCGCTCGCAACCGCATGACACGGAAGCCAATATTACCATAGATATGTATACGGCCCTCTTGGGTGGCGATGTGGTGGTGACTACTGGAACAGGAGGACGGTTGAAGTTGAAGGTAAAGCCTGAAACGCAACCTGGCACGAAGGTACGACTGCGTGGCAAGGGTAGGGAAGGACGAGACCTGATTTTGACTTATCAAGTGAAGCTCCCCACCAGGTTGTCTGAACATCAGCGCCAGTTGTTACGAGAAATGCGGCAGGGCTAAAACCTACCGCATTTTATGAATTCCTCGGCCCGACGCAGGTCCTCAGGGGTATCTATACCTACTGTTTCTACATCTGTCAGTCCCACGCGAATGCGGTAGCCGTTTTCCAGCCATCGCAACTGTTCCAGACTTTCTGCCATCTCCAACGGAGACTGTGGCAGCTGGGTTATCTGGCGTAGGACGTCACGTCGGTAAGCATAGAGTCCGAGGTGTTTCAAGAAGGGGAAATGTTGTAGCCATTCAGCCTGTTCCTTGCCACGAATATATGGGATGACAGAGCGGCTGAAATAGAGAGCGAAGCCGTTCTTGTCCGTCACGATTTTGGGTGAGTTGGGGTTGGTTGCAGCTTCGATACTTTCAAATTTCTTTCCCAGTGTACCTATTTGAGTCTCAGAGTTTTCAAACAGACTCTTTAAAGTTTCTATTTGCGACTTCTGAATGAACGGTTCGTCGCCTTGGATGTTGATGATGACATCTGCCTGCGTGCCTATTTTTTCAGCAGCCTCTTCGATGCGGTCCGTACCGCTTTTGTGGTCCTGACGAGTCATGACAACTCGTCCACCAAACTCCTCAACGGCCTTGAAGATGCGCTCGTCGTCGGTGGCGACATAAGCCTCCTCCAGGACAGCGGCAGCCTGTTCGTAAACTCGCTGGATGACGGTGCGTCCTCCCAGCATGGCTAATGGCTTGCCCGGGAAGCGTGTAGAGGCATAGCGGGCAGGTATGATTCCTATAAATTTCATTTGTATATTTCTTTAATGTGCTGCAAAGTTAGTGAATATTTTTTAAAACACTTGGTTGTCTCGTATTTTTTTTCTACCTTTGTCAAGTTAAAAATCAAAACGAAGTAATGAAGATTCGAAATATACTCCTAAATATATTAATAGGTACGGCATTAACCGCCTCTGCTCAAAAGATAACACTTGGCTCGTGTGTGACCAAGGATGGAGGAGAATACAAGGGCGAGATGCAGTCCGGAAAGCCCCAGGGAAAAGGTAAGACAACGTGGAAAAACGGCAACGTTTATGAAGGCGAGTACGAGAAAGGCAAGCGCCAAGGCTATGGTGTCTATACCTTTACCGATGGTGAGAAGTATGAGGGACAGTGGTTCCAGGATCAGCAGCACGGACAGGGAACCTATTATTTTTCCAATAATAATAAATATGTAGGATTGTGGTATCGTGACTATCAGCAAGGTCATGGTGTCATGTACTATTATAATGGCGATGTCTACACCGGCGAATGGAAGCAGGACAAGCGCCATGGTGTCGGTCGCTATGCTTTTAAGGGAGGCGCCTGGTATGAAGGCGACTGGGCAAATGACCAGAAGAACGGCAAAGGTACCTACGACTGGGCTGATGGCTCGTCCTATGAAGGGCAGTGGAAAGATAATCTCCGTTTCGGCAAGGGCACGTTCCGTTATGCCTCTGGCGATGTGTATATTGGTCAGTGGGCTCGTGATGTGCAGAACGGTAAGGGCATCTATAAGTTCCAGAATGGCGATGTCTACGAAGGCGATTATGTGGATGGCGAACGAACCGGACAGGGCTTGTTCCGCTATGCCAATGGTGACAAGTACACCGGTCAGTTCTACAAGGGCGACAAGCAAGGCCAGGGCATGCTGGTCTGGAAGAATGGCAATACCTATCAAGGTGAGTGGAAACAAGACAAGCCCAATGGGCGTGGCAAGCTGACCATGAAGAATGGCGATGTCTTTGAAGGACAGTTCCTTAATGGACAGATACATGGCGAGGGCATTGCCCGCTATGCTGACGGTTCCAAGTTTAAAGGACATTTCAAACATGGCAAGCGTCATGGACCAGCCATAGAAGAGGACAAAGATGGTAACCGTTTCGAGGGAAGCTATGAAGAAGACCGACGAGATGGCCGCTTCATAGAGAAAGACCGTAACGGCAAGATTACTGCAGAAGGCACCTACAGCCGAGGACGCAGGACATTAGACAGGAACTAATAATGGTATCAATATTTAAAACAACAAAAGCATTATGATTATCGACAAACTTGAAAATCTGAAGATGTATGAGTCGGTGAACCCCTTGTTCGCCAAAGTAGTTGAGTTTCTGCAGCAGAACGATTTGAATGCGTTGGAGGCAGGAAAACATGAGATTGTCGGAAAGGACCTTTTCGTGAATATCCAGATGGCGAAGGGAAAGACCCCCGATGAGGCCGTCATTGAGACGCACGACAAGATGATTGACATCCAGATTCCCCTTACCGCTGCTGAGACCTTCGGCTACACCCAACGTGACCAGTTGCCTAAGGCTGAGTACAACGCCGAGAAGGACATCACCAAGATTCCCAATCTGGCAGCCGACAGCTATGTTACTTGTCAGCCAGGCATGATGGCTATCTTCTTCCCGCAAGACGGACATGCTCCTTGCATTGCCGGTGTTCCCGAACTGAAAAAAGCAATATTTAAGGTAAAAGCGTAAATCCTATGGCAACGACAAAGAAGACTACGGCAGCAACGAAGAAGACTGCCACCCAGAAGGCTCCGGCAAAGAAAGCCCCTGCTAAGAAGGCTACCGCCAAGAAGACTGTTAAGAAAGTAGAGGAACCCCAGCATATCGGACTGGTTCGCAACGACTCTTGGCTGGAACCCTTTGAGGGAGCCATCCGCGGTCGTCATGACCATGCGCTATGGAAGATAGGTCAGCTCACCCGCAACGGCAAATCTACATTGTCGCAGTTTGCCTCGGGCCATTTGTATTTCGGACTCCATAAGCTGGCTAAGGGATGGGTGTTCCGTGAGTGGGCGCCTAATGCCACCGAAATCTATCTGATTGGTGATTTCAACAACTGGCAGGAGAACGAGAAATACAAATGCAAGCGCATTGAGGGAACCGGAAACTGGGAACTGAAACTCTCGGAAAAAGCCCTGAAGCACGGCCAGCTCTATAAGATGAAGGTCAAGTGGAACGGTGGCGAGGGAGAACGCATCCCTGCCTGGTGCCGTCGTGTGGTACAGGACGACCAGACCAAGATATTCTCGGCACAGGTATGGAATCCCGAGAAGCCCTATGTCTGGAAGAAGAAGACCTTCAAGCCCAATAAAGCTCCCCTGTTGATCTATGAGTGCCATGTTGGTATGGGTCAGGATGCCGAGAAGGTAGGTACCTACAAGGAGTTTACCGAGAACGTTCTCCCCCGTGTCAAGAATGACGGCTATAATGCCATTCAGGTGATGGCCATCCAGGAGCATCCCTACTACGGATCTTTCGGCTATCATGTCAGCTCGTTCTTTGCCCCGTCTAGCCGTTTCGGAACACCTGAAGACCTGAAGGAGATGATTGACACGGCTCATAAGATGGGCATAGCCGTTATCATGGATATCGTACATTCCCATGCTGTGAAGAACGAGGTCGAGGGCTTGGGCAATCTATGTGGCGACCCCAACCAGTTCTTCTATCCGGGTGATCGTCACGAACATCCCGCCTGGGATTCCCTTTGCTTCGACTACGGCAAGGATGACGTGCTCCACTTCCTGCTCTCTAACTGTAAGTACTGGCTGGAGGAGTTCCATTTCGACGGTTTCCGCTTCGATGGTGTCACCTCGATGCTTTATTATAGTCACGGACTGGGCGAGGCTTTCGGTGGCTATGGCGATTACTTCAACGGTCATGAGGACGATAATGCCATCTGCTATCTCACGCTGGCCAACTGCCTGATTCACGAGGTCAACCCACAGGCCATCACCATTGCCGAGGAGGTTAGTGGTATGCCCGGACTGGCTGCTAAGTTCGAGGATGGAGGCTATGGCTTCGACTATCGCATGGCCATGAACATTCCCGACTATTGGATCAAGACTATCAAGGAGGTGCGCGACGAGGATATCAACGTTTGTAGTATCTTCTGGGAGGTCAAGAACCGCCGTCCTGACGAGAAGACCATCTCTTATTGCGAGAGTCACGACCAGGCATTGGTAGGCGACAAGACCATTATCTTCCGCCTCATTGATGCCGATATGTATTGGCACTTTGCCAAGAAGGATGTCAACGATATCGCCCAGCGAGGCATTGCCCTCCACAAGATGATTCGTCTGGTGACCGCCGGCGCTATCAATGGCGGTTATCTGAACTTCATGGGTAATGAGTTCGGACATCCCGAGTGGATTGACTTCCCGCGCGAAGGCAATGGTTGGTCGTACAAATATGCACGCCGCCAGTGGAACCTGGTAGACAATAAAGACCTTTGCTATCATTGGCTGGGTGATTTCGACCGTAAGATGTTGGAGGTCATCAAGTCGCAGAAGAACTTCCAGGCAACCCCCGTTCAGGAGATCTGGCACGACGATGGCGACCAGGTGCTCTGTTATAAGCGAGGCGACCTCGTCTTCGTCTTCAATTTCTCACCCACGCGCAGCTACACCGACTATGGATTCCTGGTTCCGACGGGTTCCTACGAGGTGGTACTGAACACGGATGCCAAAGAGTTTGGTGGCAATGGTTTCGCTGACGACACCGTTACTCATGTCACCAACTACGATCCCCTCTATGTACAGGACCGCAAGGAGTGGCTTAAACTCTACATTCCAGCCCGTTCTGCTGTTGTTCTGAGAAAGATATGATAGTAAATTTCCGCCGTTTGTGGCATTATTCTCTTGCAGTGGCTATGCTGATGTTCCTCATCGGCATAGCCATTGATTCTACTGATGTGACAACTTACACCCGTCAGGTTAGAGACTGTATGGCAGAGGGCGACTATGCCGGAGCACTCCGGATTGGTGAGCGCTCAGACAAAACCGATCGCCAACTGATGATGCTTCGCATGGAGGCACTCCGTCATGAGCATCTGATGGGCGAACGCTTGTTCGGCTATCCCATAGTGGGAGAGGGGAAACCGCTGGTCGGCAAGGGAGGCGACTACGAGCTTTGTGCCTATCTGATAGACCGTGACCTGAACCGTTTTGCAGTCACGCTTCCCAAGTACTATACCGTGAGCCAGCTGTTGCCACGCCACTATCGCGAAGCCCTAGTGCTCTACAACCACCTGCGAGCCAACCCCGTTGTCGTCTATCATGATAATGTGATGGACACGGATTTCAAGGACTTGCAGAAACTGCGACGCACTTTTGCTGACAAGAAAGCAGCCCAAGTGGCTATTTCGCGTAATTATGGTGGCACTTATTGGTATTATTACTACTATTTGAATAATTTTTCGGCAAATAAGTGACATTTTACAATTAAAATGTGTAATTTTGCACCATAAAAGATAAGAATTCTTAATTACTATATGGTACATAATATCTTCAAGGGTTTAGGTATTGCGCTGATAACCCCCTTTCAGGAAGACGGGTCGGTGGACTATAAGGCATTGATCCGTTTGGTGGAATATCAGCTCGACAATGGTGCTGATTTCTTCTGTATTCTCGCCACAACGGGTGAGACACCTACATTGACAATAGAAGAGAAATCAAAAATCAAGAACTTAATCGTTGATTTGGTAGGTGGTCGCGTGCCCATCCTGTTAGGATGCGGAGGCAACAATACGGCTGCTGTGGTTCAGGAGTTACAGACAGGCGACTTCAAGGGCATCGACGGTGTGCTGAGTGTATGTCCTTATTACAACAAGCCGTCGCAGGAGGGACTCTATCAGCACTTCAAGGCTATTGCTGCGGCTACCAAACTGCCCGTCGTGCTTTATAACGTTCCCGGTCGTACTGGTGTCAACCTGAAAGCCGAGACCACGGTGCGCCTGGCTCGCGACTGCCAGAATATCGTAGCCATCAAGGAAGCCTCAGGCAACTTGGAGCAGGTTGACGAGATTATCAAGAACAAGCCTCAGTCGTTCGACGTCATCTCTGGCGACGATGCGCTGACCTTCCCGATGGTTTCTTGCGGAGCCGTGGGTGTCATCAGCGTCATAGGCAATGCACTGCCCCGTGAGTTCTCCAAGATGATACGCCTGCAGATGAAAGGCGAGTACGATGGTGCCCGTAAGATTCACCACCGCTTCACCGACCTCTTCTCGCTGCTTTTCGTCGACGGCAACCCCGCAGGTGTGAAGGCCATGCTCCACGAGATGGGATATATCGAGAACGTGCTGCGACTCCCCTTGGTACCTATGCGTATCAAAAACATGCAGCGCATGAGCGAGATACTGAAAGAACTAAAGATATAGTCTGAGCGATGGAAGATGTCAGGGTTATTCATGAGATTACGCCATTGATGGGACGCGACTCCCTCTATATTGCCGACCGCAAGAAGAAGGAGTTCACTTATCCCATTCATAATCATGAGGTGTTCGAACTCAATTTCGTGGAGCATGCTGCTGGTGTGCGCCGCATTGTGGGTGACTCTAACGAGGTGATAGGTGACTATGACCTGGTGCTTATCACCAGTCCCGACCTGGAACACGTCTGGGAGCAGAATACCTGCACTAGCGAGGATATCCGGGAGGTCACCATCCAGTTTCATGTCGACCTGAGCGAAGAAGGATTCCTCATGCGAACCCCTTTCCATTCATTGCGGAAGATGATGCTCGAAGCCCGCAAGGGACTCAGTTTCCCGTTGGACGATATCATGCGCGTCTATCCGCAGATTGACTCGCTCAGCTCCGTCAAGGATGGCTTCTATGCAGTCATGCAATTCTATTCTATACTTTACGAACTGTCCAAGAGCACCAAGGCCCGCACGCTGGCCACATCCAGTTTTGCGAAGGTTGAGGTGGAGAGCGACTCACGCCGTGTGTTGAAAGTCAAGAACTATATTGCCAAGAACTACCGTGACGAGATACGCCTCTCCACGCTAGCCGACATTGCAGGCATGAGTCCTTCGGCATTCAGCCGTTTCTTCAAGCTGCATACAGGCCGCAACCTCAGCGAGTACATTATCGAGATGCGACTGGGCTATGCCAGCCGACTGCTAGTCGATACCTCGAAAGGCATTGCCGAGATATGCTACGACTGCGGATTCAACAACCTGAGCAACTTCAATCGCATCTTCCGCAAGAAGAAGAATTGCTCGCCGTCCGAGTTCCGCGACAACTACCACAAGACACGCATTGTCGTGTAATCATAATGACATGATGAGAAAACAACTGAAATTCAAGAACCAAGTAGCCGAGTTGCAACACGTCAACTTGTTCGTCGAGGAAATTTGCGACGAACTGGGACTCGACATGGAACTCCAGATGAACCTGAACCTGGCCTTGGAGGAAGTCGTCAGCAATGTCATTTTCTATGCCTATCCCGAGGGGACAACAGCCGACATCGAACTCCTTGCCGAATACGACGGCAAAGTGCTCACCCTCGTGCTCAGCGACCAAGGGAAACACTTTGACCCCACGGCAAAAGAAGACCCCGATCCTGATGTCCATCCCGCAGACCGCGAACTGGGAGGCATGGGCATCTATATCGTCAAGAACATCATGAACGAAGTGACCTACCAGCGTCTCGAGGGCAGAAACCTCCTGACCATGAAGAAGGAAATTACAGAAACCAGACAATTATAAAATATACTATTATGACACAGATTATCAAAGAAGATGGCAAGACCATCATTAAGACAGGTGCACGCATCGACACCATGAATGCCACACAGTTCGAACAGGACATCCAGCCGGCTTTGGCCGATGGCGGTGTGGAAATCGTCATG
The DNA here is from genome assembly GCF_900107705.1 of Prevotella sp. tc2-28. Taxonomy (GTDB): domain Bacteria; phylum Bacteroidota; class Bacteroidia; order Bacteroidales; family Bacteroidaceae; genus Prevotella. The sequence goes on from NZ_FNRE01000019.1 coordinate 46,677, forward strand.
GACTGCTCAGACCTTACCTATATGGCCAGCTCAGGCTTGCGTGTCATCCAGAAAACCATGCGCACCGTGATGCAGCACAAAGGCGAATTCAAAATGATCAACGTGAACCCCGAAATCTACAAGGTGCTCGCCATGACAGGCTTCACCAAGTTCATGAAGGTAGAAAAGAAAAACGACTAAAAAATCTTACCCATTATGGTTTATGCATTTATCATCGTACTCGTTATAGCCATCGGATTGGCCATCGGACTCTACTTCCAGATGAAAACCAGCCACGCACAGGCCGACGAGCAAGTACAGTTACTCTGTGACTACCAGCGTCGTGTGGATGAACAACAGAAACTGCTGGATGACTATCGTGCCCTCGAGAAAAACTTCCACAGTGTAGGCGAAGGCTACGAGCAAGCCCTGCTGACATTCGAACAGATGGAGGCCGAACTGAAGACCACCAAGGCAGCCAACGAGGCCTTGCAGCAGCGCTGTCAACAATTGGAAGCCCAGCTTGCCGCCAAAGAGTAATAGTGGATAATTACACAAAACAACAAACAGCAGGCTCTCGATTTGGGAACCTGCCGTTTTTGTTCTTTATGTCGGCAGTTGTTTTATAACTGTCATTTGTCATCTGTCATCATTGTCATCACTTGATCTTCTTGTATTTGCCGCCTGGCAGGTCTTCAAGGAAACCACGTGTCTTCCACTGTGAGAGCGTGTTCTTAATCTTTTTCTCGTCATTGCCCTTGCCCTCGGCGGTATATACGCGCACCACTTCTTCAAAGGCAAACACACCCTGCTCGTCGGTGTTAATCTTATCCAAAAGGCTTTGCGGGCCACGTGTGACCAGTTTGACACTCTCGGTAGCCTCGCGGATATCATCAGCAAAGAGCTTGTATTTGAGGTACAAGTCCATTTGCATCGACCAGCGGCAATAGTATTCTATCTCGGGTTCCCAGACCATTCCGTTGGCAGCATAGATGAGACAGGCGCGGCGGAAGGCAGCCACCAGACTGCGGTGTGAGAGCGTATCAAGCACACGGTCCTGGGTCTTCGACGTAAACTCGTCAATCTCCTTTTTTAATTTCTCGGCCATCTTCTGAGCCTGTTTGCACACGATGGTACCAGTGGCTTTTTTCAGGTTCTCAATGAAGGGACGTATCGACTCGTCATACTTCTTGTCGTGGCTGCCAAAGACGGGTATGGGAGCACCTATCTCCACGGTTGGGATACCGCCTAAGACGAGACGCGAGATTGGGCCTTCGCCGTGGATATAGCGGAAGTATTTTTTCAACTTGGGCTCTGTCGTATCTGCTACATAGTTCAGTCGCAGACAACCGTCGGCATTGACCGATTGTGCACCTACGCGGTCCTGTCCGAAGTCGTTATCCTCATCGTCCACGAGCTTCATCAGCGAGAACGAGTTCGACCTGCCTTTCTGTCCTTCCAGCTTATCCCAGTCTTCCAACTCGTTCAGCTTCAGGAAGAGGAAGCCATTCTGCGCATCCTCCATAGCCTGCCCCAGTCTTGGGCGCGTGATGTCGGGGAACAACCAGCGAATATCCAGATCGTCGGGGCGCTTGGGTTTCTCCTCGTCCTGACGCGTGCGGTTATACTTGTCGTTATACTCCTTCAGACGGCGGCGGTCACGTTTCGAGGTCTCCTTCACCTCTGCCAGAATGTGCTTGATGGGTAGCGTGATACACTCCTTACCGCCACCTTCCTTGGCCACCAGCAGACAATTCATGCGGAGCTCACGGGTACGGCCGTCGATATAGACGAAGCTCAAGCCGCGCGGATAGATGGAGTAAGCCACAGGGATGGTCTGTGCCACGGTACCCTTCAGCAGGTCGGGAGTCTGCGAGATGCTCGTCTCAACCAACTTGGGCAACTGTGAGGGCAACGGCGGCAGCTGTTCGCTGGCAAACACCTCGTCCCATGACAGCGGCGTGAATTTCTTAACCTGCTTCTTCGTAGAAGCCTTCTTCTCAATGGCCTTTTTGGCCTTCTTGGTTTCTTTTGTCATATTCCTAATAATTAAAGTGATTTTTACGATATTGCTTTGTAATAGCGCTGATGTCCACTCCGGCCTGTCGGGCCATGTGATAGAACGTGGCTATCGAGGTGCGCCCGTCGGTCTGACGCAGACACTGCTGCCACTTGCGTTCACAGTCCGCCTGACGATACTTCGTGCTGTGGGCACACAACTGATGGTACAGGTCGCGTCCGGCGCTGCCAAGACCATTGGCAAGGGCAAAGCCCAGACGCACATAGTCATCATACGACTCGGCGATGTTGGCATTACGGACTATCAGTTCACGGGTGACCGCCGTAGCCAGCGCCAGCTCCTCCGATGGGGAGAGAGGCTGGCTGACTGTAGGTTGCTGACAGGCTGAGGGCGTTGCGCCCTGGGCGTCGGTTGGCTGTTCCAGCCAAGCCAGAGGGTCGAATGCTAATGCTTCCATCTTTCTTACTGTCATTTGTCAACTGTCAACACCGGATTCACATACACCTCAGGGTCGTAGCAAAGGAAACAGGCGCGAGACTCGTTTCTGACCGACGGGTCAGCCTGCTTGGGGCTAAGGCCGTAGAGAGACATCAAGTAGTTCCTGACCGCGTCGAACCATTGGCGGTGGTTACACCTCGTGAGGTCAATCTCGATGAACCACTTCAGTCCGTCGCCCGAGGGAGAGCGGAATGCCATCAGCGTCTTGAAATGAGGGTCGGCTATCAGCTTCTGCTTCAGTCCGTCCACATCCTCAACGTGGTCAAGGTCCATACAGAGCACACTCGAATGCCTCACCAGCGAAGCATCAGAACAATAAGAGAACACACCCGCAGGCGTCACATAAGGGAAATTAGAGCCCTTGTACTGGCGGGCAGCCTCATGGTCAGTAATGGTTCTCAGAAGCATTGTCTGAGGTTCCAGTTCCTTGCTCTTGACGATGGCAGCCACCTCTATCAGACCCAGCGTGGTCAACGGCACCTTGTTCGTAATTGGTCCGTTGAAATACGACATTTCATACATCTTGTCCATAGCCTTACAGTTTAACGTTGTTAATCAGTTCCATAGCCTCACGCAACATGGTTTCCTTCACGTCCAACCCCTCACGCTTAAATATCTTCAGCGTCAGCTGGTAGGCTCCATCCCTAGTGGCAGAGATACGGCCGTGAGCAGCCTTGAGCAGCAGCGTCGAGTTGGCTCTTATGCGCGGCTTGTTAGGTACATAGTCGAACGTCGCATTGCGCATCAGCTGCAACTGCCCGTTGGTCTTACTGCCCTGCTCCAGAACGGGGTTGAACTCATCGTCCGGCAGGAACTGAATGTTACTTACTCTGTTGTTCTCGTCTGTGGTGACAACAGCAACACCGTTGATAGATAATGTCTCCATAATCTTTTTTGTTTTT
>NZ_FNRE01000033.1 GCF_900107705.1 Prevotella sp. tc2-28
AAGTGAAATGCACCCCTAAAGTTAGACATAAAGCTTTTAGAGGTACATTATGAGTAGTTTTCATTCATTAAAAGAAAGATTAGAAACAGTATTAAAGGTAAAGTCTGGCGTACCCATCGTCCAGTTATGCAAAGACCTACACACAGGGCGTGATCAGATTCTCGAGTGGGTACGTCGTTATGATGAACAAGGAGAGGCTGGTTTAGTACGTCATAAGACCTACAGGCAGATTTCTTGTGCAGAAAAAGAACATTTAGTTCGTTTGTATCTGGAAAAAGACTTATCTTTGCGCGAGATTTACACCTCCGCAGACATCAGTCGCACTAATCTTGAGACATGGGTACGTATAGTCCGTAATAGAGGTTACAGTGCGTTGTATGAGGTTAAGCGCCGAGGTCGGAAGCCAAAAGACATGAAGCAGCAAAAGCAAGAAAAGTATGACTCCAAAGCAGAATTAGAGCGACTGCAGGCTGAAAACCTTCGCCTGAGAGCAGAGAATGCATTGCTAAAAAAAGCGAAGGCCTTGATGGAAGAAGAGGAGTCCAGGCTCAGAGGTTCTGGACGCAAGTCATCCAAGCATTAAGGCCGGAGTTTGGACTCAACATACTGTTGGAGATTAATGGGATGGCACGTTCCGTGTTCTACTACCACTTGAAGAAACTTAAAGAAGGTGTGGATAAGTACAAACACGAAAGAGAAGAAATTAAAAGTATCTTCCATGAGCATAAGGGCCGCTATGGCTATAGACGGATAACGGCAGAAATGCGGAACAGAGGATACGTCATTAACCACAAAACGGTGCAGCGCATCATGAAGTCAGAGAATTTGAAATGCCAGATACGCAAGGTAAAATACCGCTCTTATAAAGGAGAGGTTGGTCGTATTGCTCCTAATATACTGGAGAGAGACTTTAAGGCTAGTTCGCCTAATCAGAAATGGGTAACTGATGTTACTCAGATAAATATAAAGCAAACCAAACTATACCTTTCTCCTTTATTAGATCTCTTCAATGGAGAAGTGATCTCTTACAATATTTCTACTACACCCAATTTGGAGCAGATACATGACATGCTGGATAAGGCTTTTGCCAAAGTCAGTCATCTGAAAGGCCTTATTATACACACTGACCAGGGATGGCAGTACCAGCATTACGGATATTGCAGAAAACTACAAAGCCATGATATCATCCAAAGCATGTCAAGGAAAGGGAACTGCTTAGACAATGCTGTGGCTGAGAATTTCTTTGGGATAATGAAGTCGGAACTGCTATATGCAGAAAACTTTGATTCCCCAGAAGAATTTATCAAGGCTTTAGAAGAATATATTGACTATTATAACAATAAAAGAATAAAAATCAAGTTAAATGGTATGAGTCCAGTACAATACAGAATGACTCAATTAAATACGTAAATGTTTAACCCGTCCAACTTCTTGGGGTCACTTCA
>NZ_FNRE01000027.1 GCF_900107705.1 Prevotella sp. tc2-28
CCAGAAGTGAGCCTGCAGAACATTCCTGTCATCACGTTACGATAGCCTAATCCTAAACTTGCCATTTGTCCCGTAGTGTTTTCAAACTGTCCTGATCCTTGCTGACAAGAGATGTAATCGGTGTAATAAGCCTGACGGGTGATAGTGGTGATGTCGCTGGGAGTCCATCGGTAACTGTAACTGCCGCTGATGTCAAGTTTGGAAGTCAGACTGTAGCGGATGAAAAGGCGCGGCTCGGCAAGGAAATTCTGGCTGTTCTTCTTCTGATACTGACGCATGAGCCAACTAAGCCGCCCGTTCAGGCTGATGCTCCATGCTCCTTCGCGATAGCTAAGTGATGGCTCTATGTATGGCTGATACTCGCTATAGCGGTCTTTGTCGCTCAATGCCAACCACTGGTTCTTGGTCTCAAAACCTGCCTGCCAGATAAGTTTCACTTGCCTGATGCTGTGCTGATAATAGGCGTAGGCCTTCCAGTAGAGCGTCTGCTGGGTGAGCTGCTGCGTGCTGTCATTGGTCAGTAGCAACGTACCAGGCAGATAGCTGTAGCTGAACAGCGAGGTGACGGAGTAGCTTTGCCCGTTCTTCAGTTTGTTGATGAGTTCGAGATTGTCCACGACGTAGCGTTTGCGGGGTTCAACGTATTGGGGAGTAGGCTGTCCGTTTAACATCGAAAGTCCCTCGCTCTTATTGAAGTCGATATAGCCTTTCAGCGTGTTCGACAGATAGTGGTTGTCGCGGTTGGCCTTATAGAGTAGTTCGGCCTGCCACTCGCTGCGGGTGCTTCTTGCTGACTGTTCCTCGGCAATCACGGCGGAGTCAGCGTCGAGATAGATAGTCTGACGATTCTGTTGCTGATGACTGCGGTCATAGAGTCCTGTCAGTTGAAGTTTCAGGTCATCGTCCTTTTTATTCTTAAACAGCCAGTTTGTGGCGGCGATATAGGTATCGTTGAACTTGCTGCGCTGGGGTTCCAGACTTGGCGCACCTAAGCTGATGTTGCTGAGGATGCCGCTCTCCGTGGGAGCCGTCTTGTCAAAGCTTGACAGGTCTGTCACTTCGTGTTCGATGTCCTTGCCCATGTTGTTGGCCTTCACCATTGAGATGCTTTGCTTCTTGCGTCCAAATACCATTTCCAACAGACGTGCATCCCTCAGCCAATTATCACCATATCCCGTTGCTACGTCCACCACACCCTGCCACACGTTCTTCGCCTCGTCCTTCAGCACCAGATTAAGTGCGGCCTGCTCAGAAAACTGAATATCCTTCAGGGCTTTTACGGGCTGGTGGTTCTCATACACCTGCACGCTCTTCACCTTATCAGCAGAAAGGTTCTCACTCGCCATCGCATACTTGCCGCCTAACAAGTCTATCCCCTCGATATAGAACTTGTTGATGGCCTTGCCCTGATACCTGATGGCTCCCGTCGGCAATACCTCCAGCCCAGGCATCTTGGCAATCACATCGGCAATCGAACGGTCTTGTTTCTGCCTGAATCCTGCTACGGAGTAGGTAAGTGTGTCGCCCTCCTCACGGATGCGCTGTGGTGTCACCTTCACCTCTTTCAATGCAATGGCCTGCTCCGACATCCTGACGGTCTGCCCGTTCTTGTAGTCCTTCAGCGGTATCACCACTTTTGCGAAGCCCATCATCAGAAACTCTACATCCTTCGCCTCTTTCCCCTGCGGAATGGTCAGCGAGAAACCACCATCCTGTCCTGACCTTGCAAATGCCACGACAGAGCCCCCATCTCCTTTCGCCACGACGGAGGCTGACGCGAGCGGCTTCCCGCTCATGTTTTCCACCCTTCCCGTGAAGTTCTGCGCCTTACCTTCGAGTGAGACTAATATAATAATGTATAGCAGTAGACGCTTCATCATTTGTTTTCAAGCTCTATGGGTTCGTATGGAATTGGTTTGTCGTCTTTCTCTGTAATATCAACTAACTTGCCATTCTTAACAGTTGCGAGCATTGTACCAGTAGAAAGGAGCATTGCGACTGGAGTGGCATACATTCGCTTGATGGTTTTCAATGCCTTATCCTTACTGGTATGCACCTGCCTTTCGAATGTATTCTTAACTATTTTCCTCTTTTTCTTTTCAATGCCTATGGCCTTCCAAATATACATTCCTGTAGATTCTTCCACTTTGAGAATAAGTCCAGGCAACCCAAAGAACTTATATGGTCCGGCAGAAAGTGGTAAATCCACAGTATACCAAGCTGTATATTTGCGCCCGGCATAATTGGTTGTTGCCTTATGGCAGGAATAACCAAGAATCTTCTGTGTGCCATCAGCCAAGTTCCATACCTGCGGCCTTGCTTCTTCCTCGTAAGTGAGAGTGCCAAGAGCCCCAAACATTCTATATGATATCATGTTTTGATTGGAGCCATTGTTGCGGATAATGTTAAAAGCGAAGACCGGCTTCTGTAGTCCTTTCGACGACTTACCGAATTTCGATTTCTCTGTGTATAAAGAGTCGAGCGAGTACATATTCCAGCTGTAGTCTTTAACGTAGCTGTTGCCTATCTGTACAACTCGGGTATCATGATGATACTCTTGCTGACTTTTACTGTCCTTGAAACTCATGGCGTACGTCACATGAAATTGTTCGCCATCTAACACTTCTGCTTTTACTATCTTGTAGGTTGATTGCAAAGCGAACTGCTGGGCAAAGGAGAATTGCCCATAAGTGAATAGCAATAAAACTATTATCAACAAAGACTTCCTCATATCATTTCTTTTACGGATTATACCATCTGAAACCACATTGTCCCATGAGTTAGCTTCCTCGAATTCATAATCAGTAATAGAACTGCGTAAACCGCCATCTCCATTACTTGTCTTACCGTTGCTCTTCTTGAACATTTCTGAATTTGCTTTGTTCATGTTATTTGTATTTAAATTATCATATAATTCTGCATGAGAGGCGCCGGATTCCAGAAAATCGGGCTGCGACAGGGGCGGTGAAAGTGCAGATTGCTGCAATCCGTCCCTGCCGCGCCCGTTTCCTGCCCGGATTCCTGAAATCCGAGGTCGTCTTGGTCGCAAGACTCAAAATTTTCCTGAAATCCGAGATAGAATCTTCCAGTTTCATTGCCGATTCCTGAAATCGAGGTGGTTTGAATGCCGTCGAGGTTCTTGCTGAGCAAGCGTCACCCATTGGGATGCCGAGCGGGCGTTGCTCAGCGCTGCCAGCCAGTTGGTAGGTAATGTCGGGTTCTCCATAATCCTTACTGTTTTTTTGAAAATTAGACATAAAGTGAATGGGTCACGAATTGTTATTTGAGTTTATTTGTTATCGTTGAATATCTCTTTGAGTTTCGCTTTCAGTTCGTCCATGCTTAGACCACGTGCGAGGATGGTGCCGTCTGGAGCGAAAAGGATGATATGAGGAATGCCTTGGAGATTGTAGACACTGGTGGCAATCTCCTGCGAGTTGATGATTTGCGGATAGGG
>NZ_FNRE01000024.1 GCF_900107705.1 Prevotella sp. tc2-28
AATGTCGATTTACCCGTCCCCGCTTTACCAGTTAGGAATAGCGAGCGACGGGTAAACTGTATAATCTGGAGGGCTTGCTGCCACTCCTTGTTATCAAGGTCTAATTCCTCCGTGTTCAATTTTCTATCTTTGTCTGTTTAGGCTCCTCGGCAGCTTGCTGTGCATCGGGGTGTGCCGTATTGGTAACGTGCTCTTGGTGCTCCTTCGGACGCATAACTTCGTTGCCATACTCGTCAAGTACCATCTCCATTTCTGGTTTAGCAGCCAGACTGTCAACAGCTATGGAGTCGGAATCGGCTGGTGCCTTGAAATATCCGCCACAGTTGTAGTCGATGGCATTGTCGAGACCTTCTGGCTTGTCGAACTTGGTACGGTAGTGCTTAAACTGCTTGTCACTGAGTACCGAACCGAGGAAGTAGCCACAGATAGGCAAGGCGGTGCGGTTGCCCTGTCCAAGCATTCCCGTACGGAAATGGATGCAACGGTATTCACCACCAACCCATGCACCACAGACCAGACGGGGAGTAGTGCCGACAAACCAAGCGTCGGAGTGGTTGTTTGACGTACCTGTCTTACCTCCGAAGTCGGTATCATTGTTGGCATCACCTACAAAGCCACGCAGGCGTGACGAGGTGCCACTCATACCACCCATCAGTAATTGCTGGACGTAGAAAGCACTCTTGGGTGAGAGAACTTGTCGCTCTTCAGGATTGGCCTCATAGAGCACATTCCCGTCGCGGTCCTCAATGCGGGTAACCAGTACGGGGTCGATGGCCTTTCCGTCATTCACGGGTGTACAGTATGCACCGACCAATTCCAATAGGTTAACATCACTTGCACCAAGCGTCAATGCTGGTGTCGCGGTGAGTTTCGACTTAATACCCATATCATGAGCGGTCTTCACTATATGTTCGATACCAACCTCTTGTCCCAAACGTGCTGCCACGCTGTTGACACTCATGGCAAAGGCCTGCTTCAGCGTGATGTTTGCACCCGAGAAACGACCGTCGGCATTGGTGGGTGCCCAGGTGACCTCCTTGCCATGATCCATCACCTTCATCGAGAAGTATTCATCCGTGCGGGTGTCGCAAGGAGTGATGCCCTGATTCATCGCCTCGGCATAGACAAAGAGCTTGAAGGTAGAACCCGGTTGGCGCATGGCTGTCACCTTGTCGTATTTCCACGTCTTGAAGTCGACATCGCCTACCCAAGCCTTGACGTGACCCGTCTGGGGCTCGATGGCCACGAAGCCACAATGCATGAAATGTTCCATATAACGGATGGAGTCCATGGTAGACATCTCTCGCACGATAGTTCCCTCGTCGTAGTCGAACAATTTAACCTGATGGGGTAGGTTGAGGTAATAGTCGATGGAATCCTGATTACCGTTGTACTTTTGATTCAGCATCTTGTAGTAAGGTGTCTTCTTGGCAAGGTCCTCGATAAAGTGAGGAATCTCCACGTGATGCTCGTCCTGCCAGGGATTCACATTACCCCAATGCTGGTTAAAAGTCTTCTGAACCTGTTTCATCTGCTTGATGGCAGCCTCCTCGGCATAGCGCTGCATGCGGCTGTCGAGTGTGGTGTGAATCTTCAGTCCTTCGGTATAGTAGGCATAGACACGATCGTCACCATAATACTCCTTACACCAGTTCTTCATGAAGTCAGCAACGGCTTCGCGGAAATAGTTGGCAGTACCGTCGTAGGCTGTCTCGACGCTGTAGTCCAGTTTGATTTCTTTCTGCTGGAGGGCTTTGCATTCCTCGGGAGTCAGATGATGGTGGCGCAACATATTGTCGAGCACCACATTACGACGGTTGAGGGCATTCTTCGGATTGATGCGGGGATTATAATAGGTGGTTGCCTTGAGCAGTCCTACCAGCACCGCACACTGGTCGGCAGTCAGGTGCTTGGGTGTGGTACCGAAATACGTCTTGGCTGCCGTTTTGATGCCAAAGGAGTTGGAACCGAAGTCTACCGTGTTGGCATACATCGTCAGAATCTCCTCCTTATTAAAATAATACTCCAGCTTATAGGCGGTAATCCATTCCTTGCTCTTCATGATGAGCATTTTGAGACCAGGGATGGAACCGAGCAGTCCTGTAGAATACTGCGTGCGAACACGGAACAGGTTCTTGGCCAGCTGCTGGGTAATCGTTGACGCACCACGCGCATCACGGTGAAGCACATAGTCTTTCAGCGCAGCTCCGAAAGCCTGATAGTCGATGCCATGATGACGATAGAAACGCTCGTCCTCCGTATCGATGAGTGCTTCCCAGAATTTCGGGCTCACATCGTCATAGGTCACGGGCATGCGGTTCTCGCTGAAGAACTTACCGATAACCTTACCGTCAGCGCTGTATATCTGTGAGGCCTCAGCGGGGTGGGTGTTCTTGACATCATGGATAGAAGGCGACTTACCGAAAAGCCACAGGAAGTTCATGTCAACCATGATGAGGTAGAGCAGGAAGGTAACAACGAGTGTGGCAAGTCCGACTGCTGTCTTGACATACCAGGGACGTCCACGATAGAGCCCTTTATACCATTGTCCACATTGCTTGAACAGCGTACTTATTCTCTCAACGTATTTACTCATAATGCGAAATAAATTTCAGGATTTTGTCTTGTTGGTCAGGATGAAACCAGGTTACTTGCTCATCTCTTTTATACCAAGTTAGTTGTTTGCGGGCATAGCGTCGGGTATTCCCCTTGATGCGTTCAACGGCTTCTTCCAAAGGCCATCGCCCGTCTATATAGTCGAATAGTTCTTTATATCCTACGGTATTCAAAGCGTTGGTGCTACGGTAGGCTGATACAGAACGGACCTCGTCAAGCAATCCTTCGCTCATCATGGTGTCTACCCGCTGATTAATCCTGTCGTAGAGCTCCTGACGGTCGCGGGTAAGTCCTATCTTGACAATCTGAAAGGGACGCTCCTTGCGCTTTTGTGTGCGGAAGGAGGTGTAAGTCTTTCCGGTCTGATAGCATATCTCCAATGCGTGAATCACACGGCGATGGTTCTGACGGTCAACGACCTCATAATGCTCGGGGTCCAGTCGGCGAAGGTCTTCACAGAGTGCATCAAGTCCCTCTTCCTGATAACGACGTTTCATCTCATTACGGATATCGTCACGAACGGTGGGAATGTCGTCAATGCCATTGCATACAGCGTCTATATACATCATGCTGCCTCCGCTGAGCAACTGTACCGGAGAGTCGACAAACAACTTTTCCAGTAGTTGGACAACCTCTTGCTCGTACATGGAGGCATTATAGTAGTCGGTGATGCTCTTGGTGCCTACGAAATAGTGCTTGACTTGTTGCATCTGTTCTGCTGTCGGTGAGGCCGTACCAATTTTCAGTTCTTGATAGATCTGACGTGAATCAGCATTGATAATTGGTATTCCGTAGTGTTTGGCAATCTCGATGGTAAGAGCTGTCTTTCCTACGGCAGTAGGTCCCGTAACGGCAATCAGCGTGTTCATTTACCGGATGACTCCGCGTTTTGAATTCTCTATAAATGAGCAGATATATTCCACCTCTTTCGAGTCGGGATATTTGGCACGGGCCTCAGCAATACCGTCTTTCAGCACACCTTTAGCATAGATGATGCGATAGGCATCATGGATGGCTTCTATCGTCTCGTTGGGGAATCCACGGCGTCGCAAGCCAATCAGGTTGACGCCAGCATAGCGGACGGGCTCCTTACCGGCAATGACGTAAGGTGGGATGTCCTGACTCGTGCGCGTTCCACCCTGGAACATGATATAGCTTCCTACACGACAGAACTGGTGGAACAGACAGGTTGCAGAAATGATGGCATAGTCTTCCACTTCAACCTCACCGGCAAACTTGGTGGAATTACCGATGATGCAGCCATTGCCAATGACACAGTCGTGAGCCACATGCATGTTCTCCATCAGCAGGTTACCGTTACCAACCACCGTCTTGCCCTTGGACGCGGTGCCGCGGCTAATGGTTACATTCTCGCGGATAGAATTGTTGTCGCCTATCTCGCAGGTAGTCTCTTCACCCTTGAACTTCAAATCCTGGGGCTTGGTGGAGATGGACGAGCCTGGGAAGAACTCGTTATTGTTACCAATGCGTGCACCATAATGTATGGTGACGTTATTGAGCAGCTTGTTGTTGTCGCCAATGACTACGTTTTTGTCAATCACACAGAAAGGACCAATCACGTTACCGTCGCCTAGTTTTGCTTCGGGGTCAACGACTGCTAGGGGATGTATTTGATTCATAGATTACTTGTTTTTTACTATTTGAGCGGTGAATGTAGCCTCTGCGACAACATGGTCTCCCACAAAGATATAGCCCTTCATGGATGAGATTCCGTGACGAACGGGAGCCAGGAGGTCGACTTTGAAGATGAGTGTGTCGCCGGGAACAACTTTCTGGCGGAACTTTACATCGTCAATCTTCATGAAGTAGGTAGACCAGCGCTCGGGCTCTTCCAGCGTGTTCAGAATCAGCAGTCCGCCACATTGTGCCATCGCCTCAACCTGCAGCACGCCAGGCATAACGGGCTCTTCGGGGAAGTGTCCCTGGAAGAAAGGCTCGTTGGATGTCACGTTCTTGATGCCGACAATGGTATTGGCACCCAAAGCGATGACTTTGTCTACCAACTGCATGGGATAGCGATGAGGAAGCAATTCGCGGATACGGTTAACATCCATGATTGGCTCTTCGTTGGGATCGTAGATAGGAGCTTGTATCTCATGTTTACGTATCTCTTTGCGCATCTGGCGAGCGAACTTGTTATTGATGGTGTGACCAGGACGCGTAGCGATGATGCGTCCCTTGATGGGTTTGCCAATCAGCGCCATGTCACCGACGATGTCAAGCAGCTTATGGCGTGTACACTCATTCTCCCATACCAACGGCTTGTGCTGGATATAACCTAACTCGGTGGCATCGCGATGCTCTACGTGGAGCATGTCAGCCAGTTGGTCGAGTTGTTCTTGTGATATCTGACGCTCATATATCACGATAGCGTTATCCATATCACCGCCTTTGATCAGGTTAGCCTGCAGAAGGGGCTGGATGTCGCGAACGAAGACAAATGTACGGGCAGCAGCTATCTCAGTAGCAAACTTGTCAATCTTGTCAAGCGTTGCAAACTGGGAGTTGATGAACTTGGACTCAAAAGAGCACATTGCCGTGAGTGAGAACTCCTCGTCGGGAAGAATGGTGATGCAAGAACCGGTCTTGTCGTCTTTTACCTCAATCTTCTTGCGAATGACATACCAGTCTTTCGGAGCGTTCTGCTCTTCAATACCAACTTCTTTAATCTTGTCGACATACTGGATGGCAGAACCGTCAAGGATGGGGAATTCCGGACCGTTAACCTGTATCAGACAGTTGTCAATGCCCAGGGCATAGAGTGCTGCCAGTCCGTGTTCTACGGTGCTGACTCGGATGTCGTCACCTTTGCCAAGCACGGTGCCACGCTGGGTGTCAACCACATTTTCTGCTATGGCATCAATGATGGGCTCGCCTTCAAGGTCAATACGCTGAATCTTATATCCAAAGTTCTCTGAAGCAGGATTGAACGTAACGGTCAGGTTTAAACCTGTATGCAGTCCTTTTCCATAAAGAGAGAAACTGCCTTTAAGTGTCTTCTGTTTCATGATTTATTGTAGTTTCTTTTTTAATTCATCAATTTCGCGCTGCATAGCGGCAATCTGTCGATACATGTCAGGCAATTTGGCATCAAGGGCTCTTGCCTTGAAATACATCTTGGGGTTGACTGCCGGTGAACCGATTAAGGTCTCGCCGTTTCCTTTGGTGTCACCGATGACACCACACTGGGCTCCCACCATGGTGCGGTCTGCTACATGGATATGACCGGAGAAACCAGCCTGTCCGCCAACCATACACCAAGCGCCAATCTTTGTGGAGCCAGCCATACCTACTTGAGCTGACATGACGGTGTTCTCACCAATCTCACAATTGTGGGCTACCTGAATGAGGTTGTCCAGTTTGACTCCCTGATGAATGATGGTCTGTCCCATCGTAGAGCGGTCGATACAAGTATTGGCACCAATTTCAACGTTATCCTCGATAATCACAATGCCTATCTGAGGAATCTTCTCGTAGCCTTCTTGGTTAGGAGCGAAGCCGAAACCGTCGGCACCTATAACAGAACCGGCATGAATGGTAACGTTCTTGCCAATCTGGCAACCGTCATAGATGGTGACATTGGGATGGATGATGGAACCGTCGCCAATCTTCACATTTTCACCAACACAGGCAAAAGGACCGATGTAGACGTCTTTGCCGATAACAGCAGACTCTGCGACAAAGGCAAGGGGATGAACACCCACCTTCTTAGGCAGCGAGGCTGCATACATCTGGAGCAGTTTGGCGACACACTCATAGGCGTTCTTCACGCGAATGAGCGTTGCGCTGACAGGCTTTTCAAGTTCCACGTCCTCGTTAATCAGAACGATACTGGCCTTTGTTTCGTAGACATATTGGGTATATTTGGGATTGGAAAGAAAAGTGATGGCTCCCTCTTTGCCTTCTTCTATCTTAGCAAAAGTGTTAACAACAGCATTGTCATTGCCTTCCACACGACCGCCAATAAAGTCGGCTATTTGTTTGGCTGTAAATTGCATCATATAACTTTTAGTTTTAATAAACGCTGCAAAGATACAAAAAAATATTCAAACTCGTTGATAACACAAGTAATATTTACGTATTTTTTTTGAAAGTAGTTGCACATTTAAGATTTCTGAAGCATCTGCAATATCTTTTACGGTACCGTCTTTGTAAAGAATTCCGATACTGTCGTCTTCCGGATTGTACATATCTTTTCCAATCTCCGTCAGCGTCAGCATATAACGGGCATCATCTTTCGTGATGTCCATGGCTGCTGCTATTTGATTCAGTTTCTCTTCGATGTACTCGTCGGTGGGACGGTCCTCGGTCACTTCTACTTTGAAGAGATGGCGGTCAACCATATCCGTTGCCAGCGTTGACAGGATCTTGTCGCTGCTATGCTTCCATACTTTCAGCGCACTCCAGATGTCGGAATCATCCAGTTCGGCATACATGGACAGTGCCTCCTGATGACCGGCGAACCATTTGGCATCGACATCGTTTTTCATGAAATAGGCAAGGGCAGGAGAGGCAAAGACATCTTCTCCCTGCTGGAACAAGTGTTTTGCGCGTCTTAGGGTGTTGACGAGTATTTTCTCATAGCCCACAGCCGTCTTATGCAGGTATACCTGCCAATACATGAGTCTTCGGGTTGTCAGGTAATTCTCTATCGAATAGATTCCTTTGGAGTCGACAACCAGTTTGTCATCCATGACATTCAGCATCTTGATGATTCGTGCCGACCCGATATTACCTTCCGTTACTCCGGTATAGAATGAGTCGCGGCGCAGGTAGTCAAGGCGGTCCATGTCTAACTGACTGGAAATGAGCTGATGGTAAATCTTATTGGGATATTCGTCTTTGAAAATGGCTATTGCCAGATTGAGCCGGCCTTTCAAGTCGTGGTTGATTTGTTCCATCATCATCAGCGAGATATCTTCATGTGAGATACCATGAATCAGCGTATTTTCCAGGACGTGAGAAAAGGGACCATGTCCGATGTCATGCATGAGGATTGCAGCCTGGACAGCCTCCGCTTCCGAGTCGAAAATGTAAATTCCTTTCTCATTCAGCGATTTGACTGCTTCTGACATCAAATGAAAGGCGCCCAGCGAATGTTGGAAACGAGTGTGGCGCGCTCCGGGATAGACTACCGATGCCAATCCCAACTGGTTGATTCGGTTAAGACGTTGAAAAAAGGGATGCTGTACGATATCATACAGCAACCCTCTTTTGATTTTGATAAACCCGAAAACGGGGTCGTTTATAATCTTATGTTCATTCATAAACTAATAGATAATCATAGATAGCAGATAAGCCACGATGGTTGATGTGGAAACGCAAATCAAACCGGGCATCATGAACGAGTGGTTCAGCAGGTACTTTCCGATAATCGTGGTTCCTGAACGGTCAAAGTTTACCGTTGCAATATCGCTGGGATAGTTCGGGATGAAGAAATAGCCGTAGACGGAGGGCAGCACACCGAGCAGGACAGGACCGTCAATGCCCAGCGAATAGGCCAGGGGTAGCATGGCTACGACAACCGCTCCCTGCGAGTTGATGAGTACCGAAACCATGAAGAAAACCAAGGCGATGGACCACGGATATTCCTTCACGATGTCTGTCAGCATCACTTGCATCTCACCCATATAGTTGGAGAAATAGGTATCTGCCAACCAGGCAATACCATAGATGGCCACGACGGCAACCATACCCGACTGCCATACAGGACCGGCGACGGCTTTCTTGGGCGATGCCTTGCAGAACATGATCATCAAGGCTGCTGCGGTAATCATGACAATCTGAATGACGAGATTCATGGCAAGCGGTTTCTTGAAGAACTCCGTCATTCCGTCCACATGAATCTTGGCTTTTACCAGCTGGTCTGCCGTTAGTGTCAGCTGATCGTTGATAACCAACGGGTCGGTGCCTTTGATGCCTCGCAAGGTGTCATAGGAAGGTAGCGCGTTTTGGAAGATGGCAAAGAACACGATGACTGCCAAGGCTCCCAGGAAGATAAACACCGCGCGTTTGGCTTCGGGGGGAATTCGCTTGTCAAGTGTCGTCGTGGTACTGCCGTAGATATAGTCATACTGAGCAGGGTCTTTCAACTTAGCCTGGAACAGAGGGTCTTTGTCCAGGTCCAGTCCTCGGTGGTAGCTGGCAGCAGCGGCAGCCATCAGACCGCATAGGCAGGCCGGTATGGAAATCATCAAGGTACCGGGAATGGTGACGTTGAACCCGTTGGCGTTTGATATGCTGACAAAGGCCACCACGGCAGCCGCAATCGGTGAACAAGTGATGCCCACCTGTGAGGCTATAGAGGCGACGCCACAAGGACGTTCCGGACGGATTCCTTTCTTTAAGGCGATGTCGCAAATGATAGGCATCAGCGTGTATACCACATGGCCCGTTCCAACCAGCACGGTGAGGAAGAAGGTACATAGCGGAGCCAGGAATGTGATGCGGTCAGGGTGCTTGCGCAACAGTCGTTCGGCAATCTGTATCAGCCAGTCCATACCTCCTGAGGCTTGCATGATTCCCGCGCAGGTCACGGCGGCTATGATAATATAGATTACATCTGTTGGAGGTGTACCGGGCTTAAGTCCAAACCCAAAAACGAGTAGCGCAAGTCCGATACCGGAAATGGCTCCGAGTGCAAGACTTCCGTAACGTGAACCAACCCAGAGTGCCCCCAGCACAATCATGAGTTGTAGAATCATCATTAGTGACATATTACTATTTTAGATTTAAGTTATTTTTTCAATTATGGTTGCAAATGTAGTCATTATTTTTGAATTTGCAAAGAAAAACGCGACAAACTTTATGAAAGTCTGCGTGATAGGAAGAACTGCTGGGTGCGCAGAAAATACAATACGACACCAATCAGGTTGACTATGGCAACGGTCCAGAAAGCCGCCGTGTAGCTAAACAGCTCGGCAATGACGCCGCCGATGAGAATGCCCAGTCCCATGCCCACGTCCCAGGAAACGAGAATGGTTGAGTTGGCGGTGCCTCGTTCATGATGATGAGCCACATTGATAATCATGTTCTGGAAAGCTGGCCACAAATGTCCGTTGCCCAGTCCGATGAGGATGGCGGAACCATAGTAGCCGATATGGTTGGGAATGGCGATAAACAGGGTGTATCCGATGAGGGAGATGACCATTCCTTCTGCGGCATTGTGGGTAAGGCGTCCCTGGCGCAAGGCTTTGCCACCCTGAAGACGGGACAGCATAAGGCCGATGGCACACAGCATGAACCAAGTACCGGTGCCGCCTGTCATGTGGAGCACTTGTTTCCCATAGATGGCCAGATAGTTGCTGAGCACCCCGAAGCAGAATCCGAAGAATATCATGTTTACGCCAATTAACCAACCCTTTTTCAGGAAGAACCGGTCTAGGGACATGGTCATGGGACGTTGCACGGCTGAGGTCTGACGGGGCTTGTCCATCTTAATGGTGGAGTCAACGACAAGTCCGAAGGTGGCAATGGCGAACGACAGCCAGAAGAGCAGTTGGAAGTTGTGCGTCTGGGTATAGATAAACAGGGCAAAGGTTGGTGAGATGGCCATCGCCAGATTGTTGGATAATCCGTAATATCCGATTCCCTCGTTACGACGGGAGGAAGGCAGGACATCAATGGCAACCGTGGAATTGGCTACCGTGACGGCTCCGAAGGGTCCTCCGTGAAGGGTTCGCAAGATGGTGAAGAGGAGTAGGGAGGTGGCTATGAGATAGCCGGCAAAGAAGATGGCAAACATGCTGAATGCTACCAGCAATACCGTCTTGCGCGGAAAGGTGTCGACGAGGAAACCGCTAAAAGGTCGGAACAAGAGTGCCACGAGGGTGTATCCCGACAGTACGAAACCAATCACATCCTTGGTGGCTCCGAAAGTCTCATGGAGATAAAGGGGCAACAGGGGCGTTAACAGGTAGAAGGCAAAGAACAGGGCGAAATTCGCCGTCATTACCTTGCAGTAGTTATGGTTCCAGAGGCGTTCCATTCAGAATTGACGGAGAGCAGCCAGCAGTTCGTTGTTTTCTGTACGGGTTCCTATGGTGATGCGAAGACAGTTGTCACAAAGCTGTATGCGACTGCGGTTGCGCACAATGATACCTTTGTCCACCAGATAGTCATAAATCTTCTTGGCATCGGTCATGCGAGCCAGGAAGAAGTTGGCATCCGTCTTGAAAATCTGCTGGCATATCGGGAGTTCCGTGAATGCCTGCATGACTCGGTAACGTTCTGTGAGCAACGTCTTCACCCACTTGTCTACCTCAAAGGGATCTTCGAGGGCCTTGAGTGCCTGTTGTTGGGTGAGCAGGTTGACATTGTAAGGATATTTCACCTTGTTGTATATCGCGATGATCTCAGGTGAGGCGAAGGCCATTCCCAGACGGATAGCTGCTGAGCCCCACGCCTTCGACATGGTCTGCAGGATGATGAGGTTGGGGTGTGTGGGGAGTTCCGGTCGCATGGACTTCTGCTGGGCGAAGTCGATATAGGCCTCGTCGATGATGACAATGCCGTCGAAGTGCTCTACCACGCGTAGCATCTCGTCGCGGTCGAGTGAATTGCCGGTGGGATTGTTTGGCGAACACAACCAGATGATTTTCGTGTTCTCGTCGCAGGCAGCAAGCAACCGGTCTGCCGAGAACTCGTAGTTGTCGTCCAGCAGGACAGGGCGGTATTCCACATCGTTGATGTCGGCACAAACCGCATACATGCCATAACTGGGAGCAATGGCGACGACGTTGTCTTTTCCTGGCCGGCAGAAGATGCGATACGACAAGTCGATAGGCTCGTCGCTGCCATTACCGAGGAAGATCATATTCTCGGGAACACCTTTCACCTTCGTCAACCTGGCCTTCAGTTCGCGTTGAAGGGGGTCGGGATAGCGGTTGTATGGAGCGTTATAGGGATTCTCGTTGGCGTCCAGGAAGATGTGAGCTTCCTTTCCTGAATACTCATCGCGGGCTGACGAGTAGGGAGCCAGGCTCCATATATTGGGTCTTACCAGTTTCTCTAAGCTAATCATCGTTACTCATTGCTAATTACTTATTTATTAATTGCCCGGATGCGCACGCTCATGGCATTCTTATGTGCATCCAGTTGCTCGGCTTCTGCCATCAGTTCTACGGCACGTCCGATGTGTCGGATACCGTCTTCCGTCAGGTGCTGGAAGGTAATCTTGCGACAGTAGGAGTCGAGGTTCACACCATTGTATGCTGTAGCATATCCGTGAGTAGGAAGGGTGTGGTTAGTACCGCTGGCATAGTCGCCGGCACTCTCGCAGGCATAGGCTCCGAGGAACACGCTGCCGGCATTGACCACGCGCTCAGCAAGCTGTTCGTAGTCTTTCACTTGCAGGATGAGGTGTTCAGGGGCATAGGCATTGGATAGCGCCATCATCTCGTCAACGCTGTTCACCAGCACATAGCGGCTGTTGTCAAGAGCCTTGGCGGCGATCTCCTTGCGTGGCAGCTGTTGCAACTGGCGCTCCACTTCTTTCTGCACCTCGTTGAGTTTTGCTTCGCTGGTGGTGATAAACAGCACCTGCGAGTCTATGCCGTGTTCTGCTTGCGACAACAGGTCGGCAGCAACAAACTCCGCGTTTGCAGTATCGTCGGCTAAGACGCAGACTTCCGACGGCCCTGCAGGCATGTCGATGGCTACTTCGTCAAGACTCACTTGTTGCTTGGCTGCCATCACATACTGATTTCCCGGACCGAATATCTTATAGACCTTGGGAACGGTTTCGGTGCCGTAGGCCATAGCACCAATGGCTTGCACACCACCTATTTTATAAATCTTGCTGACTCCTGCTATGCGGGCAGCCATCAGGATGGCGGGATTTACCTTACCCTCGCTGTTGGGAGGCGTACAGAGCACAATCTCCTTGCATCCGGCAATCTTGGCTGGGGTAGCCAGCATCAGCACGGTGGAGAAGAGGGGAGCGGTACCGCCGGGAATATACAGTCCGACGCGCTCTATGGCAACACTCTTCTGCCAGCAGACAACGCCTTCCTGCGTCTTTACCTTTTGTCCGACAAACCGCTGGGAGATATGAAAGACCTTGATGTTGTGGTGTGCCAGGATAATGGCGTCGCGCAACTCGTTGCTGACCAGTTGCTCTGCCTCGTCCATCTCTTGTTCCGAGACGGCCAGCGATGTCAGGGCAGCCTTGTCAAACTTCAGTTCATACTCGCGGACAGCTTCGTCGCCACGTGCCTTGATGTCTGCCAGGACCGTTGCTACGGTGTCGTTCAGTTGTGTCAGGTTCAGACGCGGGCGGGCAATGATGTCCGGCCACACTTCCCGTTTCGGATTTCTATATATTATCATTTCTCTAACCTCTTAATTCTTACCTCTAACCTCTCACCTCTTACCTCTCACCTCTAACCTCTTACCTCTCACCTCTTATAGTATCATTTTCTCTATCGGGGTGACAAGGATGCCTTGTGCGCCCATCTCTTTCAGTTTGCCGATAATCTCCCAGAAACGCTTCTGGTCCAGGACGGTGTGAACGGAGCACCACTCCTCGTCGGCCAACGGGATGATCGTGGGACTCTTCAGTCCGGGAAGCACGTTGATGATTTCCTGCAGACGGGCCTTGGGAGCATTCATCCGCACATATTTCTTGTCCTCGGCATCCTTTACGGCCTTGAAGCGGAACAGCATCTCGTCGAGGGTGGCTCGCTTGCCGGCTGACATCTTCTTGTTGCCAATCAGCAGGGCCTCGCTCTGCATCACCACCTCGACCTCGCGCAGGTTGTTGCTGACCAGCGTGGAACCTGACGACACGATATCGAAGATACCGTCAGCCAAACCGATGCCCGGACTAATCTCCACCGAACCGGTAATGACGTGAATCTCGCAGTCGATACCTTGCTCGCGCATGTAGTTCCTCAGGATGTTGGGGTAGGAGGTGGCTATCTTCTTTCCGTTGAACCAGTTGACGCCACGATAGTCTATCTCCTTGGGAATGGCCAGCGACAGGCGGCATTTCGAGAAGCCCAGACGGGAGATGACCTCGGCATCTTCGCCACGCTCTACGAATTCGTTTTCGCCAACCACGCCGATGTCAGCCACGCCGGAGGCTACTGACTGGGGGATATCATCATCGCGAAGGTATAGTACTTCCAGGGGGAAATTGGTTGATTGCACTAGTAATGTGCGCTTCGAGGCGCTCACCTTGATGTCGGCCTCTGCAAGCAGGTTCATGGTGTCTTCAAAGAGACGTCCTTTTGATTGTACAGCTATTCTTAACATGATTTCTTTTCTCTTCTAATTTAGAAATGTGCCTGCAAAGGTACGAATTAATTATGAATTATAAACGAAGAATTATAAAATATTTGCTACCTTTGCACCGTGAAATGGCATTTTGCATGGATATTTGGCCTCTTTTTGCTCGCTTCTTGTGTGCAAAAAAAGCAGGAAACCCTGGTCACTCCCTGGGGTGAGATTGCCGATACCATACCGACTGACGATGATTTTGACCTGGACGAGATTCAGCAGAATGGCGAACTGATAGCCCTCACGCTGACGGGTCCCGAGACGTATTACGATTACAAGGGCAAGCACCTCGGCACACAATATCTCTTGGCGCAGCGCTTTGCCGACAAACTGGGTGTGAGCCTGCGAATGGAGGTCTGTCGCGATACTGCCGAGATGATGAGAAGACTGGAGGATGGCGATGCCGACCTCATCTGCTATCCGATGACGAAGAAAGGCCTCGGTTGGATTGTCGGCGACGACAAGGAGGACCTGGAAGACGAACTGCAGGCTTGGTTTAAGCCGTCGTTGGTCGACGAGGTGAAGAAAGAGGAGGAGTTTCTGCTTTCCAACAGAGCCGTCAAGCGACGCGTCTTTGCACCCATGCTGAACCGCACCGGAGGCGTCATTTCGCATTATGATGCCTTCTTCCAGCGTTATGCTGCCACTATCCGCTGGGACTGGCGCCTTATTGCTGCCCAATGTTACCAGGAGTCCACCTTCGACCCGCTGGCCAGGTCGTGGGCTGGTGCTTGCGGACTGATGCAGATCATGCCTGGCACGGCAGACCATCTGGGACTCTCGCGTGCCAATATCTACGACCCGGAACAGAACATCGCCGCTGCTGTCAGGTATCTGGCTGAACTCGAGCGCAGCTTCTCGGATATCCGTGAACACGCTGAGCGCACCCGTTTTGTGCTGGCAGCCTATAACGGCGGACATTTCCATATTCGTGACGCGATGGCGCTGGCCAGGAAACACGGCAGAAATCCCTATCATTGGCACGAGGTGGAACCCTTTGTCCTCGGACTTAGCAGACCTGAGTTCTACAACGACCCCGTGGTGAAGAACGGCTATATGCGAGGTTCCGAAACCGTGGATTATGTCCGCAAAATCCAGGAGCGCTGGAATGGTTACCGAGGCGTGAAAACCGTTCGCTCGGTAGCGGCTCCCAGTGGCATCCCGCAGAAAGCCAAGCGCGAACGCAAGAAGAAATTCCAGATCAACGAATAAGTCTCTCCCGACAAGGGACTGTATAATTATTTTTAAAGTGGTTTATATTTCAAGAAACATGAAAGAAATGAGAAATTGGATGCGTGCCGCCATCCTGACACTCTGTGGCACAATCACTTTTACAATGACATCTTGTTCAGCCGACGACAACTCAACTTCCGTTCAGCAGCCCGAACTCAGCAGCTATACCGTTGAGCAGATCAAGGCGTATGCCCAAGGAACCTGGCTTGATGAGATACAGCTCACCGACGACTCCGCTGTACGCCTCTATGATATCAACGAAGACGGTCATTGCAACATCTATGACTTCAACTTCAACGAGGAAAGCGAAGATGAGGAGGGTTTAGGCAGCTATGTCACCTATAACGGCACCTGGAGTGTCACCAACGACCTCAGCAAGCTCCATTTTGTAGATCAGCTCAACTTCAACGACTTAGAGCTGATTGGTGGCCTGCAGCTTAAGGTCAAGAAGAAGATCGATGAGAATGACGAGACCTATAAGGTATTCAAGGAACACGGTCTTGACCTCAATGCAGAAAAGATGGATACCCTTGCCATGCTGCGCGACAAAACCACAGGCGATATGGCGTTCATCAGTCACACCGATGCATATCTGCTGGCATTGCTCAACGAGACAGGCCAGCTCGTCGATGAGGAAGCTAGTGCCACTATGCGTACCAAGGCTGCCAACCGTTCTTACAGAAAATATTCGATCGAGGAGAGAATCAAGATGATGATCGAGTCAAACGAGCTGACCATGAAATCTCTGTCCCAGAAGTATAACAACAAGAAGATCGACAATGCTGATTATATGGGACGCTACTACAAAGGTCTGAATCCCCGAATCTGCGATATGTCGATCCTTGGAGCCGCCGCTGCTCCTACAGCCTACATTACCAAGGACTTGGGGAAATCAGTGTACTGCACATACAAACGCCAGTTCCTCTCTATTAAGGAGCTCTGGAATCTTGGCGTGCGCTACTTCGACCTCGGAACCATCTATGGGAGTGAAAAGGGGGCCAAAGACCTCGGCTTCTATGATGAGGATATGAAATACAGATATCCCAACGTCACCCTGAAACAGATTCTCGGGGACCTGAAGGAAATGCTTGATCAGCACCCCACTGAGACAGCCATTATCATGATCGACCAGGCACCTAACCTCGATAAAAAAATGATGTATGACGTCTACTTAGAGATCTCAAACACGATAGGGTCTGTATTCGATATCTACCATAAGGCGATAAACTACAGTCCTGACCTCCGTCTGGATGACTGTCGTGGTCTGCTCATCGTGATGAACAATTTCGAGAATCCCGTGCACAACCCCTCTCTGGGTGTATGCATGCGACCTGTCTGGAGCAAAGACATCAAGACTGCCGAAGTTGACTTCCCTGTTGTCAAGAAGAACCAGGTTACCGTCCAGGCTTGTAACTTTATTTCGTTGTATGATAACATAGACAAAAAAGACAAGGTGATGCAAACCCTGAAGATTGCCGATGAGTCTGCCAAGTCTGTCGAGCCGCATTGGGTCATCAATCACATGTCTGGTCGTGTGGGAGTTCCAGGTCTCCATATGAGCTACCTTGTAGGCGGCTCCTTGACGAACGAATTTGTGGGCAAAGACATCATAAAGATGAAATTAGCGAAGACTGGCATCATGGTAGTCGATTTCGTCGGCATCGACTATGAGGATAGCTACTGGCTCTTTAAAAATCCTTGCGGAGTAGACCTCATAGCCCCGATCATCGGTGCCAACTACTATGCCAGCAAGAATCACCTTATCTCACTTGACGAAGGCGACGTGGTGAAATAATCGCAAAAAGATAAACGCAAAAATGAGGGTGTGTCAAAATAGGCACACCCTCTTTTTCTATTTGTAATAGCCAATCCTGACGAAGTGGCGGGGTGGGGCGAAGGGATTCCACGATATGTGGAGCCAGCCATTGCCCGTGAGTAGTTGGTCGGTGAGTTGGTGAGCTTTGAGGAAGTCGACCAAGCGGTGAAACTGCTGAGGGTCCTTGGGGCGGATATCGGCAGCCTGGCCGAGCAAGTGCTGCGAGTTGCGGACACCACCCACATGGCGGTTGACGTCCTCGTTGCGGAAGCCGGAGTTGGTGAGGATGGGGCCGACCACTTGCCGGGCAGGTTCCAGGAGCATCACGCAGCCGTAGACCATGTTCGCCACGTGCTGCAGCGTGGGCTTGTTGCACGGGTACTTCTGCGTGTTGACGAA
>NZ_FNRE01000022.1 GCF_900107705.1 Prevotella sp. tc2-28
CACATTCCTTCAGTCCCTCCGCTTTAATGAGGGTCGCATCAAACTTTTCCTTCGAGAAATCGATGCCAATAAAGATTTTTTTCATACCTTTGTACCGTCTTTAATGAAGGAATTGGCCAATAGTTGTCTAGTCTTGGACTCTAAATAGGCTACAGTGCCGCTGGCATTCTATCTGGACTTTGCAACTAAACAGGAAGGACTTAGGCGGTTCATAGACTCTAAGGACTTTTGACCCCGTGATAGTTTCCCTTTCCTGTCGGCCTTTTCCTCCTTCTGACAACAAAGGTAAGGAATTGGCCGGTATTGAGCAAATTCTTCACTGATATTCTCTATCAGAATGCAAACTTAGAGACCCTATTGTGCACTTTTTCGCCCATTTCTTTGTTTGGTACAAAACAATGACACAGATTATTCATATTAATAAGGTACAGACAATGACGTCGCTCGAAATTGCCGAGCTGACAGGTAAACAACATTTTCATGTCATGGAAGCCATCCGCAAGATGGAGCCAGCATGGAAGAAAGTATGTAAATCGAATTTTCGATTGACATCGCGAACCATCGTTCAGCCTAATGGTGGCACACGCGAAGTACCCTGCTACCAGCTGACCAAGACCGAGTGCCTGTACATCGCCACGAAGTTCAACGACGAGGCACGTGCCAGGCTGGTGCTGAGATGGGAGGAGCTGGAGATGGCTGATGTAAGAAGGAAGATGGCTGATGCAAGATGTCTGCCGGAGCCGAAGAAGATCCTGGCGCTGGCCGACGAGATCATCGGCGAGGGGCTGCGCCAGCTGAACGAGGATGCCGAGGACACGTTGACGGAGACCCAGGTGGCCAAGACGTTCAACATGTCGGTCTATGACTTCAACTGCGTGCTGCGCGACATGGGCATCCAATACTAACAATCAGGGGGACAGAACTTTGTTGGAAATGCATTTCTACATGAAAGAGTGTGACAACTGATGGCTGGAGCGTCTGCGGAAGCGATGGAACGACAAGTACGGTGATGGTGACGACCCGATTATCATTAACTCGGGGTTCCGGTCGGCAGCGGTGAACAAAGCGGTAGACGGTGTAATTTTAAACGGTGAAAAAAAATGGTGATTTAGCTTGCGTATCAAAAAAATGTTGTATATTTGCAACATCTATTGCTAAGAACCTAAAATTGTAATCTAAAAATAATGCATTATGAAAGTAGGAATTCCAAAAGAGATTAAGAACAATGAGAATCGCGTGGGTATGACGCCTGCGGGTGTGGCTGAACTGACACGACGTGGTCATGAGGTTAGTGTACAGCATACGGCTGGCGAGGGTAGCGGATTCGCTGACGATGAGTATGTGAAGGCTGGTGCCCGCATCCTGCCTACCATCGAGGACGTTTATCGCGAGTGTGACATGATTGTCAAGGTGAAGGAACCCATCGAGCCGGAATACCAGCTGGTGCGCAAAGGACAGCTGGTCTTCACCTACTTCCATTTTGCATGCGAGAAGGAACTGACGGATGCGATGTTGAAAAGCGGAGCGGTCTGTCTGGCATACGAGACGGTACAGTTGCCCAACGGCTCACTGCCTTTGTTGCAGCCGATGAGTGAGGTGGCAGGACGAATGGCTACGCTGAACGGTGCCTACTACCTGCAGAAGACGAAGGGTGGCAAGGGTAAGTTGATTAGCGGTGTGCCCGGTGTGAGTCCAGCTAAGGTGCTGGTGCTTGGCGGCGGTGTGGTTGGTGAGGCTGCAGCCCTGATGGCTGCCGGTCTGGGAGCCGACGTAACCATTGCCGACATCTCTCTGCCGAGGTTGCGCCAACTGGACATCGAAACGCCGGCCAATGTGCATACGCTGTATTCTTCAGCGCATAATATCCGTAGCATGTTGCCTACGGTGGATATCGTGGTGGGTAGTGTGCTGGTGCCTGGAGACAAGACGCCGCACCTGATCACCAAGGAGATGCTGAAACTGATGGAGCCGGGAACGGTGCTCGTAGACGTAGCAATTGACCAGGGCGGCTGCTTTGAGACCTCCCACCCGACGACGCACAGCAATCCCGTGTATACGGAAGAGGGCATCGTACACTATTGTGTGGCAAACATACCGGGAGCCGTTCCCAACACCTCAACGCTGGCACTGACGAATGCGACCTTGCGCTATGCCGTAGCATTGGCAGACAAGGGCTGGAAGCAGGCTTGCAAGGACGACGCAGCACTGTATAAAGGACTGAACATCGTTGACGGGAAAGTGGTGTTCAAAGCCGTTGCCGACGTCTTTGGCTTGCCCTACGAGCCGCTGGTGCTGTAAGCGGGACTTTCCTTAGTACGGATTCTCCTTGAAGGCGACAACGCCCATCGTGGCGGGGTCGAGGTAGAAGGTGGCACTCAGCGTATCGTCGTCCAGCAGATACTGGGCGCGGATGTGGAGCAGTGTCTTGCCCGAGGCGTCCTGATAGTGAACACCCTGCCCTGCCCTACTGCGCAACACCTGTACCAGTGAGTCGCTAAGGGCGCGTGTGCTATCCACTGACGAGAAGTCGAGATAGCTCACATCGCGCTTCAGCTGCTCGTCCATAAATGCCTTCACAGACGATTTAGCCCGTTGTTGCTGACCGCAAGCAGCCAGCAACAGGGCTATACCTATTATATATAATGGTTTCTTCATTTCTGAGGGATGTTCTTCAGGACGTCAAGGAGATGATCCCACACCATCTGGACGGTAGGAATGAGCAGACGCTCCTCGGGGGTGTGTACGAAGCGGAGCGTAGGACCGAACGATACCATATCGAGGTTGGGATAGCGCTCAGAGAAGAGGCCACACTCCAGTCCGGCATGAATGCCACGCATAACGGGTTCCTTGCCAAACAGGCGTACATAGGAGTCCTTCACAATCTTCTGCAACTCGCTATGGGCACGCATCTTCCAGGCAGGATAGCCGTCGGAGTGCTTCACCTCGGCACCAGCCAGCGTGAAGCAAGCCCCAATGGTGGCACACATATTGTCGAGGTTGGACATCACATTGGAACGCTGCGACGACACGATATTGATCTCACACTCGGAAGTGGCAATGCTGGCAATATTGCTGGAGGTCTCCACCATTCCGTTCAGCTCAGGGTCCTGACAAATGGCATAGATACCATTATCGACAGCCTGGATGGCATAGATGAAACGACGGGCCACCTGCTGCTCGATGACGGGCTCAGCATCGGTAGACTCCATCGTCCACACCATCTGCGTATCAGTGACGTGGAACTCTTCCTCCACGTCGGAGGCAAAGATGTTCCAGTCGGCCTTGATGTTCTCCTTGACGGCATTGGGAACGGCAATGACGAACATACCGTCACGAGGGATGGCATTGTGCATCTTGCCACTATTGAACTGGGCAAGACGGATGCCTTCGTACTTCTGCATCTCGGCAAAGAGGAAGCGTCCGAGCAACTTGATGGCGTTGGCACGTTGCTTGTTGATATCGTCGCCGGAATGTCCGCCTACCAAGCCTTTCAGCTGGGCACGCATGAAGAACGAGCCGGCAGGAGCTGCCTCACGCTGGAAGGTGAACTTGGCAGTGGTGTTACGACCACCGGCACAGCTGACGAAAATCTCACCCTCGTCCTCGGAATCGAGGTTGATGAGGTAGTCGCCAGTCATGAAGCCGGCTTTCATCCCCTCGGCACCTGTCAGTCCTGTCTCCTCGTCGCGGGTGAAGACACACTCAATGGGACCGTGCTCGATGTCTTCCGACGCCAACAGTGCCAGTTCCATAGCACATCCGATTCCGTCGTCGGCACCCAGCGTGGTACCCTCAGCGGTGAGCCACTCACCATCGATATAGGTCTTGATGGGGTCGTTGTCGAAATCTATCTCGTAGTCAACGAGTTTGTCGCACACCATATCCATGTGGCTCTGCAGGATGACCGTCTTACGGTTCTCCATTCCCTTGGTGGCTGGTTTGCGGATGATGACGTTGCCGGTCTCGTCGACCTTGGTGTCTAATCCGTGGCTCTCGCCCCACGACTTCAAATACTCAATCATCTTCTCTTCACGCTTAGAAGGGCGTGGAATCTGGTTAATCTTCGCAAACTGTTCGAAGACAACTGCAGGTTTTAACTCACTTTTATTCATTATTAATGTTTATTATATTGGTTTTCACAATTTATTGCTTACCTTTGCACCGCAAAAGTAATCATTTATGCTGAAAATATTGCTATTAAGTACGTTAATAATTGCTATAGGCATGACTTTTTTCTGCGTGAAGCTGATTTTCCGCAAGAACGGGGAGTTCAGTTCGCAGCATATCCATGACAGTCAGGCCATGAAGGACAGGGGCATCCACTGCGTGATGGACCAGGACCGCGAGATGCGTACCAAGAGCAGGTTCTCGGTGAATGAGAAGACAAAATAACATCATAACAAAAATAGAAAAGAAAATGAAAAAGTACATGTTTTTCGCCGCTGCTGCTATCGTAGCTTTGGCATCATGCAACAACGAGACTCCCAAGATGGATGAACAACCAGTAGCTGCAGAGAACAATGCC
The DNA here is from genome assembly GCF_900107705.1 of Prevotella sp. tc2-28. Classification (GTDB taxonomy): domain Bacteria; phylum Bacteroidota; class Bacteroidia; order Bacteroidales; family Bacteroidaceae; genus Prevotella. The sequence goes on from NZ_FNRE01000022.1 coordinate 4,526, forward strand.
GGCGGAATGAAGATTGCCTACGTAGAGGTAGACTCACTGATGACACAGTATGAGTTCTGCAAGGAGTTCACCCTCATCCTGCAGAAGAAGAGCAACAACGCCCGCAACACCCTCAACCAGAAGGGACAGGCTTTGCAGAGCGCTATGCAGAACTTCCAGCAGAAGCTGAACAACAACGGATTCACCAGTCGCGAGCAGGCAGAAGGTCAGCAGGCTGCCATCCAGCGCCAGCAGCAGAGTCTGCAGGAGCTCCAGGCCCGTCTGGAGAACGAGCTCGCCAGCGAGACCGCCAAGTATAATGAAGGTCTGCGCGACTCATTACAGCACTTCCTGGCTGCTTACAACAAAGATAAGAAATACGACCTCATCCTGACCAAGCAGGGCGACAACATCCTATACGCCAACAAGCGCTTCGACATCACCAACGACGTCATCAACGGTCTGAACAAGCACTACAAGTCTACGCTGAAGACGGAGGCTAAGGAAGAGAAGAAATAATAGAGGTAAGAGGTAAGAGGTAAGAAATAAAGAGGTGAGAGGTGAGAGGTGAGAGAAAAAGAGATGAACATACAGAACATTCTGAATAAACTCCGCATCACCGAGCTTAACGAGATGCAGCAACACGCCGCCGAAGCCATTCTGGGCTCCGACGGTGATGTTGTTTTACTCTCACCCACCGGCACGGGAAAGACGCTGGCATACCTGTTGCCCTTGTTGCAACTGCTGGACGCAGACAGTGCCGAGGTACAGGCAATCGTCATCACCCCAGGACGCGAACTGGCCCTGCAGTCGGACAACGTGATGCACAGCACTGGCTCCGGATTCCGATCGGTCAGCTGCTATGGCGGACGAGCCGCTATGGACGAACACCGCGTCCTGCGTGACGTCAAGCCACAGGTGGTCTTTGGCACCCCCGGGCGACTGAACGACCATCTGGACAAGGAGAACATCTCACGCTATCAGGTCAGATACCTCGTCATCGACGAGTTTGACAAATGTCTGGAAATGGGATTCCAGAACGAGATGCAGAAACTCATCAAGAGCCTGCCCGGTCTGCAACGCCGCATCCTGCTGTCGGCAACCAATGCCGAAGAGATTCCTGCCTTCGTCAACATGTCGAAGAAGGGAACACTCATCGACTTCCTGCCCGACGAGGAACAGACCTCTGAGCGCGTCACCCTCTATGAGGTACGCAGTCCGGAGAAGGACAAGTTGACTACCCTCCGACAGCTATTGCTCACGCTGGGCGACGAGAGCAGCATCGTCTTCCTCAACTACCGCGACGCCGTAGAGCGCGTCAGCAACTACCTCCGGGACGAGGGATTCACCATCAGCAGTTTTCATGGCGGACTGGAACAGCGCCAGCGTGAAGACCAGCTGTATCGGTTCAGCAACGGCTCTGCCAACATCATGGTAGCCACCGACCTGGCGTCGCGAGGTCTCGACATTCCCGACATTCAGAACATCATCCACTACCACCTGCCCGAAAGCGAGGAGGGCTATGTCCACCGCGTGGGACGAACAGCCCGCTGGGATGCCACTGGCCGTGCGTTCTTCATCCTGAACAGCGACGAGCACATTCCCGACTACGTGGAAGGTGACATCGAACCATTTGAGCCGACGACGGACAGTCAAGCGCCCAAAGCCCCCAAGAATGCCACACTCTACATCGGCAAGGGCAAAAAAGACAAGATCTCGAAGGGCGACATCGTGGGATTCCTCTGCAAGACGGGTGGACTGAAAGCCGACGAGATAGGACGCATCGACGTGAAAGAACGCTATGCCTATGTTGCCGTCCGTCGGGAGAAACTGAAACAAGTGCTCCGACAGACACAAGGCGAGAAGATAAAAGGCATCAAAACGATTGTCGAGGAAGTGAGATAATTGCAACGCAGAGTTGACAAAATGCAAGGAAAAGCATGTAATTCACTTAATTTATGCTCAAATATTTGCCCAATTCAAATAAAAAGTGTAATTTCGCACCGCAAAAGTAAAAACAATAGAAACGTATCACAAATAAAATTAAATCAAAATGAAGAAGTACAACTTTAACGCAGGTCCTTCAATGCTTCCCCGCGAAGTCATCGAGAAGACCGCTCAACAGTGTTTAGACTTCAACGGCTCTGGTCTCTCTCTGATGGAGATCAGCCATCGTGCCAAGGACTTCCAGCCCGTCGTTGACGAGGCCGTAGCACTCGTCAAGGAGCTGCTTTCCGTTCCCGAGGGTTATTCCGTTATCTTCCTCGGTGGTGGTGCCTCACTGGAGTTCTGCATGATTCCCTACAACTTCCTGATTAAGAAGGCTGCCTACCTCAACACGGGTGTATGGGCCAAGAAAGCTATGAAGGAAGCCAAGTTGTTTGGTGAGGTAGTAGAGGTGGCTTCTTCTGCCGATGCTAACTATACCTTCATTCCGAAGGACTGGACAGTGCCTGCTGATGCCGACTATCTGCACATCACCACCAACAACACCATCTACGGTACTGAGATTCGCAAGGACCTCGACGTTCCCGTACGTCTGATTGCCGATATGTCATCTGATATCTTCAGCCGTCCTATCGACGTTGCTAAGTACGACGCCATCTATGCCGGTGCTCAGAAGAACCTGGCTATGGCTGGTGTTACCATCGTCATTGTCAAGGACGACGCACTGGGCAAAGCTCCCCGTGAGATTCCTACCATGCTCGACTACCGCACACACGTCGACAAGGGTTCTATGTTCAATACTCCTCCTGTTGTACCCATTTACTCAGCTCTCGAGACCCTCCGCTGGATCAAGAAGAGCGGTGGCGTAGAGGCTATGGACAAGCTGGCTCAGCAGCGTGCAGAGATTGTCTATGGCGAAATTGACCGCAACAAGATGTTCCGCGGTACCGCTGAGGTTGCCGACCGTTCACTGATGAACATCTGCTTCGTGATGGCCGACGAGTACAAGGAGCTGGAGAAGGACTTCCTCGACTTCGCTGTCAGCAAGGGTATGGTTGGTGTGAAGGGCCACCGCTCAGTAGGTGGTTTCCGCGCCAGCTGCTACAACGCCCAGACCATCGAAGGTGTCAACGCTCTCGTAGCTTGCATGAAGGAATTCGAAGCTCAGCACTAATTAAGAGTTAAGAGTTAAGAATTAAGAGTTAAGAGGTAAGTGTATAAGAATTAAGAAGATATGAAGATTCTTGTAGCAACAGAGAAGCCTTTTGCAGCAGCCGCTGTGAATGGCATAAAAGCAGAGATTGAGGCAGCAGGCAATCAGGTTGTGCTGCTCGAGAAATACACAGAGAAAGCCCAGTTCCTGGACGCTGTAAAGGATGCCGACGCACTCATCATCCGTTCTGACAAGGTAGACGCTGAGGTGCTGGATGCTGCCAAGCAGTTGAAGATTGTGGTTCGTGCCGGAGCCGGTTACGACAACATCGACCTCGCTGCTGCCACAGCTCACAACGTAGTCGCTGAGAACACCCCCGGACAGAACTCCAACGCTGTAGCCGAACTCGTATTCGGACTCCTCATAATGGCTGTTCGCGGATTCTACAACGGCAAGAGCGGTTCTGAACTGCTGGGCAAGAAGTTGGGCATCCTCGCCTTTGGTAACGTAGGCCGCAACGTGGCTCGCATTGCCAAGGGATTCGGTATGGATGTTTATGCTTACGATGCCTTCTGTCCCGCCAGCGTCATCGAGCAGGCCGGTGTTCACGCCGTAGCCAACCAGGATGCACTGTTCGAGACCTGCGACGTCGTGTCACTCCACATCCCCGCAACTCCTGAGACCAAGCAGAGCATCAACGCTGCGCTGGTAGGCAAGATGAAGAAGGGCGGCGTACTGGTCAACACAGCTCGCAAGGAAGTCATCAACGAGCCCGAGCTCATCAAGTTGATGCAGGAGCGTGAGGACTTGAAGTTCGTCACCGACATCATGCCTGATGCCAACGACGAGTTTCTGAAGTTCGAAGGACGCTACTTCTCGACTCCTAAGAAGATGGGTGCACAGACAGCAGAGGCTAACATCAATGCCGGTATCGCTGCTGCCAAGCAGATCAACGCATTTTTCAAGGATGGAGACACTAAGTTCCAGGTGAACAAATAGTATCCCCTACTCCACGATTATAAGAGAGAGTGACTTCTTCCCCGAAGCACTCTCTCTTCTTGCTAAAAAAACTAAGAATCTAAACACAGGAAAATGGAAACTTTTGAACTATTAGGATTCAATTTTCACGCTTGGATAACCATCTTCACCGTATTCGGCATGTTTACGGTGATGCTATTCACCAAGCTACGTTCCGACCTGGTATTCCTCTTTGCTGTCGCCATCCTGTTCGTCACTGGCGTGCTCGACACCAAGGAGGCTTTCTCGGGCATCAGCTCACCTGCCGTCATCACCATCGGCGTACTTTTCGTCGTCGTTGCAGGACTGACGCATACCGGTGTGCTGCAATATATCACAAAATACCTGCTCGGCCAGCCCAACAGCTATTCCAAGGCGGTCACCCGTCTGATGCTACCCGTGGCCCTGCTCAGCTCGTTCCTCAGCAACACCACCGTGGTATCCCTTTTCGTCAACATCGTCAAGATGTGGGCAAAGAAACTCAACGTGTCACCATCAAAACTGCTCATTCCACTAAGCTACGCCTCTGGAATGGGTGGCGTGTGTACCCTCTTCGGTACCCCGCCAAACATGATTATCAGCGGACTCTATGCCGAAGAGACCGGCAACTCCATGAACGTGCTGGCAACGACCATCCCAGGTCTGTTCTGCCTCTTTGTCGGCATCCTGTCTGTCATCGCCATGCGGCGTCTGCTGCCCGACCGGAAAACTCCTGAGAGTGCTTTTGAATCAACTGGTGAATATACGGTAGAATTGCAAGTCCCCTCTGACAACCCTTATATCGGCCAGACACTGGGCGAGGCTGGCATCTACAGCATCAAGAGCGGTAGTCTTATCAAGATGTACCACTTCGACGACATCCCCACCCCTATCACCGAGGACGAGCCTATCATGGGTGGCGACCACTTGATTTACGCCGGACAGATTGATGAGATTATCGAGATGGCCTATAACCACCAGTTGGTGAGTGCGGACCATCACATCTTCTCCATGGATGAGCTGGACAAATACACCAAGTTACGCACGGCTTACGTTTCCTTCGGCAGCGACATGATTGGCGAGACCATCGGAGGCAGCTCGTTCGAGAAAGACTACGATGTGATGCTGGCCGCAGTGTCACGCTTCGGAGAGCGCATCAAGGAAGCGCCTCGCGAGGTCAAGCTGCAAGCCGGTGACACGCTGCTATTGATATGTCCCAAACATTTCAAGGCTGACTCCATCCCCTCGTCGCACAGACTGCACTTCTTCGACGCCGAGAACATTCCGAACATCGGCTACGGCACCATCATCTCCACAGTTATCATGATTGCTATGGTGGTGCTCTCAGCCCTCAACGTCATACCATTGCTGCAGTGCGCCTTCCTGGCCGCCATAGGTATGCTCATCTTCCGCTGCTGCACACCCGACCAAGCGATGGGATCTATTAACTGGGACATCTTGATTGTTTTTGCTGCCAGCGTAGTTCTCGGTCTCTCCATTCAGAAGACAGGCATTGCTGAGCGACTGGCATTGGGCATCCTCGACGTCTGCGGCACCAATCCGATAGTAGTCATGACAGCAATCTGCCTCGTTGGAACCTTCGTCACCGAGTTTATCTCCAACACAGCCGCAGGTGCCATGTTCTTCCCCATCATGTATCAGGCTGCCGAGAAACTGGGTTACGAGCCCTTCCCCTTCCTTATCGCACTGATGATCAGCGTCAGCTGTAGTTTCGCTACACCGATTGGTTCACCTACTCACATGTTGGTTTACGGTCCTGGCGGTTATCGATTCAGTGATTTCATGCGCATCGGATTGCTCATGAACATCATCATCCTAGCTGCCAACATCTTCATCGTCAACATCGTCTATCCACTGACTCCGCTTCCCTGACATCATAATAATTCGCTGGGATGACTGACGAAGGTGGTGGCGCCGTGGGCGGTGAGGAAGTCACGGTCGCGGAAGCCCCAAAGCACGCTGATACAAGGCAACCCACTATTACGCGCCGTCATGATATCAACGTCGCTGTCACCTACATAAACAGCCTCTCCTAGGTTCTTCCCTCCTTGGGAGGAGTCGGGGGAGGTTTCTAGTTGACGCAAGGCTTCACGGACGGTGTCGGGAGCTGGCTTCTTACGAATGCCCTCTGCTTCGTGTTCGCCAATAGCCACTTCTATCTCAGGAAAAAAATGGGCACAGAGCTCCTGAGTAGCTTCCATCATCTTGTTGCTGACAACAGCGAGGCGACACCCCTTCTGCTTCAGAGCACGGAGAAGCTCGGGAATTCCGTCGTAAGGACGCGTGGTGTCGAGCGAGTGCTCCATATAATGCTGGCGGAAGGTTGCAAAGGTGGCTTCAAACTGCGGATTCTGCTCACCCTCAGGAACAGCCCGTTCCATGAGTTTACGCACACCGTTGCCCACAAAGCGACGGATGTCATCAATGGAGTGCTCGGGCATATCGTGTTTGCGGAGGGCATAGTTCACCGAATTGGCAAGATCCTGCAAGGTGTCAAGCAGTGTACCGTCAAGGTCGAAAATATATACGGAATACATTAACAATATACAATTAACATGAACTATCAACGTCGTGAGCGTTGAATCATTGTCTTCACCTTATTATTATATCTGTCAGCAGCGAGCAATTCTTCGATGGTGAGATGCATGCGATACTGCCAACGGTTATAGGGATCGCTGGGCGTGTTGATGCGCTCGGACTGCGGATGCTTGGAACGTAGTTCGCCATCCATAGCAAGCCAGTCTTGCAAAGAGAGCAGACAGACCATTGACGGACAATAGAGGTGGCGGGCAATGATTTCCTCGGCTAAATGGGCTGGTAACTGCTCGGGCGCCCTACCCTCTTTCTGGAGCATCGTGACGTAAAAACGCTGACGACGTTCGGGGTTCTCCTGCCACCACTGGCGCAACGAAGGCATGTCGTGCGTGGAGATGGTGCAGACGGAACGGATGGGGTTAGCCTCGAGGTGGGCATATTCGAAACCTTGCTGCTTGGGCAACTGTTGTATCTCGAGTGTGAGGATGCGCAATTCGTTGAGCACGGGTTCGACACAATCAGGCAGCATACCCAGGTCTTCTGCACACAACAACATGTGGGAACCACGCATAATGGCCGACAGGCGCCGCATGGCATGCTGACCCCAGAAGAAGGAGTGGCGCTGGAAGTAATAATTGTTATAGAGGTGCATGAAGGCATCTTTCTCCTCGGTGCTGAGCACTTCGAAGACGGGTTCGTTGATGACGTCGATGCGCGGATGGTACATGTCGGGCTGGTGGGGGTCCTTGACGAAGAGCACGTTGCTGATGAGCCGCATCAGTCCGTCGCGAATCCAGAGACTGTTCTCATCACGATACTGGGAAAAGGCCTCAGCAACCTTGCGCTGGGTAGCAAACTCATCCTTGAGATCGTAGAGGTTATAGGCCTTGCGGACAAGGTAATGTTCGCGCACATAATCGGCATGTACACCGAAGAGGCGGTCGAGCAAACGGTCATTGATGAACGGACGGGTATAGAGCTCGTGACGGAAGGAAAGGCCGAAATACTCAATCTCACTGATCGTCATAGGCAAGGAGGGCGAGAAATGGCCCAGCAGACCAGAGACAGCATCTGCAGGAATCTCCCAGATGCGGAAGAATCCCAACACGTGATCAATGCGGACTGCATCGAAATACTGCTCCAAATGACGCTTACGACGTTGGAACCACTCCACAAGGTCGGCAGACCAGTTATAAGTGGGGAATCCCCAATTCTGACCTTCACGCGACGTCATGCCCGGAGGAGCTCCTGCCGACGAATCGAGATGGAAGAGCTCTGGATGCTCATGAGTCTCCACACTGTTACGGTAAATACCGATAGGAAGGTCGCCTTTCAGCACCACTCCCTTAGAACGGGCATAGTCGGCAGCAGCCTTCAACTGGGTGTGTAGCAGGAATTGGACGTAATAGATATAGTCAGGAGTATCCAAAGGACTCGGGGTTGTCTGCACAACAAACTCAGCATAGGCTTTCAGCCAATGTTCATTGTTGGCAACGAAAGTCTTGAACTCCTTACATGAAAGCACCGACTTACCTTGTTCATCGAAGAGCTGATGCAGATATTCGGACTTCACACGGTCGACGGCCTCATAGTCGCTATATGACAGGGCATTAAGTTCCTGACGGCGACGCAGGAACTGGGTCATAGCCGACTTTGCGTGCAAGGTTCCAGCAGCCTCCAAATCGACATAATGCGGATGGAGGGCAAAGGCACTGATGATGTTATATGGACAGGAGTCGGCCCACTGACGAGAGACCGAGGTATCATTGACGGGAAGCAGCTGGATGCACTTCATACCTGTAGCTACTGCCCAGTCGACAAAACGGCGCAGGTCGCCGAAGTCTCCCACACCATAGCTATGCTCACTGCGCAATGAGAATACGGGAACGGAGACTCCGGCTATACGCCAGGGATCCTCGCAGAGTCGCAGAGGAGCTCCGTATAGTACCAACACCTGACCGTCGCCCACTTCGTCGGTAATGAGTCGGTTGTCGCCTTCCTCCCATCGTAACAGCTCATGGGTCTTTTCGTCAACCACCACATACTTATACTCGACAGGCATCAACCAGCCCAAAGCATTGACAGAGAGTATCCACTCGTGTTGACCGGCATACTCCATCTTCAGATAGCGGCTGGCATTCCACGAACCGATGGCGGGGTGAGAGCCACAGACAGCAACTGACTGACCGGCCTTCAACTGAGGGGCAGACACACGGAAGATGACGGTACGACGGAAGAGGGGAACCTGGGGAAGAAACATGGAATCGACGGCAAACCGGTCCGCATGCTGTGTGGTGAGATAGGCATTGCTATAGAGATGATATGGCAAAGGACGGTCACGCCACTGGTCAGGGAAGAAATAATCGTTGGAGGCATCAAAATGATAGATGCGGGGAACCAGGTCCCACTCGGTACGAATCACCTTGTCATCGGCATCCTCCACCTGATAGCGGTAGACTATGTGGGAAAGGGGATGATGACGACTCACAAGGGCCGACGTTTCGAGTGTCCACAACTCGCCATCCTCGGTCTGCATGAGTAAGTCCTGATGTCGTACATTGCCGTCCTTACTATGGAAATAAATGTCCACATGCAGGCTTTCGCCCCATGCGGTATGGTAGTGTATGGTGAATTTCAGTTTCATTGGCAATAACTTTTCTGCAAAGATAGTCATTTTTTGTAAAAAAGTAGTACCTTTGCACCCAATAAATGAATAGAATGATGAAAAAAATTGATTCTAGGAAAAATTTGTACGTTGCACTATGCGGATTGATGCTGATTTTCGGCATCTGCGGTTACTATCTCTTAGCCCCCGTATCGAAAGCGGACACCACGCAATACATCTATATTGATACGAACGACACGCCAGACTCGGTCATCGCCAAAATCCAACCATTCTCTAGTATGATTGGCAGGACGACGCTCAACATGATGATACGTCACAGTTCATACGATAAGGACGTGCGAACAGGCCGTTATGCTATTGAGCCGGGCGACGGTGCCATCAGCGTGTTCCGCAGACTGAAGAACGGCCACCAGACCAGCATGAACCTGGTTATTCCCGAGGTTCGTACAATGGACAGGCTGGCTTCCGTATTGTCTCACAAACTGATGCTCGACTCAGCCACCATCGCTGAGGCGTTGACTAGTGAGGAGACCTGTCGGAAGATGGGCTACGACACATGTACCATCGCCGCAATGTTTGTGCCAAACACCTACGACGTCTATTGGAATATGAGCATTGACGACTTGCTGGAACGCATGCAGAAAGAACACGACCGCTTCTGGCAGGGCGACCGCGAGGCGAAAGCTGCCCGAATACAGCTGACACCCAACGAGGTAGCCACGATAGCCAGCATCATTGACGAGGAAACCGCCAATAATGCAGAAAAGCCGATGATTGCGGGAATGTATCTGAACAGACTGAAGGCGGGAATGCCCCTGCAGGCCGACCCTACCATCAAGTTTGCGCTGAAGGATTTCGAACTGAAACGCATCTATCATAAACTGCTCGACATAGACAGTCCATACAACACCTATCGCTATGAAGGACTGCCCCCTGGTCCCATCAAGATTGCCAGCATCAAAGGCATTGACGCCGTACTGAACCACGTCGAACACGAATACCTGTACATGTGCGCCAAAGAAGACTTCTCGGGTAGTCACAACTTTGCCCAAAACTACCAGGAACACCTAAAAAATGCCGCCAAATACGCCAAAGCACTGAACGAAAGAGGCATCAAATAAAAAAATGCCTCCCACTTCACAGCGGAGGGCACCTCACCTTATTAGGTATTAGTCTTTTTTTAAGGTAAAAAGATTGTATTCAGGATAACGAGTGCAAAGGTAATTGATTTATGTCAACCGTGCAAATATTTTTGCATGTTTTTAAACATATTTTCCATATAAAGATGAAATAATTGTGAAATTAGAGCAGAATAATCGATTAAAAATCGCATAAAAAGCTAAGAATTATGAATTAATTTCGTACCTTTGCAAACAAATACACATTATAATATAATATGGAAACAAATAACATCACGGCAGGCGAGGAGAAAAAGAGCCTGAGTTTCGTAGAGCAATTCGTAAAAGAAGACCTGGAAGCAGGTAAGAACGGTGGACGCATTCAGACCCGTTTTCCACCTGAGCCAAACGGATATATCCACATCGGACATGCAAAAGCTATCTGTATGGACTTTGGTGTTGCTGAGAAATTCGGCGGTATCTGTAACCTCCGTTTCGACGACACCAACCCCACGAAGGAGAACACGGAATATGTGGAAAACATTATGAACGACATCAAATGGCTCGGATTCCACTGGGAGAACGTGTACTATGCCTCCGACTATTTCGAGAAGCTGTGGGACTTTGCCATCTGGCTCATCAACAAGGGAATGGCTTATGTTGACGAGCAGACATCCGAACAGATTGCCGAACAGAAAGGCACTCCCACTCAGCCAGGTAAGCCAAGTCCGTTCCGCGACCGCCCCATCGAGGAGAACCTGCGACTGTTCCAACACATGAACACTGCAGAAGCCGTAGAAGGATCAATGGTGCTGCGTGCCAAACTGGACATGGCCAATCCTAACATGCACTTCCGTGACCCCATCATCTATCGCATCATCCAAATACCACACCACCGCACAGGAACAAAGTGGCACTGCTACCCCATGTACGACTTCGCCCACGGGCAGAGCGACTTCTTCGAGGGCGTCACCCACTCTATCTGTACGTTGGAGTTTGTGCCTCACCGCCCACTCTACGACAAGTTTGTCGACTTCCTGTTGGAAAAGGAGGGAAAGCAGGACTATCGTCCACGCCAGATTGAATTCAACCGCTTGAACCTGACATACACCGTAATGTCAAAGCGTAAACTGAAGGCTTTGGTAGACGAGCAACTGGTCAACGGATGGGATGACCCTCGCATGCCGACCGTATGCGGCATGCGCCGTCGCGGTTATTCTGCACAGAGTATCCGTAACTTCATCGACTCTATCGGCTACACGAAGTTCGACGCCCTAAACGACTACGCACTTTTGGAAGCTAGCGTTCGTGACGACTTGAACAAAAAAGCATGCCGCGTGAGTGCAGTACTGGATCCCGTGAAGTTGGTCATCACCAATTATCCTGAGGGTAAGACGGAGGAGATGCAGGCCGTAAACAACCCTGAGAACGAGGCCGACGGCACACACACCATCACCTTCAGCCGCGAGTTATGGATTGAGCGCGACGACTTCATGGAGGTAGCTGAAAAGAAATTTATGAGACTGGCTCCTGGCAAGGAGGTTCGTCTGAAGAACGCCTACATCATCAAATGTGACGAGACGCACCCCTGCGACAAGGACGCAGCAGGCAATGTGACCACCATATATGCCACTTACGATCCAGAGACACGTAGTGGACAGCCTGGCGCCGACCGCAAGATCAAGGGGAAGACACTGCATTGGTTGAACTGCCAAGATGCCATTCCCGCCGAGGTACGACTCTACGACAGACTGTTTAAGGTGGAAAACCCTGGTGCTGACGAACGCGACTTCCGAGAACTGCTGAACCCGGAATCACTGACTGTGCTGAACAACTGCTATGTGGAGAAATACTTAAAGGAGAAAAAAGCCGGCGACTTCCTACAGTTCCAACGCATCGGATACTTTACACCCGATTTGGATTCCACACCAGAACATCTGGTGTTCAACAAGACCGTAGGACTGAAAGACAGCTGGGCAAAGACAAATAAATAAATGTCTGTAAACGACGATTATTTCAAAAGCAGAGAATTCAAAGAGCTGCTCGACAACTATGAGGCATCCATAAAGGCAGGAAACTCACCTTTTATGGATGCTGATGACCTTGTAGACATTGCCGACTATTACAACCAGAACAATAGGATGGACGAAGCAATAGAGGTGGTTGAGTATTCCTTGCAGCTTTATCCTCATGCCACATTGCCCAACGTGTTCATGGCCCGCCAGGCATTGATGCAATCGGACTTTATGACGGCCTGCGAATATGCTGATAATATTGAAAACAAAGACGACCCGGACTACCACTATCTGAGGGCAGAAATCATGTTAGCCGAAGGGGATGTAGACAAGGCAGACCGCTATCTGCGCGACTACGCCATGACGGTGGAGGCTGACGAATATTCTGACTTCGTGAAGGACTGCGCCAACCTATACGTCGACTACAACGTCTACGAGAAGGCCTACGAATGGATGATGCGCAACCCAAAAGACCACAGTACAGATGCCAAGGAACTGATGGCTTTCACACTGATGGGACTGGGAAAGAATACAGAAGCAACAAAACTGTTCAACGAACTGATTGACGCCAACCCCTACTCCGTAAAATACTGGAAAGCACTGGCAGGTATCCAAATAGCCCAACAGGACTACAGCAGTTCCATTACTAGTAGCGAGTATGCCATAGCCATTAACCCCCAAGACCCTGAGGCACTGCTCGCCAAGGCCAGCGCCCTCTTCCAACTGGAGAATTTCGAAGAGGCAGAGAAGTACTACGAACGGTTCATCAAAGTCAATGACTACATGCTAGTGGAGATGCACCTTGTCTACCAAGAGTTGGCTTTCTGTTATAGTGCACAGAAGAAACTGGAAAAAGCACTGAAGACCATCGAAAAGGCAGAGAAGCTGACCACAGACCATCCTAGCCTGTTGGTCATCAAGGGACACATCCTACTGGAGAATGACAGATTGGCAGAAGCCGAAAAAACGTGGAAACAAGCTATCAAAGAGGCCAACTTCTCGCCCTCCATCATGCTTCGCATCTTCATATCGCTTTACGACAACCACTATGTCAAATCGTGTTACCAACTGCTCAAAAGGTTCTGCAATGTCTATGCCAACGACAGGATTTACTCGACGGAGGGCTATTCCTATCTGGCTTTGTGTTGTCATGACTTGAAATTAAAAGACGAATTCATGAAAAATTTGGAGATTGCCGTCAAACGCAATCCACAGGAAGCAAAAAGTGTGCTGGCCCCACTTTTCCCACCAGGCACGCCCGTTGAAGACTATATTAACTTGATGACTATAAAATTAAGCAAATGAATTTTATCACTTCACTACTCAGCAACCTCAACTACGGAACGATACTCTTCCTGATGCTTCTGGAGAGTACCGTTGTACCTGTGCCGTCAGAGTTTGTTGTCACCCCTGCCGCTTACCATGCTGCCGGTGGCAATCTTGACGTGTTCCTAGTCGTACTGTTTGCAACTATTGGCGCTGACCTTGGAGCCAGCATCAACTATGTTGTAGCCTACTACGTCGGACGTCCCGTCATCTACCGCTTCGCCAACAGCAAATGGGGCAAGATGTGTCTGCTAAATCAGGAAAAAGTGGAAAAGAGTGAGAAATATTTTGACGACCACGGCATTGTGGCAACCCTGACAGGACGATTGATTCCTGGCATCCGCCATCTGATAAGCATCCCTGCTGGACTGGCCAAGATGAATTACTGGAAGTTTTTGCTCTATACCACCATTGGTGCTGGTGTATGGCATGCTATTCTTGCTGCCTTAGGATGGTATTTGCACGCTATCGTTCCCGAGGATCAACTGGACGACAAAATTACAGAATATGCCGAATACATTAAACTATTCATCATCGCAGCCGTACTCATTGGCTTAGCCTATTTTGCCATCAAGGCATATTTAAAGAAAAAAGAGGACTAATATTTTGTACATCTGCAGATAATTTGTATATTTGCAGAATAAATATCATATAACTAAGTTATTATGGCAAAAATCAACAATCATCTCGTTATCATGGCCGGTGGAGTTGGGAGCCGTTTCTGGCCTATGAGCACTGCGGAACAGCCCAAACAGTTCATCGACGTTTTGGGCATTGGCAAATCGCTGCTTCAGTTGACAGTTGAACGTTTCAAGACCATTGTAAGTGCAGAAAACATTTGGGTGGTTACCAACAAAACCTATGCCGACACCGTGGCAGAGCAACTGCCCGATATGCCACAAGACCATATCCTTTGTGAGCCTTGCAGAAGAAACACAGCACCTTGTATCGCCTACGTCTCATGGCGCATCAAGTCAAAAGACCCCAAAGCCAATATTGTCATCTCACCAAGTGATCACATCGTTTTAGACGTGGCTGAGTTTCGCCGCGTAGTCAGCGACTGTTTGAAATTCACTGCAGACAGCGATGCCATTGTCACTCTAGGTATGAAGCCGACTCGTCCAGAGACGGGCTACGGATACATCGAAGCCAATCTCTCTGCCAACTCGTTGCGCAACAAGGGCATTTTCCGTGTTGACTCCTTCCGTGAGAAACCTGATTTGGAAACCGCCAAGCAATATATTTCCAAGAACAACTATTTCTGGAATTCAGGCATCTTTATCTGGAACGTGTCAACCATCGTCAATGCATTCCGTATGTACCAGCCTGGTATTTCGAAAATCTTCGAAGGTTTGTTACCTGTTTACGGCACGGAGAAAGAGCAAGAAGAAATAGACCGACTGTTCCCGGAATGTGAAAACATATCTGTCGACTATGCCATTATGGAGAAAGCCGACGAGATATTTGTCTGTCCGGCTGACTTCGGATGGAGCGATCTTGGCACATGGGGTTCCTTGCAACAGCAGACGAAGAAGGATTTATACGGTAATGCCTGCATCGGAGAGGATATTAACCTTTTCGAGACTCATAACTGCATGATTCACACCACTCAGGAGAAGAAAGTTGTTATCCAGGGACTCGACGGATATATCGTAGCAGAGAATAACAACACACTACTCATTTGCAAACTTTCTGAAGAACAGCGAATTAAACAGTTTGCTGGAGACGATAAATGAAAAACAAAAATTACTCAAATATTTTTATGGAACAAAAAAAAGTTGCTCTAATTTCAGGTATTACAGGTCAGGACGGTTCATATCTGGCCGAATTCCTTATTGACAAAGGTTACGAGGTGCACGGACTATTGCGCCGCTCTTCATCGTTTAACACTGGACGCATCGAACACCTCTATCTTGACGAGTGGGTACGCGATATGAAGAAAACCCGTCTGGTCAATCTGCATTGGGCGGATATGACAGACTCATCATCACTAATTCGTATCATCGGCGAGACAAAACCGACAGAAATCTATAATTTGGCTGCCCAAAGCCACGTAAAGGTATCATTTGACGTACCGGAATACACAGCCGACGTTGATGCCACGGGTGTACTCCGCCTGTTGGAAGCCGTACGCATCTGCGGACTTGAGAAGACCTGCCGTATATACCAGGCATCTACTTCTGAGCTTTATGGAAAGGTTCAGGAAGTGCCACAGTCGGAGACGACTCCCTTCTACCCTCGCTCTCCCTATTCAGTAGCCAAACTCTATGGTTTCTGGATTATGAAGAACTATCGTGAGTCATACAACATGTTCTGCTGCAACGGCATCTTATTCAACCATGAGAGTGAGCGTCGAGGAGAAAACTTTGTTACTCGAAAGATCACACTGGCTGCCGCACGTATCGCCCAAGGCTACCAAGACAAACTCTATCTGGGTAACCTCAACTCACTGCGCGACTGGGGATATGCAAAGGACTACATTGAGTGCATGTGGCTTATCCTGCAACAACCCGAACCCGATGATTTCGTCATTGCCACCGGAGAATACCACACTGTACGTGAATTTGCCACGCTGGCTTTCAAAGAAGCCGGAATCGAACTGGAATGGCGTGGTGATGGTATTGACGAGAAGGGATATGACAAGAAGACAGGCAAGGCGCTCGTAGAAGTTGATCCCAAATACTTCCGTCCTGCAGAGGTAGATCAATTATTAGGTAACCCAGCAAAAGCTAAGGCGAAACTAGGATGGAATCCTCAGAAGACCTCCTTCCCTGAATTAGTCAAGATTATGGTTCAGCACGACATGAAGTTCGTGAAGAAACTGTTTTTGAAAGCTCAAATGGCAGAATAATGTTGGACAAGAACTGTAAGATATATGTAGCGGGCCACCACGGACTGGTAGGCTCCGCTATTTGGAACAATCTAAAGCAGCGTGGATATACGAACCTTGTCGGCAGAAGCCATAAAGAACTGGACCTGACCGACCAGGTAGCTGTAAAAAACTTCTTCGACGAAGAACGACCTGATGCTGTTGTATTGGCTGCAGCCTTCGTGGGTGGCATCATGGCCAATAGCCTATACCGTGCAGACTTTATCATGATGAACATGAAGATTCAGTGCAATGTCATCAGTGAAGCTTATGCCCATAATGTTAAGAAGTTGCTATTCCTCGGCTCTACATGCATCTATCCCAAGAACGCACCTCAGCCGATGAAAGAAGACGCCTTGTTGACCTCACCATTAGAATATACCAACGAGGAGTATGCTATTGCGAAGATTGCAGGTTTGAAGATGTGTGAGAGCTACAACCTTCAGTATGGAACAAACTATATTGCAGTCATGCCAACCAACCTCTATGGTCCTAATGATAATTTTCACCTGGAAAACTCACACGTCATGCCAGCAATGATGCGAAAGGTCTATCTAGCTAAGCTCATTCACGATGGAGAGTGGGACAAGATAGCCATTGACCTGAATAAACGCCCTGTGGAAGGCGTCAACGGCGAAGCCTCTCATGAAGCAATTATTGAGGTATTAGGCAAATATGGAATTTACGACAACAAGGTAGTATTATGGGGAACTGGCAAACCTCTTCGCGAGTTTCTATGGAGTGAAGATATGGCAGATGCCTCTGTTCACGTGCTGCTGAATGTTGACTTCAAAGACGTTATCGGTATCGAGAAGTACTCTTCTGTACACTACGGGGCCAGCACGGATGGTGCTGTAGACCGAAACCATAGCACAGGACGCGGCGGAGCCATCCCCAGTCTGGGCGAGATTCGCAACTGCCACATCAATGTGGGAACGGGCAAGGAACTAACTATTCGCGAACTGTCTGAATTGGTTGTAAAAGCTGTTGGTTTCAAGGGAGTGGTTGAATTCGATGCTTCCAAACCAGATGGCACCATGCGCAAACTGATTGATGTCTCCAAACTTCACTCTTTGGGATGGACTCATAGCGTAGAGATTGACGAGGGCGTCAGGAAGTTGTTTGAATGGTACAAACAGAGTCTGGAATAGTCACTTTATACAAAATATAGCCTATGCAATCCATTAGAACCTTAAACGACATGATAGTCTTCTTGCAAGAGCGAGGAGACAAAAAGCGTGTTGCTGTCGTTTGCGCCAGTGATGCAAGTACCCGTTACGCCGTAGAGAAAGGCAAGGAGATGGGCTTTATTGACCCTATCTATGTGGACGGAGAAGACAAAGAGGAGTGCTGTAGACGAGCCGTAGCACTATGCAAGAGCGGTGAAGCCAACATTCTGATGAAAGGACTTGTCAACACTGACGTGCTGCTTCGCGCTATCTTGGACAAGGAACTCGGCATCATCCGTGCTGGTCATGTTCTGACTCATGTGGCAATGGCAGAGATTCCCAAGTATGAGAAACTACTTTTTTTCACAGATGCGGCCGTCATTCCCGTCCCCACTCCCACTCAGCGTCGACAACAGATTCATTATATGAACTATGTTTGTCACGCATTAGGAATTGATGAGCCACGCATCTCCCTCATTCATTGTGCCGAGAAAGTCAGCGCGAAGGCTTTCCCTTACACTACAGACTATCTGGACATCATTGCCGAGGCACAAACTGGGAAATTCGGACGTTGTATTATTGATGGACCTCTCGACCTAAAGACTTCACTTGACGCAGTAAGTTTGCACGAGAAGGGAATCAAGAGTGTCATTGACGGACGGGCCGATGCACTGATTTTCCCTGATATAGTTGCCGGTAATGTGTTTTATAAGACGCTGACTCTCTTTGCCTACGCCAAGACGGCTGGCGTCCTACAAGGGACTCAATGCCCCTGTGTCGTATCATCCAGAGCAGACAGCCCCGAATCCAAATATTACTCGCTTGCTTTAGCTGCCATATGAAAATATTAGTCATTAACCCAGGTTCCACCTCTACCAAGATGGCAGTCTATGAAGATGAAAAGCCCGTCTTACTGCACAACATTCCCCATTCTGCTGAGGAACTGGCTCATTTCGATGCCATTACGGAGCAACAAGGATTTCGCCGTCAACTGGTTCTTGACGAATTACTACGGTCGGGCATTCCGCTAGAGTTCGACGCCATCATCGGACGCGGTGGACTGGTAAAGCCCATTGCCGGTGGAGTATATGAGATCAACGAGAAGATGGTGGAAGACACACTGCACGGGAGCGTGATGCACAATCACGCCTGTAACCTAGGATGCCTTATTGCTTATGAAATTGCTTCGAAGATTCCTGATTGCCGTGCTTTCATTGCGGACCCAGGAGTTGTAGACGAACTGTCTCCACTAGCCCGCATCAGCGGTAGTCCCTTGATGCCTCGCATTTGTATTTGGCACGCATTAAACCAACGAGCCATTGCCAGACGATATGCTCGTGGCATAGGCAGAGAGTATGAAGACCTTAATCTGATTATCTGTCATCTCGGTGGAGGTATTTCTGTTGCCGCCCATGAACATGGAAGGGCTATAGATGCGAATAATGCACTAGACGGAGAAGGTCCTTTTTCGCCCGAACGAGCAGGCAGTCTGCCAGCAGCCGACTTGATACGTCTATGCTTCAGCGGGAAGTATACAGAGAAGCAATTGCTGAAGAGCATCGCAGGGAAAGCGGGGTTGACAGCGCATCTTGGCACCAACAACATGCGCGAGATTCTAGAGCGCATCAAACAGGGCGACGAACGAGCTCAACTATTGGTGGATGCAATGCTCTATCATACCGCCAAACAAATAGCAGCTGAAGCGGCTGTTCTTTGTGGCAATATCGATGCCATCTTACTGACAGGAGGAATGGCTCATAGCGATTACATTGTCAGCGAACTGAGACGCAGGATTGCCTTTTTGGCACCTGTCTATTGCTTTCCTGGCGAGGATGAGATGGAGGCTCTAGCTCTGAACGCGTTGGCTGTATTACAGGGAAAACGATTAAGCAAAACCTATACATAAAATCCCCTCCTTCAGACCGAAGGAAGGGATTTCATGTGTTTAAGAACGATTATTGATTCTTTCTAAGCGTAGCTTTCCAAGCCGCATATGCAGCCTGATACTCCTCACGGTGAGCAGCATCAGGCTCAATAACCTGCAACTTATCCAACGATGCGAAAGCTTCGTTGCTATCCTTATAAATACCAGCTCCAATGCCAGCGCCCTTTGCGGCGCCCACAGAGCCGTCGGTATCATAAAGTTCAATCGTTGCCCCACTGACGCCTGCCAATGTATTACGGAACAGAGGCGAAAGGAACATATTTGCTTTACCAGCATGAATTTTTTTGATATCCATACCCATTTGTTGCATAATCTCCATTCCATAACAGAACGAAAAGACAATGCCTTCCTGAGCAGCTCGAACCAGATGTGCTTTGTTATGCTTATTAAAGTTCAAACCATTCACAGAGCATCCAATCTCCTTGTTTTCCAAGACGCGCTCTGCACCATTACCAAACGGCACTATAGTAACGCCCTCACTGCCAATGGGAACACTGGCAGCCAAATCATTCATATCAGCATAGCTGACATCTGGTGTGATGTTACGATGAACCCATGCATTCAAGATACCTGTTCCATTAATGCAAAGCAACACACCTAAGCGAGTTTGGTCAACGCGATGGTTCACATGAGCAAAGGTATTGACACGCGACTTCTTATCGTAGTTAACATCACCCAAGACACCATATACAACACCAGAAGTGCCGGCTGTTGCTGCTATCTCACCAGGATTCAAGACATTCAGCGAAAGTGCATTATTTGGCTGGTCTCCCCCCCTGTATGTAATTGGAGTTCCGGCCTTTAAACCAAGTTCTGCGGCGGCCTCTGCACTCACTTCACTTTGAACACTAAAGGTCGGCACGATATCACTGATAATGGAAGAAGAGAATCCATAATAATCCATCAAGAAATCAGCAACCTTATTGTTCTTAAAGTCCCAGAACATACCTTCACTAAGACCGCTGACCGTTGTATTAACGGTTCCAGACAAACGCATGGCAATATAGTCACCAGGCAACATTATCTTATAAATCTTTTTATAAATCTCAGGTTCATTATCCTTTACCCATGCCAACTTCGCTGCGGTAAAGTTACCGGGTGAGTTCAACAAGTGGCTTAGACATTGATCAGCGCCCAAGTCATTGAAAGCTTTTTCACCATAAGGTACAGCACGTGAGTCACACTAGATAATTGATGGACGAAGAGCCTTCAGATCATTATCAACACATACCAGTCCATGCATCTGATAGGATATTCCTATAGCCTTGATTTCATCGGCTTTTGCACCTGCATCCGACATAATTTTCTTAAGGCTCAATTTTGCATTGTCCCACCACATCTGCGGATCCTGTTCTGCCCAACCAGCTTTTACAGCCATAATAGGAGCCTCTTTCTCTGGATAAAAAGCTGTTGCAACACATTTACCTGTGTCAGCATTAACTAACGATGCCTTGACCGAAGAACTGCCAACGTCAAAGCCCAATAGATATCTGTTTGTCATAATTAATTATATTTATACAACTTTATTATTATACGTTTTCACCGTCAAATTTCCCTAAATTATTTTTAAAAACCAATTTTTTCCCCATTTTTTCTCATTTTTTTATCATTATTTGACTACAATTAAAAATAATTGTTTAACTTTGCACCTTGGAATGATTAATCAAAGACAAAAGGTACCTTTTATATATGAAAAAGAAAATTCTTATATTGGATGATAAAGAGACCATTGCAAAGGTTCTCTCTATTTACCTAATGAGTGATTACGACGTACAATGGTTGCCCGACGGTCTACAAGGAGTCAAATGGCTTCAGGCCGGAAATACGCCGGACTTGATTATCTCAGATATTCGTATGCCAGGCATGCGTGGCGATGATTTCTTGGAATGGATTAAGCAGAATGAGCTTTTCCGTCACATCCCTGTTATCATGCTGTCAAGTGAGGATTCAACCAGCGAGCGCATCCGTCTATTAGAGATTGGAGCTATTGACTATATTGTCAAGCCATTTAACCCGATGGAATTAAAGATTAGAGTCAAGAAGATTCTTCCCAACTAAGGATTTTATTATTCCTATTTATATTTATATATAATGTAAAGCATGTTAGGTGTAGTATATTTAGGTAGTAATGCAAGAACACAAGAGCGCTTAAAATATATTCCAGGGCAGTTGGTACGTATGACCAATGCCTATAAAGAAGCTGCTCAGATTTGTACGCCGCACGTTGCCAATGAACATTTCTTGGTGTTCTTTGAACGTAACGTGCGAAGCGAGGATATTACTGCCATCACCTATCTTCGCAAGAAATGCCGCAATGTTTACATTATCCTCATGACGGACACAATGAATCAGGAAGATCGCGATGTTTACATGAAATGCGGCATCAACGACACCATCCATCAGGAAGCATCCGTTACCGAACTTAACAAGAAAATACAGTTTATTTCCGAACGTGAGAATATCCTGTTCGACGACGAAGCCCCCAAATATGGTATTTTGAAATTCAAAATACCCATTTGGAAACGTATCTTTGACATTATCTTCTCAAGCATTGCGATAATTATACTTTCTCCCGTATTTATCTTGACTGCGATTGCAATTAAATTGGAAAGTAAAGGTCCCATTCTATTTAAGTCCAAACGCGTAGGGACCAACTACACCATATTTGATTTCTTAAAATTCCGCAGCATGTATACAGATGCGGAGCAACGTCTCAGTGAACTAAGCAAGGACCGCAACCAATATGCTGAGGCCAACGACAAAGAAGAGCCTAAAGCAACCATCACAGCACCATTAGGCGATCAGGCAGAAATGAGTATGATGGATATGGGACTGGAATCCGGAATGATGATTGGTGATGAGGAAATCATGCTCGTTGGCGACGATTTTGTTGTAGCAGAAAGTGACTTCGCCAAGAAGAAAGAGGATGAAATCAACAATGCCTTTGTAAAAATTGAGAACGACCCACGAGTCACAAAAGTAGGTCGATTCATTCGTAAATATAGTATTGACGAACTCCCACAGTTGTTCAACATTCTTAAGGGAGACATGTCTATCGTCGGGAATCGCCCTCTCCCACTCTATGAAGCAGAAAAACTAACTGCAGACTCCAGCATCGACCGTTTCATGGCACCTGCAGGTCTTACAGGTCTTTGGCAAGTGGAAGAACGAGGAAAAGGCGGCAACATGTCTGCAGAAGAACGGAAGCAACTGGATATCACCTATGGACAAACTTATAGTTTTATCCTTGACATGAAAATTATTTTCAGAACTTTAACAGCCTTTGTACAAAAAGAAAATGTATAAAACTAAATATCATTATAATGAGAAAAGCTAGAATCATATTCCTTACATTAGCTCTGGTTGGAACGGCATCGTTAAGTCATGCCCAATACAACAACAGTGGTATCAGCGCAGGTTTCTTTGACTCCAGCGAAAATGCCACCATTAATTTTTCATCGTTCCACCTGCCACCATTATCGGTATTGTTTGAGAATGCCAAGCAGAATCCACAAATTTTAACCTTGGCAAAAGCTCAAGAAATTGCTCAGGCAGAAGTAGCCAAACAGAAACGGCACATTTTCTCTTATGTGCATGGCCATGCCAGTTATAGTTATGGCAAGACAGACATGTGGGGCCAAGGATCTACTTCTTACAACTTGGTTCTACAGCAATTTCAAGGAAGTGAGCAGAGTTACTGGAATGTCGGTGTCAATCTTAATGTCCCATTGGAAGACATTCTTGATCTTGGCGCAGCTGTCAAACGTAAAAAATTGGCTGTCGACCAAGCTCGCATCCAGAAAGACTTGGCATTTGACAGACTGAAACAAGAGATTACCACGTTGTATATCAAGATTACGAACAATTTAGTAGCACTTAAGACCTCTAGTGAAGCTGCTGCTATCTACCAAGGTGCTGGTGCTCTGAACCAAGAGGATTTCCACCAAGGCAATATGAGTATTGAAGCCTTCGCCCAAACTAAGATGCGCGAGATTGGTGTTGTTCAAGGCTATCAAAGTCTGCAAACAGAGATTACGACAGACATCATTACCTTGGAGATTCTGACTCATACGCCTATTCTGACCAATACCACAACAGATATTAACCTAGAAGAAGAACAACTCTCTGAAAAAGAAATCAAGAAACAGAATCGTGCGGTAGAAAAGAAGATTAAGAAAGCTGCTGCTGCTGAAGAAAAGCGTTATCGCCAAATGGAAGAAGCAGAAAAGAAAGCAGAGAAGAAAGCAGCTAAAGCACAAAAAAAATAATAACCTCAACAATTAGCAACTATGGATTTATTTAGATATTTCGTTCGTTTTTTATACAAGATTCGTTGGTATCTAGCTATTTTACCAATGATAGCATTGATTGTCGCATGGTTCCTTACTCGTAATATGGAGCGTATTTATGACACCAACACAACCATCTATACAGGTATGATTACTGGTTATAATTTGGAGGGCAGCGGCTCTGTAGGTGGCAATTCGCAAGCTAATATCACAAATTTAATGTTGATTATCACAACAGACAACACCATTCATGAAGTTGCCTTGCGTCTATTTGGTCGCTGTATGATGTACGGTAATCCCAATAAAGATAACAACTACATCTCTGCAGAACATTTCCGTCAGTTAAATGCAATGGTTCCTGCAGAAGTCAAAGCATTGATTAATCACAACAACGAGCAGCAGACGTATGCAAATTTAAAGGCATACGAGAAGCCCTCTCAAGCCAATTTCCTCTTTGGTATTCTGAACTACCATCCCTATTTTGGTATCAACAATATCACTGCCAACTTGAAAGTCCTTCAGCTTAATAACAGTGATATTATTGACATCGGCTACTCTGCTAACGATGCAGGTATTGCCTATAACACATTGGATATCCTCAATGAAGTATTTGCTCGCCAATACCAACAAATCCGTTTCGGCGAGACCAACAATGTCATTCGTTTCTTCGAGAAGGAAGTTGCCCGTCTTTATAAGATTCTGACCAATGCTGAGGACGATTTGATTCGTTATAACATATCAAAGCGTATCATTAACTACGGCGAACAAACAAAAGCATTGACAGGTCTAGAAGCTCAGCAACAGAACTTCCGTAACGACCAATTGATGAACTACACCACTTCTAAGGCTTTGTTGGATTATTTGGAGCGTCAGTTAGGTAACCGCGCACAGGTCATCCGTTCCAATCAGGAGTTTACGAATCAGGTTCGTGACATCTCACGTATCCAGTCTCGTATCTCCAACCTCCGACTGATGAGCAGCGAGAACGGTGCACAAAACAACGAATCTCAGGAAGAGTTGGCCAAAGCACAACGTGATTTGCAACGAGCAACAGGTCGAGTTAGCCAACTTACAAAAGACATTGAGGCCTCAACATTTAGCACCGAGACTGGTGTGAGAGCCAACGATATGCTAAGCAGATGGTTGGAACAGCTTCTCTTGTTGGAGAAAACTAAGGCTGAAATGACTGCCACAGATATCATGAAGAACAATCTGGACAGACAGTATCTGTTCTATGCACCCATTGGAGCCACTTTGGATCGCAAAGACCGTCATATTGGCTTTATCGAAGGGAACTACATGGAGATGCTGAAAGCATTGAATGCCGCCCGTTTGCGTCAGCAGAACCTACGCATGTCCACAGCTTCATTACGCGTCTTGAATCCACCTATGTTCCCATTAAACGCACAGCCGACCAATCGTCTGATGATTCTTTTAGGAGCCTTCTTGCTGACATTTATGCTCACCACATTATGGTTCCTCATCATCGAGATGCTTGACCGCACGCTCCGTGACCGCATGCGTTCTGAGCGCATCACGAAGGTTCCTGTAATGGGATGCTTCCCGAAAGAGAGCAATTTGCGCTATCGTCGCTTCAACAAGACCATTGCCGACATGGCCATGAAACAGTTAAGCAAGGCTCTGCTCCCCCATTTCAAGGAAGGACAGCAGAACGTACTCAACCTGATTTCTACAGACTCAGGCAATGGTAAGAGCTACCTGGCACAAGAGCTAGAGAACTACTGGATTTCCATCGGTTTACAAGTTCGTCGTCTGACTTATGATGAAGATTTCTTGTCAGAAGACAGTAAGTTCATCATGGCTAAGGACATCAAGGACCTTTGTCCTGATATTCTCCCCGATGAGATAGCAATCATCGAATATCCTAATCTGGACGACCACTCAATTGCTCCTGCCCTGTTAAATATGGGTACTATTAACTTGATGGTTACACGTGCAAACCGTACTTGGAAGGACGTCGACCAGAAAGCATTGAATGAGGTTCAGGCCATGTTAGATGAGGAACATAAGGATAGCCTTTACATGTATCTGACAGAAGCCAGTCGTTATGCGGTAGAAGAATTTGTCGGCCAACTCCCTCCATATACCAAGTTCAACAACTTTGTATATCGCATGTCACAGTTAGGTCTGACTGCTATTGAAAACGAACACGCTAAATAAATGGCTAATACAGCATTTAGAACTTATGCGCAAGAGCATGGAGGAAGAGTTTTTATACTCTTTCTCCTGTTTTTGCTGGCTATTTACCAGTTCGCCAGTGCAGGATTTAGCGCTTTTGCAATCATCTGCATCCTGCCTTTATTTATCATTGCAATTCTTGCAGCATTCCGATATCGAATGTTCATTTTCTGGACATTATGTATTGTAAACTTCTTTATTCAATTCAAGAACATGCCTGAATTACCTATACCGGTATCTCTTCCTAATGAGTTATTAGAGATATCCCTTTTGGTATTGGCAATTATTGACCTAGGGTCTCATCAATTCGAACGCACAGCAAATACCATGCTATTTGCATTGCTTATATGGTGCGGTTTTTGTACCTTAGAAGTCTTTAACGACACCTGTGATCTGGGAATTAATATTGGAGCATGGTACACCGGAGCACGTTTGCTGGCATTTCAACTCTTGTATGCGTTTCTAGTTTATATCCTATATATCAATAGTCCCAAATTACTCATCCAATATTTCTTTGTTTGGGGCCTATTATCCCTATTTGCTGTCTTTTGGGTTTGGAAACAGCAGAATTTTGGATTTACTGCTACAGAGAACGCGTGGATACAAACACGTGGTAGAAGCACGCATATCTTACAAGCAGGAACCCTTATCCGATATTTCTCTACTTTTAGTGATGCAGCCAACTTCGGTGTCATGATGGCCTCTACGGCAGTGGCATTTATTATTTTCGCTATTACAACAAAGATTAGGAAACATCGTTATTTTTTCCTTCTTGTTGGTATTGGATGTGCTTGGGCGATGTTCCCCTCTGGTACACGAACGGCAATCGCCTGTTTAATGGCTGGTTTTATAGCATACATCTTCTTGTCAAAGTCATTTAAAATAGCCATTCCATTTACAATTGTATTTGTCCTATTTGTATTTATGCTTGTTTTTACGAACATTGGCAACGGAAATGGACAGATTCGACGAATGAGAAGTGCATTTAATAGGAACGACGCATCAGCTGGTGCCCGTGCAGCGAATCAGGATGTCATGAAGAAGTATCTCCAAGATGCCCCATGGGGTATTGGTATCGGAATAGGATACGAAAATGTGCCCGCTAACAACAAATATAGAAAATTATCTACTATCCCACCAGACTCTGAATATGTCTTTATTTGGCAGCATACAGGAATTATTGGTATTACTATCTTTATCATTTCAATGCTTATCATGCTAGGCTGTGCATGTTGGATAGTATTATTTAAAATAAAGAGTCCTTCTTTACGAGGCATTGGTGCAGGGCTATGTTGTGCCTTTGTTTCCCAACAATTAGGAGGTTATGGCAATCAGGTATTGATGCAGTTTCCTAACTGTCTCATTATATATGGAGGACTCAGCCTCGTATACGCTTTACCATATATGGAAAAGGAATGGATTGAATATGAATCGAATATTTTAGCAAAACAAGAGGAGAAAAAGCGAATTCGTCTAGAAAAGATAGAAAAAATGCGCGTTAAGCCATGGTACAGTCGGATATACAAATATCTATAATTACCATCAATTACAATGGACTCGCAGATACTTGTGCATTAATTGAGACAATCCCTTTCAATGACTATCCATTGGAAGTGATTGTCGTTGATAATGCATCCTCAGAAGACGAAGCGACACATATTGAACAACGATATCCAAAAATTAAGGTTATTCGTAGTAAAAAAAATCTTGGATTTGCAGGAGGCAACAATCTTGGTATCCAAGCCGCACTAGGCAAGTACCTATTCTTTGTAAATAACGATACTATTTTCAAGGAATTCAATATCCAGTCGCTCGTAGAACGACTGGAATCAAATTCAAGAATAGGCATGGTGTGCCCCAAAATACGATTTGCATGGGGTTCATGCCCTATTCAGTTTGCTGGTTACACTCCACTATCCCGTATTACACTGCGCAACAAAGCTATCGGCTATGGCGAAGAGGATTTAGGACAATACGACAATGCCCATTCTACGCCTTATGCTCATGGAGCAGCAATGATGGTTAAGCGCGAAGCTATTGAGCGAGCAGGCCTGATGCCCGAGTGTTATTTCCTCTATTACGAGGAGCTGGACTGGTCTATGATGATACGACGCGCCGGCTACGAAATATGGTATGAACCGACATGTACCATCTATCACAAGGAAAGCCAAGCCACCGGACAGGAAAGTTCACTCCGAACCTATTACATCACTCGCAACCGATTGCTGTTCGCTAAGCGCAACCAACAAGGTGCCACTAAGTATCTAACATATTTATACCTGATAGCACTCGTTGCCTCTAAAGACGTTTTGAAACAGACTTTCCGAGGCCGTCTTGATTTAGTTCAAGCCACTTTCCACGGAATTAGAACCTTTATAAAATAAATGGCTTATGACATTTTGGGAGATTCTTTCATACACAGACTTGCTACTATTCATCATTGTTGCAGCTACCGTACTCTATTTAGCAGTTTTTGCCGTTGCATCTTTATTCTATCACCATAGTGAGACACCCAAGGCAAGAAATATGAATCGTTTCATCATTTTGATACCGGCATATAAGAATGGAAGTGGCGCAGAGAAAACCGTTATGTCAGCTTTAGGGCAGACTTACCCACAACGTTTGTTTGATATAACTGTTATATCAGACCATTTAGATGAAGTAAACAATTTTCGTTTGGCGCAACAACCTGTCACCTTGCTTACGCCTAACTTCGAGAAGAGTTCAAGAGCCAAATCACTTCAATTGGCAATCAACAACCTCCCTCAATTTAAAATCTACGACGTAGCCATTATTTTAAATGCGGGCAACATAGTAGAACCTGATTTCTTAGAGCGAATGAATGATGCCTATGAATCAGCAGGAACCAAAGTAATTCAGGCTCATCGTCTCTCGCAAAACCGGGACACTGCCCCTGCCAGGCTAAGTGCCACTTTCGAAGAAATCAACAACTCCATTTTCCGACGCGGACACATTGCCCTTGGTTTGTCAGCCGCATCAGCAGGATCTGCGATGGCATTTGATTTCAACTGGTTTAAGAAAAACATCATGACAGTTGATACGATGTATGACGACAAGGATTTGGAGATTCGCCTTCTCCGTCAACATATCTACATCGATTATTTTGAAGATATTTTGGTCTTTGAAGAAAAGAAGCGAAGCGCAGAAGACTTTAATCGCCAACGTAAGTTATGGATGATTTCTCAATTCACGAACCTGCTGAGAAACATTATTTACCTTCCAGGAGCCATATTTGCTAAGAACTACAATTTAGCTGACAAGATTCTTCAATGGCTGCTCATTCCTCGTTTGCTACTCATGGGAATTATAATCCTTATGAGCCTCATTATGCCTTTTATCTATTTCACCTTAGCCCTGAAATGGTGGGCACTATTTGCTATCGTATTGCTTATCTTTGCCTTAGCAACGCCGAACTATCTTGTAGATGAGAAATGGGACAAGACCTTCTATATGATACCCATCATTTTCCTTTGCTCTCTCTTTTCAAAGACGATGATTGGCAAACGTCTCAAACCATATGCTAATCAGAAACTGTAGCTCTTTCCTATGCTCTGGCAGATCATCCATATCATAGAAGTTCTCTTTTGGCTGTTATTGTCAGCCTCAGGAGCATATATTCTATTTTATACAATAGTATCTTTAATATGGAGAAAGCCTGTATCTAAACTATCTTCCAAAGTCAAGTCTTTACATGCTGATCATTACTATTCTTTCTTAGTATTATTCCCGGCATACAACGAAGATCGTGTCATCGTATCGTCTATACAACAATTCATTAGTCAATACTATCCAAACGACCGTTTCCATGCAGTCGTCGTCTCCGACCACATGAAGCCAGAGACTAACGACAAACTTCGGGAGTTGCCCATTACCCTTCTCACACCAACATTTGAAAAGAGCAGCAAAGCCAAGGCCATGCAATATGCCATGGGGCAGATTAAGGAAACATACGATTATGTGGTGATTCTTGATGCAGACAATGTCGTTAATTCCGATTTTTTGGAAAAACTCAATGAAGTATGTGCTATGGGACATCAAGCTATTCAATGTCACCGTTGTGCCAAGAATAGTAACAACAACATTGCGGTACTCGATGGTATCAGCGAAGAAATCAATAATACTATTTTCCGTAAGGCCCACAATCGCATTGGACTCTCTTCTGCCTTGATTGGATCTGGCATGTGTTTTGATTACAAATGGTTTAAGGAAAATGTCTATAAACTCAGTACTGCCGGTGAAGACCGTGAGTTAGAAGCCCTTCTATTGAAGCAAGGCGTCTATATCCACTATGAGGAAAGCATTCCCGTCTTTGATGAGAAAGTCAGCAACAAGGACAATTTCCAGAATCAGCGTCAACGGTGGATGACAGCTCAGATCCAAAGTCTTCTCAACATGCTTCCCTGCATTCCCCAGGCCATCAAGTCAAGAAACATAAATTTTATCGACAAGACCATCCAACAAGCATTGATTCCCCGTTCCATGCTGATTGTCTTTACATTTACGATGGCCACGCTGATGACTTTTATATCTCAAGTATGGTGTATGAAATGGTGGTTACTTTTCCTTTTCATCTGCCTTTCATTGTATTATGCAATCCCTAAGGAGTTACGCAACTATTCTATTCTAAGCAACATTCTTTCCGTCCCTATGCTCGTTTGGAAGATGATTCTCAATATCCTCAAGATAGACCGGAAGAACACAGATTTCATTCACACTACTCACGATAAATAACAAGAGATGGGAGAGCGTGTGCATAGAAGTGTCATGAATATCAAGGTGGGCATATTTTTTTATGTCATATCCTTATTTCTTGCGTTCTTTTCTCGTAAGATTTTCCTTGATTGCTTAGGTGCTGAGTTTATTGGTCTTACAGGTATGCTCATGAATATCATGAGTTTTTTGAGCGTAGCAGAATTAGGTATTGGAACTAGCATTGTCTATTTCCTATACAAGCCACTGCAAGAAGACGACCACGAGAAGATTAACGAGATTATGTCCATGCTAGCCTATCTATATCGCTGTATAGGTCTCATCATCGGACTTGGAGGACTCATTGTCAGTGTTTTCTTTCCATGGTGGTTCAATAATCTTACCACAGGACTTCCACTTGTATATTTCGCTTTTTATTCATTCTTAGCCACTGCTATTGCAGGCTATATTTTCAACTATAAGCAGCTTTTAGTTGGAGCAAATCAAAAACAATATTTAGTTAATGCCTATTTCCAAACAATAGGTATTGTACAAAGCATAACCCAAATTATTCTTGCATACTCTTACCGCAATTTATATTTGTGGGTAGCAGTTGGCATAGTTTTTACAATCATCGGAATTATCGTATTCAACATCCGCATCCGACAATTATATCCGTGGCTTCATATAGATTTGCGACAAGGTCGTAAGAATCTACATAATTATCCAGAGATTCTAAAGAAAACCCGCCAGATTTTCGTACAGAAAATCAAAGATTTTATTCTCTATCGCAGTGATGAAATTCTTGTTGGAGCATTCGTCTCTGTTGTTCAAGTGGCTTTTTATGGCAACTACACCATCATTACCAGCAAACTCAATTTCCTAGTCAACATTTTAAGCGATGGAATGGCAGCAGGGGTAGGTAACCTTATCGCAGAGGGGAATCAGCAGAATACCATGAAAGTATTTTGGGAACTCACTGCCATCCGTTTTTTCATTGCAGGCTTCGTTGTTTTTGGTCTTTTATTGTTTACCCAACCATTTATATCTTTTTGGTTTGGCGAAAGCTATTTACTAAGCGATGTCATCGTCTACCTCATTGTTTTCAATATTTTTGTATATCTTTCCCGTGGCGTCGTTGAAATGTATATTGGAGCTTGTGGCTTATTTTCTGACGTATGGGCAGCATGGACTGAATTATTCCTTAATATCACCATCACATTATGTCTTGCCCCATCATACGGCATCATTGGTATCTTATTAGGCAAGATCATCAGCGTATTTTTCATTGCTGTATTTTGGAAGCCCTATTTCTTGTTCTCTCAGGGATTTAGATTATCCGTGTCTATTTATTGGAAAGGGATGGTGCCTTACTACACTATTATAGGAGCCTTTGTCACTTTACTCATATTCGTCAGACATTACATTCCCTACTTCACCAACCCCTCTGCTTTTTATCAATTCCTAACAGCAGCAATATTCTTTGTTATTCTAATTGTTGGCTATTTTTTTGCCATGCTCTTCACAACCAAGGGAACCAAATACTTTCTTGCACGTTTCCACAAAAATCAGTAATATATTCTCTCCGAACAAAATAGCCAACGAGTCAAACGCAATCGGTCAGACAAATAAGAACTGTACTACCCTAGAAAAAGTTGAATGGTTTTTACCTTAACCCTGCCATAGGTTGAATGCCTGTTGGGTACCTTAATTCTTATCCCTGGCAAAAGTTGAATCATTCTCTCTTAACCCTTGTTTCTGTTGAATAGGCTCCGCGGAAAGCCGTTCAATCATATTCAGGGTTTGCGGTGCAAAGGTACATGCTCCTTCTTGAATTTCCAAATTATCGAGGTACTTTTCTCTGTAGCTGATCCATTTTTTCTGTATTTTACCCGTACATGATGCTGCCTGACGAGGTGTCATGTTGTTCAGCGACATGTGCGGACGTTCGTTGTTATAGAAGGCCACGGCCTTTTC